>CAKXXW010000007.1 GCA_934378145.1 uncultured Eubacteriales bacterium
GATCTACGGCAAGCCCCCGATCGAATACAACGAGGTCGAGACCGACGGCAAGAACCCGCAGCATCCCGGCGTTCTCAACGCCTTCGCGGGCGCTATCCTCCGCGGTGAGCCGCTGGTCGCCGACGGACGCGAGGGCATCAACGGTCTGACTATTTCGAATGCCCTGCACCTCTCGGCATGGCTCGGCAAGGAGATCACGCTGCCTCTCGACCACGAGCTGTTCTATTCCGAGCTTCAGAAGCGCGTGGCGACCTCACGCCACAAGGCTCCCGTTGCCCATGTCGTGGCAAACACCGAGGGAACATACAGCTCCTGACACACTATACGGGAGGTAAAAGGCTATGAAAAGATCACACGGCACAAAAAGACTCCTTGCGGCATCGGTCGCCGCGATACTGATCCTGCTCCTTATCCCGATATTTTCCCTCACGGCTTCGGGCTATGATCCCGAGGTCAATAACAGCGACGCCCGCGACGGGGTGAAAGCCGAACTTTCGGTCTCCCCCGCCGCCGACGGCGGGCTTGAAGTTACCGTCAGTATAAATAACCTGTGCGAATACGCGAAAAACTTCCGTGCAAGCCTCTCTTCGGACAATGAAGGGATCCTGCTCACCGAAAAATCCTCCGCAGGCACTATTGCGAACGGAGAGTCGGGAAGCTTTGTCTTCCTTCTGAGCAAAAAGAGCGCGGAAACAGAGGCAACAACGACCGAGGCTACTCAGCCGACGAATGACGGCGCAGGGTGCGGCGGATGCTCGGGCTTTACCGGCATTGCCGCAGGGATTGCGGCGCTTGCGGCTGCCGTATTTCTTGCGATCGTCGCACCGGGCAAAAAGAGGCTTCTCTGCCTGTTCCTTGCCTGCCTGACCTTGGTTCCGCTTCTCGGCACGGTCACGCTTCCGGCGGATGCCGCGGCACGCGACCGCTCGCTCACTCTAACGGACAAGGCAAACCTTGAAGGCGTCGGCGAGGTAAAACTCACCGCCGAAGTGACCTTCACATACGATTTCAGCGAAAAGAAGGTGGACGGAATGACCGGACTCGATCAGTTTGAGCTGACCTACTACTTCGGACCTCACAACGACCTTATCACGACCGACAGCGTAATCAAGGACATCGCCGACTGCGGCTTTACCTCGGTACCGCTTGAGTACAACTCGACCGAACAGAACAAGGCTGCGCTGACGCTCTTCAAAAAGTACGGACTGACCTGCTCGGCACTTCAGGATCCGAGGATCATGAACCTTTCGTACAGTCAGACTCCTCTCACGCAGGAGGAGGTCGACAAGGTAGTCAAGGAGGTCGTCGAGGACTACAAAGACTTCGACAACATAAAGGGCTGGTGGCTCTACGATGAACCCGGCAAGGAAAGATTTGAGATCCTCTCTATGCTCAACACAGCGTTCAAGAAGTTCTCTCCCGACAAAAAGACGGTCATAAACCTCTTCCCGAACTACGCGAAGGACAACCAGCTCGGCACGGATGGATACGAAAAGTACCTCACCACCTTTGTCGAAACGGTCAGACCCAATTTCCTCAGCTATGACTATTACCACTTCGATCAGAACGGCGGCACGGTGCGCACTGGCTACTTCACGAACCTTGAACAGGTCAGAACCGCCGGCAAGGAAGCCGGTATCGACCAGATGGCGATAGTCCTTCTTACAAAGCACCTGAAATACGGCAATGTGACCGATGCGCAGATCGCGTGGGAAGCCAATACCTGCCTCGCATACGGAATGAAGCATATCTCGTTCTTCACCTACGCGCTCGATCAGTCGCTCGTCGATCAGGGATGGTCGGATGCCTGTATAGCTCCCGACGGCTCAAAGTTCGAACATTATTATTCGATCCAGAGAACATCGAAGTGGCTCGTTCCCCTCGGGCGCGAGCTTGCCAAGAAGGAATCGACGGCGGTCTTCCATATCAGTTCGGTCTCCGAATCGGGATGCAAAAGATATACCTCGTACGGCGATCTCGGCAAGGTCAAGGGCAAAAATTTCGTGATAGGATTCTTCGACGACGGCAGCTTCCTTATGGTCAACAGGATCTATTCGGGAAGTGCGCAGAATACGGCGACCCTTCTCGACCTTTTCGACGGGCTGGAGTATTTCGATACCGAAAGCTCGGAGTGGAAGGATGCCTCGACCTCGGCTGCTGTGGCAAAGGACGAAAACGGAAATTACACCGTGAGCCTTGCCCCCGGCGCCTCGGTCCTTCTCAGAGTCAAATAATTAAACAAGTCAAAAAGGCTTCCGCATAAGCGGAAGCCTTTTTGACTGTCAGGTTTTCAGGCGGGCGCCCGATGGGACGCCCCTACCGGGCGTAAAAATGAAGCGCACCTGCGGTGCATGAACAATGAAGTAGGGCTTTGCCCTATGAAGCGCGGCTTCGCCGCACGGAGGGGAAACGGGGGGCGCTTCGCTTCATGTTCGCCGAGGGCGAATGCTTCATGGCAACGCAGTTGCCGCTTCATGTTTGCGGAGCAAACGCTTCATTCATTAGAGATTAGATTTTTTGCCTTTTTACGGGGCGATTGCCTGTATAAAGACATCGGCGCTTTTTCTTTGCAGGTAGGACGCGCAAAGGCGGACAAGTCCGCTTTCGACCCTCGCGGATTATTCACCGAAGGGTAAAATCATCACCCGAAACAAATGCCTGATAAAAAATAATCAGCAAAAAGAAACGCGGTAAAGGGGCTTTCGCCCTCTGCGGAGGGCGACCAAAGGCTCTGCCTTTGGATTCCGCAAGCCTCCCGAAAGGCTTGACCTAAACTTGATAAACGCTTAGGGTAAAGACTTCTCGTTCTGCGAGCGTTCGGTTTAACGAGTGCGTTCGCCCTGTAAGCGAACACAGCCTTTAGGTTAAACGCTTTTAGCCCTTGTCTCGGGACAGAATTTTCCCCTGCGGGGAAAATTCCGGTGGATTTTGCCCGAGGATGAAAAGGGGATGCTTGCATACCCTTGAGTCCTCGGCAAAATACACCAAAGTTTTGCCGTAGGCAAAATGCCGCGAGACAAGACCTAACTTCCGTAGCCTTCCAGCAAGTTCTTTGGGGGCTTGGGGGACTTTCTCGAAAGAAAGTCCCCCGCATCTCTCGTATCCCCCGTCGTATCCCCCGTCGTATCTCCCGTCTCCCCGTCAAAGGATCCGGAAATAATTGCCCGAAAAGTCGATAATCCCTGCGCGGCGCATCGCCGAAAGCTCACGCGACAGCGCGGCGCGGTCGGAGCCGAGGTATATCGCAAGCCCCGCGCGGTCAAGAGGCAGAGAAAAGCTCCGCGACCCATACTTTTTCTCGCACTGCGAAAAGAATGTTTTCAGCTTCTCGCGCAGGGTCTTCTTCGACAGCACCTGGATCCTCTCGTTCATACTCAGCGTCCGCTCGGCGAGCATCGAAACGAAATTCCCGAACAGGCGCCCCGTGAGGCTGTCAGCCTCTCCGCGCGGAGCAAGGAAGGCATCGGTGCGCAACTTCAGCACCTTCGCCCTGTCCTGCGTGCTTATGAAGACCTTCGTCCGCTCAACGCGAAGATAGCACAGCGACTCGCCGAAAGTCTCGCCCTCGGTCACATTCGCCATCATCATAAGGTCGCCGTTCATATCGTCGGTGCAGACCTGCACACTTCCCGAAAGCACCAGCCCGAAGAAAGCAAGCCTCTCGTCGGCGCGGTGGATAAATGCCCCCCTGCCGTATTCGGCGACCGAGGCGTCAAGAAGCCCGAGCGCCCTTTGCAGCTCCTCTTCATCAAGGCCCGCAAAGAGCCTGCAAGTCTTTATCCTTTGCAGCTCGGAAATGCCGAAGGTATCACTCATTTCTTCCTTATAACGACCGTCGCCGCTACGCCGACAGCGCAGATGAAGACAGCCACAGCAGCCGCGGCAGCGTTGCCCGACGAGCAGTTAAAAAGACTCATTATATTGACTCCCGAAACATCTACCGACTCGGCGGAGCTTTGCGAGGCGCTGTCGGAAGGAACTTCGCTCGCAGTCCCCGATCCCGAAGGCGTGCCGCTGTCCTGCCCCGACTCCGATCCCGACTCACTATCCGACGAGGGGACATCGGGTAGATCCGAGCTTCCCGGGGCGGGTTCACCGGAGGTCGTCCCCGAAGGCTCGACCGCGGGCGTTCCGGAAGTTCCCGGATCATCGCCGGAGGTAACGGGCGCGGGATCGCTACCTGTCGTGCCGGAGGAGTCAGGCGAGGTCAGCTTCTTATACTCATCATACACCGCGTCGGCAATGACCGCGTGACCGTCCTTGTTAGGGTGAGGGTCAAGGTCAAAATTCGGCAGAAGCGCCACATTTGTCTTCCCGCTGACCGACTCCACATCGGCGATGACATACTTCTGACCGTTGTAAGCGTGACTCTTTATATAGGAATTCATCGTGTCAAGGTAACCCTGCACCGTGTTTCCGAGCGTGGTGACACCTTCAATGTTCAGTGCCTTGTAGGGATTATAAAAGTTATCGACTATCAGAACCGCGTCGGGATTCAGCTCACGGATGCGATCGATGATCTTCACCCAATTGACCTTGAATTTTGCTATGGCGTCGTTGAAGATCTTCACCTGCCCGGGCTTATTGATGTATTCGTCAAGAGCTTTCAGCTTTGACTGAACATTCAGCGCATTTATCACCTCACCCGCACGGTCAAGGCTGGAAATGCCGAGGCTCTCGCAGATCATCTTTCCCCCGGGGCCGAGAATATCGTTCGATCCCATCGAAAGGGTGATGATGTCCGCCTCCTTCACCGCGTCGATATACGCCTGCTGAGAGAGAAAATTCAGCGTGTCGGAGGTATCCGATCCCGTTTTCGCAAGGTTGTTGACCTTCGTCGCGCCGACTTTGCCTGCGAAGAGCGCCGCGTATGACGAGGGCGGGGTCACTCCGTCCCTCGTGTAATCATCAAGCCTGTATCCCGCGGCGATGCTGTCGCCGAGGACGGTATATACCTTAGACTCTTCACCGGCGGCGAAGACCGCGGGTACCGCAAGAGCCACACAGAGTATCACTGCCGCGACAAGGGCTGCCGCTGTTCTTATCTTTTTCATACTGCTCCTCCGAAAAAATTCTTTATATAAGTGTATCATATTCTGCGTATTTTGTCAATCGCAAATACCTTCGGGGAAAAAAAGAGGAGACCCTCACGCAGAAGGTCCCCTGTTTTTCGATTTGTTCAGTTCTTGGTGTAGCGAACGCCGCCGATCTCGACATATTCCTTGCCGTCATCGGTTGTTCCCTGCTTGAAGGTCTTGGTGCCGGCATAAGCATTGCCGTCTTCGCTGTCCATCGTGATCTTGATCGATTCGGTTCCGTCTTCCGCGGTAGCAAGCTCGTACTTACCGGTATAGCTCTTGCTATCGGTGTTGCCAATGAGCGTGCTCGTGGTGACAACAGTAACCTTGCTTCCCTCGAACTTATAGGTGACCTTAAGTCCGGCGAGAGAACCGAGACCCGCTTCGCTCGAGTAAGAGCCCGAAAGGGTCTTCGCGCAGGATGCGAACGCGCAGACGAGCATAATTGCTACGAGTGCGACTGCCGTGATCTTGACTGCTGTTTTCATCTGGATTGTCCCTCCGTTAAATTTGATGTGCTAACATTATATCACGGAAAGGCTCAACTGTCAATAGTTTCCGCCTTTTTTCTTCCCTTTGCCGGGAGCTGCGATATGACTATTCCGGCAAACATGAGAATGCATCCGACATATTGCAGCGGCGACATCGAGACGCTGAGAAGCAGAAGATTACCTATCGCGCCGAACATCGACTCGGTCGACATTATTATTGCCGCGACGGTCGGGTCGGCTCCCTTCTGCCCGACGGTCTGGAGCGTAAAGCCCACGCCGACGGACATTATGCCGCCGTAAAGGATCGGAAGGAGCGCACCTCCTATCGCCTGCGCGTTCAGAGATCCCGCGTCAAAGAAGACAGCACAGATAAGGCTCAGCCCGCCGCAGACGGCGTATTGGATCCCCGACAGCACGAAGGCATCCGAGCCGTGTCCGAATCGGTCGATAAAGAGAATGTGGCAAGCCCAGACCGGAACGCTCAGGAGCAGCATCCCGTCGGTAAAGTCAAATCCGCTCTCACCCGCGGCGCAGAGCAGGTAAAGTCCGGCAAGCGCCGCGACCGAGCCTATCCATGTCGTCACGGCGGTCTTCTTCTTCATAAAAACAAAGCCGATGACGGGGACCGCGACCGTGTACAGTCCGGTGATAAAGCCCGCCTTCATCGAATTCGCGTCGGGACTCAGCTCTATCGCGTACTGCTGAAGAGTCGAGGCAGTGAAAAGCAGAAGTCCCGCCGGCACGCCGTAAAGCATCGACGAGCGGAGCTTCTTTTTGTCCCCCTTGTCCTTTGAAAATATAAGGAAAAGCGGAAGCATGACTGCGCTTCCGATAAGGAAGCGCAGTCCGTTGTAGGTGTAGGTCCCGACACTCTCCATACCCTTGACCTGCGCGACGAAGGCAAAGCCCCACACTATCGCGGTCACGAGCAGTAGTGCCGAGGATAAAAGTTTTTTCTTCATATGCGGTATCTCTCGGGGATCATTTTATTCTGTAATCGAGGATCGCGCGGAACATCTCTATCGACTTCTCGTATTCGGCGTCGGTGTCCTTCCCTCCGCAGCTTGCGATCCCCTTGAAGGGACTGTATATGCAGATGCAGATCACCGCGTCGTCGGATATTCCGGCAAACGCCGTCTGATTCGCAAGGTAGAAGTCGGTCTTCTTGAAGAGGACGCCGCATTCGTCGTATCTTATCTCCTGCGGCACGCTTCCCTCTCCGAAAAGCTCGTCAAGTCCGCGCAATCCGACCCTGCCCTTCATTCCGTCGTATATCCATTTGTCGGCTATCACTATCGAATAGCTTCCCGTCTGGAGAAGGTTTGAAAAGCTCTCGTAATTCGAGGAATTTACGCTCGGGTTGACCGTTCTGTATTCGGTCTCGCCCGCCTCAAGGGTGCCGGTGCTGCTCTGCTGCTTCTGACTTGCCTTGATATATTCCTCGCTGTATATCTCGTTGACGGTAAATCCGACGCCGTTCTTTCTGAACGCTTCAGGTTCGACAAAGGTGAACGCCTTTTTCATATCGGGCATCCTTGTGTCAGAGGCGCTCATAGCCCCGCCGTAGAGGATGCCGAGGTCGCTCTTTTCCTTCGTCGCGCACTGCACGACGCAGAAGACGAGGACGATCAGGAGAAAGACCGCCGCTATGACCTTCCACTTATTATAATACCAGAAATTCTCGAATTTCTTCCCCGTATCGCTCTGAGGCTGAATATCGGATGCAGGTATTTTGTTTTCGTCCATAGACTGCCTCCGGTTATAAAAATTTTTCTCGGGTCGATTATTTTACTGATCTACCGGCTTCATTGTCGGGAAAAGCAGGACATCGCGGATAGAGGGACTGTCGGTGAGTAGCATGACCATACGGTCGATGCCGAATCCGATGCCTCCCGTGGGCGGCATACCGAGTTCAAGGGCATAAAGGAAGTCCTCGTCGGTCGTGTTCGCCTCTTCGTCGCCCTGCGCAAGGAGAGCCTCCTGCGCCTTGAAGCGTTCGCGCTGATCGATCGGGTCGTTAAGCTCGGAGTATGCATTCGCCATCTCCCAGCCGTTCATGAAGAACTCAAACCTTTCGACATAGTCGGGATCCTCGGGCTTCTTCTTCGTCAGCGGCGAGATCTCTATCGGGTGATCCATAACGAAGGTCGGCTGGATCAGATGCTCCTCCGCATAAGTCTCGAAGAAAAGATTGAGAATATCGCCCTTCTTGTGTCTCGGCTCGAATTCGATGTTGTGAGCCTTCGCTGCCTCGCGGGCTTCCTCAAGAGTGTGTATCTCCGAGAAGTCGACACCCGAATACTTCTTTACCGCGTCAAGCATAGTGATGCGGGTGAAGGGCTTGCCGAGATCCATCTCGATGCCGTTATAAGTAATAACGGTCGTGCCGAGTACCTCTTTCGCCACATAGCGGTAAAGGTTTTCGGTCAGATCCATCATGCCGTGGTAGTCGGTATAAGCCTGATAAAGTTCCATCAGGGTAAATTCGGGGTTATGGCGGGTGTCAAGTCCCTCGTTGCGGAAGACTCTTCCTATCTCGTAGACCTTCTCCATTCCTCCGACGATGAGGCGCTTCAGGTAAAGCTCGAGCGATATGCGGAGCTTGACATCAAGGTCAAGGGCATTGAAATGCGTCTCGAAGGGCCTTGCGGCAGCTCCTCCGGCGTTCTGGACGAGCATCGGAGTCTCGACCTCCATAAAGCCCTGCGAATCAAGGTAACGGCGCACCGTGCTGATGATCCTCGAGCGGTTGATGAAGGTCTTCTTCGTATCCTCATTCATGATGAGGTCGACATATCTCTGACGGTAGCGCAAGTCGGTGTTCGTCAGTCCGTGGAACTTCTCGGGCAGGATCTGAAGGCTCTTTGAAAGGAGCGTCACAGAGTTCGCGTGTACCGAGATCTCACCCGTTTTCGTTCTGAAAACATACCCCTTCACACCGACAAGATCGCCGATGTCGAGCTTCTTGAACGCCTTGTAGGGATCCTCGCCGAGCGAATCGCGCGAGACATAGCACTGGATATTGCCGGTAAGGTCCTGCACATTGCAGAAGGACGCCTTGCCCATGACTCTCTTTGACATGAGTCTTCCTGCGATCGACACATCCTTGCCCTCGAGCGAGTCGAAATTATCTTTTATTTCGGACGAATGGTGAGTCTGATCGTACTTTGTTATCCTGAAGGGGTCGTTCCCCTCCTCGCAGAGGGATGCAAGCTTGTCGCGGCGGACGCGGAGCAGCTCCGAAAGCTCAGCCGCGGTAGGCTCCGCGCGGTTTATCTCAAGGTTTTCCTTTTCGGTCATCTTTATTTCCTCCGGATGTCAGATCGTGTGATGCTCATGCTCGTTCTTCGTACGGAAGACATCGCGGACCTCGACCTCGAAATGCCCGCCGGGAGCATTGACGGTGACGACCGAGCCGACTCTCGCGTGCGCGTCAACAAGCGCCTTACCTATCGGCGACTGGTCGGAGATCCTGTGTTCGGCGGGATCGGCTTCATTGGAGCCGACTATGCTGTATTCGATCTCCTCGTCGTCGTCGCGGAAGTAGAGCTTCACGGTCGAGCCGACGCCGACCACCGATGTATCTATCTTCGATTCGTCAACTATCTCGGCGTTGTTTTTAAGCTCTTCAAGCTCTTTTATCCTTGCCTCGATCTTTGCCTGTCTTGTTCTTGCTTCATCGTATTCGGAGTTTTCCGAAAGGTCTCCGTAGGAGCGGGCGACCGACAGATCGCGTTTGACCTCTTCGCGTTCGACATTTACGAGATGGTCGTATTCTCTTTCAAGTGCCTCATAGCCTTCCTTGGTGTAAAGCGTTTTCTTGGTTGACATACTTTTCTCCCTGTTATGATATGATATGAATTTTGATTTTACTTCGTTAAATAATCTACTGCGGCGGCAAGCTGATTGTCCTTTGCCTGATATTCCGCGCGAAGGAGCTTATAGAGGTTTACCTTCTTCGCTTCCTCGGAAAGCTCAACGGTGCAGCCCTCGTCGGGGTAGAGTCCGATGCCGTCGTAATTGTCAGAAAGCGGAGGATAATAGAAGGCGGTCGTCATCTTGATCGCACCCTTGCCGAGTCCGTAGATCGACTGCATACATCCCTTGCCGTATGTCTTCTCGCCGAAGACCTTCGCAAGTCCGTAGTCCTTCATATTCCCCGTGAAAAGCTCGGCGGCGCTCGCCGTTCCGCCGTTCACGAGTACGGCAGCCTTGTAATTTCTGTATTTGCCTATATCTTCCCGCTTTATATTGCAGGTCGAATAGCTTCCCGTATAGCTGACAGGCGTGCAGTACTGCGTCTCCATATTCCCCGATCTGTCCTTCGTGCGGATAACGATGTCGTCCTCATTGAGGAAATAGGACAGCACCGCCGTGATCGAGGCAAGGTCTCCGCCCGGGTTAGAGCGGACATCGTAGATGAATTTGTCACACCCGTCGGCGATAAGCGTCTCCATCGCCGTCCTGAACTGCACGGGGGTAGTGAGGTCGAACTGCACGAGTTTCACGATACCGACGCTCTTATCGGCAGCCGAAACGGTATAGACCACCGACTCGGATGTAAATTCTTCGCGAAGGATCGAAAATTCCATTATCTCATCGCTCCCCTCGCGAAGGACCCCGAACTCGCAAAGAGTACCCTTCACCCCCTGGAGCTTCTTGAGTGCAGGCTCGTATCCCACAGTCGCCACATCGGAGGCGTCATCGCCCTTGCCGACCTTCACGATAAGGTCGCCGGCAAGCAGTCCCGCCTTCTCAGCCGGAGTATCGGGAAGAACCGAGATTATCTCGATAGCCTTTTTCTCTGCATTTTCGGTGACGGTTATACCGATCCCCTGATTTTCGCCTTCGTTTTCGCGCTGAAGCGCGGCGTATTCTTCTTCATTATAATATTTCGCATACCTGTCGCCCGTTTTGGCGATATACGCGCTCACGACGGCATATGCCATATCCTCATCGGTGATCTCGATGTCGTAGAAGGAAAAGCGTTCGAGCATAGCCTTCACTATATCCTCTTTCGACACATCGGAGACACCGCCGGTGTTTCCGTTATCGTTACCGTTGCCGTTGTTGTTACCGTTGCTTCCGGAGCCGAAGATGTTTCCTATGGTGTCCGACAGCCTTACAAGTGCGCAGGAGTTCAGGCAGAACACGAGCGCGAGCAGAAGAGCCGCCAATGCGATATACTTTCTTTTCATAGCAAAATCTTCCTTATTGTATTATTTAATTATGCAATTAAGCGAAACGGATGAGCCTCCGTTCCGCTTATGCGTTCAGAATTTCGCGGGCTTCGAGTTGAGATATTTCTTGACCATAAGGGCGACCTTGAAGGTTATCGCGTGTTCGAATTCGCGCAGGTCAAGTCCCGTCAGCTTGCGGATCTTATCGAGCCTGTAAACGAGGGTATTCCTGTGTACGAAGAGCTTTCTCGAAGTCTCCGAAACATTCAGATTGTTCTCAAAGAAGCAGTTTATCGTCATAAGAGTCTCGCGGTCGAGCGATTCGAGCGAGCCTTTCTTGAAGACCTCCTGCAAAAACATCTCGCAAAGGGTCGTCGGGAGCTGATAAATGAGCCTTCCGATACCGAGGTTCTCGTAGCTTATGATGCTCTTCTCGGTGTCGAAGACCTTTCCGACATCAAGCGCGACCTGCGCCTCCTTGTAGGCTCTCGCAAGGTCCTTGATATTGTCGACGACGGTCGAGATACCGATGCTCGCCTTCGTGTAGAATTCGGTCGAAAGGGTATCGGCGATATTCGTCGCCATCTTCTCGATCTCCTTCTGATCGGTGCCGGGCTTGAGATCCTTCACAAGCACAATATCGTGTTCGCCGACGCTTATGACATAGTCCTTCGATTTGTCGGGGAACATATTCTGGAGCATCTCAAACGGCATCATATCGGTCTTGCCGCTGAACTTTATGAGGAAGACTATGCGGCTCTCCTCGGTATTGAAGTGAAGCTCCTTGCTCTTGATATAAATATCGCTCGGAAGAATGTTGTCGAGTATGATGTTCTTGACAAACGAACCCTTATCGTATTTTTCGTCGTAAAGGTTCTTTATATTCGCCAGCGAGATGGCAAGCAGCTTCGAGGTCTTCTCGGCATTCTTGTCCTCTCCCTCAACGAAAACGATATATTCCGCCTTTCCCGCGGGACCGATCGCGCGGTATGTGTAGCCGCCCGACACAACAAGGTCGTTTGAATAGGTAAGCTCGTCGCGGACACCCTGGCGGATCTCGCCGATCTTGACAAGCTCCGAGCAGGCTATGATGACTCCGTTTTCGTCGACAACGCCGATAACGCGGTCGACCGCGTCCTTCATCTGATGAATTACGCCCTGAAATAATCTGTTAGACATTACTTTGCCCTCTTCTTCCGTTTTGTATATTCTACACTATATTGTACTACACTATTTGTGATTTTTCAATAGGGTATTTTATGTTATTTCTAAAAAGACGAAAAAATAATTGTAAAAATTCACTCATTTGACGAAGCACTGCCGAGTTCAAACTCATAAGACAGCGCCCCAAGCAGGAATGTTGACACAGTTTCGGTGCGAAGGATGCGTTTTCCGAGCCCGACGGGGATAAGTCCCGTCGCCGACGCGCGCTCTGCCTCAGCCGTCGAAAAACCTCCCTCGGGGCCTATCACGACCGAGACGGTGAAGCCCTCGCGCCTGCCGAGCCGTGACACGGAAGCCTTCAGCGCTTCTCCGAGCGGAAGTGTACCCTCGCCCTCGTAGCAGAAGAGCGGGATGTCGGCTTTCGATGCCGAAAGAAGCATCTCCGAAAAGCTCACGGCGCCATAAACGCGGGGAATTATGCCGCGACCGCTTTGCTTTGCCGCCTCGAGCGCAATCTTCTGCCGCCGCGGACTCTTCTTATCCTCCGCCGCGGGATCCGTGCGGACGATGCAGCGCTCCGACCCGAAGAGCCTTATCTCTGACGCGCCGCACTCGACCGATTTCTGTATGACCGTGTCGAGCTTTTCGCCCTTCGGCAGAGCCTGCCATATACAGGCGAAAAACGGAGGCTCCGCAGCCGTCCGCCTTTTACTTATTATCCTTGCCGTAACATCACCCGAAAAGGCGACAAGCTCACAATCGTATTCGTTCCTTTCCCCATCGCAGACGGTGATATGCTCACCGGCAGCCATGCGGAGCGACCGCGAGATATGAAAAGCGTCATCTCCCGTGAGGGTCACAAGATCGCCGTCGATCTGCCCTTCACCGATAAAAAAACGCGGCATTATGACCTCCGAAGGCTTATTTTGTCGCATTATTGCGCAAGCATCTTGAATTATACTATATTATCTTCCGTTTGTCAAATGTTTTTATTGAATTTCACGAAAAATATCTCGTTTTTCGGTCATGTAAAGGCTTTACTTTTGGCAGATAAGATGATATAATTGATAAAAATCACAAATAAAGACTTTAAGGAGTAAAAGCCGTGCGTGATTTCGATATAGCTGTGACCGGCGCGGGACCCGCCGGAGCGACCTTTGCAAGGCTCGCGGCAAAGAACGGTCTTTCGGTGCTTCTCGCCGACGGACAGAGTGAGCTTTCGCGCAAGCCCTGCGGCGGACTTCTCGCACCCGACGCGCAGAATGTCCTCGCGGGAATGAAGCTGACACTGCCGAAAGAAGTCCTTGTCGACCCGCAGATCTTCTCCGTCAAGGTCTACGACGCGAAAACACACCTGACCCGCTTCTATCCGCGGCGCTACCTCAATATGGAGCGGCTGAGATTCGACCGCTGGCTGATCTCGCTCGTCCCCGATCGGGTCGAAATAAAGGCAGGGCGCGTCACGCATATCGAGCGGCAGGGCGAGGGCTTCGGACTTACCTTCGGGGACGGGGAAAAGCTCTTCTGCCGCGCACTTGTCGGTGCCGACGGCGGAAATTCGGCAGTGAGGAAATTTTTCCTTTCCGAGAATATGAAAAAGGACAAGATAAAACGCTATACCGCCATCCAGCAGTGGTTTGCCGACGACGGGCGGAGCGAACCCTTCTATTCATGCATCTTCGACGGCGAAACGAGCCCGTCCTGCTCGTGGTCGGCTTACAAGGACGGACTGATAATGTTCGGCGGGTGCTTCCCGGGGAAGGATTGCCGCAAGGCTTTCGAGCGCCAGAAAGCGAAGCTCATCGCCGACGGCATCCTGCCGTTTGACGGAGAAAAGGCGATCAAGACCGAGGCGTGCCTTGTGTGCAGTCCGGGAAAGCAGTCGGACTTTGTTACCGGCGGCAACGGAGTATTTCTCATAGGCGAGGCGGCGGGCTTTGTCAGCCCCAGCTCATACGAGGGCATCAGCTACGCCCTTGACAGTGGGAGGCTGCTCTCTGTGGCTTTTGAAAGCACGAAAAGAGGAGATCTTGCCGACCTTTCGCAGGTCGCGGATACATACGGAAAGCTCACGGCTCCCATTCGCCGAAGGCTGTTGCTCAAGGACATGAAGCGGCGCGTGATCTTCTCGCAAGCCACGAGGAACATCATCCTGCGTACCGGCATCGCTTCGTTGAGGATTTAAAGGCGTTTTGAAAGTAAAGACCTCACCCGCGGCAATGCCTTCAAAAAGGCATTGTTACGAGTGAGGTCTTTCTTACCCGTTCACGGCGGGCGCCCGATGGGACGCCCCTACCGTGCGCGAAAATGAAGCGCACCTGCGGTGCATGAAAAATGAAGCAGGGCTTCGCCCCGTTAAGCGCGGCTTCGCCGCACGGAAGGGAAACGGAGTACGTGCTTCGCTTTATGTTAGCACTATCGGTGTACTTCACCTTAAGATTAAACACTTTAACTTTTTGTCTCGGGCAGAATTTCACCCCGTGGGTGAAATTCCGGTGGGTTTTTGAGAAAGGGCTGAAAAAAGGCTGCTCGCAGACTTTTGAAGACCTTTCTCAAAAAGACACCATAGTTTTGCCGCAGGCAAAATGCCGCGAGACAAGTCTTTACTGCCATAACCTTTCAGCAAATTCTTTGAAGGGTTCGGGAAACTTTCTTCTAAGAAAGTTTCCCGTGTCCCCCCCGTCGTATCTCCCGTATCCCTCGCCGCGGCTTACCTGCCCTTAAAGCTCCTTGTCAATAAGGGCGGTGAGCGCCGACTCGGGCTTATAACCGAGGGAGACGGCTCTGACTGCCTTGTCCTTTATTATCACTACTGTCGGGATGCTGTCGATCTTGAACGCCGAGGCAAGCTCGGGTTCCTCATCGACATTGACCTTTCCGACCTTGATCCGACCTTCGTAATCGGCGGCGATCTTCTCGACCGTCGGTGCGAGCATGCGGCAGGGGCCGCACCACTCTGCCCAGAAATCGAGCATCACCGGAAGGTCGGAGCAGAGGACCTCGTCCTCAAAATTATCCTTCGTTATCTTTATCTCAGCCATTTTCGGCTCCTTTTTTTATTTTCTCACGGAAGCGAGAGCCTCGTCGACCTTAGAGAGGTCGGGAGCGCCCGCCATAGCGGAATCGGGGCGTCCGCCGCCCTTGCCGCCCGCAACGGCTGCCGCCGCGCTGACGAGCTTGCCGGCGTGCGCGCCGCTCTTCACGGCATCGGCTCCGGCGACGCAGACAAAATTGAGCTTTCCGTCGCAGACCACGGCAAGCAGTGCCACGGTGTCCGGATGCGACGCCTTTATGTCATCGGCGAGCGAACGGGCAGCCGCGACATTCATTCCCTCGAGCTTTCCGGTCACGAGCTTATAGCTCCCGAGGTCGACAGCCCCAGCCATGATCGAATCGAGCTTCGACGCCGCAAGCTTCGCGTTGAGCGCCTCGACCTCGCGCTTGAGTTCCTTTATCTCAGCCATCACAGCCGTGCCGCGTTTCGGCAGCTCGCCGACATTCTGCGCCTTGATCTCCTTCGCGGTGGCGGCAAGCAGCATGTCCTTCTCGCGGAGCAGCTTCAGCGATTCAAAGCCCGTCACGCACTCGATACGGCGAACACCCGCCGCAACGGAGGATTCGCTGACGATGTGGAAAAGTCCTATCTTCGAGGTGTTGTCGACATGAGTGCCTCCGCAGAATTCGACCGACTCGTTCCCCATCTTCACGACGCGGACGACCTTGCCGTACTTCTCTCCGAAGAGCATCATAGCGCCCATCTTCTTCGCTTCTTCTATATCGGTAACGACAGTCTCGACCGGAATACCGTCAAGGATCCTTGCATTTACAAGGTCCTCTACCTTCTTAAGCTCCTCCGCCGTGACAGCCGAGAAGTGCGTGAAGTCGAACCTTCCGCGAAGCTCGTCGACATAGGAACCCGCCTGCTCGACATGATTGCCGAGGACGCGGCGAAGCTCCGCCTGAAGCAGGTGCAGCGCCGAATGATTCCGTCTTATCGCCTCTCGGCGGCAGACATCGACCTCTGCCCTGAGGGTATCGCCGACGCGGACCGTGCCGTTTGTCACAGTGCAGTAGTGGAGGTAGACACCGTCGGACTTTTTCGTGTCGTTGACGGCAGCCGAGAAGTCATTTCCGGTCATGATACCGCTGTCGCCGACCTGACCTCCGCTCTCTCCGTAGAAAGGCGTCCGGTCAAGCACGAGAGTGAAATCGCCCTCGGTGACCTCCTCGCAGAGCATATCGTCGGCGATTATCGCAACGACCTTTGCCTCTGTCCGATACCCGGTGTATCCCGTGAACTCGGTCTTCGGAAGTCCGGCGAGAAGATCCTTCTGCGAGGCATCCCAACCGCCGACCTTGCCTCTTGCGGCACGGGCACGGTTGCGCTGCTCGAGCATGAGTGCCTTGAAGCCCTCCTCGTCGACCTCAAGTCCCGCCTCCTCGGCGATCTCCTTTGTAAGGTCTATCGGGAATCCGTAGGTGTCGTAGAGCTTGAAGACCCCGTCACCCGAGAGCATCGTCTCCCCGTTCTTCTTCGCGTTCCCGACCATATCGGAAAGTATCCCGAGTCCGGCGTCGATCGTCGCGTGGAAGCGCTCTTCCTCGATCGAAATTACCTTATTTATATAGTCGCGCTTTGCGTCAAGCTCGGGGTAGGCGCGGTCGTTCTGCGCGATCGCGACCTCAAGGATCTCGGTGAGGAACTCACGGTCGATCCCGAGCAGCTTTCCGTGGCGCGAGGCGCGACGGAGGATCCTTCTGAGGACATATCCCCTTCCCTCGTTCGAGGGAATGACTCCGTCGGCGATCATGAACATCGCGCTCTTTATATGGTCGGTGATGACGCGGATCGAGATGTCGTCCTTCGGATCGGCGCCGTACTTCTTTCCGGATACCTCGGTCACCTTGTCAAGGATTGCGCGGTTCGTGTCGACCTCGAACATATTGTCAACGTCCTGAATGACACAGGCAAGGCGCTCAAGTCCCATTCCGGTGTCGATATTTTTCTGCTTCAGCTCGGTGTAGTTGCCCTTGCCGTCGTTATTGAACTGCGAAAAGACATTGTTCCATATCTCCATATATCTGTCGCAGTCGCAGCCGGGCTTGCAGTCGGGCTTGCCGCAACCATACTTCTCGCCGCGGTCAAAGTATATCTCCGAGCAGGGGCCGCAGGGACCCGAGCCGTGTTCCCAGAAGTTGTCCTCTTTCCCGAGCCTTACGATCCGCTCCTCCGGCACGCCTATCTTGTCGCGCCAGATGGCGTAAGCCTCGTCGTCGTTTTCGTAGACAGAGGGCCAGAGCCTGTCCTCCGGGATCTCCATGACCTGCGTCAGAAATTCCCATGCCCACGGAATAGCCTCGTTCTTGAAGTAGTCGCCGAAGCTGAAATTTCCGAGCATCTCAAAGAATGTCCCGTGACGCGCGGTGTGTCCGACGCGCTCAAGGTCGGGAGTCCTTATGCACTTCTGGCAGGTGGTCACGCGGTGACGCGGAGGCTCCTCTTCGCCCGTGAAATACTTCTTCATAGGCGCCATTCCCGAGTTGATAAGAAGCAGCGATTTGTCGTTGCGCGGTATCAGGGGGAAGGACGGCAGGCGCAGATGCCCCTTCGATTCAAAGAACGAGAGATATTTCTCTCTTATGTCGTTTAATGATGTCCATTCCATAAGTTATAAAATCCATACCTTTCGGATATATTTTCGCATTTAATAATTATAGCATTTTATTATATTACTGTCAATACCCGGAGCGGCAAAAGAAGGCTTGACAAATCACTCCTTATGTGTTATTATTGATAATAAAGATTTTTATGATGCTGCTTTGTGAAAAATCAACAAATATCGGAAAGGTGTATTATTTTATGAAAAAAGCATTGCTCGCACTCCTTATCGCGCTCGCGATACTTATTCCGACTCTTGTTGCCTGTAACGGTAATACGCCGGACGGCGGAGACGGAACGACGACCGGAGATGTCGTCGGGGTAGAAAAAACCTTTGACCTCACCGACTACCGCCTTGTAAGAGGTTTCAAGCCGACTCCCTCGTCCGAGCTTATCAAGGGTATCGCTGATCTTCGCAATACGATACAGGACAAAATGGGCCTTGACCTTCGCTACACCGACGACTACCTTGAGAACGGTGCCACCGAAGAGACTCAGACAAAGGAGATAGTCATAGGAAAGACCTCCCGCTCCGCCACCGCAGAGGTGCAGGAGAAGCTCACCGACGGCTCGCGCTTCATAATCACGACGGTCGGCGAGAGGATAGTCATCCTCGGCACGAGCGATGAAGAAACGCTCAAGGGCGTCGAATATTTCAAGAAGAACTTCATCGAAAAGGGCAAGGACGGCAAATTCACCTACATAGACACCCTCTACTATATGAGCGATGCCACCCCGATCATCGACATCCTGAAGGACGGCAAGACCGATTTCAAGATCATATACATGGACGGTCTTGACAACAAGATAAACCTCTCCCCCGACGATAAAAACTACAAATACGACCGCCGCGACATCGAAGTCGAGTACGCTATGGCGATAGCGTCAAAGCTCAACGGATACGCAAAGAGCAAGACCGCCTTCAAGCTCGAAAGCGATTGGACACCTGCCGGATCCGAGCCGGATCCCACTACATTCGAGATAATAGTCGGCAGAAGCAACCGCCCCGAACTTGCGAAGGTAAAAGAGACCCTCGGATACGACGAATATACCGTATGTATGGAGGGCAACAAGCTCATCGTCTTCGGATGGACCGCGACGACTCTCAAGCTCGCTTACGAGAAGGCGCTCACCGTTCTCAGTTCAATAGCCGTCGCCGACGATAACAAGAACTATACACTCTCGATCCCGCAGGACTACAAGAAGGTCGGCAAATACAGCGGCTGGCTCACCGACATCCCCGCTTTCAGAGAGGCGAAAGCCGATGCCTGCTACGACGCGAATAACGGAAACCTCGGTATGAAGTTCGAGAACGCGACCGCCGATGAGTACAAGGCTTTCTGCAAAAAGCTCACCGACGCCGGCTACACTGCCGTTATGGAAAACGAAGCGGTAAACAATATCTTCAAGACCTTCACGAACGGCAAGAAGATGGTCCACACCTACTATGTCGACTACGACAAGGCGGTAAGGATCATCACGAGCAACAACGAGACCGTTCTCCCGAACACCACGCCGCAGAAGATCAAAAACAAGATCTGCGATATGTCGCTCACTCAGCTCGGACTCAACTACTCAGCCGGAAACTTCGGTATGTGCTACATAATCACCCTTGAGGACGGCAGCTTCATCATCTACGACGGCGGCGGCTCGAACGGCGAAGACTACATAAGACTCTACAATATGCTTGAAAAGCTCAACAAGCGCACCGACGGCATCCACATCGCGGCTTGGGTCATAACCCATATGCATTGGGATCACCACTCTGTATTCAGACAGTTCGTCAACTCCTACAAGAACAAGATAAAACTTGAGCTTGTCGTCACAAATGTCGTAAACCAGAACGAAATGTACAACGGCTGGAATACCGATAAGACCGGCGATACCGCGCTCCCGGACATCATTGCAGCCACCGGCGCAAAGCTCCTCAAGCCCCACACAGGTCAGTACTTCTATGTCAGGAATGTCAAGTGCGAGGTGCTTTACACGCACGAAGACCTCTTCCCCGACCCGATCCTCTACTTCAACAACACCTCGACCGTCACCCGTCTCACCCTCGGCAGTCAGACCATGCTCCTCCTCGGAGATGTGCAGGTCGCGGGCTGCAATGTAATGGTTCCGATGTACGGCGATTACCTCAAATCCGACATAGTGCAGGTCGCTCACCACGGCGAGACCGGCGCGACAAAGGCTCTTTATGTAAAGGCTGCCCCGACCTTCCTCGTATGGCCCGTAAGCGCCTCACGCTACAACGAACAGACCGCAGGAACCAGCAGCGGTGACCTCTATGTCGTTGACTACTACCTCAAGACGAATAAAAATATCCTTGATATAATCGTCGCCGATCAGAAAACGAAATTTATGCCTCTCCCCTACACGAAGGGCGCATGGAGTGCGCTCGAATGACCCGATAAAAAGCAAAAAAGCTCTGCCTGTCTTCCGCATAGGAAGCTCAGGCAGGGCTTTTTTATGACCCGTTATTTATTCAGTGACCGAAGAATCCGATGCTGCCCTTGAACACGACTACGAGCAGAACGGTGCAGACCGCGATCACGGCGACTGCGGAGATCAGAACGATTATCTCACGCTTTCCGAAGCGGTAGCTGCCGTCGCCTCCGTCCGAAACGCTCTCGGCGGGGATCGCCCGCGCCTTTCTGAGCGCCGTCGCCAGCGGCTTGTACAGCACAAGGACGAGTGCGGCGTTTATGACCGTCTTGATAAGGTTGAACGGCAGGAGCAGCGCGGGGATCATTCCGGCTATCGTACCTACCGACATTCCCGTATAGATCGGCGTTATGAGCAGGTTCATAAGAAGCATAACTCCGGTCGTCAGCACGACCGAAAGCGTAAGCCCGACGACCGCACCCGAGAATGTCTTCTTCAGCTTCGGAATGTAAAAGTAGACAACACTGCCCGCGGCGGCAAAGGTCGCGCTCGCGATCGCGTTCATTATGAAGCCCCAGATGCCCGTCGAACTTACCGTGACCATCTCAAGCAGCGCCACAAGCACCGAGATCACACATCCGGCGACCGGTCCGTAGGCAAATGCCGCGACCGTGATGACCGCGTCCTTCGCGTCGAATGTCAGAAAGCCTCCGATGCCACCTATCTTCACGACAAAAAGGCTTGCATAAGCCAATGCCGCGAACATTGCAAGCGATGTATAGCGTCTGATACCGTATTTCTTAGTCATAAAAATCTCTCCCAACAAATAAATTTTGGAAGATAAAAAAAGTCCCCTCCCGGGGAACAGGTTTTATCTTTTCTCATCCGGACTCTGACCGTCGGCACAGGAATCTCACCTGTTCGGCGCCTCTCGGCGTTAGCGGGCTTTACCGCCGGTATGGAATTTCACCAATCCCCAAAGATCTGTGATCTTAAGTTTTTCGCGCTTTCCTCAAGGTCAAATGCCGTACAGGGACTGCCGCTTTCGCGGCAACCCCTGTACTTTTTTGATCCTTAACGGTTCAATTATGCAAGGATCTTCGAAACAACGCCCGATCCGACGGTTCTGCCGCCCTCACGGATAGCGAAACGAAGTCCCTCTTCCATAGCGATAGGTGTGATAAGCTCAACAGTCATATCAACATTATCGCCCGGACGGCACATATCGGTGCCTTCGGGAAGCTCGATAGTACCGGTAACATCGGTGGTTCTGAAGTAGAACTGAGGTCTGTATCCGGTTACGAAGGGCTTCTTACGGCCGCCTTCTTTTTCGGTCAGGCAGTAAACATGACCGACGAACTTGGTGTGCGGATGAACTGTGCCGGGCTTGCAGAGGACCTGGCCACGCTCGATGCCGTCCTTCGCTACGCCGCGAAGAAGAACACCGATGTTGTCGCCCGCCTCAGCCTGGGGCAGGAGCTTGTGGAACATCTCAACGCCGGTAACGACAGAGCTGCCCTTTTCTTCGGAAAGACCGACGATCTCGACAGCGTCGCCAACCTTAACGGTTCCGCGCTCGACACGACCGGTAGCAACCGTTCCACGGCCGGAGATCGAGAAAACATCCTCGACAGGCATAAGGAAGGGCTTATCGGACTGACGCTCAGGGGTAGGAATATAGCTGTCAACAGCCTCCATCAGCTCCTTGATGCAAGCATACTCGGGAGCGTTGGGATCGGTGCTGGTCGACTCGAGGGCGTTACGGGCAGAGCCGCGGATGATCGGAATATCATCGCCCGGGAAGTCATAGGACGAGAGGAGGTCACGGACTTCCATCTCGACAAGGTCAAGGATCTCTTCGTCATCAACAAGGTCAGTCTTGTTCATGAAAACGACGAGGGCAGGAACGCCGACCTGACGGGCAAGAAGAACATGCTCGCGGGTCTGGGCAAGAGGTCCGTCGGTACCCGCAACGACGAGGATAGCGCCGTCCATCTGTGCAGCACCGGTGATCATGTTTTTAACATAGTCAGCGTGTCCCGGGCAGTCAACATGCGCGTAGTGACGGTTTGCGGTCTCATACTCAACATGTCTCGAGTTGATCGTGATACCACGGGCTCTTTCCTCGGGGCAGTTGTCGATCTGGCTGTAATCAAGGAACTCAGACCCGTTTACGAGAGAGAGATACTTCGTGATCGCAGCAGTAAGAGTAGTTTTACCGTGGTCAACGTGACCGATGGTACCAATGTTTACATGGGGCTTTGTACGCTCAAACGTCTGTTTTGCCATTTGTAAAATCCTCCGATTATTATTTTAATTAAATTTTTCAGCGTGATGCAATGATTTTTTCCTGGATCGACTTCGGCACTTCTGCGAAGTGATCGGGTTCCATGGAATAGTTGCCGCGTCCCTGCGTCTTTGAACGCAGATCGGTGGCATATCCGAACATTTCGGACAGCGGGACCATCGCGGTGATCTCCTGCGCGCCCGTTACAGGCTCAATCGACTGGATCGCACCGCGGCGTGAGTTGAAGTCGCCGATAACATCGCCCATATAATCATCGGGAACGACGGTAACGACCTTCATGATAGGCTCGGTGAGTACGGGGTCCGCCTTCTTCATAGCATCCTTGAACGCCATGGAACCGGCGATCTTGAATGCCATTTCGGACGAGTCGACCTCGTGATACGAGCCGTCGTAGAGCGTGACCTTCACATCAACGACATTGTAGCCCGCAAGCACACCCGAGCGCATAGCGCTCTGGATACCGGCGTCGACCGCAGGAATGAATTCCTTCGGGATCGCGCCGCCCGTGACGGCATTGACGAACTCGTAGCCCTTTCCGGGTTCGGAAGGCTCGATCGTGATCTTGACATGACCGTACTGACCGTGACCGCCCGACTGACGGGCAAACTTGGTCTCCTGGTCGGCTTTCTTGCGGATGGTCTCCTTATAAGCGACCTGCGGTGCGCCTATATTCGCCTCAACATTGAACTCGCGGAGAAGTCTCTCGACGATGATCTCAAGGTGAAGCTCGCCCATTCCGGCGATGATCGTCTGACCGGTGTCCTGATCGGTGTAGGTCCTGAAGGTAGGATCCTCCTCCGCCAGCTTCTGAAGTCCGACGCCGAGCTTTTCCTGACCCGCGCGGGTCTTCGGCTCGATGGCGACTCTGATAACGGGCTCGGGGAATTCCATCTGCTCAAGGATGATGGGCTTCGTCTCATCGCAGAAGGTATCGCCCGTTGTGGTATTCTTTATACCGATAACGGCGGCGATGTCTCCGCTGTAAACGCCCTCGATGTCCTTACGCTCGTTGGCGTGCATCTGAAGGATACGACCGAAGCGCTCGCGCGCCCCCTTCGTTGAGTTATACGCTGTTTCGCCCGCCTTGATCGTTCCCGAATATACGCGGAAGAAGCAGAGTCTTCCGACATAGGGGTCGGTCATGATCTTGAACGCCAGAGCCGAGAAAGGCTCCGAGTCGCTCGCGCTGCGGGTGTCCTCCTCACCGGTCTGGGGATTTATACCCTTCACGGGAGGAATATCAAGCGGCGAGGGAAGGTACTCGACGATATTGTCAAGCAGCTTCTGAACGCCCTTGTTTCTGTACGATGTTCCGCACATAACGGGGACCATGGTGTTTGCGATCGTGGCTTTTCTGATAGCGGCGCGGATCTCGTCGACCGTGATCTCTTCCCCGTTGCAGAACTTCTCGAAAAGCTCTTCGTCGGTCTCGGCGGTAGCTTCGAGCATCTTTTCACGGTACTCGTTTGCAAGCTCGACCATATCTTCCGGGATCGGCTCGATCCTCATATCCTTACCGAGTTCATCGTAGTAAACATCGGCTTCCATGTTTACGAGGTCGACAATGCCACGGAAGCTGTCCTCAGAACCGATAGGCAGTTGTACGGGAACGGGATTTGTGTGGAGCCTTTCCTTCATCATCGTGAGAACGCGGTAGAAGTTGGCTCCCATGATATCCATTTTGTTTACATACGCCATTCTCGGCACACCGTACTTGTTTGCCTGTCTCCAGACAGTTTCGGACTGCGGCTCGACTCCGCCCTTGGCGCAGAAGACGCAGACCGCTCCGTCAAGTACACGGAGCGAACGCTCGACCTCGACTGTAAAATCGACATGTCCCGGCGTATCTATGATATTTATGCGATGACCCTTCCAATAGCAGGTAGTGGCAGCCGATGTGATCGTGATACCTCTCTCCTGCTCCTCTTCCATCCAGTCCATCGTTGCGGCACCCTCGTGGGTCTCGCCGAGCTTATGGGTCTTTCCGGTATAAAAGAGGATTCTCTCGGTCGTAGTGGTTTTGCCGGCATCGATATGAGCCATGATTCCGATGTTCCGGGTCCGCTCAAGTGAATACTCCCTTGGCATAGATTGCTTTTTCTCCTATTCTGCGGCAGATCAATAGCGATAATGCGCGAACGCCTTGTTCGCGTCTGCCATCTTGTGTGTCTCTTCTTTTTTCTTGAATGCGCCGCCCATGCTGTTCTTGGCGTCGATTATCTCGCCGGCAAGTCTGTCAGCCATAGTGCGCTCTCCGCGTTTTCTCGCGGCTGCTATCAGCCAGCGGAGTCCGAGTGTCTGACGACGGTCGGCTCTGACTTCCATAGGAACCTGGTAGGTCGATCCTCCGACGCGGCGTGCTTTGACCTCATATACAGGCATTACATTTTCAAATGCTGCCTGGAATACCTCGAGTGCGTTCTTGCCTTCTTTTTCTTCGACGGTGCGGAATGCATCATAGACTATCTTCTGTGCAACTCCCTTTTTGCCGTCTTCCATAACATTGTTCACAAGCTTTGTTACGAGCTTGGAGTTATAAAGCGGATCAGGCAGAACATCTCTCTTGGCGATTTTACCTCTTCTCGGCACTTTGCTTCCCTCCTTCATCAAATATTATGAAATCACAGGTACTCAAAAGCATTCTTCTGTCAGTGCCCGGCTTGCTCTGCTTAAACATTAAAGTTCAGCTCAAAAGGCGGGCTTGTCAGTGGTATGCTTATACCCTTTCTGCTCCCGAAGAATTATTTCTTCTTTTTAGGAGCCTTTGCGCCGTACTTTGAACGGCTCTGCAGACGGTTCGCGACGCCCTGTGCATCGAGCGTACCGCGGATGATGTGGTAACGCACGCCAGGCAGGTCACGGACACGACCGCCCCTGATAAGGACGACCGAGTGTTCCTGCAGGTTGTGTCCGATTCCCGGAATATACACCGTAGCCTCGAGACCGTTGGTAAGACGGACTCTCGCTATCTTACGGAGAGCGGAGTTAGGCTTCTTCGGGCTGGTCGTATACACTCTCGTGCAGACGCCTCTCTTCTGCGGTGAACTCAGGTCTGTCGGGGCATTTTCGAGAGAGTTGAAGCCCTTCTGAAGCACGGGGGCTTTGGACTTGTATGTCTTCTCGCTTCTGCCTTGTCTGACAAGTTGGTTGAATGTCGGCATTGTTTTCCTCCTTTCGGCAATACTTTAATGTTTATACAGACGCAAACCGAACGGTCTGCGATACTGCCATATTTTGGCTATCGCTCCAAAAATACATTTTATTATATCATTTTGCCCGTCTTTTGTCAAGCGGACAAGCGGATGACTTATCTTTTTATCCGTTTTTTCTGCGTTTTGCACAAACGCGGAGACATCTTAATAAAATATTTACACAATTTTGGCGCATATAAACAAAGCGAAGAAGCTCCTCTTTCTTGACCTGTTGCCGCGGAGCATCAGCTCCGCGGCAACAGATTATTGTCTCAGCCGGCGATCGCACCGCTGTCGGGGGTCTCTCCGACGCCCTCGGTGTCGACTACGGTGATATTCTTGTAGCGATCCATACCGGTACCGGCAGGGATCAGCTTACCTATAATGACATTCTCCTTGAGTCCGAGCAGGTTGTCGACCTTGCCCTTGATAGCCGCTTCGGTAAGGACCTTCGTGGTCTCCTGGAACGAAGCCGCGGACAGGAAGGACTCGGTCTGGAGCGCTGCCTTCGTGATACCGAGAAGTACGGGCGAGCCTTCCGCGACGGCAAGCTCGGCTCCCGTCTCGTCGGTCTTCTCGCCGGCGGCGAGGCGCTCTTCGACGATCTCGTTCTGCTCCTCAAACTCGTTGAGGTCGACGGTCGCGCCCTCAAGCAGCTCGGTGCTGCCCGGGAAGTCGACCTTCATCTTTCTCGTCATCTGACGGCAGATGATCTCGATATGCTTATCGTTTACGCGCACATCCTGCGAACGGTATACCTTCTGTACCTCTTTGATAAGGTACTCATAAACGGCGTCAAGTCCGAGGATGCGCATGATATCGGCAGGAGACTTGTTGCCCTCTGTAAGAGCCTGACCCTTCTCGACACGGTCGCCGTCGGCGATCGCAAGGCGCGTGCCGTAGGGTATCTGATACTTTCTGATCTCACCGTCGTCGGTGTTGATCGTGACCTCGTAGGCTCCGAACTCGGTCGGGGCGATATAAGCCAGACCCGATACCTCGCTCATAACGGCAGCCTTCTTCGGCGAGCGGGCTTCGAACAGCTCCTCGACACGGGGAAGACCCTGCGTGATATCCGAGCCGGCAACGCCGCCCGAGTGGAAGGTTCTCATCGTAAGCTGAGTACCCGGTTCACCTATCGACTGAGCGGCTATGATACCGACAGCCTCGCCTATGCTGACAGGTCTTGCGAAAGCAAGGTCGTCGCCGTAGCAGTGAGCGCAGATACCGTGCTTCGCATGGCACTGAATGACCGAACGGATATAGACCTTTCCGATGCCTGCCTCGACGATCTTTGCGATGATCTCGTCATTGATCCTTGTATCGTCCTCTGCGATGACCTCACCGGTCTTCGGGTTGACGATGGGACCCATAGTATATCTGCCGCGGATGCGGTCTTCAAGCGATTCGAGCGCCTTCGGTGCAAGCTCGATCTCGGTAAGTCCCGACTCGCGGAGCTGCTTTTCCATGCCCGAGGTGATAAGGGTGAGCGCGCCGACGATGATCTCTCCGGTCTTCGGATCCTTGACATCGAATGCCGAGTAGTTTCCGGCGAGCTTTTCGGGGGACGAGAGGTCGAAGGCAGAGGTCTCGTTGCGGTCGAAGATCGCATTGACCCACGCGCCCTTCTTCGTGTCGCACTTCTCCTCCCTGACGATGACATCCTGCGATACATCGACAAGACGGCGGGTAAGGTAACCCGAGTCTGCGGTACGGAGAGCCGTATCCGACAGCGATTTACGCGAACCCTTTGCGCCCATGAAGTATTCGAGTATATTAAGACCCTCACGGAAGTTCGACTTGATCGGTATCTCAAGGGTCTTACCGTTTGTAGCGAACATAAGTCCGCGCATACCGGCGAGCTGATACATCTGTTTTACGGAACCACGGGCTCCGGAATCGGACATTATCTTGATCGGGTTGTAGCGGTCGAATCTGTTAAGAAGCGCCGTAGTAACATCCTTTGTGGTCTGTTCCCAGATCTTTATGACGCTGTTATAGCGCTCAGTCTCGGAAAGTTCACCGCGGTTGAAGTGCTTTATGACCTTGCCGACCTTCTTTTCGGATTCGGCGATGATGTCCTTCTTCTCGTCGGGGATCGTCATATCGTAGACCGAGATCGAGATAGCGGCCTTTGTCGAATACTTGTAGCCCATCTCCTTGATGGAGTCAAGGATCTCGGCGGTCTGCGCGGTATCGTAATGCTTCGCGCACTTATCGACTATCTGGCTGAGTTCCTTCTTCGTGACGACGAAGGCTACCTCAAGCGCGAATTCATTGCCGGGCTTCGTACGGTCGACAAACCCGAGGTCCTGCGGCAGGGGCTTATTGTAGATAAGTCTGCCGAGTGTTACGGCATTCGGTCCGGTCATAACGCGCTTTTCGCCGTTCTCGCCGGTCTCGACACCGATAAGCTCGGTCTTCTCGACTCCGCCGATCTTCTTTGTATATCTGACCGCGATAGGCGCATGGAGTCCTATCTGATGCTCCTCGTAAGCCATGACAGCCTCGTCGAAGTCGCGGAAGACGCGACCCGTTCCGGGCTCTTCGGGCTTCACTATCGTGAGGTAGTAGGAGCCGAGGATCATGTCCTGTGTAGGAACGGTAACGGCGTTACCGTCAACGGGCTTCAGAAGGTTGTTGGCCGAGAGCATGAGGAATCTCGCCTCAGCCTGCGCCTCGGAGGACAGCGGCACATGGACCGGCATCTGGTCGCCGTCGAAGTCGGCGTTGAATGCGGTACATACCAGCGGGTGGAGCTTTATGGCACGACCCTCGACAAGCACCGGCTCGAAAGCCTGTATCGAAAGTCTGTGCAGTGTGGGAGCGCGGTTCAGAAGGACCGGATGCTCCTTGATGACATTTTCGAGAGCGTCCCATACGGGGGGATTCTCGTAAGCCTTCTCGATCTTCTTCTGCGCGTCCTTGACATTCGTCGCCTTCTGCATTTCGACAAGGCGCTTTACGACGAAGGGCTTGAATAGTTCGAGAGCCATTTCCTTCGGCAGACCGCACTGATAGATCTTCAGCGAAGGTCCGACGACGATGACCGAACGGCCCGAATAGTCGACACGCTTACCGAGAAGGTTCTGACGGAAGCGTCCCTGCTTACCGCGGAGCATCTCGGAGAGCGACTTGAGCGGACGGTTCGAGGGGCCCGTGACGGGCTTTCCGCGTCTGCCGTTGTCGATGAGCGAGTCAACGGCTTCCTGAAGCATACGCTTCTCGTTGCGGATAACTATCTCGGGAGTCCTTATTTCAAGGAGCTTCTTGAGTCGGTTGTTTCTGCTTATGATGCGGCGGTAAAGCTCATTTATGTCGGAAGACGCGAATCTTCCGCCGTCGAGCTGTACCATCGGGCGGATATCGGGCGGGATGACCGGTACATTTTCAAGTATCATCCAGTCGAGGTGGTTGCCCGACTTTCTGAAAGCCTCGAAGACCTCGAGCCTCTTGATATACCTGATCTTCTTCTGACCCGTCGCGGCAAGAAGTCCCTGCTTGAGTTCGGTGACGGTTCTCGCGACACCCGCGCGGCAGAGGTTTTCAAGCTCTTCGCTCTCCTCGGTCGAAAGGGTCTCGCCGGCAGCCTCCTTCTCCTTCTTGAGCTTTTCAAGCTCGAAGCGGCGGGCAGCCTCGGCATCGGTCAGACCGACCTCTTTGAGCAGCTCCTCGATAGCCTCGGCGCCCATTCCGGCGCGGAAGCCGTTGCCGTACATCTCGCGCGCCTCGGTGTACTGCTTCTCGGAGAGGACCATGCCCTTCTCAAGAGGCGTGTTGCCGGGATCGAGGACGACATTTTCGGCAAAGTAGAGTACCTGCTCGAGCTGCTTCGGCGACATATCAAGTACGAGAGCCATTCTCGAGGGGATAGCCTTGAAGTACCAGATATGCGACACCGGAGTCGCAAGCTCTATGTGACCCATTCTCTCGCGGCGCACCTTCTTCGTGGTCACATCGACGCCGCACTTCTCGCACTTTATGACTTCCTTGCTGTGCGAGTTCTTATACTTTCCGCAGGCGCAGGCTCCGTCCTTCATAGGCCCGAAGATCCTTTCGCAGAAAAGACCTCCGATCTCGGGCTTGAGCGTGCGGTAGTTTATGGTCTCGGGCTTCGTTACCTCGCCGTAAGACCAGTTCTTGATCATATCGGGAGAAGCAAGACCTATTTTTATCGAAGCAAACTCATGATTTCCCATCTCTGCATCTCCTCCTTACTCATTATCCGGATCTTCGGAAGAATAGTCATCGGGTTCGAATACCTCTTCCTCTTCGTAGCCGGTATCCTCTTCGTGACCGTTCTCATCCTCGATCAGGAACGATTTGCGTATTTCTTCTTCGTCGTACTCGCTTCTGCCGTAAATATCGTCGCCGTTTATATCGTGGCGGCCCGAATACTCGTGAGTATCGTCATCCTGGCAGAGAGTCGAGAGCTGTACTTCTTCGCCGTTCTTGTCAAGCACCTTGATGTCAAGGGCGAGCGACTGAAGCTCTTTCACAAGGACCTTGAAGGATTCGGGAACGCCCGGAGTCGGGATGTTCTGACCCTTGATTATCGCTTCATATGCCTTGCGGCGGCCGTTGATATCGTCCGACTTGACGGTGAGGATCTCCTGAAGCGTGTAGGCAGCGCCGTATGCTTCGAGCGCCCAGACCTCCATCTCTCCGAATCTCTGTCCGCCGAACTGCGCCTTGCCTCCGAGAGGCTGCTGCGTTACGAGCGAGTACGGACCGTTCGAACGGGCATGGATCTTATCATCGACAAGGTGATGCAGCTTGAGGTAGTACATGATACCGACGGTAACGGGGTTATCGAAGGCATCGCCGGTGCGTCCGTCATAGACGACCGTCTTACCGTCGACGATCTTCGTCTGCGTGTAATCGACCGACTCGCAGAGCTTTTCCATCGTTGCCGAGAGCTTCGCGCAATCCTCTGCGCCGAGGTCATAGGCATGGGCGATCAAAGCCTTCGACGCTTCGACCTCTGCCTTGAAGGCATCAAGCTCAGCCTCGTCGGCAAAACGCTTCGCATCGATGAGATCGGCAAGGATCCCGGTCGCTTCGGTCGCCGCGCTTATGACAAGTGCGGACTTTTCTTTATCCTTGTTGGTCTCACCGAGGTACTTACGGAATGTCTCGAGCTTCTTCACGCTGTCCGAGACGGCGATGAAGGTCTTCGTTCCGTCCTCGTTCTCGACGACCTTGAGAACTTCTTTTCCGCGCACATCGTCGCCGGGACGGTAGTCGCGGTAGATGCCCGCCATCTTGAGGCATTCCGAGATGTCCTTCTCGGTCGCGCCGTCAAATACGGGGGTCATTACCTTCCAGCCGAGCTTTCTCGCGGCAAGTCCGAGGTGGACCTCAAGGACCTGACCGATATTCATTCGGGAAGGAACGCCCAGCGGGTTCAGGCATATGTCAAGCGGTGTGCCGTCGGGGAGGAATGGCATATCCTCGGGTGCGAGGATACGCGAAACAACGCCCTTGTTACCGTGGCGTCCCGCCATCTTGTCGCCGACAGAGATCTTACGCTTCTGAGCGATATAGACCTTGACGACCTTGTTTACATTTGCGGGAAGCTCGTCGTGCTGCTCGCGCGAAAATACGCGGACATCGACGACGATACCCGATTCGCCGTGAGGCAGACGCAGCGAGGTGTCGCGCACCTCTCTCGCCTTTTCACCGAAGATGGCGCGGAGAAGTCTCTCTTCAGCCGTCAGCTCGGTCTCGCCCTTCGGCGTGATCTTACCGACGAGGATGTCGCCGGCACGGACCTCGGTCCCCTTCTTTACGATACCCTCGGAATTGAGGTCTTTCAGCGCGTCGTCACCGACATTCGGGATCTCGCGCGTGATCTCCTCCGGCCCGAGCTTCGTATCTCTTGCCTCGTGGATATATTCCTCAACATGGAGAGAGGTATATACATCGTCGCGAACAAGTCTTTCGTTGAGAAGAACGGCGTCCTCGTAGTTATAACCTTCCCATGTCATGAAGCCGATGAGCGCGTTCTTTCCGAGCGCGACCTCACCGTTCGATGTCGCGGGGCCGTCGGCTATGACCTCGCCCTCCTCGACCGTGTCTCCGCGTGAGACTATCGGGCGCTGGTTGCAGCAGGTACCCTGGTTCGTTCTCTTGAACTTTATCAGCTCGTAGACATCCTTTTCGCCGTTGTCGCGGGCGACGACTATGCGGTTCGCCTCGACGCTCTCAACGGTGCCGGAGTGCTTTGCAAGTATGACGACGCCCGAGTCGACCGCCGCCTTGTATTCCATACCCGTTCCGACGATAGGCGATTCGGTGACCATAAGCGGCACCGCCTGTTTCTGCATGTTCGCTCCCATAAGAGCGCGCGAGTTGTCGTCGTTCTCAAGGAAGGGTATCATTGCCGTCGCGACCGAGACGACCATCTTCGGCGAGACATCCATATAGTCGACCTTCGACTGTTCGACCTCGATGATCTCCGCCTTGTCACGGACGGTGACGCGGGGACGGGTGAAGAATCCCTCGTCGTCGAGAGGCTCGTTCGCCTGCGCGATAACATAGTTATCCTCGACATCGGCGGTCATATAGCGCACCTCGTCGGTGACGCGCGAGCGTCCGTCGGGGAGATGCTCGACGCGGCGGTAGGGTGCCTCGATGAAGCCGTAGTCGCTGATCCTTGCGTAGGTCGAAAGGTAAGAGATAAGACCGATGTTAGGACCTTCGGGGGTCTCTATCGGGCACATTCTTCCGTAATGAGTATAGTGTACATCTCGGACATCGAAGGAGGCGCGGTCACGCGAGATTCCTCCGGGGCCGAGAGCCGAGAGCCTTCTCTTATGAGTCAGCTCGGAGAGCGGGTTCGCCTGATCCATGAACTGCGAGAGCTGCGAGGAGCCGAAGAACTCTCTTATCACGGTCGCCACGGGGCGGGTGTTGATGAGAGCCTGCGCCGTCAGTTTCTCGTTGTCCTGGGTCGTCATCTTCTCCTTGATGATCTTATCCATACGGGCAAAGCCTATCCTCATCTGGTTCTGGAGCTGTTCTCCGACCGAGCGGATGCGGCGGTTACCGAGGTGGTCTATATCATCATAGGTGCCTATCTCGTGAGTCAGGCAGAGGAGGTAGTTTATCGAAGCAAGTATATCGTCCTTCGTGATGTGCTGCGGGCAAAGCTCGGCTATGCGCTCGGCAGCCTCTTTCTTGAGTCCCTCGGTATCGTCGCCGTACTTTTCGGACAGCTCGCGAAGCACCGCAACGCGCGCCTTCTCGCGGACGCCGCAGTCCTTGAGGTCATATCCGAGGATATATTCGGGTTCGACGGTATTGTTCGAGAAGACCTTGACCCTGTCGCCGTTGTCAAGCTCAAGCACCACCTCGTTGATGGCAGCATGCTCGATGGCGAGCGCGGTCTCGTAGGTCAGCACACTTCCCGCCTCGGCGACAAGCTCGCCGGTGACGGGGCTGATCGCATCCTCGGCGAGTTTCCTGCCCGTGATCCTCTGTGCGAGGGCGACCTTCTTATTGAATTTATAGCGTCCGACGGGAGCTATATCGTATCTTCTCGGGTCGAAGAAGAAGTTATTGAGAAGCTGGAGCGCCGTATCCACGAGCGGAGGCTCGCCCGGACGCAGCTTCTTGTATATTTCCTTGAGTGATTCGATGCTGACCTTCGAACGGTTGCGCTCGGCAATGCCCTCGCACTCGTCCTTCTCGAAGGTAGCCTTCAGCATAGGCTCCTCGCCGAAGATAGAGTAGACATCCTCTCTTGATTCAATAAGGAAGTCATACTTCTCGGCGTCGGACTTGCCGACCTTGTCGTCCGCGACCTCACCGTTCTTCGGAACGATCCCGAGCGCACGGATGAACATTGTTATCGGCATCTTGCGGTTCTTGTCTATCCTTACATAGATGACACCGTTTATGTCGGTCTCGTATTCGAGCCACGCACCGCGGTAAGGAATGACCTGTGTCGCGTAGGTGCGCTTACCCGTCTTGTCGATCTCCGAGGAATAGTACATTCCCGGCGACCTTATGATCTGGGATACTATGACACGCTCGGCACCGTTTATGACGAAGGTACCGTTTTCGGTCATGAGCGGGAAATCGGCAAGGTATACGAAGGATTCGGTGACCTCGCCCGTCTGCTTGTTCGTGAGTCGGACATTCACGCGGAGCGGAGCCGCGTAGTTGACATCGCGCTCCTTACATTCCTCAACGGGATACTTCGGCTTGCTGTCAAGTGTGTAAGAAAGGAACTCGACCGACAGATTCCCCGAATAGTCGGTGATCGGCGACACATCGCGAAGCACCTGATTCAGTCCCTCGTCAAGGAACCACTTGAAGGACTTCGTCTGGATCTCTACGAGATTCGGAAGCTCGAGAGATGAGCGACGGGTACGCGAAAAGCTCATTCTTACATTTTTGCCGAGCCTTTGCTCTTGTACATTGACCATTAATTTTATCACTCCATTCAATGTAGTCGGTGCGGCGGGCAGCTCGCACCCCTTATGGTCGCTTGCAAATTTTTTGTAACTTTTAGGTAAATCTTTACGATTTCCACAAAATTACACCCGTGAAAAGGGCATATTTCGCATTATATTACATCTTAAAATTTTAGCACACGAAAGGCGCTTTGTCAAGCAAATTCTTAAAAAAATTATTTATAATGCGATTTTTTTGAAATTTGCGAAGAAAAAAAGCCGAAGAGAGCGGAAAAAATTTCGTCTTCCTCTTGCAATCCGGGGAAAAGTGTGGTATGATATTTAACTGTATGGACGGACGACCGGCGCACCCTCTCAGGTGTCGGGCGTGATACAGACACAAGATCTTTCGGGGGAGGTGAAAATTTTGCCGAATATCAAATCCGCGAAAAAGCGCGTAAAGGTCATCAAAACAAAGACTCTTCGCAACAAGATGTTCCGTTCGGAGCTGAAGACTTCCGTAAAGAAGTTTGAGGCTGCCGTCGTTTCGGGTGACAAGGCGAAGGCTACCGAGACTTATACCGCAGCCGTAAAGAAACTCGATCAGGCTGCCGCTCACGGTATCATCCACAAGAACAATGCCGCTCACAAGAAGAGCCATCTCACAAAGAAGCTCAACGCAATGCAGTGATCTGCGGAGCTTTTGCAGTCGACCCGCTGCATAAGCTTCAAAAAATAAAAGCCGTTTGCGGATCCCGCGAACGGCTTTTATTTTTGCCCGAAAAGAAAACGGCATTTTTTCCGAAACATATTGCAAAAAAGAAAAAAGTGTGATAAACTTATCTTGCCACACAATTGAATCAACAGTACACGGGATACCTCTCTTTTTTCATGGGAGTAGTATACTCTTTTTCTGTCATACAAAAAATGAATTTGGCAAAAACGCAAATTCCGTTTTCGTATGACAAGGAAGAGTATCCTTTTCTGTTGAAATTGTGTGGCAACAATAGGAGTTTGCATTTTTCGGTGTGGCTCCTGTTGGAGTCACACTTTTTTATTTTTCAACAAAGGAGAAGAAAAGAGGTAGCACAAAATGATTTATGTATAAAAATAATCATCGGACTTCTTATTGTATATTCATCTAAGAAATACCGGCGGCAAGAAAAGCCCCGCCCGACGATAGAGCAGAAGACTATATGCAAGAGAGAAAAAGTGTGGCAATACAATATTTTATGGAGAGAATAAATTATGAAAGAGACAGATCTCAAGGTTTCATATGCAATTTCAAGCTACACCATATTTTACACAGCAATATGTGCAATACTGACTTTAGCAGGATTTATCGTCAGCACCTTAATGTATGCAAACAGTAACATATTATTGCTTCTTAGCTTTTTTTCCATGATTGTAACCATATCTCTCACCATTACTCTAGGGACATGCCCCGCTCGAATAATACCGACTATTGTCGCTTGTCTTTTCTCTAGTATAACTTTCTTTGCCAATTTAGAATATTTGTCATTCAACCCCGCCGTTTGGGCGTTGCTTATTGTGCCTTGCCTTCAAATTGTATGCATTGTATTGCTCGCATCAGATGATATTATCTCAGTTACCGATAAGAGAGTGATACAAACCTGCTTCTTCGGCCACATTGAAAAAAGTATAAGTAACAGTGAAATCAATTATATCGAAATCGGATTATTCAATACGATAAAAGTCCGAACATCATCAGGGGGACTTTTTCTTGTTAATGTTGCCGAATTACATGCAATTTTGGAAACGATAAAAGACAGGCGTTATTTGCAAACAGAGCCATTGAATACGGACCGTGAAGAGGTTCAAAAGCCAAAAAATAATGCCACTGAACATTCTGAAACATTGACGATATCCAAAGATAAAAATCCTTTAGATCACGAATTGGATGAAAAAGTAAAATACGACAAAGCGAAATATACACAGACAGAAGATTTCGTTATTGTCCAATGTCCTCATTGCGGTGAAAAACTTACATACAGCAAGAAAGTATTTCAGACCGAGTCACCACTCCATTGCCCATTTTGCCAAAAAGAATTCAAGCTTCAATAAAGTCAGCCGACCCGAATGGGTCGGCTACTTTATTTCAGTCAAGATACCCGAGCCTGTAAAGCAGCTCAGCGTTGAGAAGTGCGCCGCCGGCGGCTCCGCGGAGAGTGTTGTGCGAAAGTCCGATAAACTTTATTCCCTTCTCTCCGTCCTTTTTGAGCCTCCCCGCCGAGATCCCCATCCCGCGGTATAGCCCGCGGTCAAGGACGCACTGCGGGCGATCCTCTTCATTATAATATGTAATGAAATGCTCGGGCGCGCTCGGCAGGGAAAGCTCCTGCGGCAGTCCGCGAAGGCTCTCCCATAAACCCTTGACAAGATCAAGGTCGGGCGCCGCGCCCGAAAAGGTAACGAACACCGACGCCGTGTGACCGTCGCTGACCGGGACCCGAATACACCTTGCCGAGATGTCCGGCGCAGATGCGGGAACGATTTGTCCTCCTTCGACCTTCCCGAGGATCTTGAGCGGCTCGCGCTCGCTCTTCTCCTCTTCTCCGGCGATGAAGGGAATGACATTGCCCCGCATCTCGCGCCAATCCTCAAGGGTCCGCCCCGCGCCCGAGACCGCCTGAAGGGTCGTCACGAAGACCTTCTCTATTCCGTACCCGATAAGGGGATAAAGCATCGGCAGATAGCTCTGCACCGAGCAGTTGGGCTTCACCGCGATGAAGCCGCGGCGGGTGCCGAGCCTTTTTTTCTGAGCTTCTATCACACAAAAATGTCCGGCGTTGATCTCCGGAATGACCATAGGCACATCGGGCGTCCCGCGGTTCGCGCTGTTGTTTGAGATGACCGGAAGCTCGGCGCGCGCGTATGACTCCTCGAGCGCGAGAGTCTCCTCCCGGGGAAGATTCGTCGCGCAGAAGACAACGGAGCAAAGCTCCGCCATTTTCCGCGTGTCGGCGGCGTCGATGACCCTCATATCACCGAAAATGCCGGCATCTCCCCTGCCTCCGAGAGCCTCGCGGTAGGTCTTCCCCGCGCTCCTCGGCGAGGCTGCAAGCGCCGCGACCTCGAAATACGGATGATCGGCAAGCAGCGACAGAAAGCGCCTCCCGACCGTACCGGTCGCGCCGATGACACCGACCCTGATCTTTTCCTTTTCCATAATGTCCTCCTTCCGGGGAGCGAAGTCCCCTCGGAAGCATCATATTCCGGAAACAGAAAAAGGTTCCTGCGGAGACGGGAGATGCGACGAAGGACGCGGGGGCTTTCTTGAAAGAAAGCCCCCTGCACCCCAAAGAACTTGTTGGAAGGTTATGGAAGTAACGCTTTGTCTCGGGGCATTTTGCCTACGGCAAAACTATGGTGGATTTTTGCCGAGGACTCAAGGGTATGCAAGCATCCCCTTCTCGCCCTCGGGCAAAATCCACCGAAATTTTCCCCCGCGGGGGAAAATTCTGTCCCGAGACAAGAGGTTAAACCGTTTGACCTTAAGGTGAAGCTCACTTACAGGACGAACGCACGGTTAAACCGATGCCCCCTAAAAGTGAAGACCTCGCTCTAACGATGCCTTTTTGAAGGCATTGCCACGGGTAAGGTCTTCACTTTTAGCTTAAGCGCTTTTATCTCTTTTCTCGCGACAGAATTTCACCCCGCGGGGTGAAATTCCGGTGGTTTTTTGGGAAAGGTCTGAAGAAAGGCTGCTTGCAGACTTTTGAAGACCTTTCCCAAAAAGACACCTTAGTTTTGCCGTAGGCAAAATGCCGCGAGACAAGTCTTTACTCCTATAATTCGCCGGCAAGTTCTTTGAGGGGTGTGGGGAACTTTCTTCCAAGAAAGTTCCCTGAGTCTCCCGTATCCCCCGCGTATCCCCCGTTGTACTCCTGCAACGGAAAAAGGGGAATCTTCCCGAAAGAAGATCCCCCACAAAAATATTTTCCTTTATGTTGCCGTATTACTCGCCGAGCATATAATCGACCGCGTGCATCACGCCGAGCTTGCCGTACTCATACGACAGTCCGCCCTGCATATACGATGTATAGGGCGGCTTCAGCGGTCCGTCGCAGGACAGCTCGATGGTCGAGCCTACGGTAAACGAGCCGCCCGCCATGATCTCCTCATCCTCGTATCCGGGCATAGCGTCGGGCTGAGGCTCGACATAGGACTCTATCGGCGAGCCTTTCTGAAGCCCGCGGCAGAACTTTATCAGGTTGTCCGCGCTGCCGAGGTCGACCGTCTGGACTATATCCGTCCTCCTGTCATCATACCTCGGGTCAATGCCGCAAAAGCCCGCAAGCTCAAGCAGGCGCGAGGCGAATATCATCGACTTTATCGCCATCCTCGTCACCGACGGCGCCATGAAAAGTCCCTTATACAGCGAGGAGAGCTGATTGAGATTCGCGCCGAGATCCTTGCCGATGCAGGGTGAGGTCAGCCTCTCGGCTACGTCGTTTATGAGATCTTTCCTTCCGACGCAGTAAGCTCCGCTGACGGCGATACCCGCGCCGGGATTCTTCATCATCGAGCCTACGGCAACATCGGCGCCGACATGGGTCGGCTCAAGCTCCTCGGTGAACTCTCCGTAGCAGTTGTCGACGAAGACTATCGCCTCGGGCGCGACGCGCTTCACGAGCGAGATCGCCTTCTCTATCTTGTCTATGGTGAGGCTCTTGCGCGCGGCATATCCCTTGCTTCTCTGGATATGGACGAGCTTCACTCCGCCCTTTTTCAGCCTCTCCTCTATCGCGGGAAGGTCAAATTCGCTGTTCACAAGCTCGATAGCCTCGTATTTTACGCCGTTTGCCATAAGCGAATTGCGGCTGCCCCCCGTGATGCCGATGACGCTCTTCAGAGTGTCGTAAGGCTCGCCCGAGATGCAGAGCATCGTGTCGCCGTATTTGAGAAGCCCGCTCATCGCGATATAGAGCGCGTGAGTTCCCGACATGAACTGGATGCGCACAAGCGCGTCCTCCGTGCCGAAAATGTCCGAGTAGATCCGCTCGAGCTTGTCGCGCCCGCCATCGTAGAAGCCGTAGCCCGTTATCTCCATAAAGTCGGAGGTCGAAACTCTCTCCTTCTGGAACGCCTGAAGCACCTCGGCGCTTCTCTTGAGGCATATCTCATCGGTCCTCGCAAACATCTCCGCGCAATCCTTCTCCGCGCGAAGGGCAAGCTCGACCGTCTTTTCTCCGAATTCGTAACCGCAGTAATTCATTTTTTCTTATTCTTCCTTTTTATTTATAATTCAAACAATTTCACAGTCTTCACCGCGCTGCCGTCGGGATAGTCCCTGACCTCGCCGAGCGCGAAAAAGCCGTTTTTCCCCGATATGCGGAGCCTCTCTCCGACCGGAAAAGCCGTCCCGATCTTCTTCTGATATATCTCGCACCCCGAGCGGCAGAGCCTCTCGTAAAAGGGCGCGAGCTTCAGCTCGGGAAGGTCGCAGAAAAGTGACTCAACGGGGCGCAGGCAGGCAAGCCTTTCCTCTTCGGTCATAGTCCCGAGAGTTTCAACAGTGAAGCTCTCCGAGATGTCAAAGCCCCCGCAAAGCCTTCGTTCGAGCGACGCCATGGCGCCCCCGCAGCCGAGAGCAGCGCCTATATCGGCACAAAGCGTCCTGATATAGGTCCCGCCCGAACATTCGGCGTCAAGAATGTATTCGTCGCTCCTGTCCGTCGGGGTAATGTCAAGGGAAAATACCCTGACCTTCCTTGCCTCGCGCTCGACCTCGATGCCCTGCCGCGCGAGGTCGACGAGCTTTCTTCCCCCGACCTTTATCGCGCTGTACATCGGAGGCACCTGCGCGATCTCTCCGACAAAGGTGCGGCAGACCTCTTCGACTCTTTCTCGCGTCGGAAGCTCATCGCACCGGGACAGCACTTTTCCCGTAGTGTCCTCGGTATCTGTCGTCAGCCCGAGCCGCAGGGTCGCACGATAGCGCTTCCTGTCGTTCACGATAAGGTCGGCAGCCTTCGCCGCCCGTCCGAGCAGAACGACGAGAACGCCCGTCGCCATCGGATCGAGCGTCCCCGTGTGTCCGACCCGACGGGTGCCGTACAGCCGCCGGATCATATTCACGATGTCGAGCGAGGTGCAGCCCGCGTGCTTGTCTACCGGAAGCACACCGCATATCTCTTTCTTTTCGTCCATCAGAAGCGCACCCACGCCGAGTATATCGGCATCCCCTTCGCAGAGAACTGCGCCTCGTATTCGGTGACGACATTTTCGGCGGCATAAGGCGAATTGTGCAGGTCGCGCGTCGTCATCACGATATCAAGTCCCGCCGCCGCGAACTGTTCGAGGGAAAATTCAAAGAGTCCCTCTTTGTCGGTCTTCTGCCTGAGCATCCCGCCCGGGACGAGGAGCTTTCTGTATATCTCGAGGAAGGAGGCATATGTAAGCCTTCTCTTGTAATATCCCGACTTCGGCCACGGGTCGGAAAAGTTCAGGTATATGCAGGAAACGCTGTGTTCGGGGAAATACTCCCCGAGAGCCGAGGCATCGGCTATCATAAAGCGGAGGTTGTCGGGGCGGCTGCACACGCTCGACTTCGCCTTCTCGAGTGCAAGGCAGGCGGCATCAGAATACTTTTCGACCGCGACAAGGTTTATCCCCTGCTCTTTTGCGGTCAGTCCGCAGGCAAAGCCGCCCTTGCCGCAGCCTATCTCAAGGCAGAGCGGGCGCTCAGCGGTAAAATATTCCCGTATGTCCTTTTCGGGCGGCGAGGGGATGAGCAGGTCGGCACAGGCGGCGATACGCTCGGCGCCGTGCTTCTTTTTACGCATCCTCATACATTGAACCTGAAGACGACGATGTCGCCGTCGCGCATGACATAGTCCTTGCCCTCCGAGCGCACGAGTCCCTTCTCCTTCGCCACGGTCATACTGCCGCTCGCGATAAGGTCGTCGTACGAGATGACCTCGGCGCGTATGAATCCGCGCTCAAAGTCGGAATGTATCTTGCCGGCAGCCTGAGGCGCCTTCATGCCCTTCTTTATCGTCCATGCGCGTACCTCCTTCGGTCCCGCGGTAAGGAAGCTGCAAAGCCCGAGCAGAGAGTAGCTCTCCTTTATCAGCCGGTCAAGTCCCGATTCCTTTATTCCGAGGTCGTCAAGGAACATCTGCTTCTCGTCGTCCTCCATAGCGGCAATCTCCGCCTCTATCGAGGCACAGACCGGAATTATGCCCGCGCCCTCTTTTCCTGCCTCCTCGCGAAGCGCCGTATAGTATCTGTTCCCCTCGGGCTCGGTACCGACCTCGTCCTCCGGTATGTTCGCAGCGTAGATGACCGGTTTTAGGGTAAGGAGCGTCGACTCGGCAAGGAGCTTTCTCTCGTCCTCGGTCATCTCGACAGCCCTCGCCGGTGTTCCGTCCGACAGCGCTGCGCTGACCCTCTCGAGCAGCTCAAGCTCGGAAGCGAGCGTGCGGTCGCCCTTCATAGCCTTTCTCACCCTGTCGATGCGGCGGTCGAGCATCTCTATATCGGCAAGGATCAGCTCGGTGTTGACGACGCCGGCGTCGTTCACGGGGTCGACCCTGCCGTCGACATGGATTATGTTCTGATTGTCAAAGCAGCGGACGACATGTATTATCGCGTCGACCTCACGGATATGCGACAGGAACTTGTTTCCGAGTCCCTCGCCCTGCGACGCCCCCTTCACAAGTCCCGCAATATCAACAAATTCTATCACTGCGGGCGTGTACTTTTCGGGATGATACATCTCCGCCAGCACATCGAGCCTTCTGTCCGGAACGGCAACGACTCCGACATTCGGCTCTATCGTGCAGAACGGGTAGTTCGCCGACTCCGCCCCCGCATTCGTCAGGGCATTGAAAAGCGTACTCTTTCCGACATTCGGAAGTCCTACTATACCGAGCTTCATAAATCTACCTCCGCCTTCACACAAAGGTGAAGACCTCTTTCTCTTTTATAATGGTTCTATTATATACCTTTTGAAGGCTTTTGGCAAGCGGAAAATAAATATTTGAATTATTTCTTCAAAAACCCTTTTCAAAACGCGGAATGTGTGCTATAATGTGAATATATGGGAGAATTCCAATTGAATGCGTAAATTTTCACTCCGTTTTCACATGGTTTCCCCGAAGGTATTTTAAAATTATTGTAAATACAACTACAGGAGGTCAATATGTTAGATACCAAAATTCTCGTAGTCGACGATGATCCCAATATCTGTGATATGCTGAAGATCTATTTTGAGAACGAAGGCTACGATGTCAAAACAGTCAATGATGGCGTTGAAGGTGTGAACTTCTTCAAGATGTTTGAGCCTGACCTCGTTCTTCTTGACATCATGCTTCCGAAAAAGGACGGCTATCAGGTCTGCCGCGAGATCCGTGAAGTCTCGTCGAAACCCATTATCATGGTCACCGCAAAGGGTGAGATCATAGACAAGGTCCTCGGACTTGAGCTTGGTGCCGATGATTTCGTCGTAAAGCCCTTCGATATGAAAGAGCTTTCGTCAAGGATCAAGGCGGTCCTTCGTCGCTACCAGGCACACACGAAACAGAGCGACGACGAAGTCGTTAAATTCGAAAACATCGAGATAAGCCTTCAGAAATATGAGCTGAAGCTCAAGGGCAAGTCGATAGACATCCCGCCCAAGGAACTCGAGCTTCTCTACTTCCTTGCCTCGAACTACAACCGCGTGTTCACCCGCGATCAGCTTCTTGACAAGGTATGGGGCTTCGACTACTTCGGCGACTCCCGCACCGTGGATGTTCATGTAAAGCGTCTGCGTGAGAAACTCGAGGGCGTTTCCGACAAGTGGGTACTTAAGACCGTCTGGGGCGTCGGATATAAATTCGAGTTGCTTAGCTGAATAAAACCGATATAATGCTGCAGGGGGACTTTTCTCCTGCGGCATTATGCCATATACGGATCTTTCACCGGAGTGACTATGTTCAAAAGTATATTTTCAAAGTATATAAGTGCGTTTATGGTGATAATCCTGCTGTCCTTCACGGCGCTTGTCGTCATAACAACGGTAACGGTCAGCCGCTTCTCTCAGGAAGAGAACGAAAAAGCCGTCATGCGCGCAATGGAATCGGCAAGCGACTATATCTCGGCGAAGGTCAACGCCTCCGACGGATATTCCGACAGCGGGGACACACCGCGTATCCGCCGCTTCATAGAGTCGGAGGGCGATTCATTCAAGCGCACGATGAAGATAATAACAAAGTACACCGACGGTCTTACGGTCATGATAACCGACCCCGCCGGCAATATCCTTATGATAGTCGACAGCGACTATGTGCGCTATCCGACCGGTCTTTCGATAGCCGTCGAGGATATGAGCAGCTTCAACAGCGGGAACGAGCTTGACTTTCTCCACGGAGTGAAGGGAGTTTTCGACGACACCCGTACCGCCTCGGCTTCCGCCATAACCTACGGAAACGAGCATATCGGAAATGTCTTTGTCTGCGTCCCGACGGGCGAGTCCTACCTTCGCAGCGTCATCGTCAAGACGATAATCCTTGCAAGCCTCTGGGTGATGCTCGCCGCGCTCGTGGCGGTCTACTTCATCACCGAGATGATAACGAAACCGCTCAACGATATGCGCAATGCCGTGAAGAATTTCGCCTCGGGCGACTATACCGTGAGGATCCCCGTCAAGGGAAGCACCGAGATCGCGGAGCTTGCCTCGGCGTTCAACGGAATGGCTGAATCCATCGAAGCGTCCGAAAAGATGCGCAATACCTTCATGGCAAATGTATCGCACGATCTCCGCACGCCGATGACCACAATAGCCGGCTTCATCGACAGCATACTGTCGGGTGCCATCCCGCCCGAAAAACACGAATATTACCTCAATGTGATAGCGACCGAGGTCAGAAGGCTCTCGCGCCTTGTCTCCCAGCTCCTTGATATATCAAGGCTTCAGGCGGGCGACAGGAAGTTCAATATGCAGCCCTTCGATGTCTGCGAAATGGCACGCCAGATCCTCATCTCCTTCGAGCAGAAGATCGACGCAAAGCGCCTTGATGTCTCGTTTGAATGTGACAGCGACAATATGTTCGCCGTTGCCGACCGCGATGCGATCTACCAGATACTGTATAATATCTGCGACAACGCGGTAAAATTCTCTTACGAGGGCGGAAAGCTCGCGCTGAACATCAGCCGCTCGGAGGACGAAAAGCTGCTCGTCTCGGTCTATAACGAGGGTCAGGGTATCTCGGAAGAGGACCTTCCCTATGTCTTCGAGCGGTTCTACAAGGGCGACAAGAGCCGCGGGCTTGACAAGACCGGGGTCGGACTCGGCATGTTCATAGCAAAGACCATCATCGACGCCCATCATCAGACCATCTCGGTCGACAGCGAATACGGCAAATACTGCCGTTTCAGATTTACTCTTGCAGCCGCAAAGGAGCAGAATCAATGATTGATGAAGAAAGAAACGACAACATTCAGCCCGGATCGGAACCGGCAAACGAGCCTGCGCCCGCACCCGAAAGCGAACCTTCAACAGAACCCGTAGCCGAACCCGTAAGCGAACCCGCAAGCGAACCCGCAAGCGAGCCGAACCCTTCGCCGGCTCACGCCGCAGCTCCCGCAAAGGAAAACGAAAGCGCACGCTTTGTCTACCATTGGAAGGGCGGAGAGGGCAAAAAGGAGTCAACGCGCACGGCAAAGGGTGCGATGACCTTCGGCATCGTTATGCTCTCGGCATTCCTTATCGCCCTCGCGGCGCTGATCGGAGTGCTGGCATTCCTTCCCGGAAACGGCAGCAAGGTCGTCTATGTCCATGACCGCGACGAGACCAACGCGACCCTCACGGTACAGGAGACCGCCGACCTCTGCAATCCCTTCACGGTAGCGATACAGACAAGGACCGCGCTTACTACCGGCTCGATAGGCACGGGCGTTATCATGACCGAGGACGGATACATCATCACAAACTACCATGTCGTGAAGGATGCCATGACGATAACGGTCTACACCTTCGACGGCAATACCTACGGCGGGCGCACCGTCGGATACGACGAGGGGCGCGACATCGCGGTCGTGAAGATAACCCCCACCGGTAATGAAAAGTTCCCCGTCGCGAAAACGGCGGACTATGACAGCGTCCTCACGGGCGACAGGGTCGTCGCCATAGGCACTCCCTCGAGCCTTGAGTGTGCGTGGACCCTCACCGTCGGTAATGTGTCCTACGCCAAGCGCACACTGAAGATGAGCGACGGCACACAGCATCAGGTCATCCAGTTCGACGCCGCGGTCAATCCCGGGAACTCGGGCGGACCCCTGATAAACGACAAGGGCGAGGTCATCGGCATCGTCCAGCTCAAGATCGACCAGAACGACGGAATCGGCTTCGCGATCCCCGTCAGCACGATAACCGACCTCTTTGAACAGCTCAAGGCGGATGACAAGACCCGCCCCTACCTCGGGATAACGATAGTCAATGTCCAGAAGGACACCGAGCTGTACTTCACCGGCAACTCGGCTGCCGTGGTCACTACCGAGGCACCGGGCAAGAAGTTCTACTATAACGAAGGCAAAAAGGTCTACCTTTCCGACACAGCGGAAACAGTCACGGCAAGCGCGACAGGACTCTATGTCAGAGAGATAAGTGACGGCTCGGGCTGCAAGGGTGTCCTCCTTCCGGGAGACATTATAACCGTCTTTGACGGTCAGACCCTTGTCTACGATCCGGCGAACGGTACCCTTCCCGACCTTACGGTGTTTGAGATGCTGAATTCGAAGAAGGCGGGCGACAAGGTAACTATGACGGTCGACAGAAACGGCACCTCCGTAGATGTCACGGTCACACTCGCCGCCAAGAACTGAATAACAAAAAAAATACAGCCTCCGCAAACATCGTTTGCGGAGGCTGTATTTTTGATCAGAGAGCTTCGTATTTGCTTATCCAATAGCGTCCGACATCCTGCATAAACTTTGCCGCGAGCGGGAATTCCGCCAGCTCGAAGTTTGCGAAGAAGGCATCCGCCTCGTAGGTGAACTCACCCTTGTAACCTGTGTCGTGAAGCGCCTGTATCACGGCGTTGTAGTCTATCCTGCCGTGTCCTATCACAGTGTGCTGGTCGGCAAGGTAGTTGTTGTCGTGGACATGAAGCGCCTCGAGCCTTCCTCCGATCGTCCGTATGACCTCTGCGGGGTCGCGTCCGACAAGCACCACATGACCGATGTCAAGGCAGGCGTTGAAGACGGGCGAGAAGGAATTCAGCTCGTCGATGTAGGCATTCATCTCGGCGGGATCAGCCAGGGTATCGTCGACTATGTACTTTCTTATCGGGTCCCTCTGCCACATATTTTCGAGCGAGATCTTCACGCCCGCCGCCTCTGCATAAGGGATCAGCGAACGGTAAAACTCCATATTCTTCTCAAATATCTCCTGCGCATGTCCCGCATAGACGAAATGATGCAGGGGGTGGACGACAAGGTTCCTCACTCCGAGAAGTCCGGCGACCTCTATCGACCTTATCGTGTCGGGCATAAATCTGTTCTCGAAGACGCCTTCTTCGTTGAACTTGTACGAGAAAGGCGAATGTCCCTGATTGAAATACATCCCGTAGTCCTCGCACTTTTTTCTCAGCGCTGCGGCGTGTTCGCGGTAGTCCTCCTGCTGCCATACGCACTCGGGGTCGCAGCACATAGAGAACATCGAAATGTCGAGCGCATCGTAACCGGCATAGGCGAGGAGCTTAAGTCCCGCGTCCTCTCCGAGCTTACCGAAGGCTCTCGAGGTCTGTGTCGAAAGTTTCATGGATCTTTACCTGCCCCTTCGCAGAAGGGCTTCCTTTCAGAATATTTTTTTATGTTTATTGAGCTTTTCAAGAGGAAACAGTACCGCGTATCCGAGGATCCACGCCGAGATCACCTCTCCGGCACCGACAGTCAGCATCATAAACCATATCGCGTCGGGCGCGCCGTAGGCGTATCTCAGCACGAAGGGAACTATGAGCGTGTTTGCGACGACCGTGGGGAGCGGAACGAGCCATTTGCACCTTCTGATAAGGTAGCCGAGGATCGCGCCGATGAGCGTCGCAAGCGAGCCGAAGATGACATCCCACACGACCGCCCCCGTCAGAAGGTTCGAGATCAGGCAGCCTATCGTGAGTCCCGGTATCGCCGCGGGGGTGAAGCAGACGAGAACGCAGAGCGCCTCCGACAGCCGGCACTGAATGACCCCGCCCTGCAATCCGAGAAGCGCCGAAAGCTCGGTCAGCACGGTGTAGAGCGCCGCGATCGCCGCGGCATAGCAGATGAAACGGACCCTGTTACTGTTTTTCTGGGTGGACATGTTTTTTTCTCCTTAGTTTTAATTTAAGTGAGGATGGTTACGAACTCACTGTTATTCGGTTTTTTATTTCAGTCCGAGGAAGGCGCTCTTTATTTCGCCGTACATATAGAGCGAGCCGAGCGCGATCAACGGAATATTCTTGCTCTTTGCATAGTCCACGGCGGTACGAACTGCCTCTTCCGTGCTGTCAAATGGCTTTGCCGGCGCCGAGCAGGCTTCAAAATCCTTTGCATAGAGCGAAGGTTCGAGTGCGCGCGGGTTCGGCGGCTTTAAGATAAACACGCTGTCGGCGACCGTCGAAAGCTCCCTTGCCATAGAGGTGTGATCCTTGTCGCGCAGGACTCCGGTGAGAAGGCAGACCTTCTCTCCTCCGAAGTAATGCTTTATGCTCATGATAGCCGCAGCGATGCCCTCCGGATTGTGTGAGCCGTCGATGATGAAGAGCGGATCCTTCTCCGAGAGCTTCTCGAATCTGCCCTTCCATTTCGCCTCAGCCATTCCCTTTACAAGAGCTTCCTCGGGGATGTCAAGTCCGCGCCTCCGAAGCTCACGCACGGTGCTTATCGCCGTCGCCGCGTTGTAGGGCTGGTAAAGTCCGAGCAGCCCGAGCCTTACCTTCTCACCGTCGTATTCAAGCTCGGTTCCCGAAAGGTCGCACGAGGTGACATTGATCTTTTCCCTGTCGACCGCGAAAAAGTCGCACCCGCGCTCTTTTGCGGCAGTCCCGATGACCTCCAGAGCCTCGGGCGATCCTCCTCCGAAGATGACAGGCACGCCGGGCTTGATTATCCCCGCCTTTTCGTGCGCTATCTTCTCCACCGTGTCGCCGAGTATCGCGGTGTGATCGAGCGAGATGCCCGTTATCACAGAGACGAGAGGCGTCTTTATTATGTTCGTCGCGTCGAGCCTGCCTCCCATCCCGACCTCAAGCACGACGGGGTCGCACTTATGCCTTGCGAAAAAGAGCATCGCGACCGCAGTGATAAGCTCGAATTCGGTGGGTTTATCCTTCATAGACTCGGCAAAGGGTCTTACATAGGAGGTCAGCTCGGCAAGCTCCCCGTCGGAGATCTCCCTGCCGTCGCAGACCATGCGCTCGTTGAAGCGTTCAAGGTAGGGCGAGGTGTAAAGCCCCGTATGGTATCCCGCCGCGCGAAGCACCGAATCGGTCATCGCGCTGACCGAGCCTTTTCCGTTCGTCCCCGCAATATGGATAAAACGAAGGCTGTCCTGCGGATCTCCGAGCAGTGACAGAAGCTCCCCTACCCTTTCAAGGCCCGGGCGCGTCCCCCCGAAAAATCCGCAGTGGATATATTCAAGCGATTCCTGATAGTTCATTTTTTCTTTTCAGTCAACCTTTCGAGCTGTGCGCGGAACACGCGGCTCCGCATCAGCAGACAGATCACGGTAAATTCGGCGATCCCCGTTATGGTGTAGACAAGGAGCCTCCATCCCATCAGCTCAAGGATCCCCATATTGTATTTTGTAAGGTACCATGCGGCAAGCCCGAACGACTTCACGACGACCGAGCCGACAAGATGCGAGAAAAGCACCGAAAGCCCGACGGAAAGCACGAGCGGCTTCCTTATAAGATAGTGTGACACGGCGCCCGAAACAAAGCCGACCGCAGCCGCGCCGAGCGTTATCAGCGGGTTTATCGTGTAGCCGTAAAGCAGGCAACCGACAAGATCGGCGACGGCTCCCGTCATCGCCCCGACGAGAGGCCCGAAGCATATTCCGGCTATCATCAGCGGAAGATTCTCGAAGCTGATCCTGATTACCTCCATAAACGGGTTCGGGATCTGAAGAAATTTTCCGAGGATGAAGCTCATTGCGGCAAGAAGCGCCGCGGCGACGATGATCCTCAGCCTTGTCGGTGCGCGAAGATCGGAGATAAGAGTTTCTTTAAGGGTCTGCTTTTTTGTAATCGAGTTTTCCATATAAAATTCCTCCTTTTTCCCGTATTCGGTCAAAAGGAAGTGCAGAAAAAAAGCCCTCACATAAACCGACGGTCAAGATAAAAGGGACCGTCGCTCCATGCGGCAGTCCCCTATCAATTACCGTTTGCCGTATAAAGCGGGATGCAGAACGGTGACCGCGTCGGGTATCCCCGACTTCGTCCGGACGGCAACTCCCCGTCCCTCCGGCACTTCACGCCATCGCTCTTACTCTTTTACGGTATAATTATACCACGAAACATACGAAAGTCAACTGTTTTTCAGATTTTCTTAGGATTTTCCATCATATAGACACTCTGCCCGTCAATGTTTATGTCGGGGAAGAAGATCGGCGGTACATTCGCCGCCACCGTCAGCGAGGTTATTATCGCCTTGATATGCGGGAAAAGCAGCTTGTATGTCGTTCTGTGCACATCGTCCTGCGGCGCGTCGTCCTCACGCACAAAGTTTCCGACAAGCTTTACCTTGAGGCAGAAGCTCTTCGGATTATTTTTGTTGAAGACCTCCGCCGTCATCTCCCCGCGGCAGAGGCGGTTCTGCGCAAACCCGAGGTTATACGCGCACCTGTTCGTAAGCTCAAAGGTCTCGGTCTTCTGAATGTTGTTTACAAAGCTCATCTCACTGACCGAGTAGCCGAGCAACTTTACATCAGCCATTTGTCTTGTCCTCCTTTTCTTCGCCCTTTTTCTTTCTGAAAACGAGCAGCTTGCTTAAAATATAGTTCAGTACGGTCACGACCACGATGGATACCGCCGTCGCAATAAGATCGGGCGTTATGTCGATGATAAGGTGAAATTCCCTGTATCCGCAGGCGAGCAGGATCATCGGAACAAGCACGCCGATGCCAAGCTCGACAAAGTATGTGCCGACACGCGAGCCGACGAATTTGCCGAACTGCGCCGCGACCGCGCCTTTTTCCTTCGCCTTGTCGCGGAAGACCCACCATTTGTTGGTGAAGAAGGCGAAGATCACACCGGCGACCCAGCCGAGGCTCACGGCGACCGTGCGAAGAGTCGACGCCGCGGCGAGATCCGCCCCCTCGGTCGCACCGATGTCAATGTGAAGTATCGCCGCGAAGGCGTACAGCACCGCAAAGCGCACGCCGTAGGAGACGATCGTCGTAAGAAGCCCTACGCCTATGTAAACTATTATTTCCCTGTATTTCTCAAAAAATTTTTTCATGGTTTTCCTCTGCTTTGTTTGGTCTGTTTTCGACGGGAGACGCGGCGGACGGGAGACGCGGGAAACTTTCTTGGAAGAAAGTTTATCCTCACCGCAGGTGAGGAAATGCACCCTTCAAAGAACTTTTCGGGAAACTACGGAAATAACGCCTTATTCCGCGGCATTTTGCCTGTGGCAAAACTTTGGTGGATTTTTGCCGAGGACTCAAGGGTATGCAAGCATCCCCTTTTCGTCCTCTGCAAAATCCGCCGGAATTTCCCCTCTGCGAGGCGAAATTCTGCCCGGAATAAGTGATAAAACCGTTTGAGCTTAAAGCAAAGCTCTCTGATAGATCCAATCTTAAGGTAATGCTTACCGATAGATAGAGCATCCTGCGTAAATCTTGCGTAAATCTTGCGTAAATCTTGCGTAAATCTTGCGCAAAATGTTCAACCTGTCGGTGAATTTTGCCTTTAGGTTAAACGCCTTAAACCCTTGTCTCGGGACAGAATTTTCCCCCGCGGGGGAAAATTCCGGTGGATTTTTGAAAAGTCCGATAAAAGGCTGCTTGCAGACTTTTGAGGAGCTTTTCCAAAAATCCACCATAGTTTTGCCACAGGCAAAATGCCGCGAGACAAGGCAATATTGCCATAACCTTTCAGAAAAGTTCTTTGAAGGGTGCGGGAAACCTTTCTTTCAAGAAAGTTTCCCGCAGCTCCCGTATCGTTCCTTCGTATCCCCCGTCAAGCCTTTTTGTAGGTAGTGCCTTCCTTTGTGTCGACAAGGGTGATGCCTTTCGCCGAAAGCTCGCCGCGGATGCGGTCAGCCTCGGCGTAATTCTTTGCCTTTTTCGCCGCTGCGCGAGCCTCGATAAGGTCAAGGATCCAGCGGTCGTCATCCGACGGGGCGTCCTTCGCCTTTTCTTCCTCACGGAAGGCGGACACGGCGTCGAGCAGACCGAGCTGCATCACCTGCTCAAAATTTTCTATCAGCGCGAGCTTAGTCGCATCGTTCGTGTCAGCCTTAAGCACATCGTAGTAGGCGGTCACGGCGAGCGAGGTGTTCATATCGTTGTCAAGAGCCGCGACAAAGCCGGCACGGAGATTCTCAAACGCCTGCCTGTCCACCTCGCCGTCGGGACTGAGCGCGGCAATGCGCGAGACGAGCTTGCGGTAGGCAGCCTTCGCATTGTCAAGTCCCTCGTAGGAGAAGACCAGCGACTTGCGGTAGTGCGACTGCATGCAGAAGAAACGGTAGACCTCCGGCGCGTAGCCCTTGCTCTCAAGGAGTGAAACGGTCAGAAATTCGCCCGAAGATTTGCTCATCTTCCCGCTCGTCGTGTTCAGGTGATGCACATGGAACCAATAGTGGCACCAAGGATGCCCGAGGTAAGCCTCGCTCTGCGCGATCTCGTTCGTGTGATGCGGGAAGGCGTTGTCGATGCCTCCGCAGTGAATGTCAAGATACTCGCCGAGATATTTCATGCTTATGCAGGAACATTCGATGTGCCAGCCGGGGTAGCCTACACCCCACGGGCTGTCCCACTTAAGCTCCTGCGCGTCGAATTTCGACTTCGTGAACCAAAGCACAAAGTCAGCCTTGTTCCTCTTGTTTTCGTCGCCCTCAACGCCCTCTCTGACGCCGACGGCAAGATCCTCTTCTTCAAAATCGTTGAAAACATAATACTTTTCGAGCTTAGAGGTGTCAAAATAGACATTCCCGCCGGCAATATAAGCGTATCCCTTCTCGAGCAGCGAGGTGATGACCTTTATGAAATCGTCAATGCAACCCGTCGCCGGCTGAACGACATCGGGAGTCCTTATCCGCAGCTTGCGGCAGTCCTCAAAGAAAGCGTCGGTGTAGAACTTCGCTATCTCAAGCACCGTCTTGTGTTCGCGGCGCGCGCCCTTCAGCATCTTGTCTTCACCCGTGTCGGCATCGCTCGTGAGATGTCCGACATCGGTGATGTTCATCACGCGCGTGACATCGTAGCCCGCATAGCGGAGGTAACGGTCAAGCACATCCTCCATAATGTAGGAGCGGAGATTCCCTATGTGCGCGAAATGATAGACCGTGGGGCCGCAGGTGTACATCTTCACCTTTCCCTCTTCGATCGGTCTGAATTCTTCTTTTGTCCTTGTCAGCGAATTGTATATCTGCATATCAGTCTTTCCTGTCTTCCTTTTTGATTTTCTTTCCTGTCTTTTTTTCGGAGGCAGCCCTGTATTCGGCAAGCTCGGCTTCGAGCGCACTTATCTTCTTCTCGAGCCGGCGAAGCTCCTGCGCCACCGGATCGGGGATGTGGATCTGGTCCATGTCGTCATTTACCCGCCTGCCGCCCTTCCTGACGACCTTCGCGGGGATGCCGACAGCCGTACTCTCGGCGGGGATGTCACGAAGCACCACGGCTCCCGAGGCTATCTTTGAATTGTCACCGAGCGTCACGGGACCGAGGACCTTCGCCCCCGCACCTACCATGACATTGTCGCCGAGCGTCGGGTGACGCTTGCCCTGCTCCTTGCCCGTTCCGCCGAGGGTCACGCCCTGATAGACCGTGCAGTTGTCGCCGATCTCGGTCGTCTCACCGATGACGACCCCCATTCCGTGGTCGATGAAGAGTCCCTTCCCTATCTTCGCTCCCGGGTGTATCTCGATCCCCGTCGCAAAGCGCGCGAGCTGGCTTATAAGCCTCGCCGGGAAATAATGCTTCGACACATAGAGCTTATGCGCCACGCGGTAGGCTATCAGCGCATGCACCCCCGAATAGAGAAACAGCACCTCAAGGTTGCTCCTTGCCGCCGGATCGCGGCGGCGCACCGCGTCGACCTCCGAGAGAAGGTCGTCTATCGCCTGCTTCCCTATCCCCGGCAGGCGCGAAAGCCCCACCATAAGGTCGCCGAAGCCGCACCTTTCACGGCAGGCATTGCATTTGTTTATATCCATAGTTCCCTTCCTCCGAAGGATCAGCCTTCGCCGTTCTCCTTCCTGAAGCTCAGTATCGCGTCGCGGTCGGCGCGGGTGAATTCCCTCGTCCGGTTCTTCGACGCGTAGTCGTAAAGGCAAAGAGTCCCGATAGCCTCCTCGTCGTAGTTCACCTCGCCGCCTCCGGCGTACCTTATGTCAAGGTAGACCGCCAGCGTCAGCTTATCATCTATATCTATGCCGTCAAAGATGAATTTCCTGTAATTGTAGAGGTTCTTTTTGTCCTTCTTCATCTCCGATGGATGATAGCGCGTCTCGGAAACGCTCTTCGGGTTCTCCTTCGCGCTGAGGTCATTGTCGCTGTCATCGTCGGGCGTAAGGTCTGTACTTATCGCCACCGTGACATCGAAGACATCGGCGTCGCGGTCGGGGACCTCATCGAGTCCGAGATCCTTCGCCACCGAGCGAAGGGTGCTGTTGTTGTACCGCACGACCACCTGAAGCTGATGCGCCTCGGGAATGAACGCTACCTGCGATACCGAAAAGTATCCCGCGTTCTTCTCGCCGCGCGTGATGTCGTTCTGCCCCTGATAAAACATATAGAGGCTCCCGTCCTCACTCGCATCATATGCCGCAACTGTGTTTTTATTTACCATAATGGTCTTCATTCCCGACGGATCACCCGAGGAGAGCATCCTCCAGATGATGAATCCCGTTACCGAGAAAACAAGCACTATTCCGAGGTATTTGAGTACCCTTCCGGCGATACGCCAGCCTCTTTTTGCCATTCGGCACCTCCCGGATCATTTTCCTGAATTTTCTTTTATCCTTCTGAGCCGCTTCATAACATCGTTCTGTCCCCTGCCGAAGTAGTCATAGAGCGACAGATATTCTTTATACAGCTCGTCATAGACCTCGGATGCCGCCTCGTTCGGATGATACACCGTATCCGAAAGGTGGCTCATCCGCTCCATACAGTCAAGCAGATCCTCTCCCGCCGACGCCGCCGCATAGACCGCCGAGGCGAGCGCGGGTATCTGCCGCGACTCTGCGATGATTATATCCTTCTTCAGTACATCGGAGAAGAGCTGCATCGTGAAAGCGTCCTTGCGCGCGATCCCTCCCGCGGCGATGATGCGCCGGATGCTCACGCCCGAGGACTCGATAGTCTCGGTTATCACCCTTGTGGCAAATGCCGTAGCCTCTATCAGCGCGCGCATTATGTCCTCGGGGCGGGTGCGGAGGTCCATACCTATTATCATTGCCGAAAGATCGGAATCTATCAGCACATTCCGGTTGCCGTTCAGCCAATCGAGAGCCACAAGCCCCGTCTCTCCGGGAGCTTTTTCGGCGCACTTCCTTATAAGGAGCTGAAGCACCGAAATGCCGAGCGCGTCAGCCTCATCGCGGTAAGACGCGGGAGCTATATTGTCCGCCGCCCACGCAAAGGCGTCGCCGAAGCAGCAAAGTCCCGATTCGTATCCCCAGAAACCGGGGGTAAGGCTGTCGCGGAGGACTCCGCAGATGCCCTTCACATTACGCCTCTTGTCATCTATCAGCATATAGCAGGACGAGGTGCCCATAATTGCACACATATCGCCCGCCGTGTGCATATTAAGTGCCGAGGGCGCCACATGAGCGTCGGGCTGGGCGGGAGCTACGACCGTTTTTTCACTCAGTCCGTACCTCTCGGCGATCTCTTTTCTCACATTCCCGACCTTTCCGCAGGTATATACCATAGGAGCATCGGTCTTCTCCTTCACGACATCGGCAAAGCGCGGGTCGAGCGCGGCAAAAAATTCGCGCGAAGGATAGCCCTTCTCCATATCGTACATGGCCTTCGACGCGGCGTAGGTGTAGCTCTTTTTCAGCTCACCGCAAAGGTACATATTTATGAAATCCCCCGCCTCGACAAAAAAGTCGGCATCGGCGTAGACCTGCGGCGCACGGTCAAGCACCTCGAATACCTTCGGGAAATACCACTCGCTCGAGATCTTTCCGCCGTAGGCTGCAAGCCATTCCTCGCCCATTTTTTCGGCAGTTTCGTTTATTCTGTCGGCGTAGGGCTGGGCGGCGTGATGCTTCCAGAGCTTCACATAGGCGTGCGGCTCGCACCGGTACTTTTCCTCAAAGCAGAGCGGCGTACCGTCAGCCCTTATCGGCAGTATCGTGCAGGTCGTGAAATCCACACCGATACCTATTATATTCTCCTTATCGACTCCGGCGTCCGCAATGACTCCCGGAAGTATGTAATCAAGCACCTCAAGATAATCTCTCGGGTCCTGAAGCGCGAAATCGGGCGGAAGAGGCTCGCCGCTCGCGGCAAGGCACCTGTCCATCACCCCGTGCGGATACTCCATCGTCCGCGTGGCAAGCTCGGCTCCGTCCGAGATGCGGACGAGCAGCGCCCGCCCCGACAGAGTTCCGAAATCAAGGCCTATCGTATATTTTTCGGTCATAAGGCTTACCTCTTATCTTTCTTTTCCGACGAAAACGATCCGAGAAGGTCGCGAAGCCTTTCGTCGGCGGATATGAATACCACACACTCGCCGTCACCGTCAGAAACGAGCAGAGCGGTCCTCTCTTTTTTGGGGAGTGCGGGGCAATAGGAATATCTCACGGTGTCCTTCGGCGCCCTGTACGAGCCTTCACCGCCCGAGGCGTCCTTCACCGCGCAGATATCCCGCGCGGCAATGCGGCAGACGACAGTGAGCCGCCGTCCGTGCCTTTTTGTCACCTCGAACAGCACCTCGCCCGTTTTGTCGTCCCTTCCGAGGGCGTAGGTGTAAACGGTCAGGACGAGCCTGTCGATGACAAGCAATCCGACAAGCACGCAGACCGGAGCAAGGCTCCTTACAATATTTATCACGGTGTCGTTGCCGAGCGTCGGAAAAAGCAGTATCAGGGCGGCAAAAAAGCAAAGGAAAGCGACTGCGGTCCCCGTTTTTTTCTGCCGGTCGGGTGTATATGAATATATCACGCCTTCACCGCCAAATCTTTTATAGAGATAATTTTATTGTACCATATTTCAGCCGAAAAATCAATGTTTTTTGCGTGATAAGCTGAGGAATATTCGCGTGCGGCGGTGAGAATACTAAGACCAAACAAGAATGAAAGGACAAATATATATGCAGAAACCTCAGATCGCAAGATGCACGGCGCGCGAAATACTTGATTCGCGCGGAAATCCCACCGTCGAGGCGACGGTCTTCCTCACCGACGGCACGGTAGGTGTCGCCGGAGTACCCTCCGGAGCCTCCACCGGTACCTACGAGGCAAAAGAAAAGCGCGACGGGGACAAGACCCGCTACTCCGGCAAGGGCGTCCTTGACGCCGTACTCAATGTCTGCCGCAGGATCTCTCCCGCCATCGCGGGGGTATGCCCGACCGAGCAGCACGAGCTTGACCGCATCCTTCTCTCGCTCGACGGGACGAAGGACAAGTCCGAGCTTGGCGCTAACGCGACCCTTGCGGTATCGCTCGCAACGGCTCGCGCGGCGGCAAACTTCTACCGTATGCCGGTCTACCGCTATCTCGGAGGTGCCGATTCCTACCGCCTCCCGATCCCGATGATGAACATCCTCAACGGCGGCGCGCACGCGTCAAACAATGTAGAGATACAGGAATTTATGATAGTCCCGATCGGCGCCGAGCGCTTCTCGGAGGCTCTTCGCATGGGAAGTGAGATATATCACGCCCTCGGTGCTCTGCTGAAAAAGAAAGACCTCGCCTCGACTGTCGGAGACGAGGGAGGATACGCACCCGATCTTTCATCCGACGAGGAGGCTCTCGACCTCATCGTCCGCGCAATAAGCCGCGCGGGATACGACACCGACCGCGTGAAGATCGCCCTTGACATGGCGACCGGCGAATGGTACTCCGCCGAGAGCCGGAAGTACGAGCTTCCGAAGCGGAAAGAATCGAAGACCCGCGACGAAATGATAGACTATATAGAAAAGCTCACCCGCACCTACCCGATAATGTCGGTCGAGGACGGACTTGACCAGACCGACTTCGAGGGCTGGGCAGAGCTTACCCGCCGTCTCGGACACGAGACGATGCTCGTCGGCGACGATCTCTTCGTTACGAACACCGAGCGCCTTCGCACCGGGATCGAGGCGGGCGCGGCGAACGCCATCCTCATAAAGCCGAATCAGATAGGCACTCTCTCGGAGACCCTTGATGTCATCCGCAAGGCGAAGGACGCCGGCTACCGTTTCATCCTCTCTCACCGTTCGGGCGAGACCGAGGACACGACTCTCTCGGACATCGCCGTAGCTACCGCCTCGCCCTTCATAAAAAGCGGCGCACCCTGCCGCGGCGAACGCGTGGCAAAGTACAACCGCCTTCTTCGCATCGAATCCTCGCTCAATTCGGGAGCGCGTTACGGCTTCAACTGAGGTCTATACCGGCGAGCCTTGCCTGCTTCGCCTGCTCTCTTCTCGGGACAGAGTAAAGTCTTCCGTCCTTTTTGAAATTCGCGCCGGTCTGCCTGAAGGTAAAAGGCACTCCGGCAGAATAGCAGGCGTCACGGATCGTCAGCACCCAATCAAAATCGCAAACCCTTGCGCCCTCGCCCGACTCTCCGCCGACCGAAACGCCCCTTATCTCCGGGGACAGGTAGGGCGAGAGGTCGATCTCACCGAGCAGAGGCTCGCAGATTATCTCCTTACGGGCTATCGGAAGCGACAGAAAGTACGGCAGCCGCTCGTCGGCACGCCTTTGATTCTCGCAGGTCACGGCGACCGTGACATTCGGGTAGCCCCCGCCCCAATCGTCGGGAAGGCTCTCGCGAAAGCGCAGGATCCTCTTCGTGATTATAAAAAATTCAAGGTCGGGTCGGCGGCGCATGATCTCCCACGCCTCGCGCCGCCACGGATCCGCCGTATCAAGAAAAAAGTCGGAAGACAGGCAGGTATATACCCGCTCTCCCGACTTTATTTTATATCCGTCGGCACCTTTTTTCAGCGGCAGGTCAAACGACGCATTCCTCCCGACCCTCATAGCGTCGCGCCCGTGCTTTCCGTCGATGCGGAAAACATAGCAGTTAAGGCAACCCTCGCTGTACTTTTTACACCCGTGCCAAGGGTTCCAGAGAAGGCTCATTCGCCCTCCTTGCCGCTCTTTCTCGTGCGGCGCGGGCGGTGGCGGCGAAGGCTCTTCAGCTCATCAAGGAAGGTATCGACATCCTTGAACTCGCGGTAGACCGACGCAAACCTCACATAGGCTACATCGTCGACCGCCTTCAGCTTCTCCATAGCCATCTCGCCGATCTGCGCGGTCGTGACCTCCGAAACAAGGCTGTTAAGAAGCTCACTCTCTATCGAATCGGCTATCGCGGAGGGGTCTATCGGGCGTTTATGCGAGGCGCGGTAAAGTCCCGAAAGCAGCTTCTGCTTATCGAAAAGCTCGCGGCTTCCGTCCTTCTTCACGACGGTTATCTGCATAGTCTCGAGCATCTCAAAGGTCGTGAAGCGCTTCTGACACGAAAGGCACTCACGGCGGCGACGGATGCTTGTCCCTTCCGACGCGGGGCGCGAGTCTATGACCTTGCTGTCCGGATATCCGCAATAGGGACATTTCATTTGTTTCACCCGACCTCCGGAGGTTCGGAGGGCCCTTCCGAAAATGATTTTTCTTGTAATTCTTCCTTATTATAGCATAAAAACGCCGTTTTGTAAACTGTTTCTTCCATATCTTCCGCGTCTTTTCTCGGCTTGAAGGACTTACAGCTTTACATCGGGCGTTCTCTGCGTTAGAATATAAACAAAAAAGGATACCTGCCCATGAAAAACAGAACATCGCGCACAAGGCTGTTTCTTTCGGGGCTGAATAACCTCTCGCGCAGATCCGTGCTGATACTGCTCATAGGTCTGCCGACGGTCGCCATCGCCTCGCTCGCCCTTCTTCCCGACCTTATTTACATAAGCGCTAACTATCACGACTACGCCGAGCTTATCTACCCCGATTACTTCGAGCATATAGCAATGACCCTGCTGATCGTGATCGGCGGCGCGCTCTTTTTCGACATTGCCGAAAAGAAGGACATTTATTAAAATATCCCCCGCACCTATCGGTGCGGGGGATATTTTGCTTTTTGCGGAAATATCAATCTGCGGTAAGACCGGAGCGTTCGATACCCTGTACCAGGAACTTCTGGCAGAATATATAAACGACGACCAGCGGCGCGATTATCATAAGTCCGCAGGTATTCCTTATCGCCGCCTCATAGAGGTTCTTGCCGGCGGCATAGTCCTCTGCTTTCAACGCGAGCGACGCGGGTATACCGACTATGTTCGACAGCAGTTTCGTCTTCGTCGAAGTGAAGAACATTCCGGTATAGTCTATATCGGTCCACTGCCACGAGAACGAGAAGAGGAATACCGTTATCATCATCGGCACCGAAAGCGGCAGGATGATGCTGATAAATGTCCTTATCGTTCCCGAACCGTCGATGTACGCCGATTCCTCAAGCTCATCGGGAACTCCGCGGAAGAACTGCCTCAGAAGGAAGATATAAAGTCCGTTCTTGAACGCAAGTCCCGCAGCCGAGAGCAGTATGAGCGGGATATAGGTGTTGTTGATGTTCACACCGTAGTAGAGATCCTCAAGACCCGCCATTCCGAGCAGGGTGAAGAGTCCGGGACCGTCTACGAGCGACGAGATGGGGCCTCTTATATCGAAGTTTCCGAAGAAGCTCACGATAGAGCTGTAAAGTGTTCTGTAAGGGATTATCATCGTCAGTATGACGGCGAGGAAGACATACTTTGCACCCTTGAACTTGAACTTTGCAAGTCCGTAGCCGATAAGGCAGCAGCTCAGCGTCTGGATAACTGCGCAGGCGACCGACAGCATAAATGTGTTGAGGAACGCCTCGCTGTATCCCAGCTCGTTGAATATCGCCGTATAGGTGTCAAAGGTGAAGTGCTTCGGTATAATAAGTACCGTGACATCGACGAAATCCTCGGGCGACATTACCGAACCCGCGATCTTCGTGATGAAGGGGTAGATCACGACATACGCGATACCTATCAGAAGTATAAGCCTGAAGAGGTACCAGCCCACCTTCTTTAAGAAGAAGAAGGAGAGATATTTTGCCTTGAGCCGCTGAGAGAGAGGCGCACGGTCGAATTCGACCTTTACCTTCTTATGCGGATCGCGGTATGAATTTGAATTCATTGTTGCATCCATTTCTTTTCTCTCCTTTCTCAGTCATTCCGTCTTTGGTAGAACACGAAGGCGGAGCATATCGCCGCGATGATACCGACCATTGCTATTACGATAAGGAAGTACATCCACGCCATTGCCGTACTCGTTCCCTTTCCGTCGGGCTGCAGATACTCGTTTGAGATAAACTTCATTATCGTATTTGAATCTGTCGTAAATGAGTCTATGACCGTATATACCGCGTTGACGAGGATCATAGGACTTATCATCGGGAATGTGATCTTCCAGAAAGTCTCCCACGAGGTCGCGCCGTCTATCTGGCACGATTCGTAGATCGTAGGCGAGATCGACTGAAGTCCGGCAAGGAATATCAGCATCTGAACGCCCGAGCGGTTGACTATCTGGAATATCCTGTTGACCCAGTCGGCAACTATCTCCGCCAACTCGGATCCGACCGCCATTCCCGAGAATAGTGCCTGAATGTCCATCGCCGAGGCTATCTGATCCGTAGTGCTCGCCTCCGTACCGTCCGAGATACCTTCATCCATGTATTCATCAAGGATGTTCGCACTGTTGATCGATTCCATGATACCCGTCGAAAGGATAACCGGTATGAAGAATATCGCACGGAAGAATGCTCTTCCCGCCATCTTCTGGTTCAGAAGGACCGCCATAAAGAGCGAGAAGATTATTATCGCGGGGATCTCGAAGATCATATCTCCGATACCCGTGACAAGCGTCTGCACGAACTTCGGATTTACGAACAGCGCCTTACGGTAGAACTCGAAGCCGACCCACTCAAGGGTGTAGCCTCCGCCGGCAAGTGTCTCCATCGTGAAGAAGCTCAGTTTTATCGACTGCAGAACTATGGGAAAATAAATGAAGAGAAATCCGACAACGAACGGAGCGACGAATATCCAACCGGCACGCGCCTTGCGCTTATCAAGCGAGGCATGACCGCGTTTTTTCTTCTTGGCTCCGGCATTTTTCTTTGTTTCGGTGCCGTTCATCTTAATGTTTTCAGTCATTGTCTTTGCTTCTCCTTTCTCAGTGATTTATAACCTTGTAGCCGTATGCGGGGATCGTGTACTCGACTCCGTTATAGGTCACGGTTATTGCGAAGGAATTGTAGTTGAGGATGAAGGTACGGTATGCCTTGTTGTCATCGCCGTCCTTACCGCCGTAGGTCACCGCCACGATGGATCCGTCGGAGGAGGTGTACTTTGTCGACTCGATGACGGTGTTATTGTGCTTCTTCGTATTGAGCGTCGCATCGAAGAGGTCCTGCGCCTTTGTGTTGTTCGTGATCTCAAAATTCTCGTCTATAAGCTCCTGCTCAAGGGCGGATGCGCGGATCTGCGCGAGGAGAGCGTCTGCCTTTTCAAGCATCGCACTGTACTTGTCGCAGAGTGCCTTGAGATCATTGTACTTCCCGGCGGCGTAAGCCTTATCCTCTTCGGTCGCGGTCGCATCCGCGTCATAGAGGTTCTTCAGCGTTTCGGCGTATTCAAGATCCACGAGCAGCTGCTGGAGAGCTGTCTCAGCGCTGTTGCGGTATCTTGCAAGGTTTCTGTAGCCGTTATTGTCCTTGAAGGTGAGGAGGCTTTGGCTCAGCGCCTCATTCGCGGCGCGAAGCTCTTCCTCGGCAACCGATTTTCTGTAAGAGTAGATAACAAGGTTCGCCTTGTACTCTTCCTTCTCCGCCTTGCTCATCGACCAGAAGTCCATGTTCGCCATCGTTTCAAGAGCATTCGCGGATTCGGTGTAGCGCTTCGCGGCGTCTACCATCTTCTTCCACTCGGCATCAATGACCTTGAGTGCTTCTTCCGAAACATTCAGAGCATTGTTGAGAAGTCTGAGAGCCTCGGTGACCGCATTGCTGTCGGCATCGACGGTCTCCTGACCGAAGATGATGACCTTCGCCTTCGTAAGCGCCTCATTGTAGGTCAGTTTGCGAAGCTCGTCGTAATCCTTCTCGAGGGCGGCAAGGTTATCGCTCGCCTTCTTCGTATTGGCTACCGCGGATTCGTAGAACTGCTTTGCGCTCTGCTTCTCGATAGCGGTCGCGGTAGGATCGGCAAGGATCTCCTCGTACTTCTCCTTGAGCGACTTCGTAGCCGCTTCTGCGAGGCTCACCGAGTTCTTCATAGTCGAGATGCTCGATTTGATGGAGGATACCGCGCTGTCGATCTTCGAGATGTAGGTCCTGTAGGTCGCGGAGGCTTCGGTAGCCTTTGCGCTCTTGATAAGGTAATCGGCGGTCTTATTAACCGCGTCGATCATCTCGGCGCTCGCACCGAAGAGTCCGTCTACCTCGGTCTTGATATAACCGTCAATGGCGGTTATGAGATCGTTATTTGCCTTGGCGGCAAGCTGTTCGCTGTATGCCTTCTCGACAGCCTCGAACTCGGTCTTGTGCGTGGAGGCGTTTCTCGCGGCGTCGAGGTCCGCCTGCGCCGTCGTCATAACGGTAAGTGCGGTCTCGTATGCGGTCTTAGCCGTATTGTATGCGGCTTCCTCAAGTCCGGTCTTGTCAAATACTTCCTTGGCGGCGTCGTAGGTCGTCTTCGCTGCCTCAAGCCCGGTCGTTGCCTTGCTGAGGGCATCCGCAAGAGCCGTGATCTCTTTCGCGGTCCTGATAGTATCCGAACCGGCAACGGCGTTGTAAGCGGCAGCAACCGTGTTGTAGTTTTCGTCGGCTGCTTTCTTCTCAAGAGCGAATTTGTTCTCGTTGTAAGCCTTCAGTGCAGCTTCCGATTTGGTTAAGAGAACTTGGTATTCGGCGTATCCCGGTGCGGCGGCGCTGACTGCTGCCTTCGCATCGCTAAGCTCGGAAGCGAGCTTTGCAAGCGTCGCATATGCCGTATCGGTGTTCGCTGCGACAGCCGCGGCAACGGCGTCGGCGGCAGCCTTTGCGGCATTTCTGTCGGCTTCGGGAAGCGCGTCGTATTCAGCCTTCCTGTCATCCGCGGTCTTGCGGGCGGAGGTCGCGCTGTCCTTGTTGGAATCGCTCGGGTTCACTCCCGCAAGAGCTTCTGCGGCTTCGGCATCGGCGTTTGCCTGCTCATAAGTCGCGAGCTTTGCAAGAGCATCCTTGAGCGCGGCATTGCTGCCGGCGTAAGTATCGTAGGTCTTCTTGAGTTCCGCATAGTAGGACGCTATCTTAGCCTTGTAGTCATAGAAAGCGTTGTTGTAAAGCGTTTCGCTCTCTTTCGCGGCGCTGACTTTCTTTATCGCCGTGTACTTTGCCTCGGAAAGGGCTATGGCGTTTGCAAGGTCGGCTTCCGAAATGCCGGCTGCGAGAGCCGCATTCGCGGTATTCGTCCTGTTTGCGACAGCCTGTGCAAGCCTCTTTATATTATCGGTGGTTTCGGTAACGGCTTTGTCGTAAGTCGACTTTGTAGTGTTGTACACAGCCTCGGCGTCGGTCGCCTTGAAGGAAGCGAGGACATTTTCGGTCACGCTCTCGGCTACTTCGGATATGATCGCACGGTCAGCCTCGTCCGCTGTAACGGTCAGAGATGCGCTCTCGTTTCCGAGACCGTCGGCGACGGCATCAATGATCTCCGCGGCGGCGGCTGCCTTCGCGGCTGCCTCTTCGGCGGTGCTGAAGTATGTACCGGCGTTGGCGACAAGTCCGGCAGCCTCGGCTGCTCCGGCATTCGCGGCGGCGTTCTTCAGCTTGGTCGCGATATCATTCACCTTAGCGGTGATCTCTGCTTTCTTTGCCTCGTCGGTGACACCGACAAGGAGGACATCGGTCGCTTCCCTGATCGCGGCATCGACCGCACTCTTTATTCTGCTTTCTATCGAGGAAGCTGCATCAGCCTCGGCTTTGTTATATCCGGTGACGCTGTAAACAGCTTTCTGTGCGTCGTTCGCAGCCTTGAGCGCCTTTTCGGACGCCTTCGCGAGATCGGCGCAGATATCGACATAGCTCTTGTCGATAAGAGCCGCGTGCTTTGCCGCGACATTGATGTATGCCGCGACGCGGGCAAGCTCGGCCTCGGTCGCCTTTGCCTGCGTCATAGGAGTCTTTCTGAGAGCAAGTGCCTCTGCCAGTTCCTTTCTCGCGGCTGCGGCTGCCTCTTCGGCTGCCTTAAGCTCTTCCTCTTTCCTCTTGTTCTCCTCGTCCTCTATCACCTCATCGGGATCGGGTACGCGGTTTCCTATAAGGAATTCGTGGTCGATTATGAGCTTTGTCTGAAGGTCGCTCAGAAGGTCGTTCAGCTCGACATACATATCGACAAGGTCGTCTCTCCATATGTCGTATCTGACCGAGTAATGCTCGCTGAGTCTGAAATCATCCTTCAGCTTCTGGGTGTTCTGATAGGATATTACGAAGTAAAGTCCGGCACCGTTCTCGATAGCCTTCAGGAAGGCGTACTCTATATCGCCCTCTTCATTGATAGGCGTACCGGAGAACTGGAGGTAACCGTGAAGCACTACACCGAGGAAGGGTACCGCATTGCTCGAATCGTTGTAACGGCTCGAATTCAGCGGCATATTCACGATGTAGTCGGCATATCTCCATGTGTAGGCATTTCCGCCGCTCGTCATTATCTTAAGTGCGTCTCCGGCGGAGTTGACCGTAAGGCTGAGCTTTCTCAGCGCGTCGATCGTATATTCCTTCGAGTCCTCGCGGTTGAGCGGATCGTCTTCATCGAAATCCGAGTTGAGGTCGGTTCCGAGAGTCGCTACCGAGATGCCCGTCGGGTCGTACTTGAGGTAATTCGAGAGCAGCTTGGTGATGAATTTGTCAAATCTTGATGCGGAGATGGCAAGCTCGTAGTAACCGACATATGCCTGATAGGTCGCGCTGAAGTAGCGGCGCATGGTATAGCGGTTATCTATCGTCTTTACGGCGTCCGTCTTGAGGTCTACGCCGTCAAAGTTCGCCTGATTCTCCGAATATACGAAGTCGAAGTCGGGGAAGACACCGAAGTTCTTCTCCTTCGAGTATTTCACGAGATCGGCAAAGCCCGATGCTCCTCCGACAGCCTTTTCCCAGTTGAGGTTATAAGGCATGACCGAGTAGAGACCGCCGTTCGCGTATCCCGTGAGCTTGAAGTTGATGTTTGCGGCTGTATTTACATTGTCCTCATCGGCGGATGTAGTGTTTCCGCTGTTGACAAGCTCTTCGGTCTTCTTCTTTATATCGCCCGAAAGCTCGTTGTACATGGTCTTGACATCCTCAAAGGTGGTGAGAGGAGTCATGACATCGACCGGGATCGAGAAGATCTTCTCGGTCGTCATAAGCGCGCCGTAGGTCTCGATATAAAGCGGAATGTTTGCCGATACATCGCTGTCGGTGAGCCTTGTCAGGACATTCTGCTTTTCAAGGTAATCGCGGTAAGCGACCGCCATACCCATCCACGAACATTCGTAGTACCTTGAAAGGTTGTTTTCCCTCGCAAGGTTGTCGTCCGAGAGCATAACATATCTGACCTTGTAGTTTCCGACATATTTTCTCTCCGAAACGACGGTCATTTCCTTGTTTGAGCCGACCGAGATCGCATCAGCCATATTGTAGCTGTCCTTAGGTCTCGGATAGAAGCTCATCTTGACCATATTGTAGATGCTCTTCGCGCTCATATGAACGGTCGTCAGTCTTGCAAGGGCGTCGCCCTCCTCGATTATGGCGAGGAAGCCGTGGTCCTCATCGACATCCTTCGTTCCGTAGACCGCGGGTGTCTTCACGGTTCCGTCCTCATTGAGGACTTCCTGCTTTATGACCTTCGTGTAGTCGGTCTTCTTGCCCGACCAATGCTCGACGATACCGAAAACAGGGACCCTTATGGTTTCCTGATGCTGACCCGAGAGAGTATGGTACGCGAAGTCGGTACCGTATATCTGTGCATAAGCATCGTGGTGAGAACCGTCATTGAGCTGCTGGAAGTCGAACAGTGCGCCCGAACCGTCCGGGAAGAAGGTATAGCCGTCTCCGCCGTCGGACCAGTCACCGTCGTTCCTGCCGGCTCCCATATACGGGAGCATCTCGATATTCTCGAGCAGGTAGATCGACTCGTCGAAGCGTATTCCGTTTGCCGGCATACGGACGACAAGGCCGTCTTCGTCAACGGTATATTCAAGTGCGACCTTGAAGAGTACGGGCGACTTTGCGGTTGCCTCATACTGGGTAAGATCGTGGTCGCTGTCAAGCTCCTCGTAGGTGTAGGTGGAGGCATAATCCTTGATATACGACTCGACCTTTCTCATCTGCGAGGTGTTATCCTGCACCTTCTTGTCTATGACATAGATAGGCATCGTCTTGACTATCGGATACATAGCGAGAAGGGATGAACGGCCCGCGTCGGTCTTTTCCTTATCAAGGTTCTTCTCGTTGTAGTACGAGGTGAACTTTATGATAGCGAAACATTCATACTCGAATCCGTAGTCGGACTTCTTGAGCTTTTCGGCTACAAGAGGCTCGCCCTCCATATCGAAGGTCGGATCGAGGAACTTTATTACATAGTCGTAATATCCGTATTCCTCGCCCTCTTCGGCACCCTGATTAAGCGCGTCCTGATACTTGAATACCTTTTGGTTATTGATAAGAGTGTAGTTGTTCTGGTTCGAGGTATCGATCACGATAATGTCTTCGGCATTTGCGGTCTCGCGCATTTCGCGAAGGAGCCTCTTCTCGAATCTGTCCTTGCTTATGCGCATGGGGACGAGCATTCTCGCCTCTTCGCGTCCGATGGAGTACTCGATACGGATACCGTTCTTTATGTACTCGACATTTATCTGATTTCTCGCCGCAGCCTCAAGGCTGGAGTAAAGATCCTTCGGGTTGTTGTTATCGATATAAGTGATAACTATCTGCGACAGAAGCTGCTTCTTGACGCTGATCGCGGTGGTCTTGCTCTTCTTTCCCGCCGTTACCGCGGTGTAGGAAGCATCCGAAAGATCCCACGGGTTGGTGAAGAGAAGCTCACCGGTAGCGATCTTTTCGGTCGCGACCTCGCCGCTTATCGGGTCGACATACATTCTGTACCCGTTCTTCTCCCACATGAGGTCCATGCTCGCGACCTTTTCCTGCGGAGTACTGAACTTCGAGGATTCGAGGTTCTTCTCGATCGTGACATCATAGTCGATCGCTTCGGAATTGAACTTGCTTGACCCTTCGGCGTTTCCGTTCTCATCGTAAAGGGTGAAAGCACCCGCTCCGACAGTCACAGCACCGCACAGCATCAGCACAGCCAAGAGAGCCGACAGTATTTTGATTCCTTTTTTCATTTTATCCCTCCGACTATGCATTGTACCTTATCTCGGTTATGATGTTGGTCACAAAGCTTACCACCTTGCCGAGAAGTGTTACGAACAGTACGCTGATGAACATTATGAAGATTATTCCGACGAGCGTACCGAGCGTCGTTATAAGATTCTTTCCGATGGAGTAGTCGTGCGTCACCATCATTCCGGTGAAGATCAGGAGTCCCGCCCAGATAAGTCCGACCGTTGTGATGAAGTTCAGAACATCAATCTCCGATTTGACCATGAAGTTCGATGCGAGCGTTGTCGGGATTATCGTGAGTATGACCGGAAGCAGTGAGTATCCCACGGCTATCACGATATCCTTGAAGCTGCCCTCGCCGTCAAAGAGCGTCGTAAGGCACCAGTTGGCTATCGCCCAGAGCATCAGCGGAAGTACCACCGTTACTGCCTGGTCAAGGATCGTCGTATAGACAGTATGCTGATTTACCGAGTAGCCCGAGCCGACCGCCTGGTAGAAATACGCGACGATCGTCAGCAGTATGAAGACTATCGCTGCTCTGAGCGAGCCTCGCTTCTCGTGCTTCAGATCCCAGAAGCCGTCGAACGGGTGGAAGATGACATGGAAGCCGTAGAGCAACTCTTCCTTGAAGTTCCTCTTGCCTCCCGCGACAGCCGCGCGGCTGTTGACCTTCGTTGCGTACTTCATAAAGAAGACGCATCCGACGATGATCGCCGCCGCTCCGAGCGGGATGAGAAGGAGCCACTTGCTGATCCATGCCTTACGGATCTCTTCGTACGAGCTTGAGTAGTTCGAGGTATCGTATGCAGCCTTGAAGTACTCTATCGACTCCTCGTACTGACCGTTTCTGTACATCGACTGACCTATACCGATATAAGCCGCGTCGTAGTTCGAATTTCTCTTGAGTATCTCGAACCAGTCATCGACCGCCGTATCGTACTGACGGGCGTTCTGATGCTCGAGAGCGCGGATAAGCGTCTTTCCGTACTCGGTCTGACGGTAGACCGTGAAGGTCTTGCTGTTCTTGTCGAGCAGGAGCATCTTGTAGTTCTGATTTCCTTCGGCGTCGTAATTGCGCTGATAGGTCATACCGACGAGCAGGTTTATGTTTCCAAGCTGTCCGCCGCTCTTCTGTCCGAAGGCGAAGAGCAGGTTTCCGTCGAAGTCATAGGTAAATACCCTTGATCTCTTGCTGTCGGCGATCGACCATGTCTTTTCGGGGCCGACTGCGGCGTCGATTATCGAGGAAGCACCGACGTCGTCTCCCGTACCGGTACCGACCTGAACGTCACCAGAAGGCGGCCAGAAGCCGTTTCGTCTCATGATCTCCTCGCCCGCGGGGTTGAGCAGCTTGACGGGAGCGTAGTCACCGCTCTTTGACTTCTTCTTTATCGCGTTCTGCTGAGTCTTTTCGGCTATCTTATTTGTCGTGACATATACGAAGCCGTCATCGTTTATCGCAATGTTGTTGAATTCGGTCGGGACGACGCTCGCCGTCTGATCTCTCTGTTCCTGAGTCTGGAAGCGTCTCCAGATTATGTCCCATGTCGAGAGCGAGGATTTCTGCGCGCCGATGAAGCCCGTGAAATCTCCGTCGCGGGTCATCATAATGACTCCCTGGTTCGTTGTCGAGGATACGACATAGAGTCTGTCGTACTGGTCGACTGCGACCGCGACCGGTTTATAGACCGAGTCATTCTCGAAAAGCTCGTCTTCGGGTGCCTTGATTATGTCGATGAAGTTGAAATCACGGTCAAAGGTGACTATCCTGTTCTTTTCGGTATCGCAGACAAAGATCGTATCATCGGTGATGAACACGCCCTTCGGACCCGAAAGTGTATCGGGGTTACCCTGATCGTTGTCGAAGTCCTTGATTATATGCTTCAGCTTGAAGTTACTGTCAAGAACGACGATACGGCTGTAAAGACCGTCTTTCGAATCGGCTGCCGAATCGGCTATATATACCCAGCCGTTCTCGTCGACCTCTATGTCCGCCGGTTCCTTGAGAGGCTTAAGCTCGCTCGTGTCACCCGTAAGTCCGATATAATCCGAATCTATCTCTTTCTCGGGAACATAGGCATCGGGCGAGTTCAGCGGGAAGCCGCCGAGCGCGTAGGTATAGGTCTGATATGACTTGGCTCCTACCGGAAGCGAGCAAAGTATTATTATAATGAAGATCACTGCCAGCACGGCACTTATTCTTTTTACCATACTCTGCCTCCTTTTTTAATCCTTCATACCGCTGGATCCCATAGTCTCGATGATGTTCGACTGAGTTACTACGAAAACGAGTATCGGAACCATCATCATGATGACCTGAGCCGCGGCGCCGGCGCCGGCACGCTTGATACCGCCGGCGACGATCTGCTGAATTGCGTAGTTAAATGATTTGAGCTGCTCGGACTGAATGTATATCGACTGTCCCGCGTTCCAGAGTCCCTGGAAACAGTAAATGATAAGCGTCAGCCATGCCGGTTTGACCATAGGCATCGCTATCATCCAGAAGGTCCTGAATTCGCTCGCGCCGTCAAGTCGTGCCGATTCAAGCACCGACTCGGACACCTGCGAATCCATGAACTGCTTCATAAGGTAAAGACCGAGAGTCGTACAGAAGGCGGGGACTATCTTTGCAAGATAGGTATCGACCCAACCGAGGCGGCTCATGATGAAGTAGTTCGTGATAGATGTGACCGTAGAGTGGAACATGAGGGACATTCTTATCGTCTTGAACATCCACTTTCTTCCGGGGAAGTGGATCTTCGAGAAGGCGTATGCCGCCATCGACGACAGGAAGAGGTTTCCTACCGTTCCGACGACCGAAACGAGAACCGTGTTGAATATGTATCTCGAGAAAGGCACCCACGATACATTCATCTGTACGAACAGATCCTGATAGTTCTTTATCGTCGGTCTGTAAACTATGAATCTCGGTGGGAACATCCAAAGCTCGTCAAGAGGTTTGAATGACTGCGCGATCGCGTACCACATAGGCAGGAACATGAAGGCACCGAGGATTATGAGGATAAGAGTGATGCCTATGTCGCCTCCCGCAGAGCGGCTGAGAACGACTCTGTGTTTTCTTGTTCTTAATCTTGCCATATCACTTACCTACCTTCGAAATCAGTTTCTTGACCAGCAGGTTCGCCGATATCATGATAGCGAACAGAACCACAGCGATCGTTGACGAATAGCCTATTTCAAATCTCGTGCTTCCGTAGTCGTTCAGGTGGTGCATTATCGTATGCGCCGCGTAATCGACCGACGGGAAGCCGCAGAGTGCGGTAACGACCGATCCGAAGCCGAACGAGCTTGTGATCGACATGATGGCGCCGAACATAAGCTGAGGCTTCATACTCGGAAGGGTTATGTACCAAAGCTCCTGCCAACGGTTTCTGATACCGTCGACGGCTCCCGCCTCATAGAGAGAGCGGTTGATGCCCTGCAGACCGGCGATGAACGAAAGGAACGCCGTTCCGAGTGACTGCCAGAGAGCAACTATGATACAAAGAGGCATTACATATTCGGCTTTTTCAAACCAGTTGATCTCCTCGGTGATTATCTGGAGCTTCATCAGCCAGGCGTTCGCCCAACCGTAAGCGTCTCCCGAGAAGAGGGTCTTCCAAATGAGGTAGACCTCACCGGAAATCGACGGCGCGTAGAAGACCAGGGTGACAAGCGATCTGATCTTCGGCGACAGCTCGTTTATGAACCACGCGACCATAAGTGACATAATGTAGGACGCGGGTCCGACTATGCACGCGAATATAAAGGTGTTCTTGCAGGCTATGAGGAATATGTCATCATCGAGGAAGAGGCGCGCATAGTTGTCGAGGAAGACGAAATTCGGCGTCTGCAACATATTGAAGTCTGTGAAACTGAATATCACCGAGAGCAACACAGGGCATACCGTGAAGAGCGTGAAGAGGATCACGAACGGCGCGATCATCACATATCCCGCCCAGTTACGCTTCATTTCCTTCAGCGTCCACTGGAACTTCGACATATCCTTGCGTGCCACAGCTTTTTTCTTTGTCGTATTCTGTGACATAATTATCTCCTTACATCGTTATTTGCGTTGCTCTGTCAATAAGATGATCTGTAATCACGCAGAGCCTCCGCCGCGGTGTCAATACAGTCCGCGACCTCATAAAGATCCGAATACTGCGTTTTGCGAAGTCCCTCTGAAGCCGCTTCGAGTGCCTCGATATGCTCTATCGAAACTCTCGCCTTCTGCGATTCAAGGTTCGCTATCGCCGTTCTGAGGGCGTCTATCTCAGCCTTGTACTGAGCCTTTGCGCTGTCGCTGAGTCCGTCGAGCTTTGCCTCGGCCTGAGCGATCCTCTTGCTCGCAAGGGTCTCGCCGATCTCAAGGGTCTCAAGTCCGAACTCATCGCGCTTTCTCGTTATTTCCTTATTTATAGTATTGATATACTTAAGGAGCGAGGTCGTCGGGTTCGCGTTCTTATCGTAAGCCGCAAGGAATGCGAACTTCGTGTAACGGGCTATGATGTACGATCCGGGATAGTTGGGTATCGACGCAAGGTTGTTGAACTGTGCCGAGAGCTGCTTATACTCATCGGTGGTCCATGGCATACTTTCGAGAGCCGTGATATTGGCTGTCGCGTGCTTTGCCGAGTCACCGAGGATAGCGACCATCTCGTTCGAGTAGTTGACCTGGCACTCGGGACCGACATGCCACTTCATGAACGACCACGCCGCCTCGACATTCTCGCATCCGTTTATCATCGAGATAGCCGATACCGTCGCGACCGCGACATTGTTGATGCTCTCAACGACCTTCTTACCGTCCTCGTAGACATATCTGCCTGCCTCGTCGGTCTTGTAGGTCGCGATACCGGGGACCGGATAGAAGGACCAGAGTCCGCGGATCTCGGTCGCGAAAACGATGAGCTGGTTATATGTTCCGCTGTATCCCGCGATACCTATCGGCATCTCACCCGTTCTGAAACGGTTCGAGAAGTCGTACTTGTACGGGAAGGAGTACATTGTAAAGAGGTTGCACATATAATCGAAGGAGTCAAGCGCTATATTGGAGTCAAGGTTGATCCTCATACCGTCGTCGGCGAAGAGCTTGCTTCCCTTCTGATAGAGGAAGATCTTGTAGTCGTTCGACATACCGATCTGCATGTTCTTCGATTCAAGCGTCTGGATAGCCGCCTGAACATCGTCCCACGACTTCGGGATCTCTATTCCGAGGTTCGCAAGGATGTCGTTTCTGACGAACATCATCGAGAACGACTGGGTCTCCGGCAGTCCGTAGTAGTGCATGATGTTGTCGGCGTCGGGAAGTCCGAGCGTGTACATCGCAGCCTCGTTGAACTGCACCTTGTCGTTCTTTATCTTATTGCCGTTTTCGTCGAGCTGATACTTGTAAGTATATGTCCTTCCGCTGAAGGTCGAGCCGGTCTCATAGAGCCAGCCCTCGGTCGTGAAGCTGTAACGCGTCTTGCCCGTGCGGTCGGTGCATTCGCCCGAGCCGTCGGCGTTGTACTTTATCGTGTACATCGCCACGCCGTCGGTGGACATAGCCTTGATCTCCTTGCCCGCCTCGCCGGTAATGATGTAATTCTCGGCTCTGAGATCTTCGACATAATCGCCGATCGTCTTATGCTCACGCAGGTAGGTATCGGTAAGCTCGTAGAATCCTTCGCAGTTCTCGATATTCATGAGAGCGCCGCGGATAGCGTAGTTTATGATGTTATCCTCGCTGACGCCGATATAGACATCGGGGCCGGACTGAGCAAGGATCGAAGGCAGCAGCGAGCCGGCTGCAACGAGCTTCAGGTTGACAAGGTGTCCGGTCTGCGGCGTGAAGTCGTTGTTGATAAGGCTTCTGATGACCTGTGTCTGGTCACGGCCGTAAGCGAGCCAGACCTCGACAGCCTCTTCTTCCTCGCCCGCATTGGTGGCACCCATACGGTTGTAGTTACGCCAGAAGCTGTTCCAGAACTTCAAAAACTCGTGACCTATCGTCTGGAAGAAATTCGCCTTGGCTGCGGGAAGATCTTCTCCGGGAGCCTGAACGATGAAGTAGTCGAGCTGGAGCGGCTGGGTCTTGTTGTCGTTGATCCAGGTGCCGAGGGTACCTATGTATGTCTTGAGCTGATCGAGGTTCTTTGCGACATTGTCCTCGTCGATGCCCATCTCGTAAAGAAGTCTTACTATCTTATCGAGCGTCGCGGCGTTCGAGCTGCTCTGCCCCGCGATGTTCTTAAGCTCGTTCGAGATGTCCTCAAGTCTTCTCGACTCGACGATGAGTCCCTGCATGGTATCGGGCATGATACGGTAGAAGCCGTAGTCACGGTACTGGTCGGGATCCGCTCCGGTGAGCTTCAGTATATTAAGGTAGTAATTGTTGATGTTGGTAAGCGAAGTGCTGACCTCGCTGACTATCGAGCCCATATCGCCGAGAGAGACCTCAAGCTCCATGGTGTAGGTCACGCCCGCCTTGAAGTAGAACTCAAGGTTGACATTCTCCCACTTGGATTCGCCGTTTTCCTGCTTTATCTCCTTCGCATACTTGAGCGGGGAGACCTGCCAATCGGTCGAATATTCAAATCTGAGGTGCGCGGCTTCGGCATAAGGAACGCCGTTGTAGTAGCCGTCGGCGCCCTTCTCGAGGCCGTCGCTGTAAAGGTAGAGAGTACGCGACGAGAAGATACCGTCGTTAACATTCTGGCGGTAACGGGTTACAATATTATATAAACCGTCCTTGTCGACAGTGAAGCGGTATCTGATCCTCTGACCCGAGGTCTGCCACTTTTCACCGCCTATGGTGTTGAGCACCGTCTTCGATGCGTCGGCGGGAGAGGTTATCGCAGACGAGGAATCCTCGACGGGATATATCGTCTGAGAGGTCGTGGCGAATGGGAACTCAGCCTCGAACTTCAGCTTGCCGCTGCCGGCGGTGAAGCCCTTCTCGGTGTAGCTCTTCTTCACATCGTCATAAGAGGGGCGCTCCTCGGCGGGGCTGAGCGTGATCGACTTTATGACCATCGACTGGCTCTTCGCAAGAAGGCTTATCTCGTTTTCACCGCCGGTGAAAACGAACTCGAAGTTCTCCGAATAGAAGCCGTCGACATCCTTGCAGTTATACTCGAGCCATTCGGGTACGCGGCTCATATTGCTGCGGATCTCGTTGCCGTCTATATCCTCGGTGAAGAAGCGGAAAGCGTTCTCCTGCGTCTTTGACGAGATCTCGTTCGACCAGCCGCTTTCGGGCAGCTCGAGCGTGATGTACGAGCGGTCGGCGGCGACCGTGTACTTTATGCCGCACTTCTCCGCCTTCTCTATGTAAGGCGTGACATCGGCATATTCGTAGGTCTTCGTACCGTCGGCGGCGACATTTGTCTTCACGGTCTCCATCTTGATCGTGTAGGTGTTCTTCCATATCTTAGGAAGCACAAGGTAGCGCGCCTCCGAGAACGGGATCGCGCCGTTTATCTTGAGTATGCGCTCTATCGAACCCGACTTGTCGTTATAGAGAGCGTTGCCCTCGGCATCGACGAGCTGGAGCGCGGGGTAGTACTCTATTTTAATATTGTACTTTGCCGTCGAGGGGATGTTGAGTTTGAAGACAAGCTCGCCGGAATCTCCCATAAAGAGTCCGAGCGATTCGCCCTCTGCAGGTACATATGAGTCGTCGACGACCGTGGCAATGCCCGTTTTTTCGTCGATCTTTACGCGATATACCTTGGAGTCGGTCTTTTCGGCATCGTAACCGAGCGCATCGATCTTTATCGACTCGCTTCCCGGCTTGGCGAACCTGAAGGCGTCACTCGCCGAATACGAGGCGTAAGAGAGCGCGTTGAGCAGCTCTTTTACATCGGCAAGCGTCGTGTCGGTGGTCGAACCGCTCTCGGAGCCGCCCGTCGCCGTATCGGCAGCCGAAGCCGCGACTACGACGCATCCGGCAAGGCACGAAAGTGCCAGCACCAATGCAAGGATTCGCCTGAATAGGTTTTGCTTCATCTGGATTTTCCTCCTGACAGATAGTTGCGTTCGCCTTTCGGGCAAACGACTTGATAAAAAGCCCGCGTCGGTCGCCGCCGTCCTTTTTCACGGCACCCCCGCGACTTCGGGGATCCCGTATCGGGAGCCTTGGGCATACAAACGCAGAAACGCCCGTATCATCACGCACCGCGGTGCGTCGGATCTCCTTTTTCTTCGGAAGAATCCGCATCGCCTCCCGGCGACTCCGGGAGGCGATATATACGGTCGGTGTTTTTTTGTGGCTTTATAATATCACAATCAAAAAAACTTGTCAAGCAACTAAATATGACCGAATTCTTCCTTTCATCACGGTTTTCCATACTTTCCACACCCGCGCCTCACCCGCCCGGCACATTTTCTTCGCCCGCATTTTGGGCATTTTTCATCTTTCTCATCTGGCAGTCAAGCGCAGTAAATCAAATTTACTGCGAATTCTGCATTTTTCCGCTTCACACAACCGAAGGCGGTGATTTTTGTTCTATTTTAACAAAGGCGCATCGCGGCGCTTAATTGAGGTAAATTTAATTTACTGCACATATTGGCTTCGGTTGCCCGTGCAACCATTAGGTACCTGTTTTTCGGTGTGCATACTGCACAAATTGCGGGCGCGATTTTCTACATCTTTGACACAGAGGAAATTTTCGGGTAATTTCCCCGTTTTTTGCCTTATCCGACACCAGAACAGGGCTAAATCTGTTTTTTTATTGCTTAAGTAACAGCATTTTACATTTCTCCTATAATTTATGGCAAACTTTTGCCGGATATAACAAAAAGCCCCCATGCGGGAGTCCGACCCACGCAAAAGAGGCTTTTCGGTAACTGATATTCGGTTGTCAGACCTGCGCCGGACGGTCGCTTCGCGTCTTCGCTATCGCGACGCAGATGACGCAGCCCGCTCCCGCGCGTTTCAGAAGCTCCGCGCAGGCGCTCATCGTCGAACCGGTCGTCACGACATCGTCGACAAGGATCACGGTACGCCCGGCAAGAGAGATGCCCTTCTCCGTGCGGAAGGCATCGGCGGCATTCCTGTGCCTTTGCGCAGGATCGAGACTCTTCTGCATCCGGCTGTGTTTCAGACGGAAAAGCAGCGCTTCGTGCCTGATCCCCGTTTTGCGCGAGATCGCCAGCGAAAGCTCTCTCCCCTGATCGAATCCGTCGCGGCGCTCGGAGCGCGCACTCCTCGGCGCGTATGTGACTATCGCACCGTCGGGCGAACCGCCCCTTTCGGCAAGCTCCGAAAGTATCCCCGGCGCGAGCTGCCCCGCCGTAAAGTCAAAGGCTCGTCTGTCAAGGCAGTGTTTGAGCCTCACGATAAGGCGGTCGGTGGCGCTCCTGCTTCCGGCACGGTAGAACGAGAGCTTCACGAGCCTGCCGCTCCCGTCCTTCGGCATATATTCGCCGGGACAGCGGCAGAGCGGCGCCGGAAGTCCGCAGTCAACGCAGACCTCGCGCTTCTCGCTCTCGAATTTCGCACGGCAGACCGGGCAGAGAACGCCTTCCTCTTCCCCGAGCTTTATCGGCTCAAGGCAGACGGGACATTTGAACACGCAAAGGAAATTTTCAAGTACGGGATTCATCTTTCTCTAAGCCTCAGGGCGAGTCCGGTATAGCGTGACGATTGCCTGACATTATCAACCATTCTTTTGACAGTTTGCTCCTGTCCTACGATTATCACACGCCGTTGCGCCCTTGTGACGGCGGTATAAAGCAGGTTTCGCGTCAGCAAAAGCGCCGGAGTCGAGGAGCATACGGGGATTATAACCGTGCGGTATTCGCTGCCCTGACTCTTATGCACGGTCACGGCGTAGGCTGTCTCGAGATCCTCGAGCAGATCGTAGTCATAATCGACTATCCTGCCGTCAAAGTCGACGGTCACCGACGCGCGCCTTATCTCGCGGATGACACCTATGTCGCCGTTGAAGATCCCCTGTCCCACCTTGCTTTCATCCTCATCGGTCCATTCAAGGTCGTAGTTGTTCCTCGTCTGCATGACGCGGTCACCCTCGCGGAAGAGTATGTCGCGGAACTTTATCTCCTTTTTTCCGTGAGCCGGAGGGTTGAGCGCCGCCTGAAGGATAATATTGAGATTCTCCGTTCCCGCCTCGCCGCGGCGCGAGGGAGAGATGACCTGTATCCCTTCGCGCTCGGCCTCACCGTAAGCCCTCGGCAGACGGTTTGAATAAAGGTCGGCGACGGTCTGCGCCGCTTCGCGGTCGGTGCGGCGGGAGATGAAGAAAAAGTCGTTGTCCTTCACCGACAGCTCTGGCATCTTTCCCTCATTTATCGCGTGAGCGTTCGTGACGATAAGACTCTCGGACGCCTGCCTGAATATCTCGGTCAGGCGCACGGTCGGGAACCTTCCGCTGTCGATGATATCGCGCAGGATATTTCCCTCACCGACCGAGGGCAGCTGATCGGCGTCGCCGATGATGAGTAGCCGCGCGCCGGGCTTCACAGCCTGAAGCAGGGCGTACATCAGCGGGGTGTCGATCATCGACGCCTCGTCGATTATGATGACATCCTCCTCGAGCGGGTCGTCGCCGTCGCGGTTGAATTCGTTCTTCCCGTCGTCCTCCGAATATCCCATCTCGAGCAGGCGGTGGATCGTCTTTGCCTCGTGAGAGGTAGCCTCCGACATCCTCTTTGCGGCTCTGCCGGTCGGGGCGCAGAGGGCGACCTTGAGCTTCATATTTTCAAAAATACTTATAAGCGCGCGGATAACGGTAGTCTTTCCGGTGCCGGGGCCGCCCGTGATAACAGTCACGCCCGAGGACAGGGTATTCGCGATCGCCTTCCTCTGGAGAGCCGCGTAATGTATGCCGCTGTATGTCTCCGAACGGTCGATGAGCCTTTCGACATCCGAAAGGTCTGCGGCGGCGCAGAGCTTGTCCAGCAGGACGAGCCTTGCCGCGATGAACTGCTCGGCATCGAACATTTTCGAGGCATATATGAGGTTTTCGCCGCCCGCGGGAAGGTATTTGAGCTTCCCGGAGGTAAGAAGGCGGTCGACGGCTTTATCCGCGTCGCCTTCACTCACCGAAAGAAGCAACGACGCCTCCGCGGTCAGCTTTTTCCGCGGAAGGCAGACATTCCCCTGCTGTCTTTCGCTTCTCAGAAGTGTATAAAGTATCCCCGAATCGACCCGATCGGGAGATGATCTGTCTACACCGAGGCTCTCTGCCATCCTGTCGGTGCGTTCAAAGCCGACGCCCTCGATCTCCCCGCAGATGAGGTAGGGATTCTTCTTCGCAAGCTCGACGGCGCGCGACCCCCACTTTTTATATATCCTCACGGTCGCGGAGGGACCGAACCAATCGCGGAAGAAGAGCATCGCCTGCCTGATCCCCGCCTTGTTGCAGAAATCCTCGTGGATCGCCTGCGCCTTCTTTTTCGAGATCCCGGGGATGCTTGCGAGCCATTCGGGGTGATTTTCTATCACCTCGAAGGCATCCTCGCCGAATTCGTCGATGATATTCTGCGCGGTCTTCGGGCCTATCCCCTTTATCGTGCGCGAGGCAAGGTAGCGGAGCATCGACGCCTTGTCCGCCGGAAGATTCTTCTCAAACGACGCGACCGAAAACTGCCGCCCGTACCTCGGATTATGCACCCACCGACCGTAAAGCACAAGGCTGTCGCCCTCCGCTAAAAACGGCAGATAACCGACGGCGGTGACAAGGTCACCGTCCCCGGTCGCAAGATCGAATATCATATATCCGTTGTCCTCGTTCGAGTATATTATCTCCTCAACGCTGCCGGCAATCCTCTCATTGCCGAGGCTGTCACTCTCCGCCACTTTCTTCCTCCGTATCGGGATCTTTTACGATTATAATTTTCACACGGCTGCCCGTGTCAAGGGTCATGACAAGCTCACGCGCGGAACTTTTTTCCCCGACGAGCAGGTATATCTTCCCGTCCGGAAAGCGCAGGGCTGCCTCGCTTATTCTGTCGTATATGCTCTCCGCATCGTCAAGGTCGTCGACCTCTATCGCCGTCGGAAGAGGCGAAACAAGCTCGGATATGAAGAGCCTCACGATACAGTAAGCCCCGAACACCGACAGAAGCGCCACGACACAGGCAAAAACCGTTTCAAACATTGCATCAAACCTCCGGATACCTTTTTTATAAGGATATTCGGAGGTCACGCATTTTGTCACGCTGTAAGGCATTACTGCGCAATTGCACCATCGGAATTACGCGTTAATGCCTTAACCGAGAAGCTCTTTCAATTTATCAACATAGTCAAGGGCTTCCCATTTCACGCCAAGCTCCTCGCGCCCGATGTGTCCGTAGGCGGCAAGAGGCGCATAGATCGGCTTTCTCATATCGAATCTCTCGATGATCGCCGCGGGGCGGAGATCAAAGAGCCTGTTTACCGCTTCGGCGATCTTATCGTCGCCGAGCTTTCCGCTGCCGAAGGTATCGACCCTCACCGACACGGGACGGGCGACACCTATCGCGTAGGCTATCTGCACCTCGCAACGGTCGGCATATCCCGCCGCGACGATATTCTTCGCTATATGACGCGCCGCGTAGCTCGCCGAACGGTCGACCTTCGTCGGGTCTTTGCCCGAGAAGCATCCGCCGCCGTGACGCGCGTATCCGCCGTAGGTATCGACGATTATCTTGCGCCCGGTGAGTCCGCTGTCGCCCGCGGGACCGCCGACAACGAACCTTCCGGTCGGGTTGACGAGGATGCGGGTATCCTTCAGCAGCGACTGCGGGATGATCGCCCCGATCACCTGCTCCTTTATATCGCGGCTGATAGTTTCAAGTGAGACATCGGGGCTGTGCTGAGTCGAGACGACGACCGTATCGACCCTGACGGGGGCGTCACCGTCATATTCGACGGTCACCTGAGTCTTTCCGTCGGGACGGAGATACGGGAGCGTGCCGTTCTTTCTGACCTCGGTGAGCCTCTTTGCCAGCTTATGCGCCAGCGAGATCGGGAGCGGCATAAGCTCGGGAGTCTCATTGCAGGCGTATCCGAACATAAGTCCCTGATCTCCGGCACCCGTGTCAAAGCCGTCGGTAGCTTCACCCTCCTTTGCCTCCTTCGAACGGTCAACGCCGAGGGCGATGTCGGGCGACTGCTCGTGTACCGAGCTGATGACGGCACAGCTGTCACAGTCAAAACCGTATTTTGCGCGGTCGTAGCCTATATTCCTCACCGCCTCACGGACGATGTGCTGAAAGTCCACATAAGCATCTGTCGTTATCTCTCCCATAACGAGGACGAGCCCGGTCGTGCAGCAGGTCTCGCAGGCGACGCGCGACATGGGATCGAGCCTCAGACATTCGTCAAGGATCGAATCGGATATGATGTCGCATATCTTGTCGGGATGTCCCTCTGTCACCGACTCGGAAGTGAAAAGTTTTTTTGCCATTTTTATATTCCTCCGTAAAAAAGACCCGCTTCGGCATTGAAGCGGGCTTCAAATACCTCATCTGTCCGGATTTGGCACCTTACGGCAAAAACCGCAGGTTGTCGGGCTTCACAGGGCCGGTCCCTCCGCCACTCTTGATAAGATCTGTATTGTTGGTATCAGTATAACACAAAGTGTGAGCGATTTCAAGGGGAATTTCAACTTTTTTCAGTATTCCGCGAGAATTTCGCCGATCCTTGCCTCGACCTCGTCGGTGCGGAGGCGGTCGGCGGCGTACTGACGGCGCAGGAGCGATGCGGGAAGTAGCGAATCGTACTTCTCAAAGAGCGGCACCTCGCCCGACGCGACGAGCGCGGCGGTGTCGATACCTTCTCTTGAAATAAGATCGGCAAGCCCCGAGACAAGCTCGCGGTCGGTCGCCCTGTCCATCCGGAAGGTCATATAACAGCAGCCGTCGAACTCAAGCCCCGAGATACCGTACTTCGCCGCATTTGCCGAGATGAACTTTCTCAGCGTCCTGAACGAACGCGTCCCGAGCCATGGGAAAAGGCACCAGGTGTATCCCCCGAGACAGACGAGCGACCTCTCGGTCATCCCGCTCGCACGGGCAATATTCCTTGCCGCGGCAAGGCGCGC
>CAKXXW010000008.1 GCA_934378145.1 uncultured Eubacteriales bacterium
ATGGAATAATCGAGCAGGCGCTTGCCGTACCCCTGCCGTTTGTATGCCGGCGCTATGCCGATGGGACCGAAGGTCATGATCGGCACTTTTCGCCCATCGTCACAGTCAATTTCCGAGCGTACATAGATGACCTGCCCGATCAGTTCGCCGTTAAGCTCCATTACGAAGTCCAGCTCCGGCACAAATGCCGGATCATCACGGTAGCAATGCAGCACATAATGTTCCGTACAGCCGGGACGGTAGACATTCCAAAAAGATTCGCGTGTTAGGTTTTCGACGGCTCTGTAATCGTCTTTCGTTTCAAGACGGATTGTAATATTTTTTTCCGACATGGTAAATTCTCCTTGATAATTAAAAATTAAACCGATATTTTATTGTCGGAATTCATACAGAAAAGATGAATTCCGAGCACGGCATTGAATCCCGTAGCCGCAAACACGCTGAAGCGCTCTACAACGCCGAAGTATTCGGTTGGAACGATCTTCATTCCAAGTGCGCCGACAAGCATCATGGCAAGCGCAATGGCGGCACAGATGCCGTAAGAGCGACAGTCTCTGCTTTTTGCGCCGGCAACGATGACAACAGTCAGCGATGCGATCGACAACAGCACCACCAAAGCGGTGACGACCATATGCATCACATCCTGAAACGCTCCTGCATAGCCGCTGTCGGAAAGCGGGAACATCCGATAACCGACTGCCGAAATCCATTCCATGACGGCGAACAGATAAATCCCTGTGCGGAGCAGTTTGGTCTTCTGCCCCTGTATGCCGATACAAACGACGGTCACGCACACGACCTCGCACGCATTGTAAAGCGCACTGAGTTGATTCCAGAGTGCCAGCGACGGCGCATTGGCAGCGCTCAGGTCACTGACCGCCTGTGCCAGCGGGTTATATCCGGGATAAGCAAGCGGTGCAAACATCACCGCCGCCGTGTACGAAAGGAAACTCAATATGCCGAGCAGTCCCAGCTTTTGGATCAATAACTTTTTCATTTGTTTTCCCCTCCCTGTGTATTGCACCCGTGAACCATACGGAAAAAGAGGTCGACATGATTTCTTAGTTTTTCGAGACATTCACTTTCCTTTTCCGGTTGACGGTCACAGACACCGATGAGTGTCATAACCGGGGCAACATACATCATGGCCAGCGTGTCGGGATCCCCTGCCGGGATCTCCCCCACGGCGATCAGCGCGCGGAAAATCCCGGCGTGATAGTCGATCATGCGCTCCACATAGCGCTTTGAATACAGACTTGCCAGTTCCGGTGAACGGAACTGCTCAATGGTCATCATGCGGCGGAAATTGCGGATGGTCTCATTATGGAGGGAGTATACAAAAATCTGCCGCACCTTTTCAAAGAGCGCGTCGACCGTGATCCCGGTAAAGGCAGAAATATCCTGCGCAACATTCTGCACATGGATATTGATTTTTCCTGTATCCGCCTCATACTGCTTTGCCGTGGATTCCACGATGGCATCAAAAATTGCCTGCTTGCTCGGATAGTGATTGTAGAGCGACGGTGCTTTGATCCCCACCGCTTTCGCAATCTCTCCGACGCTGACCGCATCATATCCGTGCGCTGCAAACAGTTCAAGCGCCTTGTCAATAATTTTCTGCTTGGTATCTTCCTGTTTCATGGTTGCCCTCACTAACTAATATTCGTTAGTAATATTATAAACCATACTCTTGCAAATGTCAAGATAGTCGGCATTGAACTGCGCAAGATCATCCGAAAACGGCACATCGCAGGAGCTGACCTCGCCTGTCTTGTTTTTCACGATGGTATTGACAGCGATGTTGTCGTATTTCAGCAGCTCGCGCCCCACGGGGAGCAAACAAAATTCTTTGATCCCACTCGCCGCCATTCCTATACACCAACACAGCAGCATATTGAATTTATATCCGTGCTTTCGGCTGAATCTCACAAGCGGCGTGACATCCAGCGTCTTGAAAAAGGTCACCATCGGGTTCGGCGCACCCATCCAAAGCTCGTATGCCGATGCACGGGTGGTTGTTTTCGGATCAATCACAATCGGTTTCATATTACACTCTCCAATACAATAATTAGCACCATCAGTTATCAACATCTTTTAAGACGTATTCTCGGATCCATTCATCCAAAAACTGTATCTGTTCCTCGGTATGAAACCAATGCTCCCCGTTGGGCATGACGGTTAGATCTGCGTGATGCCGTTTGGCAAATGCGGATATCGTTTCAATGGATGTCAGATTGTCATGCTCACCGTAGAGAATACAGGTGGGGACATTCCAGATAATCGGATGCTGTCGCACATAACAAAGATAATTCCAAGACAGCGTTTCTCCAAAATTTGTGGAAATTTCCTGTTTTTCCGCAAGTTCCTGTTCGGTCACACCCGACCATTGCATCATATTGCAAATCAGGGTTTCCATATCCACGATCGGAGATATAAAATAAGCCCGGTCAACCAGCGTTTCGTCCAACGAGGATAACGCAAAGTATGCGCCGATGCTGTTGGCTATCAGGGTAATGTGCGTGCATTGCTTTTTCTTTTCGGCAAAAAATGTGAAGAATTCTTCTTTGGCGTCCCAAGGTGTTTGGGAACGGTAATCAAAGCCGATGACCTCATGATTCGGAAAGAGCATTTTGTAATGCTCGGCTTCCTCCGCCGAGCCGCCCTTTCCGTGAACATATACTATTAAATCTTTCATTGTATTGCCTCAGGAAATGATTCGTGCGATTTCCATCGTCACGATTTTAAGCACTGCACCGCCCGACATGATGTAGCACCATATCTCTCGCGCGTGTTGTGTTTTGGCAATCGGCGTAGCAATGGCGGCAATAATAATCAGCAGTGCGCCGACACAGCCGATGATCGTGGGCACACTGACGAGCGGAAACAGCCCCGGTGCGCAGCTGCCGTCGATGGTGTGCTGAATCGTCTTATCCAAGCCATCCCGCGCCGCCGCAAAGCAACAGACCACAAGTCCGAATACAAGCAGAATTGCACTCCTGCGCCCCCAATACTGAATATTTGTACGGTTAAAAAACGAATAACCGATAAACCCGAGCATCGCAAGGATCATCAGCGTTGTTGCCGTAGTGACTCCGTTTCCGAAATAAAGCTTCATATTTTTGCCGCTTCCTCTCCGTATGAAATGATGATCATCCTGCACACATCACAGCGGCAGGCTTCCACGCTTATGCGTCCGCCGACCTTCAGCCCGGTAAGTTTTACAAAGCCTTCTGCTTTTTTGGCATTTTCCAAGGCACCCGGCACTTCATTTGCAAAACTGAATGCGCCGTCCTTGCTGCTGAACAGATAGCCTTTTTCCATTTCTTTTCCGCATTTCGGACACATCATGATATATTCCCTCCGATCCTTATTGTTGCGCGTTGTACCAATCGAGTACGTCACTTAAATCCTCCTGTTTGACCCGCTCTCCGCCGTGGAGCATCATATCCAGCATATCGTCCTCCTCCGGCGTGCGGTCTTTCTTTGCGGCAAGGCTCTTGCCCGCCGTTTTGACCATTATCTCCATCATGGGTCGGTAAATGCCGTGCAGTTTTTTGACATCGAAATTGCCTTGCAGGGTGAACAGCGGAATGCTTACCTGAACAGCCGACTTTTTCCGCACGCTGTCCATTTGCGTTCCGGTTTGCCCCATGCCGACAGCGCAAACCGCTCTGATATGATAACGCTTAGCGGCTTTGGCATAGCCTTTAATGGCACTTGCCGCAATCCAACCAATATAGATGATCTCGCTTCCCTGCGGCAATACTTTGGGTGCGTATTTCAGCTCATAAACGGGCAAACCGGTTTTCCCGGACAATAACTTTGCGTATTGTGCGGCACTGCCGGTATTGCTGGTGTAAACGATTGCAGCTATCATCTTGCGCCTCCGTACGGCTTCATGTTTGAAATAAATCGGTCGATATGCTTCTTGAGCAATTCAAAGACCGCCTCCTTGTCTTTGGCCCCGTCATACACGCTGTAAAGCAGGTACATCGGGCCGTAAAAATCAAGCGCCAGCTGCATGGCGTCCGCGTCGGAATCGGTCATTTTCCGAAAAATCGCCGCCATATACTCCGCAGGACCCGTAGAAAGATAGTTTTGATACAGTTGCGCCATTTCCGCGTCGCGGTACTGCTCCATCGTGATCATTTTGCGGAATTTCGCCGAAAAGTCTTCTTCCGTCCAATGGCGGAACTGTGCCATACTGTACGCACGGATCTTTTCAATCGGTGTTTTCATGTAGGCATCCGCGAAGCCGTCAGGTTCGGTCTCGGGCATTTCGTATTCCTCGGCGCGTTCAAAATCCATGTCATTCATTCGTTTTACGACACATTCCAGTATCTCATGTTTGCTTGTATAATGCTTATACAAAGCCGGTTTGGTAATTCCGAGTTGCTCCGCGATATCGCTCATAGAAGTACCGAGATATCCGTTCTGTGAAAACAGCTTCAGGGCAACCTCCGGAATTTTTGCTTTCGTTTCTCCGCTCATTTTTTCCTCCTTGCAGGCAGTGACCGCCCGGTAACCGATATTATAGTTACCGGGCGGTCACTTGTCAAGAGGTTTTGAAAAAATTACCTTATTTTTTTCGATTATGTTTTCGCCTGCATCCTTGCGCACTCCGAATGTTTGGTTGCTTCTGCTCCGGTATTCTCTGGCAACATAGAACTAAATAATTCATATGGTCCCCGGAGGTATTCCCTCCGAGAACCTTTTTCTTTATTTACCGCATAACTACTTTATTTTTCAATTCATTTATAAGCCCCGCAACTTCCTTTCAGTCAAAAAAGCTGATCTGTCCATTTCTCACGGGATACTCTCGAAGATAAGAAAAAATCTCGGCAGGTGCGGTCATCACGCCGGAATTACGGCATCGGTTATCAAACAATTTCCACAGCGCCGCAGAATTCTCCGAAATGCAATCGCAAGAATCTCCGAAATGGTAGATATAGCGTTTCTTCATTCCCGGAAAATGCTCGTCCAACTTTCGATAAAAATATTCCCGACTGCCCGCGCGAAGGGTCACGCTGAAACCTAAATTGATGATTCCCTTCACACCCGCCTCAAAACAGTAGTCAAGGATCCCGTTCAGGTTCTCTGCCGTGTCATTTATATACGGCAAGATCGGGCTGATCCGCACGACAGTGGGGATCCTGCGCCGCCGAAACTCTTTTAACACCTCGTAACGCCTGCGCGTAGTGCAGACATTCGGCTCAATGATACGGCAAAGATCTTCATCAGCCGTAGTCATCGTCATCTGTATGATCGCCCTGGAGTGACGGTTTATCTGTTCATAAAGGTCAATATCCCGCAAAACGCGGTCGGACTTCGTGATGACCGTCACACCGCAATTATATTGATCGATAACATCCAGCGCACGGCGGGTCAGCCCGAGCTTTTCCTCGCAATGCATATACGGATCGCACATCGAGCCGGTGTTGATCATACAAGGTCTGCGCTTGCGTCGGAGCGCATCCTCGAGCAATTCGATCGCATTGCTTTTGACCGCAACATCCTCAAATTCGTGATCCATCCCGTAGCAGTCCGAGCGGCTGTCGCAGTATATGCACCCGTGCGTGCATCCGCGGTAGAGATTTATGTTGTTTTCCGCAGACAGGATGGTTTTCGCTTCTATGTTATGCATCAGACAAAATTCCCTATGATTGTTATAGTTCAAACAGAGTATTTTTGAAGCAAAAACGGCTTTATACCTTTTTGTTTTAACTTGTTTGCCATCTCCAGAATGGCATACGATTTTCCCCTACCCGGTCGTCCGGCTACAAAAACAAGACCGCTGTCAGATAATTCCAAATTACATATTTTCACAATTATATCCTCCAACAATAGCAATGTTCCAAGCCAAAATCGGATTTTTCAATGTTTCCGCAAACTTGAGCATTTGGTAACTCTCTATTTATTGCGCTGTTTGCAATATTCCGCCCAAAAATCTTCAAGGGTCTCCTCCCATGGTTTATCGGCAGAATTTTTTGCACTTGCAAGGCACAGCTCATAATTATCCAAAAATTCCGCGACCGTCACCTTAAGTAATCTTTCATAAATAATTTCTGCCCCCGGCCAATTCATATCTTGCAACCATTCGAGCAACTCCGACAAATGGAGCTTTAATACCTCGTCGCTCTCACAAGATATTATTAAAGCGCAATTATGCCATACATTTTTACTGTATTTGGGCGTTAAGGGCTGAATAAACGGAACGATGGTATTCATGCTTTTTGCCAGCGCTATTCCTTGTTTTTGGATTTCAAGCGGCTGATTCCAATCAAGCATATCCATAATTTCTTCAATATTCGACATCTCAAATCCTACCCCATTTTGCTTATCGTTACTAAGATTATTTTGCTAAATCATCTGCTTTTTTGAGTTCATCAATGATCCGCGGGAACCCCACAAAAATATCAAACGCATTATCTCCCAAATCATTTGCAATATACGGGTCGGCTCCTCTCGATATCAAAAGTCTGACGACCGCCGGATCAATTCCTATCGATGCCCCCACAAGCGGAGTCTCCTCTTGGGCGTTCACTAAATTAGGATCTGCACCGTGATCCAACAGAAGTTTTACCGTTTCCTCTCCGCGCTCAACCGCTATGTGCAATGGAGTGTCCCCTTTGTTATAATTATCAAAAGGTCCGCCGTTGCCCAAATTGACATTGATTTCCTTACGGTCGAGAAGGAATTTCAATACCGGCATGATATTGGTCTCAGCAAATGTCGCAGCATATAGCAAAGTTGTTCCGTAACGGTTTGGAATGTTCACATCATCCAAAGCGCTGATCATTGAAATGATCATATTTGCCGCAGCCTCTTCACCCATATCTCTTGAAAGCGGGAACCACTGCCCTATCAAATCGCGTATGCGTGAGACCTCTTCGGTAGAATCGGCTGTACACGCCGACGGCGCCCGTTTCCCCTTGTGGACGATCGTTCCGCCCTTAGCAAAAAGCTCAAGCTCGACCGCCCTTTCGCGCTCGATAAAAGGAATGATGACCGTATCGAATATTTTCAGATCATATTCCACATTTTCTATAAAACCCTGAAGACCGGCTTCGGCACTTCCATCAGGATCAGGAGTGAATGTATGATGGAAAAACATCGATCCGTTATATTCTATGCTCATATCATATCTTGAAAAATGGCGACGGGCTTGCAGATCAAAAACGAAATCATACTTGTCGCCGTTAGCGTCAAAAGCACTGAAACGAATGCGTGCCGTTTTTTTGGTGCATGAAAAAACATTTTTGTCGAAAAATCGCAGAAGAGCTTTCCTCAAAACCGCAACAGTTACCATAGGAGCCGATTTTTGGATATAATATGTGCCCTGCGCTATTTTTTCGGCGTTCACTTTGCGAACATATTCCTGTTCGGCATGTGAATATGACATTTCGGAAAAGTTCGGCGGCGTATAAAATTCTCCGAATTCATCGCTAATCATGAACGCGCGTAATTTTCTGAACATCCGACGATCTGCATGCCCATTATCGCCGATCTCGGGAAGCCCCTGTGTTCCCGCTGGCTTTTCAAGTGAAAAACTCGTGTGGCGATCGTATATATCACCAAGAGAGGTCAAGATTTTTTCTGACATAGTTATCTCCTCCTTCCAATTCTCTATAAACTAAGGTTATCGGATCTTCTCTGCCATGACCGTACCGTTTGAATCTTCATAAAGGCACAATCCGTCAAGTATCAGAAATCTGCCGTCTTCGGAGAGCTTTTTCGCAAGAGGCACCTTAACGGCTTGTCCGTTGTAGCAATACAACTCGCCGTCAACAGAAAAATAGAGGATACCATCTTTCACTTGCATATGTTTAACATTGCCTGCAAAAAGCTCGCGCTCTGCCTGCTCTTCAAGCACGAAAAGTCCGAAAGGAGCGCGTTTAATAAAGTAAACCGAATTACCGTTTGCTCTGAAATCTACGATCAGATCCTTGTCGGGTTCCGTGGTTCCCTGCCCGAGCAATACCTTATTTTCTCCCGAATTCTCAAGGCTGTATAAAGTAAATGTCCTGCTTGCGTGTTCAATGAAAATCGGCTTGTTCTCATAAATGCCGAGCATTTCTGCACCCTCATTTCCGATGATATTTTCAATTTCACCGCTCGCAGTATCGTAGGAAAACGCCTTCGCGGCACCGAAAACATAGACCTTTCCGCCATAAATGAAATAATCATCTATACAGACAACATCTTTTTCGTAGGAATAAGCCGAAGCCGTGATCACCGTTTCGGTTTTCCCGCCTTTATCCGTGCAGTACAGGTTGGCGTGATCCTTGTCGGTGAAAAAGACCCGTCCCTCATAAGCTAAAAGATTCTGCGGGTTCTCTGCCCGACACAGCCGTGTCTTTGAAAGCGACTGTTTGCCGATCATGTAAATCCCGTCGCTTGCGGCAAGATAAACATACTCATCGTCTTCCGCCACATTGGAAGTATAATTATTTACAGTTATCTCAGAAAGGTTTTTTTCAAGACATTCGCGCATATCTGCGTATTTTTCAGAACACCCCGAAAGCGAGCACACGAGCAGTGTGATTATGACGAAACACAATATAGCATTAATCTTTTTCATAGTTCATTTCACTCCATTTTTCTAAAATCGATTCAAATTCTTTGAGTTTTAACTTGTCAACTTATCAAAGAAGTGATCTTTTTGAGGAGCCTCTTTTCCCTATGCTTGAAAATAAGTAGAGTGACAGACAGCGCTGCGGCAACAGTCAGCAATATGAGGACAAAAGTCAATACGCCGAGTAAAACAGATCCGACCGAAAGAGCCGACACAAACGCGGTTATCACACCGGCAATACTCAAGATAAGCATACCGATCATATCCATTTTGCTCAACCTGACCGTAAGGTCTACGACAGTGCCTGTCGGTGTTTCCCTGACCTCGCCTTCTGCTACCGGCCGCAATGTATGGCGGTTTCTTACGAATGAAAGTGACCTATCCTCGTGCGTGACAAATGAAGAATCGGTAACCTTGCTGACCAGACTTTCTTCCACGGCGATCGTAAGAAGTATATCCTTGCGAGAACGCCGGGACGGGATACTGTAATGCCCCGAAAACATAGTCTTCCCTCCTAACTATAAAAGTGTTACAATTTGTCAGTTATCACACTCATTACAATGCCATTCAACTATAACATGAGAACGCTCTGAATACACAACATAGCCTTCGTGTTTACCGTCCGGCAAATAATTATTCCTCTTGAATTTGAAACGCCTTTTTCAGGATCAGGAGAAATATATCATGGTCGGGTGTCTCCGGACAGTTTGCAACTATCATAATGATTGATTTTCATAATATTATAACATATAAAATCCACACCGTCAATATTTTCCGATATGCTTCAAAAGAAAAAACTCCGCCCCGTGAGGGGCGGAGTTAATTTTTATCAACCGGCTATTTCATTGTTCCCGGAGCCGTAATTATGACCTATTATCTCGATGCTGTTTGTGTCTATCGGCGAATCGGAGCCGATATAGATCTCGGTGCCGTGATCTGCATCAGAGAGCCACATAAATGAAAGCTCCGAATTTCTCACTTTGTAGGTCGTCCACGGTTCATATTTTCCCATAAAGCGTACAGACGGATCTGCGTCGCAAAGTCTGATCTTTACGACATAAGCTCCAAGGTCGGAGTTGATCTGCTGATATCTTTCACCCCGAAGCGCCTTCGCATCGGGATCGACCGCCCCGATCGAATATCCGGAGATCTCTGAGCAGAAGATCCTTATCGTTGACGATCCGTTGAGATGATCCACCTGCCGCATACTGTCAAATCCGTAAAAATCGGATCTTACATACAACGCAAGTCCCAAAGCGGTCGACCCGACAATCAGAATAAGACAGACGCAGGTTATGCCTCGATCTACCTCGCAAGCCCCGCGGACAACGATGTTCTGATCCGCGCGGAGCTTTACTCGGTCAAGACGGTATATGACAAATCGACGGGTCAGGCGACCTTCCTTCCCGACAAGCTGCTCGGCAAGACCGGATTCATCCGACCCGGGACCTATGTGGAAAAGGTCAGGGTCAAAGGACTGCGCTCGGGCGAGAATACCAAGGTCATGGTCAAGATCTCCACCATGTACGAGGAAAGTTGGACGAGCAAGGGGATCTTCTACATCCGAACAACGGTAAACTGAATAAAACAAAGCCCGAAAAACTCCGCCTGAAAGCGGAGTTTTTCATTTATATCTTTACGAAAAAGCGTTGACCTTAATCCGAATGATCCCCGAGCCAGCGCATCGCCGTGTAGGCATAGACCGCGCTGCCGATGTCGAGTGCATCGTTATCGAACCTGACCATCGGGTGATGCTGCGGGTACGAATAGCCCTTTTCGGGCTGCCCGGCCGCCAGAGCAAGCATTACGGAAGGAACTTTCTGACTGACATAGGCAAAATCCTCCGATCCCGCAGAGCCGGAAGCTCCGCCGCCTTTATTGCCCGTTTTAAGCTCCGTAACGGTAAAGGTCCTTCCCTCACCGAGAAGCTCCTTTACATAGCGGCAGGCATCGGCCGACAGTCCCCCGTCGTTTTTCAGCGTCGGACAGCCGCTGCCGAATGTGACCTCAGCCTCGGCACGGAACGCCTTCGCTATATCCGTGGCAATATCGGTCATACGCTGTCTGACCGCAGATCTTACGCCTTCGTCAAAGGTACGAAGGCTTCCGCCCATGACCGCCTCATCGGGAATGGCGTTTGCCGCCGCGCCCGCGTGCATCGTGCCGAAGGTCAGCACCGCACGGTCATTCATCGCAAGCTCACGCGCGCTTATCTCCTGCATGGCTATGAGGATATGCGCCGCCGCGATCAGCGGGTCGACTCCCATGTTCGGCATGGAGCCGTGGCAGCCCTTGCCCTTTACCCGTATCTCAAAATAGTCCGCCGCCGGAGCGCTCACACCGGGATCGGATACTATCACCGTCCCCGGCTCGAACGGCATTCCCGCCATCACATGGATCATCAGTGCGGCATCCACCCGAGGATCTTCAAGGACTCCCGCACGGATCATATCGGCAGAACCCTCAAAGATCTCCTCCGCGGGCTGAAACATGAGTTTTACGGTGCCGTTGATCCTGTCCTCGTGCATTTTCAGGAGCTTTGCCGCGCCGAGCAGCATCGCCGTGTGCATATCGTGCCCGCAGGCATGCATACATCCGTTATCGGAGGCAAAGTCAACACCCGACTGCTCACGCCCGGAAAGTGCGTCCATATCGGCACGGAGCAAAAAAACCTTTCCGGGTCTCTTCCCGCCGGCAAGAGCAACAAGTCCTGCCCTGCCGCATATCTTCGGCATATAGCCCATCTTTTCCAGTTCGGCTTTCACATAAGGTAAAGTCTCATCAAGCGCAAATCCGGTCTCGGCATGCGCATGGAGATATTTTCTCTTCTCCGTGATCTCCGCCTTCATTTCCGCCGCTTCGCGGATCAGTTCTTCGGCTCTCATAGGTATCACCTCTATTTATCCTGCGGTTTGTATTCTGATTTAATTATCTCTTCCGTTCTCCGAAATATACATTACCGTCACTTCGCCGTTGCGACATCCGGATACTTTATCAGATCGTAAAGCACCCCGCGGTCACCGAATCTGCGTGTGCCGACGAGCTTCATTCCGAGGTGTACATACTTGTCGCACTTGGATCTTGCATCTGTGTCAAGGATCACGGGGACACCGAGTCTGTTTCCCTCCGCAAATGCCATATCCAAGAGCTTACGCATATAACCCTGCCCCTGATACTGCTCGCGCACGCAGACCATGCCGACAAAGATGTACGGCTTTTTAGCCTTGTCAAACTTTTTGCTCGGTCCCGAGCCGCCCTTTGACATTATCCGCACAAAGCGGACAAGGTCTTTCGGATCTGTGGAGCCGAGGAACGCCTTCGCCAAAGGTAGCATCGCGCGAAATCCGACCTTCTGCCCGGGGAGCTTATAGGCAATGAAGCCCTCTCCCTTTCTACCCGTGGTATAGAGTATCCCGCTTTTCAGCGACATACGGACATAGCCGCATATAAACTCCGCCGCGGCGTCCCTTCCCGGGAAAGCATCGATCAGCCCATGCTCCGAGCCGTAATCGTAATAACCGAAAGCGTGCCCGATATCACCTATAACTTTTTCGCCAAGCGCTGTAACCTTCATATTCTTTTCTCCTTTGTAATGACCGCCACACAGCAGGGGATCCTTCCTTCGCACAGAATATATCCGACATCCGTATATCCGGCGTCCGCGAAAAACTTTTTATAGGACTCCGGCGTGAATTCGCGTTTGAAATCCGCGCCCGCCTTTCCGATGGCGTCCGAAACACTGTTGGTCTTTCCCTTTTCGGTCCTGTTCATATAAGAGGGGATTATGATCCTGCCTCCCGCTCGGCACACGCGGTCAAGCTCGGAAAGCGCCGAGTAAGGCTCGTCGAGCAGATGGATGACATTCGCGGCAGCGACGGCGTCAAAACTCGCATCGGGATAGGCAAGATGCAGAATGTCCGCCCGCTCGAACCTTACATTGCCGTACTTTCCGAACTTCTTCTCTGCCCGTCCGAGCATCTTTTCGGAAAAGTCGGTCGCAACAAGGCTCCTGCACTTCGGAATTATCGCTCCGGTAAGCAGACCCGTGCCGCAGGCACATTCAAGCACCTCATCCTCCGGAAAGATATATTTCTCCACGGCAGCGCAAAGCGCTTTGTTTGCCTTGCGGTTGATGCCATTCGCAAAAACATCGTAGACCCACGCAACATTGTCCCAGAACATAAGCTCTCCTCTGTGATGCTTTATTTCTTCTCTTTTGTGTTTATGAGCTTCAGGCTGAAATCGCAGCAGTCGCCGCCGCGTCCGAGCGTTTTCGTCCGGTGCCACACGAGATTCGGGTGAAGCCCGTCATATGTGATATCGTCGCTGTCACAGAAGCAGTGACACAGCTCGGGACAGCCGTAGTGTACACATTCGTCGTGATACGGGCATCTCGTCATATCGATACGCCACACACCGCCGGTCGTCTGAATTTCATTTGCCGCAAATCCCGCCGATGTCCCGAAGGATTTCGGCGTCTGCGTGGCGAAGATACCCGGCACCTTTTTATAGAGTCCGGGGATGCGTATAAGCCGCAGAAAGATCTTTTTCAGTCTGTATGCCCGCTCCTCCACATAGCCGTGGACGGTGTTAAGAGCCTCGTCCTTCGGCATAACGGTCTGAAGAGTCTCATAGATCGCGATACCCGGCATGATCTGACTTTCGAGGTGCTGCATCTTTTCCTTGCTCGCTCCGGCGTGTTCCGAACGCAGCTCACTCAGCCTCTTTTCAAAAGCGGAATCCAGAGCGGCTTCCCGTTCCGGAAATTTTTCATGCACCGTTTTGCGGAACGCCTTTGTAAGATAACTTTCTTTCATAGCTTTACCTCCCACTCAAAGGTTCTTTTTCTTATACCCGCAGTCGCAGTAGGGGCCGCCCGAGGCAAGGGTATATTCCCTCACGAAATCGGTAGCGCCTCCCGCCTCACTCATAGTGTAGTCAAGATGGCATAGCGCCGGCGTAAGGTCGTAAAGTCCGAGCTTTTTCATCAGCACGCAGATCCCGCACCTCGTAAATCGCCCCTCATAGCCGCTTCCGTCGGGATATTCGTAAAAGTCCATATTCCACGAATAGGGATTGCGGTCGGCTGCCCTCAGCGCGGCGGTCGCCTTCATTCCGGCAATATCCTTTTCGGTAAACTTTGACTTTCCGCTCTTGCGGCAAAACCACTTCATCGGCTTTGTCATCATAGCCTTCGCATAATATTCCGTCAGGCGTTCGGTGTCGGGGCGTTCGGGCATTGAAAGGATGAATGCGCCGAGCATGGCACAGTTGACGATATTCATCTTAAAGCGGTCGCCCTTCTCAAATTCGGGCAGATCCGCGATGATCTCCCTGTATTTCGGCTTTGCCTTTTTTGTTATTTTCTTTGCCGTATCGGCGTCATAGCCGAATACGGCGGTAAGCTGTTTTCTGAATGATCCCGAAAACAAAGCCCACATTCCCATAGGCATTCCGGCGTACTTCATTTCGCATCACCTCCGAAACCGATCTTCACGATCTGCATTTTCATCATATTGTCTCCGACCTTTGAAAGAAAGCGAAAAAATCCGCTGACAGACGGATCACGGAGATCGTTATATCCGAGCATATATCCTCGACTCGAGACGCTGAGGCGGCTGTCCCATGCGGAAAGCTCGGTCTTTGCATCAGAAACCGCAAAATATGCTCCGACATTCTTTATCTTCGCATCCTTAAGCCATGTTTTGAGCATCAGCTTCACAGCCTTCCGGTTTGCGGCGTCAAATACAATGACTCCGCCCGGGAAAGACTCCGCCATCGCGCATACAAGCGCCCTGACCTGCTCCTTCAGGAAATAGTAGAACACACCGGCTGCAAAGAATACTACGCCTTCCGAGGGATCTATTTTTTCAAACCAAGCCGTGTCGTTGAGATTGCAGGGGATGTTTTCCTCGCGTTCTCCGGCAGGCAGAAGCTCGTTCCTCACCCCTATAACATTGGGAAAGTCAAGATTGTATATCTTGCAACTGCCGTTGTCGCAGCTCCTGCCGGTGCTGTCAAGCCCGCAGCCGAGATTTACGACCGCAGCCCGTGGGTGAGATCTCAGATAGTCACGCACCTCATATGCAAGGTCGTTCTGACGCATGGCAGCCTCAAGGAATCCGAAGCGCTGCATAAGGCTTCCGGACTTCTTTTCAAGATCCGAAAAGTCGTAGTCTATCTCTTCGGTCAGTCGCAATGCCGTTTCGTCCCGATAAAGGCTCGGGTACAGCTCCGAGCAGATCTTCCTCGCATAGAGCGGGATCATCAGGGTCTCCTGCACCGTATTTTTTTCGATCTTATACTTCATAAATTACCTCCGCTCAGCGAATGAATATCGTCATGATAGCCGACAGCACGGCAGAGATCACTATCATACCGACCGTGCCGAAGAGCCATTTTCTGCATTTGTCTTTTCCGGTTATGTAGGGCTTGAGGTCTTCGGTACCCGGGATCGTCCATGCCTTCGTATGCCCGACCCATACTCCGTCGATCAGGAAGCGGTCGATAAGGTTCATGATCGAAAGGATGATGAGCAGTTGCCAGAATCCCGCAAGGAAGCCCTTCGCACCGTTCACCGCATAAACGAAGACCAGCACATAGGCGATATACCCGGGAAGGCAGATCAGCTTGAAAAGCAGAGCGTTCCGCTTGATCCTCTCATGAGTCGTCAGTCCGAGCTTCACGCAACGGTCCTGTACCTCCTGACTGTACAGATGTACCATTCCGACAGCACCCTTGCGGATGCCGACGGCGCAGACGAGGAACAGCAGGGCGCCGAGTCCCAAGCCCTCAAGCACTGTTTTCAGTATAAGTTCTTTCATTGCAGGTATCTCCCCGCTTCCTTTTCAAGCTCCTGCCATACGGGATATTTTGCTCCGTGTTCATCATAGAATTTTTTGAGATCCCGATCAAGCGCGCTCATCTCATCTATCGCGTTCATGGCGTGATCCGAGGCGCAGATCTTTCCGAGGCTCGTCGCACACATAAGTTTGAAGAAGCGCAGGCATGTCTTGCGGTATTTGGCGCCTTCAAAATCCTTGTCGTCATTCGGCAATATCTCATGTCCGGCATCTCTTATGGCACGATAGCCCTCGATGTTTGCATCGATCAGCCGGTTAAGGTACTCCGTGTTGCCCCTGAGTTTTTTCAGATCGCCGTCGGTCTTATAGCAGGCGAACGCCGCCGGTATCACAAAAGCGGCGTGGCACAGAAGATAATCGCCTATATTCGGCTCATAGACCACCTTGTATTTCGTACCGTCGAAGATCCGCCCGATCAGTTCCTTATTTGAGGGCGCGCCCGAGAGCTGACCGATGGTGATCTTTTTGAGATCTATCGACGCTACCCTGTCGCGCTCGCGGTGTCCCGCGGAAAGCGCAAAGGCAAACATCACATTTTTCTCCGGCAGCGAGGCAGCGACCTCTTCGGTGCGCACATTGTTGCCGACAAAAACTATGTTCTTCGTCCCGTTTGCCAGAAGAGTATCCATGACCGAGCCGATCTGCGTATAACGCATGACGACAAATATCACATCGTATGTATCCTCGGGTCTCAGTTCTGTCACGGTCGGAACTCGGCTGACCGACACGCGGGGCGAAAATTTGTCCTTGATCCGCAGGCCGTTCGTCTGAATCTCCTCCGCCCAATTTCCCCGTGCAAGCAGAGTTACATCCTTTCCCGCACGGAACAGATTCCTTGCAAGGTTGCAACCAAGCACCCCCGCACCGAATATCAGAATTTTCACAGCCTTATCTCCCCTTTCGGAAATTTTATCATTTGTTTCTCCTGTACCCCGCGCTGTCGCGGTATTCGGGATGATCCTTAAGGTAAGGATCGCGGTCGCCCACTATCGTGTAATCGCACCTGTCGCCGTTGGCGCAGGTGGTCTTACGCACAAGGCGCGCATGGATGCACTCCATCGCCTCAAAATCGGGATTGCAGAGCGCCGGCATGACCTCAAGCAGTCCGTGCTTCTTCGCAAATTCCGCCGTCGGACATTCGGTGAATTCGTAATATATCGGCTTTTCGGGGTCATACGGAGCGATATTCATTTTGAAATCTCCCCATTTGTCGCACTGCCGTTTGGCGTTCCCGAAAGCTCTGTACATCAGCTTTCTGAAAAAAGGCTTGTTGCAATCGACGAATTTCATCTTGCGGAAGGCTCCGAGAAACAGATTGCCCTCCATCTCCTCTATCTCATCAAGCCCCGTCACTTCACGGCAGACAACATAGTAAGCCATAAGCGCGATGCAGTCGTAATTTCCGCCCTTTCCGTTGTGGAAATTATTCTTTCCGCCGAGGTCGGTGCGTAGATCGGAGAGGAATTCGGCGTATTTCATCTGTACGCGCTCCCACACCTCTTCCCTTTCGTCGGGCGGGTAATGCAGAGCGATCTTTTTTCGGATCTCTTTTTTGCACGGCTTGGTGTAAAGCACATGGCAGGAAAAGTCGATCGGCAAATCCTTGTCTTTCACGGCAGGTTCCCCTTTTCTTTCGGTTTACAATACTTTTTCCCTACTCCCTTAAGAAATCCGCTTTTCGCGTTTTCTTCGGTATCGTCTGACTCGTCGTAAGCATCATATGGCGCCGACGGGTCATGCACTCTTTTGCGGAACGGCGAACAGAGTTTATCCTTATGCGCGAAGGCAAATTCAAAATTATCAGTCCAACCGGTGTGCCCCGTGATGAACAGAGGCTTCACGCAAAGTTTCCTAAGCTTTGCCTCCAGCACGGCAAGCGACTTCACCGCCAGCTTGTTGTTCTCCGCCAGCGTCGAAATGAAGCTGTATCCGCCGTCGGCACCGAACCACAGCGTGTCTCCGGTAAAGAGATATTTGTCATCAACAAGATAAACCATATGTCCCCATGTATGACCCGGAACAAGGAAGCATTTGATCTTTATATCTCCGATGCGAAGTGTTTCGCCGTCCTTAAGTAGCTTTTTACGGTTATTTATCGTCACCTGCGGCAGTTTGTAAAGGTGATAGATCACCTTGCGGCGCACTTCACCCGTAAGGTAACGGTCTTCGGTCTCGCCTATGTAGAGCTTTGCCTTTTTGAAAAGTCCGGGGCTGTCAGCTTCGACCGCGCCCACATGATCTGTATCCTGATGGGTGATAAAGATATGGCGTATCGACTTCGGGTCGATCCCGAGCCAGCCCATCTTTTCCTCAAGCCTGTCATAGTTATACCCGGCGTCGATCATGATCGTTGTGTCGCCTTTGCGGTAAAAGAAGATATTTGCCACCCATTCGCGCACACAGGCGACATTTTCGTCTATCCATCCGGTGTTCAGCGGCTTGAATATCTCCTTGCCGCGGTACATACGGCTCATTTCTTTTTTCTGAAATTCGGTTGCTTTCCTTGACATATCCGTTACCTCTTTTCAAGAACTATGATCTTGTTCGATATATTCCGTATGAATCCTATCTTGTCGAGCAGCTTATAGATCGGAACGAATTCCGCCATACCCTCGGTGAGACTGTGTTCTTCGACAAACGCAAAGCCCGTAAGAAGGTCTGCAAGGGCTTTTCCGTTCTTTACGCCCCATGTGAATTTAGCATGGCTTCCCTCAATGGATTTTTCCTTGAAGCGCTTCGCGACCGTCGGATTCATCGTTTCGACAAGCACAGTGGCTTTACTGAATCTGCTTCCTATAATGCCGAAAATGCGTCTCACATCGCTTTCACCGAGATACATTGTCAGACCTTCGATAATTACGAGAGCAGGAGCCCCGGATTCGCGGATCTCACCGCCCCAATCATCCATTGCCGACATGGCTATCTGCGAGATCGCACCGCTCTCGGGCAGGAGCTTGTCCCTTACCGCGATCGTCTCGGGCAGATCGAGATTGTACCAATGAGAATATCCTTTTACCCGATAGCATCGGGTATCAAGTCCGCAGGCTATATTTACCACGACCGCACCGGAATTTTGCGACAGCCACTCCGACACCAGCCGGTCAAGCACGATCGTGCGCGCGATAACGCCGATGCGCATGGCTTTGTCTTTCTCGGCGAGAGAAAAATCATTGTCAAGCCCCGCAATGATCTCTTCGGCTTTCTTGTCGCGGATCGCTCCTCTCGTCCGGCTTTCCTCGGCACGGGCATAAAGCGTTTGCAGCATAGTCTCCGGAACACCTTTGAGTTTTATTTTTTCACCCATATCATTCAGCCTCCTCTGTTTTCGGTCGTTTTGCCGCAAATACGGCATTTGCGATCATCCTCTTTGATATGCCTTCTGTTCCCTGTTCATTTTTTCCTCCGTATGTATCTTTAATCTGTCATTTGGTTAGCTCTTGCTAACCCTTTGCTCTATAAAAAGCTGCCAAAGGGCAGCTGTAGGATCAGGATCCCGGGAAAAGCTCCTTCATCGCTCCGCTGATAAGGATCCGCAGGACATCAGGATATTTTTCCCCGATCTCATTCTGGTGGGACACCGTGAGGATCAGCCCGCGTACGGTCGCCGCAGCAAGGGAAGTCCCGCCGACGGGCGAAAGCCCGCCTTCGCTGAGCAGCTCGGTGATATGTGCCTCGTCATCGTGATAATGTCCGTTTTTGACTTTCTCCGGAATACGGCGAAGGATCAGCTCGGCATCCGATTCGATAAAGCGCATAGCTCCCGTCTCCGACAGCCTATTGCACACGGCCATCAGCGTCTCTGCCGTCCGTTCGCTCGCGGGAAGCGACGCACACTTTTCAAGCTTCTCCTTCGCTACCGCGTAAAGCTCCGAATGGACCCCCTCCAGCACCGTAAAGAACAGCAGCTCTTTTGAATCAAAATATTTATAGAATGAACCCTTTGAAATACCGACGGCGTCGGTGAGTTCTTCGACCGATGTTTTGCGCATTCCAAGCGTAATGGCGCGAACGCTCGCCTCCGCAATCAGGTTTTCCCTTATTTTTTTATTTTCTTCTTCCGAAAATGCCATGTTTCTCTCCGAATAAATATATGACCGAAATATTTTTACGGTCATATTATATCACAGTCCTTTCCGAATTGCAATAGGTTTACACGATTTTTCGACTGTAACGGCAAAAAAATAATGCCCGAAAAGGGATAATTTTTTTGTTATCGGTATAGACAAACGGACTTCCGAGTGATATAATAATGCCACGGTTAGCGAACGCTAACTGCTTGACAGTAAAATATCGTGGAAAAGAGGAATCCTTATGAAAACTGAAAAGAAAAGCCGGATGAGCGCTCTTTTCGCCTACGCCGAGGGAGAAAAGAAAAAGCTCGTGCTGTCGGTCATCCTGTCGGTGCTGTCGGTGGCTCTCGGACTTGTGCCATTCTACTGTATGTACCGGATGATATGCCTGTTTGTCGCGGGGACCGCAACGACGGGGGCGATAATTCAGTGGTGCCTGCTGTCTCTCGCGGCATATGCGCTGAAGATACTGACCTTCACCCTGTCGACTGGCACCTCGCACAGCATGGCGTACTCGATCCTTGAAGGGCTGCGCCTCCGCCTTGCCGACCGTTTCCTGCACGCGCCGCTCGGCAATGTCGAAAATCACACCATAGGCGAAATAAAGGCTATGATGGTCGACAAGATAGAAAATCTTGAGCCTCCGCTGGCTCATATGATCCCCGAGGGCGCGGGACACCTTGTCCTGCCTGTCGTCAGCATCATTGCCCTTACAGTAATAGACCGGCGGCTGACGCTCGCCTCGCTTGTCACCTTCCCGCTTTCATTTATATGTATGGGACTGACCTTCAAGATCAGCGGAAAGAACTTCGATAAATACGACAAATCGGCTAACCACATGAACAGCACGATCGTGGAGTACATAGAAGGTATCGAGGTAATCAAGGCCTTCGGCAGAGCCGGCGTAAGCTATGAAAAATACGCCGGAGCCATCACCGATTTCCGCACCTTTGTCGTCAAATGGCTGAGTTCCACCTTCGCCACGATGAAACTGAGTTTCGCACTCTTCCCTTCCACCCTTATCGGTACACTTCCGGTCGCGCTCGCGCTCGCAAACGGAGGTACGATCACAGCCGCACAGGCGGCACTTGCCGTAATGCTTTCGATCTCTATGGTCGGCTCGCTCGCAAAGCTCGAGATCTTCTCTGAAAATATGCGGCAGGTCAAGTTCACCGTCGAAAATCTTGAGGAATTCCTCGAGATGCCCGAATTGCCCGAACCCGAAAAGCGGGCAGATGTAAAGCACACCGATGTCGAACTTAAAAATGTGCATTTCTCCTACACCGGCGACGAAAAGGACGAAGTCCTTCACGGTGTAGACCTTAAATTGCCCGAAGGCAGCTTCACGGCTCTCGTAGGTCCGTCGGGCGGAGGAAAATCGACCGTTGCAAAGCTCATCGCGCGTTTCTGGGATGTGACCTCGGGTGAGATCACCGTCGGCGGAGTCAATATCAAGGATATGCCGTTGGCACAGCTTTCGGAGTATGTCAGCTTCGTAACGCAGGATAACTTCCTGTTCAATTGCTCGCTTCTTGAAAACATCCGCCTCGGAAACCCGAAAGCCACCGATGATGAGGTAAAGGCAGCGGCAAGGGCGGCGCAGTGCGAGGAGTTCATAAACAAGCTCCCGCAGGGCTATGACACGCCCGCCGGCGAAGCCGGAAAGCGGCTCTCGGGCGGAGAGAAACAGCGCATCGCCATCGCCCGTATGATGCTTAAGGATGCACCGATCGTCATCCTCGACGAGGCTACCGCCTTCACCGATCCCGAAAACGAAAACAAGATACAACGCAGTATCGCGGCGCTGACAAAGGGCAAAACGCTCCTCGTCATCGCGCACCGCCTCTCCACTATAAAGAATGCGGACAACATCGTCGTTCTGAAAAACGGCAGGATAGAAGCCGAGGGCAGACAGGAAGAGCTGCTCGGGAGCTGCCCGCTCTACCGTGAGCTGTGGCAGGCGCACATAGGCGCGAAGAGCTGGGCGGTCTCGACCGCCGAAAAGGGGGCTTGAACAATGTTCAGAACAGTAAAACGGATCATTGATTGGTGCGGAGAATTCAAGGGAAAGCTGTACCTCGGATTTGTCATGACCTTCTTCTCGCACATTTTCGCAGCCCTGCCGCTCGGACTTGCCGCATATACCGCGGGAACGCTTATCGAGGCTCAGAAAAACGGCACGGCATTTGACACCTCATGGATATGGAAATCCATCATTATTCAGATAGTCCTTGTTTTCTTCAGGTTCCTTTTCGACTATTTCCGCGCAAGACTTCAGGAGCCGATAAGCTATCAGCTTACCGCACGCGACCGTCTCGCCGTCGGCGACGCACTGAAAAGAGTTTCACTCGGCTACTTCGGGCAGGTCAGCACCGGAAATATTCTCAGCTCGATCACCACTGGGCTTTCCACGCTCGAAAATATGGGTATCCGTATGATAGACAACTTCGTAGGAGGGTATCTGAACTTCCTTCTGATCTTTATCGGCCTTGCGATATGCAGCCCGGTCACGGCGCTTATCGCGCTGGCGGCGGCGGGACTTTCCCTCTGCTTTATGCTCATAATCTCGCATTACAGCCGTGTAAATGCTCCCGTTGAGGCGCAGGCAAACCGCGATATGACCGGTGCGGTGATAGAATATGCCCGCGGACTTGCCGTGGTCAAATCCTTCGGCAAAGCGGGCGCGTCAATGGAATCGGTGAAGAAAGCCGTCCATGACAGCAAGAAGATCCACCTTAAGGTCGAATGGGGATACCTTCCCGCCAATGCCGCGCACCTGCTCGCGCTCAAGTGCGGCTCGGTGGGACTTGCCATGGCTTCGGCGATCCAATGCCTGCGTGGCAGTATGAGCCTTCCTATGATGCTGATGTTCGTCTTCTTCTCGTTCAGCATTTTTGCGAGCCTTGAACCCATAAGCGACAGCGCACATACTCTCGGAGTTATCGACGATGCCATGGATCAGCTCGATGCGTTGAAGGGTGAGAACTTTATCGACGCCGATGGGAAGGACATAAAGCCCGAACACTTTGACATTGAATTCAAAAATGTGGATTTCGGCTACGATTCACGCACGGTGCTGAAAGATGTCAGCTTCCGCATTCCCGAAAAGACCTCCACTGCCATTGTGGGCCCCTCCGGATCGGGAAAGACCACTGTATGCAGTCTGATCGCGAGATTTTACGATCCGCAATCGGGCAGTATCACTCTCGGCGGACACGATCTGCGCGAATTCACCTGCGACAGTCTGCTCTCAAATATCTCTATGGTGTTCCAGAATGTTTATCTGTTCCACGACACGATCCGTGCGAACATATGCTTCGGAAAGCCCGACGCGACGGAGGAGGAAATTCTTGACGCGGCGAAAAAAGCCCGCTGCCATGACTTCATTATGGCATTGCCGGACGGCTACGATACCGTTGTGGGCGAAGGCGGCGGTACGCTTTCCGGAGGTGAAAAGCAGCGCATCTCCATCGCCCGCGCGATCCTCAAGAACGCTCCGGTCATCATCCTTGACGAGGCGACCGCAAGTATAGACCCCGAAAACGAACACCTCATTCAGCAGGCTATCTCCGAGCTGACAAAGGGCAAAACGATAATCACCATTGCCCACCGTCTGGCAACGGTACGGAATGCCGACCGGATCCTTGTTGTGGATGACGGCAGGATCGCCGAAAGCGGCACGCATGATGAGCTTATCCGTCAGAACGGACTTTATCGGCGCTTCACCGAGATCCGTGAGCAGGCGGAGGGCTGGAACATCGTATCGGAATAAAATGAAAACTGCGGCACACCGCTGAAAACGGTGTGCCGCAGGTATTTTTTATCGGTGATCAGCCGTTCTGCTCAACAAAAGGTATGAGCTTTTCGCGCAGAAGTCCGAGCGCTCTTTCGCGCATTTCAGCTCCCCAACGGTCGCCCTTGAGCATACTTGTGCAGGCGCGGAACCACGCGAGCGGCAGGAGCCATTTCACCTCGGGATCGTTTTTCTCGGCTTCCTCTACCGTGTCACAGCCGAAGTATCCGCGGAAGAAGCCGTTCCAGATCTCCGTGACCTCCTCGGTCGGCATTTTATAAAAGGCATAATAATCATCGGTCGGCGCGGCGTATATCATCGAAAACAGTATACGCGAAATATCAAACATGGGCGTTCCGTGTGAAAGCTCGCCCATATCAATAAGGCAGCACTCTCCGTCCTGAACCATAATGTTGTTGATATTTAGGTCGCCGTGGATGCAGGTATTCCTCTCGGGTATAAGGTCAATAAAGCGGTGAAGTGCGGCACGCTCGTCGTCGGTAATTCCGGTAATGTTCGCTATGTCCGCGCGGTTTGAATCCTTGAAGGACGGGATCTCGGGGTCATTTGTGTGAATTGCGTGTACCTTTTTGCAGGTATCGACATACATATCCACATATTCATCGAGCTTTGAACGGTCGGCACGGATAAGCTCGCCGAGGGTCTTCGATCTTATCAGCTCATAAACGACGCCCGTCCGTCCGTTTGCCTCCACAATATCGTAGGAGATCGCGGTCGGGATCCCCATAACGAACGCCTTCTTTGAGAGGGCTTTTTCATGCTCTATAAATCCGAGGTCGGCGTTTCCGTAATAAAGCTTTATAATAGTCTCGTCGTCAATTCGGTAGCACTCTCCGCACGCACCGCGACCTATGACCTCGCATCCGTCGACACTTATCTTGCGGCTGGCGGGAGAGATCTCCATAATCTCCGAAAAGCCGGTCATATTGAAGATCTCCATGACCTCGCTGCTTGCGTTTATTATGCGGAAGGGCGTATGTCCGCAACGCTTTTTCAGCCCGAGGATAACACGAAGTCCCGCGCTGGATATGTATTCAAGCTCCGCTATGTCAAGCGTTACCTCCGTGCATGCTCCCGGAAGCGATGCAAGCTCCTCGCCGAATTTTGCGGCATTTGCGGAATTGATCACCCCTGCTACAGAGGCTGCTGCTTTGTTGTCCCTGATCTCGATATTCACATTCATGGTTTGCCCTCTCTTTAAGTTATTATATAAATTTCTCTTATTAACCTATTGTGCAGAGTCTGCCTCTCAGAACATATCCTATCTTAGCGTAACAGGCATTCGACGCAAGATAATCGGCATCGGTGTAAAGCATCGGGATCAGCCCGTCCTGCTTTGCAAGCTCCGTCACACGGTAGACAAGGTTCTCGGCATAATGCTTTCTCCGAAATTCCGGACGGGTGTAGACAAGGTTTATGGATGCAAGATCGCCGTTCGGAGAATATTTACAGCTTGCAACACAATTCCCGCACTCATCCTTCCAGAAAAACATCTTTCCGGATCCGATAAACGCCATGGCATCGGAGCGATAAGTGTCCGTATTCCCCGCGTCGATCCCGACCTCACGCTGAAAAGAATCTATGATCTCCACCAATGTATCGAGGTCTTCCGCAGTACATCTGTGAAGATTTCCGTCGGCAACCGCAGAAGGCTTTACCGGCTCTAAGCAGTCATATGCCAGCATATTCGTCAGGATCCCGAGGCTTGTTCCCTCTTCTGCCGCCTTCTTAATGAAATGATCCGCAAGCCCGTACTTCATATTGAAGCGAAAGCCTTTCCCGTGCGGAAATTTTTCCGTGACCAATCGGTAGGCGTTTTCCTTCTCATCATCGTCAGCGTCATCGGGAATCCACACCCACACAGGAAACGGATCCCTTGAAAAGCATATAATGAGCCTTCTGTGATCTGTCAGAAGAAATTTACACTCTTCGGACAGTATCCTCCGAAGCACAAAAAATGTATATCTGTCTTTTTCCAGGATCTCAAAATCCCTGTTATCAACAAAATTATCCATACTGTAACTCTCTTGATTTCGTCAGGATCATGTCTCTGCTCCCGCCGGCGCATCTTTGGTTATCCTTATGTAGTTCATATCGGAAGCTCCTTTGATCCTTGCACGGCAATCTACGAATGATTATTAAGTATATCTTATTATATATTATACATCCCCGACGGCATACCGTCAATAGCTTTGAGAAAAAATCGCATACAAAAAAAACCGACCCACCCGTTGAACGGGCAGGCCGGGGATTTTGAGGTTTATTTGTTTGCGCTTCTTTCGTAATCTTCCCTGTTCTGATTTCCAAGCGCGTTCTTGAACATGACGGTTCCGGTCTCATCCTCATCGAATGTGAATTCGACCGATGCGCGCCAACCGTCACCGAGAGATCCGGGTTCGTACCTGCGGAAGAGTCCGTCATCTGTCGGGAAGAAGCCTTTGCCCTTTCCGCTGTATCCGGTAAGCTCCCACACAGCACACTGATCATTTTTATAAGGGTGCTCGAATCTCACGATGCCGACGCCCTCGGCAAACCAATAATCGCTCCGTCCGGAGAAATATCCCCACGCATCGTATTCAAAGCCTATGTGACGGCAGTTTTCAAATGTTCCCGCAGGTGTCACGACTGTCTCTCCACCTGTCACGGTGAGATCTTTTGTCGTGTAACCGCCGTCTTTAAGTTCGTCGATACGGTAACCGTCGACCCATTTGTCCGACCATACCGCTCCCGTCGCGTCCTGAAGGATATTCATAAAGAAGGTGTAGAGCACCTTGTAGCCCTCTTTGCCGCATTTTTTCATATTCTTCCATTCAAAGCTGTATTTCTGCCGGCGGTAGAAGGTGACCTTACCGTCCTTCTTCCTGACATCATCAAGCTCAAAGAAGTTCCATCTGCCCTTTTCGGTATAAGCCGGATTGAAATCGGGGTCGGTATCAAAAATGCGGCGCATTACATCGTTTGCGACAGAGGTGTGCAGCTTCTGACGCTTCGTTTCGGCAAGCTCTTCGGCACGCTTCAGTGCATTCCCGACATCATTCAGGCGATCGTCGTCTTCGGTATGACCGCAATAGCACTTTCTAGACTCGACTGTTCTTCCTTCCCAGGTATCAAAGTAGCCCCTCGAAAGGATGAACTCCATAGCCGCCACGGTCGCCGAGCCGCGCTCGAAGGATGTGACCTCAAAGATATTCTCCCTTTCGTATTTGCAGACCATTTCGGGTGTTGCGAGCGAGTAGCTCCAGCGGTTGCCCTCGGCAAACGGAAGCAGTCCCTCGCCTCCGTTTATCCTGTATCCTGAAAGCACCCATTCGTATATATCGGAATATTTTCTGACCGCCTGACGGACGAGTCCGACACCATCACACAGCCACGACTCGCAATAGTTCATATTGCAGTCATTGCCGCTCAGGACATATACCGAACAGTTTTCAAAGTGTCCCGCCGGTGTGTCGCAGACGCCGTCGGTTCTGATGAGAGCAAGCGTGAGCTTTCCGTCCGACGAGGTAACTTTGTCTCCGACCTTCATATTTTCATCAAACATCAGAGCATCGCAACGCGACATATTGTAGAAAAGGCATCCGTCAGCCATCTCAGGCTCGCTGCCGTACCCCGGCTGCTCCCAGAAGTACAACTTGCCGTTGATCTTTTTATAGACCTCGCCGGTAGCCGCGGGATTGAAGTAGATCACCCCGGGATTCTTCGATGCCGCGAGCGAGCGCTGTTCGCCCATGATCGCCGCTTTTGCGTTTGCGTAATAGACATCCGAAGAAGCAAGAGTCGTCATCACCTGCGTAAAGCACTCGACAGCCTTCTCATATTCCTTCTTTTTGCGGTACTCGTATCCGAGCCAGAACCACACATATCCGAGAGTCTTCCGATACCCGTTGTCACGGTAATAGGGTATCTGCATATCCCTCATAAAGGCTATCCGCGTATCTCCCGAATAAGCTCCGTATTCGTGGGCGGCGACCGTCATCATCACATCGTCGTTGTGTCCCTCTTCGGCAGCCTTTTTGACACGGGCGAAAGTCTCGTCGTTCTTCTCACCGGGGATCCGCCAATATCCCTGGCGGAGCGTATCGGCGAGGAGCGAGCTTTTTTCCTTTGACTTATCAAGCGTTTCGATGCTCTGAAGAACGGCACGGTATTCATCCGCGAAACCGCTCCTGTCGCGCCTGAGACGCCACATTCCGAGCGCCTCCACCTGCCGTCTGACGCGCGAAAGCAGGCTTTCCTTTTCGTCGTATGTTTTCTCCATGATCCCATATCCCTTTCTAAGCTGTTTTCTCCCCTCCGAAAGGCGCCATTTCACCGTTCCGACCGGAACCGACAGAAGCTCCGCTATCTCGGCGACCGACCTGTCTTCAAAATAATGAAGCTTCACGGTCTCCCTGATCTTTTCGCCGAGAGCCTCGACCGCTTCACGGATGCCATCGGTGCAGTCCTCCGCAAAAGGCTCTTCAATACCCGACGAGGTGCCGGAATATTCGATAGCGTCAAGACTTATGTCGGGTATCGCCGCACGGTAGTGGCGCTCGAGCGTCCTTGCGCAGTTTTTGGCAAACGCGCAGACCCACGGGCCGAACTTCTCTCCGTCGCGAAGCTCCGACAGATTCATCCACGCCGCGACGAAGGCATCCTGCGAGGCGTCCTCGGCGGAATATCTGTTACCCGTCACCTTGAATGCCGTTCCCATCACCGCGCGCTGATGACGGACAACAAGCTCTTCATAGGCATCCCCGTCGCCGAGCAGGGTAAGCTCAACGAGGGTGGCGTCGTTTTTGTCGGAATGTTTTTTCATCGTGTTTTCCTTTCGGATCTTTGGGGTTTCACCTATAAGTGCAAAAAATGCCCTGAAAGGTTGGGAAGGCAGGAAAATTTTTTCTTCCGCACCTTTATTATACCTTAATCACCGCAAAAAGCAAGGGCTTCCGACCTTTCAAGCCGGAAACCCACGAAATTTCAGTTCATATCCTCAAACACACGCATAAGCTCGCTTATTTTCTCTTCGGTCGGCACCTCGAATTTTGTCAGAGACAGGCCGAGCGCCGCATACTTATGCTCACCCATTTTATGATACGGCATAAGCTCGATGCCGAGCGTTCTGTATCCCGACAAAAGCTTCCTGACCTTTTTCATAGCCTCGGTCCCGTTCCTGAGTATCCGGCTGTAATCCCATGCTATATGTCCGCCGGTAACTCCGGGGATCAGGCGGGTATCGTAAAGTTCGCGGTAACAGGGGTATTTTTCAAGCAGGCGCTTCCCCTCCGGAAGGTCGAGGCGACGGTCCAGCGAAAGCGGGACGCAAAGGCAGGGAGATTTGACCTTTTTTTCGTTGAGGTGGGATCACCGCCGCAAAAGAGCTTCTTTCCTCAACTCAGTATCCGCTCGACACGATCGCGGAGCGCACCGGATTTTACGACGCCTCGCACCTTGTGCGCTTTTTTATCAGGAGCGAGGGGATCTCCCCGTCGGAATACCGCAGGAGTTTTTACCGCGGAGGACTCCGAAACAAATTGAATGAACGCAAAAAAGGACTGTAAAAACCGAGTTTTTACAGTCCTTTTCGCAAACCGGAAAAATTATTTCTGCTTCTCGTCTTCGATCTTGATGACTTCTTTTCCGTCATATGTTCCGCAGTTCTTGCAGACATGATGTGAAAGAACAAGATTTCCGCACTTCGGGCATTCGACCATGCCCGGAACTTCCAATCTTTCCTTTGCGGTGCGTCTTCTGTCTCGACGCGCCTTGGAAACTTTACGCTTCGGTACTGCCATTACCTACACACCTCCTGATTAATCTTTATATTTATTTTCTTCTTTTTTTAGTTTCTCGGAATACTCCCGAAGCACCGCCCAACGGGGATCGGGTTCGCTCTTTTCGCATCCGCAGTCGCCCTCACTGAGCTTTTTGCCGCATTTCGGGCAAAGCCCGGGGCAATCCTCCGAACAGAGCAGTCTGCGCGGGAAATCATAAAGTATCTCCTCCGCAAGCTGTTCGTCAACATCAAGGAATCCGTTACCGATAACGGCGTATTCATCGACATTGTTTTCAAGCTGTTCGTCGGTAAGCGTACCTTCATCGACCACGGTACGCTCGAATCCGGTCGAAAAGCTACCGTTCACCGGATCAAGGCACCTTGCACATTCGCCGGTATAATCGAACGAGATCTCAAGCGTCATACGCATATAACCGGCATTGTCGACTATCTCACCGGAGACCTTTACATCGCCGTTGACGGTCACGCCGTCGATATCATTGAACGGAAATGTGAACGACACCGGCATACGGCTTACTTCGCCGCGAAGCAGTGGACGAAGGTCGAGCTTCATAGAGACACCTCCAAAAATGCAACATTAAGTATTATACCCTCAGAGAAGGATTTTGTCAAGTGTTTTTTTGCTTTTTATTGTTTATTTTGCCGTATAACGCCCCGCGGGAAGCTCGAAAATGAGTTTTCCGCCCTCAATTTTACCGTGAAGCTCCTTTTCATCGAACAAAACGCCGTTAAGCTCGACATTTTTCTGTCCGTAAAGCAGGGGGAATTCGATTCTCGCAAAGCCCGAGGGGATCGTGAAGCTCCAAACGAATCTTCCGTTCTCGTATTCCCAGCGGCTGATTATCCCGCGATATGCGGCACTGACATATGTGATACGCTTCTGTCCTTCGGGAAGCTCCTCGTCGCTTCTCGTATCGGGAGCAGGGGCAAGGATGAAACGATCTCTGAAGCCGGTTGCATCGGGATCGGGTCTGATACCCGCCATAGTCGCGTACATCCATTCGGCAACGGCTCCGTAGGCATAATGGTTGAAGGAATTCATTCCGACATTTCCGAAGCCGTCAGCCTTCGTGTAGGAGTTCCATCTCTCCCAGACGGTCGTCGCACCCTGTCGCACCGAATATAGCCACGAGGGATCGGCGGTGTTCAGAAGGAGCGAGTAGGCAAGTCCGTCGAGGCCGACCTTTGAAAGCGTCTGATTGAGTATTCCCGTGCCGACAAAGCCGGTCGAGAGCGTATAGCCGTTATTCTTTATCTTCTCTGCGAGAAGCGCGACCGTTTTTTCACGAAACTCTCCCTCTATCATATCGAAAGCAAGCGGCAGAAGGTAGCCCGTCTGCGTCTTCTCGGTGATCTCTCCGTCGGAAACATACTTTTCAAAATAATGCGCGATTATCCTTCCGCGAAGCTCACGGTAATATTCTTCCCTTTCGCTCCTGCCGAGAAGCGCCGAAAACTTTTCCATGATCAAAGCGTCGTAGGCATAATAGCAGACCGCGATGTAGCGCTTATCGGTGACCTCATAGTTCAGCCAATCGCCGTAAGCCGTGTTCGGTCCCTCAAGCCCGTACTGCGAAAGATAGTTCATATAATCTTCCATAGCGTCATAGTTCTTGGCTATCACCTCGGTGTCGCCGTACATCTGCCAGAGTTTATAGGGAACGATGATCCCCGCGTCTCCCCATGCGGCGTTGCCTCCGTGCCCCTTGCCGCCGAAAATCCGCGGTATAACATCGCAGTATTCGCCGCCGTAGCCCTTCTGTGAATCGCGCGCATCGCCGAGCCATTTGCGAAGGAAGGCATCGGTATCGGCAATATACGAAGCCGCGCCGCAGAACACCTGCGTATCTCCCGTCCAGCCGAGGCGCTCGTCGCGCTGCGGGCAGTCGGTCGGCACCGAAAGGTAATTGCCTTTCATTCCCCATTCAATATTGGAATAGAGTTTATTGACCTCGGCATCCGAACACTCAAAGCATCCGAGCGGCTCAAGCTCCGAGCCGACCGTTTCCGTCGTGATGCACTCGACCTCGATATCGCGGTCGGCGGTAAGCTCAAGGTATCTGAAGCCGTAGAAGGTGTGCAGAGGTCTGAATATATTGAGAGTCTTTCGCGAGCCGTTCGACGCGGCGATATAATCGAGCCTTGCAAGAGCCGAGCGGTAATTCTTTATGTAGATACTGCCTTCGGGGCCATCGTTGCCGCGCTTCGGGTCGCCGCTGTCGTTGAGCATCTCGGCAAAGAGGCACTTTACAGCCGTACCGTCGGCGGCTTTTACGGCGATCGAAGGTCTTCCGACCATATTCTGCCCGAAGTCGAGCATCAGGTGCTGTCCGGCACGAAGCTTTACCTGCTCGCAGTTGTCTCCGACAGCCTTGAAGGTCGGGCGGATCGCGCCGTACTCGTTCCCGTTCTTTTTTGTTCCTCTCCACACTACGGCGCTGATCGGTGCGTGATAGCCGCTGACGCGGACGGTGGCACCCTCAAAGGGGACTATCTTACAGGTATAATCGGTAAATACCTCGGCGGGCATCCACGAAACGCTTTCGGGCTTTGATGCGGGATCGGGGATCCTTGCGTCAAAATATTCTCCGTCCCATATATCGGCAAAAAGCACGGGGCCCGCCACGGCGGCAAGAAAATCCTCTCCGCTGGCGATAAGCTCTTCCCTGCCGTCCTTATATGTAAGCTCTATCTCGGCGCAGAGAGCGGTCGGCTTGAAGCCGTAGTAGCCGAACGAGATCCTTCCCGTCCACCAGCCCGACGATACGCGCGCGGTGAAACGGTTCTCACCTTTTTTCTTAAGGTAAGGCATAATATCGTATTCGTACTCGAATACGCGGTAGTTGTAATCTGTCCAGAGCGGAGAGAGTTCGTCAAATTCACCGTTTTCGCAACCGACACGCTTGCCGTTCACGAGCGCCTCGAATATTCCGAGCGAGGTTATACGGAGCTTTGCCGAGCGCAGTCCCTCCGAGGGGGTGAATCCCTTCATAACGGTAAGGATACCCTTCTGCGGCTCTATGTCAAGTCCGCGGTTATTGTAGCAATGCTGCGGAGTCTTCCACGGATGCCCGCAGGTTCTGCTCTCAAAGCCCGGGCAGGTTATAAATACACCTTTTTTCATAGGTTATCTCCTTAAATAAAGTCGTCAACGGTATTTTACCATATTACGCGCCGTCTTTCAAGAAGTATTTGAAAAATCCTCTGTTCCGTGGTATAATTACTTTATCAGGATCAGGAAAAGGAGTGACTTACAATTGAGCGAAAGATTTTCTTACAATTCGGACGACCTTAAGCGGATGCCGAAGCGCCCCGAAAGGTCAAACAAAGGCACATTCGGCAGTCTTCTCGTCATCGGCGGCTCGGTCGGAATGGCGGGAGCCGGATATTTTGCGGCAAAGGCGGCATACAGGACGGGTTGCGGGCTTGTAAGGCTTCTGACACCCGAAGAAAATCTCTCGGTCTATCAGACCCTGATCCCCGAGGCGACAGTGACCGTCTATAATTCCGCATCCCCCGATCCGGCAACGGTCAAAAACGCCGTTGCGCGTGCCTCGGCGGTCGTCATCGGAGTCGGTCTCGGATGTACGGAGCAGTCAAAGGCGGTACTCCGTGCGGCGCTTGAAGCCTGCACCGTGCCTCTCGTGATAGACGCCGACGGGCTGAATCTTATTTCAGCCGACAAAAGCCTTTTTGACCTTGTCCCGCCAAACACGGTGTTTACGCCGCACCCCGCCGAAATGTCAAGGCTGACAGGGCTTCCCGTCGCGTCGGTGCTTGAGGATATTCCGTCAGTGTGTGAGGATTTCGCAAAGGCTCACAGGGCGATATGCGTTCTGAAGGATCACGAGACCGCCGTTTCGAACGGGAGTAAAACTATGATAAACCACAGCGGAAACAGCGGAATGGCGACCGGCGGCTCGGGCGATGTCCTCGCGGGGATGATAGGCTCGATAACGGCGCAGGGAGCCTTGCCCTTTGACGCCGCCGCGCTCGGCGTCTTCATCCACGGTCTTGCGGGTGATGCCGCCGCAGAGGAGCTGTCCGAATATTCCGTGAATGCATCGGATATTATCGACTTTATTCCGAGGATAATGAAAAGAATACCCTAAAAAGAAAAACATGAGCCTTCCCTAAACGGAAAGGCTCGTGTTTTTCACTTTATCTTATATCTCATTATCTTCTTTGCGGTATTTCTCTCGAAGGGTTCGCGGCGGACCTCGACGCGGAGCATCTTCTTGTAGCTCGGGAGGGTCTTGTTTACCTCTTCGATCTTGCTCTTCATAAGAGCGTAGACCTTCTCGTCGTCGGTCTCGGTCACAAGGTCGGGATTAGGCACGCAGATAGCTGTCAGCACAGGCTCGCCGTTCGTTTCTCTGACCGTTACGACCGCCTCGAGTATCTCGGGGATCGGTGCGATATGCTCTTCAAGCTCCTCCGGGAAGACATTCTTGCCGTTCGAGAGGATTATGACATTCTTCTTGCGTCCCGTGATGAAGATATAGCCTTCATTGTCGATATAACCTATATCGCCCGTCCGGAACCAGCCGTCCTCGGTGAAAGCCTCCTTCGTTGCCTCGGGATCCTTGAAATATCCCATCATGACATTGTCGCCCGAAACGCAGATCTCTCCGGTCTCGTCCGACTCGTCCTGTTTGTCGATCCTCACACGGCAGCCCTTGACCGGCTGACCGACCGAGTGGAACTTAACCTTTCCGGGGGAGTTGACCGCTACGAGCGGCGCGCACTCGGTTATTCCGTAGCCCTCAAGCACCGTGATACCGAAAGCATAAAAGTCCTTGATTATCTGAGGCGACAGCGGTGCGCCGCCGCAGACTATGCTCTTGAGGTTGCCTCCGAAGGCTCCCGTGACCTGTGCAAAGAGCTTCTGGCGCTTGTCGATACCGAAGAAAAGCAGGAAGTTGCTGAGTCCCATGGCGAATTTCAGCTTCTTCTCCATCTTGCGCTTCTTGACCTCGTCCCATATCTTCTTGTGCATCGTCTCGACGATGAGCGGCACGAGCATAAGCGCGTTCGGCTTATACCACGCAAAATTCTTCATTATATGCTTCAGGCTGTCGTTTATCAGTATCTCGGCACCGAGCATCTGTATTGCCATCTCGCCGCAGGTTATCTCGTAGGAATGGTGCGGGGGAAGGATAGACACAAAAGTGTTGTTCATATCGTAGGACATCGAAAGCACCGAGGCATTCGCGGCAGCGGTAAGGTTCTTATGTGACAGCATGACTCCCTTTGCCGTTCCCGTCGTACCCGAGGTAAAGAGCAGTGCAGACATCTTTCCCATATCTATCTTGTGGTCGACAAAACTGCGGTTGCCCTTTTCGAGCGCTGCCTGTCCGAGTTCTATTATCTCTTCAATCGTTTTGACCTTGTCGGAGAATCTGAAATTCTCTCCCGGCTGGATCGGTATGAAGTATTCGACATCGGGAAGCTGATCGGCTATCTCCGCGATCTTTTTGTTCTGGTTTTTGGTATAGACGACCGCCTTGACCTCGGCACGGATTATGAAATTCACCGTCTGGTCAGGGTGAATGTCACGGTCTATCGGTACCGCGTAGCCGCCGCCAGTCGTCGCCGCGTAATAGGTGGCAAAGAATCTCGGATGGACATCTCCGGTGATCGCTATGCCGGCATCCATTATCCCGAGTTCGGCAAAAGCCGTGCCTATCGCATCGACCTCGGCACGCATACGGTGATATGAATATTCGTGGAAATCCTCTTTGTCCTCTTTATACCAATACAGCGTCTTTTCGCCGTATTCTTCATCGTTCCTGTAAACAAGATGACGCAAATTCTCGACGGGTCTTGCAGGAACGGCACCTTTAAGGTTGTTTATCATTCGCATAAGGTCGCCTCCCGTAAATCAGTTACATCATATTATAGGTATTATACCCCTCTGTTGTCAGTCTTTTCCGATTATTTGACTGAAAAAAATATGTAAAACATTTATTGCTGTTTTCTAAAAACAAGAATAAATATATTTGGCAGTATTTTGCATTTATTTTTTGAGGCAGACACAGCTATTGACACGGTTCCTGCCGTATGCTATAATTCCGGTAAAACATAACCGACAAAGGAGGCATTTATGGAGATACTCCGAAGCGATATATATTCCCTTCCGGCGCCCGAGCTTGCACCGCTCCTGCTCGGCAGATTCCTGTGCAGACGGACAGACGGCGGCGGGACATTGAGGCTCAGAATAACCGAGACAGAGGCTTACTTCGGTGAGGAAGACACCGCCTGCCACGCAAATCACGGGCGCACGCCGCGTACAGAGACGCTCTACCTGCCGGGCGGGTATGCCTATGTTTATCTCTGCTACGGGATCCATTCCCTACTCAATGTCGTTAGCGGAAGCGAGGGGCATCCCGAAGCCGTTCTGATACGCGGCGTTGAAGGCTTCACGGGGCCCGGGCGGCTCACTAAAGCAATGAGCATCACGAGAGCGCAGAACGCAAAACTCCTCGTACCCGAAAACGGTCTTTGGCTCGAGGATGATAAATCACCTGTTCCGGAATACAGGACTTCTCCGCGCGTCGGGATAGACTACGCCGCCGAGGAAGACCGGATGCGGCATTGGCGATTTATGATAAAATTGCAAAAGCCGCATTAACAGCCCCTTTTGTTTTATGTGCATCAAGCATATTGCAATCGCGGCGGTATTGTGATATAATTAAGGTAAATAAATACAATCGAGGGTTTCTATATGAAAGAAAAAAATCCCGAAAAAGCCGGACTTTTCACCAAAGAAGGTCTGAAAGCCCGCGCAAAGCTCTATTTTGTTGACGCAATGGGCGCCATGGCGCTCGGTCTGTTCGCCTCGCTCCTCATAGGTACGATCTTCAATACGATCGGAGACAAGGTACCTTACCTCGAATTTTTCAAAACGGTAGCGAAATTCGCGCAGGGTGCGACCGGAATGGCTATCGGTGTCGCGATCGCGCTGAAGCTCAAAATGCCGCCGCTCGTCGTCTTCTCGTGCGCGACCGTCGGAAGCATCGCAAACGCTATGGGCGCGATAATCGACAGCGGAAAGATCCTCACATGGGCGGCTACCGCAAAGGGTGAGAGCGGAGTCTTCTATGCCGCAGGCCCCGCCGGTGCCTTCTTTGCAATAATAATCGCATGCGAGGTCGGAAAGCTCGTCTCGCAGAAGACAAAGGTCGACATCCTTGTCACTCCGACGGTGACGATACTCACGGGCTTTGCCGCATCTTGGCTCATCTGCCCGATCATCTCCTATGTTATGTACTATCTCGGAGTCTTCATCAACACGGCAACAGGATTTGCCCCGATAATTATGGGCATCGTGATCTCGGTCGTCGTCGGAATGATACTCACTCTCCCGATCTCGAGCGCCGCGATATGCAGTATGGTGTTCTCGGCGCAGGCGATAGAAGCCGCAGTTGCGTCTCAGGGCAACGCCGACGGACTTCTCCTTGCCGGAGGAGCCGCCGCTGTCGGATGCTGTGCGCAGATGGTCGGCTTTGCCGTGATGTCCTTTAAGGAAAACAGATGGGGCGGGCTTGTGTCTCAGGGACTCGGCACCTCGATGCTCCAGATGGGAAATATTATGAAAAATCCCCGCATATGGATCCCGCCCACACTCGCGGGAGCCGTGGTAGGTCCCCTTTCAACGACTGTCTTCAAACTCAAATGCACGGGTGTCGCCGCCGGAATGGGAACATGCGGACTTGTAGGTCCCATCGGGATCTTCAGTGACACCGGAAACAATGCCATGATGTGGGTCGGAATGATCCTTCTCTGCATCGTTCTTCCCGCCGGTATATCGCTCGGCGTAGGTCAGCTCTTCCGTAAGATCGGCTGGATAAAGGAAAACGACCTTAAACTCGATCAATAATTTTGCAGGGAGGTTATACAAAAATGAGAAAGAATCTCGGAGCAAAGCCCCTTACCTATCCGCAGCCCGTGTTTATTCTTGCCGCCTACGGAGAAGATATGACTCCGTGCGCCATGAATGCCGCATGGGGCGGGATCAGCGATGACAAGGAGCTTTCCATGTGCATCAGCGCCGGACACAAGACAACAAAGGACATCCTCGCGCGAAAAGCGTTCACCGTCAGCATGGCTGACGCCGATCATGTTGCCGAATGTGACTATGTGGGAATCGTTTCGGGCAACTCGGTCCCCGACAAGTTTGCAAAGGCGGGCTTCCATGCCGTAAAATCGGATTTTGTCGATGCGCCGCTTATCGAAGAGCTTCCCGTTGCCGTTGAGTGCAGGCTCAAAAGCTACGATCCCGAGAGCTGTCGCCTTGTCGGTGAGATAGTCAATGTAAGCGTTGACGAAAAGGTCCTTGACGCAAACGGCAAGGTCGACACCGCAAAGGTCCGTCCGATAACCTTCGATCCCTTCAACAATGACTATGTCGTCCTCGGAGAGGTCGTCGGGAAGGCATTCTCCGAAGGCAAAAAGTTAAAGTAAGTCATGTGGTTTTGGGTGTATATGCTCGTTATTGATCTTCTGATTCCCCTTACCATGATAATTTTCGGGCGGATATTTATGAGATCCGCACCAAAGGAGATCAATTCAACATTCGGTTACAGAACCGGCAGATCTATGCAGAACAGGGACACATGGGATTTTGCGCACAGATATTTCGGACGGATCTGGTTTATCTGCGGTCTGATAATTCTGCCGCTTTCCTTGATCGCCATGGTATTTGTTCTCGGTCAGTCCGAAAGAACAGTCGGCTATGTGGGAACCGCAGTATGCATTGCACAGCTCGTGCCTATGGCATTGGCAATAGTCCCTACCGAGGCAGCACTGAAGAAAAATTTTGACACAAACGGCCAAAGAAAATAAAAGCCAAACAGACAGCCTCCGCAGCAATGCTACGGAGGCTGTTTGTTTGTAATTACTGTTCTATCTCTTCCATATAGAAGGCTTCGAGAACATCCCCGACCTTTATGTCGTTGAACTTCTCAAGACCGACACCGCACTCATAGCCCGAGGCTACCTCGCGTACATCGTCCTTGAACCTTCTGAGCGAGGAGATCTTATCCTCGAAAATGACCTTGCTGTCGCGGAGAACACGGATCTGATTGTTGCGTCCGATCTTGCCGTCCTGAACATAAGATCCGGCGATAGTTCCGACATTCGGGACATGGATCGTCTGCCTGACCTCTGCATGACCGTTTATGACCTCGCGGTACTTCGGCGCAAGCATTCCCTTCATAGCCGCGGTGATCTCTTCGATGCAGCTGTAAATTACGCGGTAGGTGCGTATCTCGACATTCTGACGCTCCGCGCTGTCAAGTGCAGCCTTATCCGGACGAACATTGAATCCGACGATTATAGCGTTCGAGACCGCGGCAAGCATAACATCGCCTTCGGTAACGCCACCCGCGGCGGCGTGGATGACATTGACCTTGACCTCTTCATTTGAGAGCTTCTCGAGCGAGAGCCTTACAGCCTCGGCAGATCCCATAACATCGGCTTTGACGATGATATTGAGGGACTTGACGCCCTCCGCCATCTGAGCGAAGAGGTCATTGAGGCTTGCGCGGCTGTTCGCCTTGAATTCGGCTTCCTTGGCGCTCGTCTTTCTGCGCTCGGCAAGCTCACGCGCCATGCGCTCGTCCTCGACTGCGAGAAGCTCGTCTCCCGCGGTCGGCAGGTCGGCAAGACCCGTGACCTCGACAGGCACCGACGGTCCGGCAGCCTTGACGGGCTTTCCGTTGTGGTCGGTCATGGAGCGAACGCGTCCGACCGAGGTACCCGCGATAACGATGTCGCCGCTTCTGAGCGTGCCGTTCTGCACAAGCACGGTGGCGACGGGACCCCTGCCCTTGTCAAGTCTTGATTCGATTATGATACCCTTCGCACGGCGGTTGGGATTCGCTTTGTATTCCTGAACCTCCGCGATAAGAAGGATGCTCTCAAGGAGGTTATCAATACCCATCTTCGTGACGGCAGAAACGGGAACGCACATAACATCACCGCCCCAATCCTCCGGCACGAGGTCGTATTTCGTAAGCTCCTGCTTGATCCCTTCGGGATTCGCGCCGGGCTTATCCATCTTGTTTATTGCAACGATTATCTGAACACCGGCAGCCTTCGCATGATTTATAGCCTCTACCGTCTGCGGCATGATACCGTCATCGGCGGCGACAACAAGTATCGCTATATCGGTCGCCTGCGCTCCCCTTGCACGCATGGCGGTGAACGCCTCGTGTCCCGGGGTGTCAAGGAAGGTTATATCCTTGCCGTTGATATTGACTCTGTAAGCACCTATGTGCTGTGTGATACCGCCCGCCTCGCCGGAGGTCACATTCGTGTGACGGATCGCGTCAAGCAGAGAGGTCTTTCCGTGGTCGACATGACCCATAACGCAGACGACAGGCGCGCGTTCGACGAGCTTATCGGGATCGTCCTCTGTCTGATCGAAGAGCTTCTCTTCGATAGTGACGACCACTTCCTTGCTCACCTCGGCACCGAGCTCATCGGCTACGAAGTAGGCAGTGTCGTAATCTATGACCTCGTTGACCGATGCCATCATTCCCATCATCATGAGCTTCTTAACGACCTCACCCGCCGTGACCTTGAGTCTCTGCGCAAGCTCGCCGACGGTTATCTCATCGGGAATGGTGATCTTGAGGGGCTGTTTCTTGACGGGAGGTGCGGCTTTTTTAGCCTGCTTTATGTTTTTCCCGTCCTTTGCGGTGGGCATCCTGTTGCCGCCGACATTCTTCTGCGGCATGGCACGGTTGCTTCCGACCGATTTTCTTACCTTTGTATTTCCGCCCTTGACATCGCGTACCGAATCCGGCACGAAGTTATCAAGGCGCTCGTCATATTTTGAAAGATCGACCGACGATCCGCGGGTATCGACGATCCTTGCGGCGCCGTGCTTCTGCTGAGTCACGGTCCCCTTCGGAGTCTGCGAACGAACGATTATCGTGGGCTGGAACTTCTCACGCACGACGCGCTGACCGTTTCCGTCGCCCTTATCCATACCGGGACGCTGTCCCTGCGGACGACCGCCCTGCTGCTGACCGTACTGCGGACGACCGCCGTTCTGCTGCTGGTTTCCGCCCTGCTGACCGTAGGGTCTCTGCTGATAGGACTGACCGTTGCCGTTCTGAGGTCTCTGCCCCTGCTGATTGCCGTAGGGCTGACCGTTCTGCGGACGACCGTCGCCCTGTCTGAACTGCTGCTGAGGTCTGCCTTGCTGCTGACCGTACTGTCCCTGCGGACGGTTCTGCGGCTGCTGCGGTCTCGGTGCATCGGGCTTCCTTGCGGGCTGAGGATTCTCCTGCGCCCTGTTCTGTGCCGGCTGAGGCGTTGCCGCCTTCGGCGCGGGCTGGGGCTGAGGTGCCTGAACCTTCTGCTGGACCGGCTTTTCGGCGACCTTTTCCGGAGCTTTTTCGGGCGCCTTTGCCTTGGGGGCTTCGGGCGCTGTCGGCTTCGCTTCCTGCTTCGGAGCCGCCGGTGCAGGCTTTTCGGGTGCCGGCGCGGGAGCGGGCTTTACCTCCTCCGCGGGTGCCGGCTTTGCAGTCTCTGCCGTCGGCGCGGGAGCCTTCTTCTCCTCTTTCTTTTTCAGAACCGAGGGAATATATGTCACTCCGTCAATATATTCGTCTATCCCGACGATCTGATGCTTTTTCGTCAGCAGATCCAAAAGCAGGTTGAACTCACCCGGTTCGAGGTTTTTCTGAGTCTTAAGCTCCACCCCCGCGCCGGACATAAGCTCCACCATATCCTTCGCCTTGATATTGAGATCCTTTGCCAGTTGATTGACCTTGTACTGAATCTGAGCCATATATTCTCCTTGCTCCTATAAAATAAAATACTTATCGAATGTTCCCGTTGTTTTCCGCCGGGAGCTTACGGAGGACGGCTTCAAGCAGTCCCCTGTCGGTTATCCCGACGGCAGCCACGGGCTTTTTCTTTCCGACAGCGTACCCGAGGGCAAGCGCATCGGATCCGATGACATAATGAGCGATACCGTAGTAGGCACACCTGTCCTTCAGCCGCTTTGAAGTGTTGGCGGAGTTTCCGGACGCCTCTACGACCGCGAGCGGTGGACATTTCGAGATGCGCAACTCCTCACAGATGCGGTCGGTACCGAATATCAGCTTTCCCGCCTTCGCGCAAAGTCCGATCACCGAAAGCAGTCTCTGCTCTTCAATGTTCATTTCCGTCAAGCTCCCTTTCAAGCCTTTCGTAGACCTCTTCGGTTATCGGAACCGAAAGGCTTTTTTCGAGCCTTCTGCTCTTTTTCGCCTTCACAAGGCAGGCTGAGTTTCTGCATATATATGCTCCGCGCCCCGGCTTCTTTCCGGTAGCGTCAAGCGAGATCTCCCCCTCGGGGCTTCTGACTATCCTTATCAGCTCGGGCTTCGGGCGGTGAGAGGCACAGCCTATGCATTGACGCTCGGGAACCCTTCTGATCCCCGTCGACGAACCGCCCGCCATTTTATTCCGACTTTATGTCGATCTTGCAACCCGTAAGGCGGGCGGCAAGACGGGCGTTCTGACCTTCTTTGCCTATCGCGAGCGAAAGCTGATCCTCGTCCACAAGGACGCGGCAGGATCTCTCGGCGACCGTCGTCACCGAATTCACCGTCGCGGGCGCAAGAGCCGCAGCAACGAAGGTTTCAAGATCGTCGCTGTATTTGATTATATCTATCTTTTCTCCGCGAAGCTCCTCGACGATACCGGCGATCCTCATTCCGTGATTTCCGATGCAGGCGCCGATTGGATCGACATCGTCATCGCGCGAGCAGACGGCGATCTTCGTTCTCGAACCCGCTTCACGCGCAACATTCTTTATTATTACCGTTCCGTCGCCGATCTCGGGGACCTCAAGCTCGAACATACGCTTCACAAGCCCCGGATGGATGCGTGAAAGCGTTACGAGGGGTCCGCGGCTCTCTTTGTTGACCTCGATAACATAGACCTTGACCTTTTCACCGTAAGTAAATTCCTCGCCGGGGATCTGCTCCGATTTAAGAAGGGTCGCAAATCCCGTTCCGGTATCGAGCAGGACATTTCCGCTCTCGCGGTCGATCTTGCTCACTGTCGCGGTGATGATCTCCTCTTTCTTGCTCTCATAGGCTTCCTGCGCCGCGCGGCGCTCGCCCTCTCTTATACCCTGAATTATGACCGAGGTCGCCGCAGCAGCACTGAGCCTGCGGAAATTTTTGGTCTTTATCTCGGTCTCGTAGACCTTTCCGATGTCGTATCTCTTGCTGATCTTCTTCGCATCCTCGAGAGAGATCTCGGCAACGGGATTTTCGACCGTCTCGACAACGGTCTTCTGCTGATAGACCTTCACATCCTCTTTGACCGGGTCGATCGCGACTCTGACATTTGTATTGTTTCCGTATTCTTTCTTATATGCAACGGCGAGAGCAGCCTCGACCTTTTCGAGCAGATATTCCTTCGGTATTCCCTTTTCCTTTTCGATCATATCAAGAGCCGCAAAAAATTCCTTGTTCATTTCAGGGATGTTCCTTTCACGATATATGTTGTATCAATCATCATCAGCAAGCGAGAGCTTTGCTATTTTTTTGAGTTCCTCGGTGATCACGGCATCTCCGACGGTAAATGTCACGGTCCCGTCGCCGAACGATCCGAGAGTTCCGACATATTCTTTCTTTCCGTCGGGTCCCGCGCCGTAGAGCTTCACGCGAACCTCTTTACCTAGGCAGCGCGCCGCCTGCTCGGCATTTTTTATCTGCCGCCCGAGTCCGGGGGAGCTGACCTCAAGGAAGTATGACTGGCTTATAGGATCCGCCTCGTCAAGAACGGGATCTATCGCGCGGTGCATCTTCTCGCAGTCGTCGATGGTTATCCCTTCATCCTTATCTATCGTAACGCGCAGGATATTGTTCGCGCCCTCGCGTACAAATTCGACATCCCAAAGGTCGTAGCCGAGTTCCTCAGCCTTCGGTGCGATAAGCTCGCGCACCTTCTGAACCGTATTGTTAGCCATCCGGTCCCCTCCGAATAATAAGATTAGGCATCAAAAAGGCATAAAAACGCTCCTTTTCAGATGCTTTTCTAAAAACTTGAGAGTGGACCGTCGCCCACTCTCAATCTCTTCTGTAAGCATTATATCACAACTTTTCCCGTTTTGCAATAGTTTTCCGATATTTTTTTGATTTTACCCGTATTTTTATTACTCTTTCATACAAAACACACCTTACCGTCAAATTAAGTGTTTACAAAGCTCCGGAAATATGATATAATACAATGTAATTATCGAAACGGGAGGCGAGACCGAAATTTATGAGAGAGCTGTTTGAAAAGGCACTCCCCTCGCGTCCCACGATGACGAAGTTCGTCTTTATGTGCATATGCACCGCGGTCTGTGCGGCACTGCCCGGATCGGGCGGGTCACAGTTTTTCACGGGCATTGCCTTTATACTCGCGCTCTCGGCGCTTCTCGCGTTTGCACGCACACTTCCTGTGCTGATCTCTGCCGGAATTCTTTCGGCGGCGGTCTATATCTACACGCAGAATGCCTTCTTTGCCGCCTGCGCCTGCACTCTGACGGTGGCTGTCGGACTCTTTTCCTATCTCGCCGTCACGACAAGGTCACCGGTAGTGCTTCTGGTGATCCCCGCCTCGTATGCCTTTGCGATCCTTGGCGGAGGTTCGCTTCTTTCGGCACTCATCGCCCTTGTTCCCTTTCCCGCTGCGCTCGTTCTGGCGGTCTGCATCGGAAAGCGCGAAAGCTGTGTCAATTCGGTCTTTGCGACGGGAGCGACGCTCGGAGGCACTGTACTTGCGGCACTTGCGATCTGTATATTCGTTTCAAACGGCAGGGTCGACTTTTCACTGCTGAAAGGCGCGGCAGACGATCTTTACAATGAGATGCTCCGTCAATATACCGAAAGATTTGATGAGATCATCGGAATGTACACCGATGCCGGCTACGATGTGAGCAAATTCGGTATCTCTTCCTCAGAAATACGGCAGATGGCGACTACGATATTTGAAGTTCTTCCGGCGGTATTCGCGCTGGCGGTAAACGCGGTATCCTACGCCGCTCACAAATATTCGCTTTCGCTTATAGCCGCATCGGGACGGAGCAAGCTCGTGTGCAGCAAAACAGCTGTCTTTGATATGAGCGCCGTGTCGGTCGCCGTATTCTTCATTTCGTACCTTGTCATGCTGATCGCTCCGTATGCCGGAGGCGACATGGTGGCGCTGATAGCCGAAAATGTCTTCCTGACGGTGCTTCCCGCGCTTGCGCTCGTGGGCTTTGCCGTCCTTCTCGGCAGAAACCGCAACGGTAAAAAGCATATAGTCATCACGGTCATTCTCGTGCTTATGACATTTACCGTACCCTCGATCTCGCTGGCTATCGCGGCGTTTATCGGAAGCTCTTCAATATTAAGAAATACATTCAGCAGAATGTTCGCCGGCGACGACGGCGACGACATCTGAAAAAACGGCATTCTTCATTATTATTCTCCGGAGGTATTTATGCAAAACAAAAAGACCGGCAGGCAAAGCCCCGACTATACGGCTCTCATATGGTGCATCTCGATAGGGCTCGTCTGCTTTGCCGCACACATCTTCATATGCAAGGTCCTTGACGCCGATCCGGCGATCACCGGACTCGTTCTGCTTGCCGTATATATCGCGGCGGCATCGTTCTTCCTGATAAGGGTCATAAGATACCACATAAACCAGAACTCCGCCGACTCTATGATAAGTGCCAACACGAACGCCCTGCGCGATCTTCTTGCGCAGATAGACACGGGGCTTGTTCTCACCGACGGCAACGGCAGGATAATCTGGTACAACGATGCTCTCGGCGAGGAATTATCTCTCGGCACCGAAGGCGTCGGGACAAGTATGTACTCTTTCCTTGACATAACCGAAGAAAAGCTCCTGAACGACACGGCCGAAAAAGGCGGCACGGTCTTCAAATACGACCGCAAACATCATTACAATGTCACGAGCTTCAAGGTAAGGGCGAACATCAAGAGCCGCGACGACATCCACAGCTTCTACCTTACCGTGTTCGACGACACGACAAAGCTCGATATGGCGAGAAAGAAGCTCGAAAACGAAACGCCCGCGGTCGCCTATATCGTTGTCGACAACCTTGAAGAGCTTGCTCAGTATGTCAAGGTCAGCTACCGTCAGGCGACAAACGAGATAGAAATAATCCTGAAGGACTGGGCGCAGAGCCTCGGCGGAGTTCTCCGCGAATACGACCGCGACCGCTACATCATGTTCTTCACCCGTTCAAAGCTCGAAAAGTGCATCGACGACAAATTTTCGATACTTGATAAAATAAGAAGCATACGCCTCAGCGACGACGACACGAATATGCCGGTCACGGTCTCGATGGGCATATCGTCCTCCGCCGCGAGGGCCGAAAACGATGTCCTTGACCTTACCGCGATAGAGCGTGACGCCGCTTCGGCACTCGATATGGCGCTTCAGCGCGGAGGCGACCAGGTCGCGTACAAGAGCGAAAACGGCATGGAATACTTCGGCGGAAGAACGAAGACCATGCAGAAGAGGACCCGTGTCCGCGCAAGGGTCATAGCAAACAAGCTCTGCACTCTCATATCCGAATCAAAGCGCGTCCTTATCATGGGTCACAAGAACCCCGACTTTGACGCAGTCGGCGCCTGCGTCGGTGTTGCGCGCCTCGCCATGTACTGCGGTGTGGAATGTCACATCATTTCGGATCTGAATAACGAGAATTTCAGGATCTCGACCGAAAAGCTTATGTGTCTTCCCGAATACGCAGATGTCTTCATCGACGGTGCGTCGGCAATAGACCTTCTCACTCCCGACACTCTGCTCATAATAACCGACGCAAACAATTTCAGGATAATAGAATCTCCCGAGATCGCGGCAAATGCCAAGACGATCTATGTCATAGACCACCACCGTCAGACCGACGAGATGCCTGCTTCTGTCGTAAATCCGCCTTATATCGACCCCGCCGCGTCCTCGGCATGCGAACTTGTCTCGGAAATACTCGAACAGTGCGTACCTACCGGAACGCTGCTCAAGGAAGAGGCAAATGTCCTCCTCTCGGGTATCATGGTCGACACAAAATATTTCACGAGGACGACAAGTACGAGGACCTTCAGCGCGGCGCTGTATCTCCGCGGTGAGGGCGGAAATTCCGAGGTCGCCAGGACATTCTTCAACGAAAACTACAACGACTACCTTGCCGAGGCTAAATTCGGCGGCGATGTGACGACATACAGAAACCGCATCGCGATCACAAAGAGTCCCGGGACAGGCTCGCCGGCTGACAGAGTCGCCGCGGCGAAGGCTGCCGACAAGCTCCTGACGGTCAGGGGCATCGACGCCTCCTTCGCGCTCGTCGACACGGGAAGCTCGATAAACATTTCAGCCCGTTCAAACGGAAAGATAAATGTTCAGCTCATTCTCGAGAAGCTGAACGGCGGCGGTCACTTTGATGTCGCGGGAGCGCAGGTGCAGAACACCACGATGCTCGACGCAACGGTGATGCTCAAAACCGCGATAGACGAATATCTCGATAACAGCAAGTCATAAAATAACCGGAGGATATAAAGCATTATGAAAGTAGTATTTCTCGTCGATGTAAAAGGTACGGCGAAAAAGGATCAGATCAAAGAGGTCTCGGACGGTTACGCCCGCAACTTCCTCATTCCGAAGGGCATCGCCGCCCCCGCCGACACAAAGGTCATAAACGATATAAAGAATAAGGAAGCCTCGAAGGCTCACCGTATCGCCACCGAGCGTGCCGATGCCGAAGCACTTGCAAAGACTCTCTCGGGCAAGGTCGTAAAGATCGTGGCTCAGGCGGGCGGTGACGGAAGGCTCTACGGCTCCGTCACATCAAAGGACATTGCCGAAGAGCTTGAAAAGCAGTTCGGTATCACCGTCGACAAGAGAAAGATCTCACTCAACGACCCGATAAAGGCTTACGGACTTTACGAGCTTGATGTAAAGCTCTACCCCGAAGTAAGCGGCAAGATCAATGTCTCGGTCTCCGACAAATAATATGGCTGAGGAAATTAACAAGCAGATGCCCGCATCGGTCATCGCCGAACAGTCGCTTCTCGGCTGTATCCTTTTCGATCCGCAGATGCTCAGCGAGGTAGCCGGTCTTATCACAGAGGACGATTTCTACCTTGCTGATCACGCGCAGATCTACGCGGCGATGAAGCAGCTCTTCAACGAGAATCATCAGATAGACTCGGTAACACTTATCGACACTCTCGTAAAGAGCGGCACCTTTGACAAGGAGCGCGGGCAGGATTATATCCTGACCCTTTCCGACATAGTCCCGAACGCGATGAATATCACGGACTATGCCCGCATAATCAAGGAAAAAAGCCTTACCCGCCAGCTCATCGAAGCGGCTGCGGCGATAAGCGCCGATGCGTATGCCGGCCAGCTCCCTGTCGACGAGCTTATGGACAGTGCGCAGAAGCGCATCTTCGACATCTCGCAGGGACGCGACATCCGCGGCTTCCGTCACATCAAGGAAGTCATGGGTAAGGTCTTTGACGAGCTTTCATTGCTCGCAAAGGACAAAAACGCCCTCCAGGGTGTAATGACCGGATTTTCGGGCATCGACCGGGTCCTCTCGGGAATGGGAAAATCGGACCTCGTACTTATCGGTGCGCGCCCGGGTATGGGTAAAACGAGTTTTGCCCTCAACATTGCCATAAATGTTGCGCAGAAGACGAAAAAAGAGGTCTGCATCTTCTCTCTCGAAATGTCGGCTGAGCAGATAGCGACCCGTATGCTTTCGATAGAGTCGATGGTGACGAGCAATCGGTTCAGATCGGGCGAACTTACCGACGATGACTGGAAAAAGATCGGTCCCGCCGCAGGAAAGATCACGAACTGCGATATCCTTATCGACGACTCGACCGGTATAAATGTCACGAATATGCGCGCAAAGCTCCGTCGGGAGCAGAACAAGAAAAAAGAGATCGGACTTGTGGTCATAGACTACCTCCAGCTCATGCAGAGCGAAAAGCGCATCGACAACCGCGTACAGGAAATAGGCGACATCTCGCGTTCGCTGAAGCTGCTCGCGAAGGACTTCAATGTCCCCGTGATATGCCTTGCCCAGCTTTCGCGTAAGCCCGAGGGAAGAACATCGCAGAAACCTATGCTTTCCGACCTCCGCGACTCGGGAGCCATCGAGCAGGACGCCGATATGGTATTATTCCTTTACCGCGAGGATTATTATAAGGAAGAAGCCGCCGCTGCCGAGAACAAGATATGCGAAGTCGTTGTAGCGAAAAACCGTCACGGCGGTCTTGACACCGTAAAGCTCGGCTGGATCCCCGACTGTACGAAATTCCGCACGATCATGGACGACGAATCGCTCGTCCCGCAATAAAAATGGTTAAAACTCTGTTGCCGGAGGGCTTTACCCCTCCTCACCTGCTCGCGGGGCTTCCCGCAAGCACACCTGTACTGCTCGCCTTCTCGGGCGGTCCCGATTCCTCGGCACTGCTCTCTATGCTGAAAGCATCCTGCGATATCTGCGGTGCGCCTCTGTTTGCCGCTCATGTGGATCACCTGATCCGCAAGGACGAACATCAGCGCGACCTTGACTTCTGCAAAAAAACAGCGGAGTCTCTCGGAGTCGAGCTTTTCACACTCACCGAAAATGTTCCGTCTATCGCAAAGGAAGGCGGAGAATCACTCGAGCTTGCCGCCAGGCGCGTAAGATATGCCTTCTTTGATAAAATAATGAAGGAAAAAGGCATCCCGATACTTGCCACGGCACACAATGCCGACGACAATCTCGAGACGCTTCTGCTGAATCTCACGCGGGGCTGCGGACTTCGGGGACTGTGCGGAATACCTCCCTGCCGCGAGGTCGGTTGCGGGAAAGTCGTCCGTCCGATACTCGGAATGACGAAGGCAGACATTCTCGCTTACTGCGAAGAAAACGGTGTTGACTATGTAATCGACTCGACGAACGCGGTCGCCGATTGCGCAAGGAACAGTCTGCGGCTCAGGGTCATTCCCGAGCTGAAAAAGCTATGCGGCTCGGTTTCGGAAAACGCATCGCGCACCTGTCGCGGTCTTCGCGAGGATCTCGGATATATCGAGGGCGCCGCGGAAGACTTTCTCACAATGAACCGCGATGCTCTGCCGATAAAGGAGCTTTGCAGCCTTCCTCTCCCCGTAAAAAAACGGGTACTGACAGCATTTTTCGGAGACGGACTTGAAGAGACACACATTACCGCGCTCCTTGAGCTTGCCGGAAAATGCGTTCCTCATTCGTCGCTTTCCCTGCCCGAAAACACCCGGGCGATGATCGAGGACGGCTGCATAACAAAAACAAAGGACACAAAAACAGCGAAAAAGGTCGGTGATTTTGCCGTTCCGCTCAAAGAAGGTCGTAACAGCCTTCCGGGCGGCTTTTCGCTCATTGTCTCGGAGAACGAAAGCAACATCCGAAATGTTTACAATTCAATCACAAATGCAAGTATTCCGTTTGATACAATTAACGGTACTTTATTTGCAAGGAACAGACGCGGCGGCGACCGTATCCGCCTTCGCGGGATGAACAGAAGCGTCAAAAAACTGATGTGCGACAAAAAAATCCCGCTCGGAGATCGTGATTCGCTCCCCGTTGTCTGCGATGACCTCGGAATACTCTTTATTCCCGGCATCGGAGTGCGGGACGCCAGCGCAAAAAACATTGACCGGAAGATTTATATCTCTCTGATTAAGGGTTAAACTATGAAAGGGATTTCTTTATGAACAGGGACATTGAACGGATACTCGTATCCGAAGAAAAAATAGAAGGAATAATAACAGAGCTTGCCGGAAAGATCGACCGCGACTACGCCGGCTCGGGCAAAAAGCTGCTGCTTCTCTGCATTCTCAAAGGCTCGGTCGTGTTTATGGGCGAGCTTATGAAGAAGATAACCATCCCCGTCGAGATCGACTTTATGAAGGTATCGTCCTACGGCTCCGGCACCGTGTCCTCGGGAAGGCTCAATATCCTGCTCGACATCACGAGAGGAGACATGGCTGACCTTGACATCATAGTTATCGAGGACATCATCGACAGCGGAAGGACGCTTTCCTACCTTGTCAAGTACCTCCAGCTCAAGGGTGCAAACAGCGTAAAGACCTGCACCATGCTCGACAAGCCCTCGCGCCGCGAGGTAGACTTTGAACCCGACTATGTCGGGTGTATGATCCCCGATGAGTTCGTGGTCGGATTCGGACTCGACTACGACGAAAAATACCGTAATCTGCCTTACATAGGCGTACTGAAGCCCGAAGTCTACAACCATTAAGGAAGGAAACAGATGAAGAATTCACTGAAAGTAATCCTGTTTTATGCCGCGCTGATCGCCGTGATCGCACTCGTCGTCACGATGCTCATCGGAACGCGCGGTCAGAATGACAAAAAACTGCTCAGCGACATCAACGCCTATATCTCCGACGCAGAAGCCTACTATGCATATCAGCAGGATTCCGCCGCGAATCCGAAGCCCTCACGCATAGTTATTATAAAGAGCGCGTCGATAGACGAATCAAAAGCATCTCTTACCCTTGAAATGAATATCGACGGCGTCGATCAGAAGGTCTACTATTCGATAGGCAATCTGTCGGCGAAGGCAATATTCGAGAGACTTTCGGACTACTCCGCAAAGCACAGCGAGATGAAGTTCGAGGACAGCCCCGGGGCGACGCTCCCGTGGTGGATACAGTTCCTGCCGTATCTTGCAATATTGGTAATCTTCATCATCTTCTGGTTCTATTCGACCAACCGTATGATGAAAAACAGAGATGACAAGGCAAGCAACTTCGGCAAGGCGAAAGTCAAGACCCCCGGCAGCGAAAAGGACACCGTAAGATTTACCGATGTCGCCGGTGCGGACGAAGAAAAGGAAGAGCTTGAAGAGATAGTTCAGTTCCTCAAGAATCCGTCAAAGTTTTCAAAGCTCGGCGCAAGGATCCCCCACGGCGTTCTTCTCGTAGGCCCTCCGGGAACCGGTAAAACGCTTCTTGCGAAAGCGGTCGCCGGCGAAGCGGGAGTTCCCTTCCTCTCGATCTCGGGTTCCGATTTCGTTGAAATGTATGTCGGTGTCGGTGCCTCGCGTGTGCGTGACCTCTTCGATATGGCGCGCAGATCGCCCGCAAGCATAGTCTTCATAGATGAGATAGATGCTGTCGGACGCCACCGCGGAGCCGGTCTCGGCGGCGGACACGACGAGAGAGAGCAGACGCTGAATCAGCTCCTTGTCGAGATGGACGGCTTCGGCTCGCACGACGGAATAATCGTTATGGCAGCGACGAACCGCCCCGATATACTTGATCCCGCCCTTCTCCGCCCCGGACGCTTTGACCGTCAGATCTCGGTCGGATATCCCGATATCCGCGGTCGTGAGGCTATACTGAAAGTCCACGCAAGGAAAAAGCCCATGGGTCAGGATGTCGATTTCGCGGCTATCGCAAAGTCTACCGTCGGCTTCACGGGTGCCGACCTTGCAAACCTTCTCAACGAGGCTGCCCTTCACGCCGCAAGAAAAAATAAGACCGTCATAAATATGGACGATATAGAGGATGCCTTCATCCGGGTCATTGCCGGACCCAAGAAGAAATCCATGGTACGCAACGAAGCCGAGCGCAGAAAAACGGCATTTCACGAGGCGGGGCACGCCGTCGTTGCCTACTTCCTTGCAAGCTGTCCGCCGGTTCAGCAGATTTCTATAATCCCGAGCGGAAGAGCGCTCGGATACACGCTCAATCCTCCTAAGGAAGACAAATACAGCGAGTACAAAAACGAGCTTAAGGAAAGCATCGCCGAGCTTCTCGGCGGAAGAGCGGCCGAAGAACTTACCTTCGGCGATGTATCGGGCGGCGCCTCGAATGATATCGAGCGCGCGACCTCTATCGCCAGAAGAATGGTCACGAAGCTCGGTATGAGTGACCTTCTCGGCCCCATCAAGTACGGAAGCGATCAGGACGAGGTATTCCTCGGCAGAGATTTCTCAAGCACCCCCAACTACTCCGAGGAAGTTGCCGCGAAGATAGACTCCGAGATCCATTCCATTATCGAAAACGCTTACGCCAAGGCGAAGAGCATCCTCACCGAACATGCGGATAAGCTCCGTTTCGTCGCCGAATTCCTTGTCAAGAACGAGGTAATGGACGGCGATCAGTTTGAAGCCGCGATGTCGACGGGTGCGACCATGGAATCGGTCGAAGCCATCGCCGAAAAGAAGCGCGAGGAGCGCAAAGCCGAAAACGAGCGTCGTGCCGCCGAAAACGAAAAGAAGGATCCTCCGAAGGACGGCAACGGCGACGATGCCGAAAAGCCCGAAAACGAAGACGACAAGGACAGCAACGACAAAAATGACAAAAAAGATAAAAAAGACAGAAAATACGACAGCGATTGGTATATGAGCCCCTCCGACGACAGTGACGATAAAGACAAAAAAGACTGAAAATATAAAAAAGGTCTGCCTCTGACATTGAGGCAGACCTTTTCTGTGCTTTTTTTACATTTTACCCTTGATTTCAAGGCATAATAAGGTTATAATAATATACTACTGATTTTATTATGGAGGTTTATACCGTGAAGATAAGAAAGGCAGTTATTCCCGCCGCGGGACTCGGAACAAGGATGCTCCCGATCTCGCGGGCGGTACCGAAGGAAATGCTTCCGATAGTCGACCGCCCCGCGATCTCATACCTCGTTGACGAAGCGGTCGCCGCAGGCATCACCGATATACTGATAATCACAAACCGCGACAAGGATATGATGGAGGACTACTTCGACATCTCCCCCGAATATGAAGCGAAGCTCCGCGCTTCCGGAAAGACCTCCGAGATAGATTCCATGTACGAAAACGCCCTCCGCGCGAATATCTTCTTCATCAGGCAGAAGGTCACGCGCGGTCTCGGTCACGCCGTCGGCTGCGCAAAGGAATTCGTCGGAGACGAGCCTTTCCTCGTGCTTTACGGAGACGATATAATATTCTCCGAAAAGCCGGTATGCACTCAGCTTATCGAGGCATACGAGGCTTACGGCAGAGCCGTCTGCGGCGTGAAGCCCGTTCCGGAGGAGCTTGTCACGAAATACTGCTCGCTCAAGGCTGACAGGATCGAAGGAAGCAACAACTGCTACCATGTCACAGATATGATAGAGAAGCCGAAGAAGGAGCAGATTTTCACCAACCTCTCTATCCTCGGCAGAGTCCTTCTCACGCCCGATGTGTTCGATATAATTGAAAATCTTGCTCCGGGCGCGGGCGGCGAGATCCAGCTCACCGACGCCATGAAGCAGATCTCGCAGACTGTCGGTATGACAGCCGTCGACTTCTACGGCACGAGGTTCGATATGGGGTCCAAGCTCGGCTTCCTCACGGCAAATGTCGTAAAGGGTGCCTCCGATCCCCTTCTCGGAGAGGATTTCAGAGCCTTCCTCCGCGAATTCGTAAAGAATATGGAGGACTGATATGAGAGTTTCAAAGGAAAACTACTACCTTGATATAGCCCAGACGGTCGCCGAAAGAAGCACCTGTCTGCGCAAATGCTACGGCGCCATAATCGTAAAGAACGATGTTATCCTCTCGACCGGCTACAACGGCGCCCCGCGAGGAAGAAAAAACTGCTCCGACCTCGGTCTTTGCATGCGTGACAAGCTGAACATTCCGAGGGGTGAAAGATACGAGCTTTGCCGTTCGGTACATTCGGAGCAGAACGCGATAATCGCCGCCTCCCGTGAGCAGATGCTCGGCGCGACGCTCTATATGGCTTGCGTTGACCCCACCGACGGCAGCCTTGTCCCCGGCACGAGCAGCTGTATGATGTGTAAAAGAGTGATACTTAACGCCGGCATCTCAAAGGTCGTTATCCGCGATACGAAAGAGGATTTCAGAGTGATCGAGACCTCTCAATGGATAGAGGACGACGACTCGCTGAGCGGAAAGTTCGGATACTGAAAGTGAGGAAAGCAAAATGAACAAGATCCTGTCACTTCTCTGCCTTCTGACAGCTGCGGTCTGCCTTTTCGCGTCCTGCGCGGGGATCCCGAGCCTTGACCGTTCGGGCGATAAGGTCATCGACAAAAAGAACGGAATTACTTATTATTACGCACCGTCAACATACAGACCGACCTCGTATTCAAAGGACGCGGTCTTCACTGACGGCAAGGATCACTCCTACCGCAAAGTGGCGGACAGCAACGGGAACTTCGCGGCAACGGACGAGCTGATCTACGATTACACCTCGGATTCGCTTCTTTACAGCTCAAAGTCATCTCTTCCGACGCTTGAACAGATGGCTCCGGATGCGATACATTTTTACTACGAGGACACGGCAGCGACGCTCCTTCATTCCGATACGGACAAGGATAATATTGCGAAACTCATAGAAATTTACAGAAGCGGCATAAGCTGCAAATCGCCCGACGCCACCGTCGGCGACATATACACTATCACCTTTACCTCGGAGACGCTTCCCTTCTTTGCATACGCACTCACCTATGTCGAATATACGCAGGATGTGCTTGAATATGAGGAGACCGCAACACTTGAAGGCTATACCTTCCGTGAAGGAGTCGCTCATACCGAAGAGCAGAATGCCGACGGAAGCTACACAGTGACCTACAACTACGGCAAATACTTCCTCTGTGACCTCGACAACAGGATCTGCACCCCCGCGCAGTTCATTCACGACACTTACAACAACACCGATGAATGAACAACCGGTCCTTTCGGTAGAAAGGCTGACCGACACTCGCCTTCCCGCCGTAAAAATCATCGAAGAGTCCTGCTTTTCCGATCCATGGTCGGAAAGGTCCCTCGAAATGTTTACAAAGGACGGCGGAAGAGGTTTCGTCTGTCTGCTCGACGGGACACCCGCAGCCTATTGCGGCGCTCTGACGGTTCTTGACGAGGCTGACATAGCACGGATCGCCACTCTGCCGCAGTTCAGGCGGAAAGGTCTTGCCGTAAGACTGCTTGAAGCACTCTTTGATCTCTGCGCGTCGGAAAACATAAAAAGAGTGACACTCGATGTACGCGAATCGAACACACCGGCACTTGAGCTTTACCGCTCGGTCGGATTTTCGGTGACCGGAAGAAGACGCGACTACTACAACCGACCGCGTGAAGCGGCTGTCATTATGGAGAAAATGCTCTGATGTACATTCTCGGAATAGAAAGCTCCTGCGACGAGACCTCGGTCGCCGTCGTGGACGGAGAAAAAAGACTGATAAAATCAAATATCGTGGCTTCTCAGATAGAGATCCACAGGCTCTACGGCGGGGTCGTACCCGAGATAGCCGGACGCGCGCACATCGAGGCTGTCTCACGGATAACCTACCGCGCCCTCGAGGAAGCCGGACTGACTCTTTCGGACATCGGTGCTGTCGCCGTCACGGCATTCCCGGGGCTTATCGGCGCGCTTCTCGTCGGAGTGAATTTCGCCAAATCGCTGGCATATTCAAACGGCATCCCGCTTGTCGCCGTAAACCATGTGAAAGCTCATGTCGCGGCAGGATACCTTCAGGATCCCACGCTCGAGCCGCCTTTCCTTGCCGTTGTCGTGTCAGGAGGCCACACCTCGATCTATGAAGTGAAGGACTACACCGACTTTTGCGAAATAGGCGCGACAAGGGACGACGCGGCGGGTGAAGCCTTCGACAAGATCGGAAGGGTCATAGGTATGCCCTATCCGGGCGGCGCGGCGCTTGACAAACTCGCCTACGAAGGCGATCCCCGCGCCGTAAAACTGCCCTCTCCCGCACTTCACGACGGACTTGATTTCTCGTTCAGCGGACTTAAGACCGCCGCACTCAATTACATAAATTCCGAGCGGCAAAAGGGCGCGGAACCCTCCGCCGCCGACATCGCCGCCTCATATACCGCAGTGATAACCGACGCGATAACCTCCAAGGTAGGAAAGGCGATGGAAATGACCGGAGCATCGCACATCGTACTTGCCGGTGGGGTCGCCGCAAACTCTCACCTGCGGAAAAAGCTTTCGGAGCTTTGCCAAAAGAAAAATGCCGTGCTTACCGTTCCTCCGATCTCGCTCTGCGGGGACAACGCAGCGATGGTAGCCTGCGCGGGATATTTTGAATACCTTAAGGGCAATTTCTCGGGTACCGGACTGAACGCCTCGGCTACCGAGCCGCAATAATCAAAGAAGACAGGTCTGCATTTTATGGAAAACAACAAAAACAATCAAAAATCAGCCGAAATATATCCGTCACCGCAGGTATCCCCTGCGGTCATCCGCCGTCTGCCGAGATATTACCGCTATCTCCGTGAGCTGATAAGGAACGGCGAATCGAGGATAAGCTCCGGCGAGCTGTCAAAGATGATGCAGGTCACGGCCTCGCAGATAAGGCAGGATCTCAACTGCTTCGGCGGCTTCGGTCAGCAGGGCTACGGCTACAATGTAAACTATCTTTTCACAAAAATAAGCGAGATACTCGGCGTCGGTGAGGGCTATCGCGGCGTTATAATCGGTGCCGGAAACCTCGGAAAGGCGCTCGTCCGCAACCGTATGTTCGAGCGCCGCGGCGTCGACATAGTTGCCATGTTCGATATAGACCAAAATGTCATCGGCAAGGAATACGGCGGCGCGAGGGTGCTTGATATGGAGGAACTTAAGAGTTTCTGCGAGCGGACTCCGGTCGACATCGCGGTCCTTACATTGCCGAAGAGTGTCGCCGACGACACGATCCCTCTTCTCGAGGATGCCGGTATCAGGGGTATATGGAACTTCACCGGAAAAGAGCTGAAATTCTCCGATGACACCGTCTGCGAGGATGTATATCTCGGAGATTCGCTGATGACTCTTTGCTATGAGCTTCGCACACGCGGAAATCTCTCAAAGGACGACACCGAAATATGAAGATCTCACTTGTTTACGGCACGGAGGTCGCTGTCCTGCCCGGGAAGGTCGCCGGGTATATCGACAAAGCGTCCAAAAAGGATATGAAGGTGCTGTTCTCGCTTTCGTCTCTTTGCGGCAGGGCGGGATCCGAGAAGGAGCTTGTCGGACTTATCGCCGGAATGTGCGGTGTCGATGAAGCGTCGGTCGGTGTTTCCCTCGCCTTCTGGCGCGGTACCGGACTTGTCGACACGGAAGACACCTACGAAGATGACACAGCCGAAGAAAAAAGTGTGCAGACTTCAAGTGAAAAAGAATCATCTGCCACCGCACAAAAGCCTTCAACGCCCGAAGAAAAAAACGAAAAGAAGCTCTTGCCGGCTGATGAGCTGCCGAATTACACCACAGCGGAGCTGAACGGGATCCTCAATGACCGTCTTGAGGCTGCCCAGCTTATCGACGAATGTCAGGGACTTATGGGCAAGATGTTCAACCCTCACGAGGTCAGCATAGTCCTCGGACTGCTCGATTATCTTAAGCTCGACAGCGAATACATAATCCTCCTCTTTGACTACTGCTCGCGCATCGGCAAAAAGTCGCTCCACTATATAAGAAAGCTCGCCTTCTCTCTCTACGACGAAGGCATAACCGAGACGGAGGAGCTTCGGGCACACATAAAGAAGCTCGAAGCCGCCGCAGATGCCGAGGGCGAGATACGAAAGCTCTTCGGAATGAAGTCGCGCGCACTTACGACAAGGGAAAAGAAATTCATAACCTCTTGGGTATCGGTATTCGGATACGGCACCGATATGATAAAGAAGGCATACGAGATCACCGTCGATTCAACGCACGAAGCCTCGCTCGCTTACGCCAACGCGATCCTTGAAAGATGGAACAGCGAAGGCATACGCACCCCCGAACAGGTCGACGCGGCAAAGAAGGACAGGCTCCCCGCCGGAAATAACGGCAGCTTTGACACCGACCGGTTCTTTGAAGCGGCTCTTCAGCGCAGCTTTTCATCGGGTCACAAGGAGGAAAACGAAAAATGAGCTTCAATCCCGAAAATTACAACAGAATAAGGACGGAATTCGAGCATAAACGGCTTCGCGCGGAAAGGGCTGCCCTTGAACGCAAGGAAGATCTTGAAGAAAAATTCCCCGACATAGCGCGGATAGACGCTGAGATCGCAAAGACAGGTTCCATGATAATCGACGCTGTGATGAATCATCCGGAGGACCTTGACGAGCGGCTTGAAAATATCAAAAAAACGAATGCCGCCTGCCACCATGTCCGGCGTCAGCTGCTTTTATGTAACGGCTATCCGGAGGATTACCTCGATGTCCGGTACGAATGCCCTGTCTGTGAGGACACCGGATATGTGGACGGGAAAATGTGTTCCTGCCTCAGAAAAGAACTGATACTTGCCGGGTATGAATCCTCCGGTATCGGAGAGCTTCTGCGGACGCAGAGCTTTGAGACCTTCTCACTCGCTTATTATGAAACAACTCCGCAGGTGTGTGCGGCAATGGACAAGGTCTATGGCGATGTTCTTGCATATGCGAACGCCTTTCACGGCACGGGAAGCGGAAATCTTGCCTTTTTCGGCGGCACGGGACTCGGAAAGACCCACCTTTCGACTGCCGTGGCAAAAAGGGTCATCGAAAAAGGTTATGATGTGATGTATGTCACAGCGATAGGAATGATCTCAGACTTTGAATATCGCCGCTTCGGAAGTGCCGACACGGTAGATGTCTCTCCGACAACAAGATATTTCGACTGCGACCTTCTCATAATCGACGACCTCGGGACCGAAATATCGAATCAGTTCTCGGTATCGACGCTTTACAGCGTGATAAACACAAGGCTGAACACAAAAAAGCCGATGATCCTCAGCACGAACCTCAACACGGAGGATTTCAGAAAGCGCTATTGGGACAGAATAACCAGCCGCGTGCTTGGCGAATTCTTCATAGAGAAATTTGTCGGCGTTGATGTCCGCGCTCAGAAGCTGCGCAAAAGCAGATCAATATGGTAAAAAGGCAAAAAACTTCCCGCTGACCGTTATCGGTATGCGGGAAGTTTTTATTTATCATCAGACCATATCGGCTGAATACATCCAGATCGGAAGCGGGAACCAGAGCTGCGCGAATGTCGGGAGCGACAGCCTGTCGGGAGATACCGAGGCAAACAGAAGCCTCTCGGCTTCAAGGTGCGAAAGCCTCAGTTGCGGCTCGCGATCGGTCTTTTCGACCGAGGGGATACCATTCTCTACTCTGAAAAGTAAGTTCTCTTCCCCTGCTCTGCCGTCAACATGCAGAGTCAGCTCGCCGTCGGGCAGAGTGGCATATGTCGCTTTGAGCTTCATAAACGCCCGACAGGTGCGTTCGTAGTTCAGCACAGAATAAAGCTCGTTAGATGTGACGAGCCAGCCCTCGGTCACCGGATAAAGCGCCTTTATATACTCCTGCTCAAATTCGGGGAGTGTTACCTCCAGCTTGCCGCCCTGAGCTATGCTGTCGTAAAGGCAGACGATAAGATCGGTGTAATCCGATGCCTTTACCGTTGCGCTCTCGGTGATCCGCTTGTCAAGCACGACCGCGTATCCGGCAAAATTGCCGTTCTCAAACGCCGCATATACCGCGGCGCGCCATGAAACGAGAATGTCGTAAAGGTCACGCTCATTGCGGCTCGCGTGATACGGCTTATCCGAAGCAAGCGCCGCGACGCAAAGCAGTGCCGGATCGTTGCGGCCAAGCCTTCTTATCTCAAACCTATGTGCCCTGTCCTTGCCGAAGCAGTGGCGGATATTGTCGTTGTTGACGGTGAAGCTGTACGAGTTTCCGCCCTTGTCAAACGAAAAATAGTTATACCTCTGCCTTCTGCCGCCGAGGACGGAAAAGTCCACGCTTTCCGCAACCATTTCGTCAAGAGCCTGCTCCATAAGGCGCTTCATATAGCCCTTTGACCTTGAAAAGGGATGCACGGCGACATTGCCGATGCCACGGCAGGCAAGCCTCTCTCCGCAGACCTCAACTCCGATGTCAAAGGCCCCGACCGCCGCCTTTATCCGTCCGCCGTCTATAACGACATAGGAATTGCCGCAAGGGTTGTATTCCTTTTTATAGAGCTTCGGAAGCAGCTTGTAAAAATCCGAGCCGTTGCCGTTAAAGCCGAAAACATAGTTGATAAAATCCATATATTCGTCCTGCATGGTCGGATCGCCCTTGCAGGAATAAACTATCTCCTGTTTCATTTTAACTGATCTCCTCTTCCCTGAAATTATAAACCGGTGATGTATCAAAAGCCATATATCCCGCCGTTTTCAGTGCCCCGCAAGCTACCGTGGAGGTCTTCGGATCATCGAAAAGCCCGAAGACCGCGCTTCCGCTTCCGCTCATAAGGCACCCGACGGCGCCGTTTGACTTCATTATTTCAATTGCCGATTCGTCACGGCAGCCGGTCGCCTCGAATATATTGTACATATATCGGGCAGTGCCGTGAAGCTCTCCGTTTTTTACCGACGCCATAAACGCATCAAATTTTGCGGTATCGCTCTGCCTGTCCTCAAAATTGCCAAAGAGCCTGTCAAGCAGCGCAAACTGCCTCGGGGTAGATGCACGCTCCTTACCTATTGCAACAATAATGCAGCAATCCGGAAATACGGGTGCGTCGGAAAGTATCTCTCCCCTGCCGTGCGAGAGCCTTGCGCCTCCGGCAACGCAGAAAGGAACATCGGATCCGAGGCGCGCACCGAGTCCTTCAAGCTCGCCCCGACTCATTCCGGCACCGTAAAGCCTGTTCAGTCCGCGCAGCACCGCAGCCGCGTCCGAGCTTCCTCCGGCAAGTCCCGCCTGCATCGGAATGATCTTTTCCGCATTTATCAGAACGCCGCCGCAAATGCCCGTCTCCGCAAAAAAAAGCTCTGCCGCACGGTACATAAGGTCGTCCTTCTCGGGGACGGCATCGTTTCCCTTCACCGCTACCCCCGATCCGACGCGCGTCAGACCGATCCTGTCGCAAAGGCTGACCGTAAGCATATAGCTCACAATATCGTGAAAGCCGTCCGCACGGCGGGAAATTATATCAAGGTATGGGTTTATCTTCGCATAGGCACATTCGAAAACTTTGTCCTTCATTAAAAGCCGAAGCCTCCGTTCGTTTCTGCGTTTCATTGTAACACGAACGGAGGCTTTATATATGAATTATCTGTTAAAACTGTCAGAGGAAGAGCTTCTTCATCTGCCTGCCCTCAAGCGCCATATCGAGCGCCTCGGGGATAAGCTCAAAGCAAGCCGACAGTGAGTGAGGCTTCGTCTCGGGGGCATCCTGTCTCATCGGGACAAAGAATACGCTCTTCTTTTCAAGCATTACGGCGATGTTCTTGAGGTTTGCCGACAGTGCATCGTTTGTGGACAGCGCGATGAGCAGAGGTCTGTCGGCGCGGAGGTGCGCCTTCGCCGCCATGCACACGGGCGTATCGGTTATACCGTCGGCGAGCTTTGCCATGGTATTGCCGGTACAGGGGCTTATCACGAGCGCATCGAGCTTCACCGCAGGACCGAGCGGCTCGGCATCCACTATCGTATGGATCACTTTCCTGCCGCATATATCCTCGACCAGCGCCCGAAGCTCCTCGGCTCCGAAAAATCTCGTATCATACCGGTACACATTGTCGCTCATTATCGGCAGAATGTCAAGCCCGCGTTCTTTCAGCGACCGAAGCACCGAAAGCGACTGACCTATCGTACAGTATGAACCGCAGAAAGCATATCCGATCATATCATTTCTCCTTATCAAGAATATTCATTATGCACTCGCCGATGATCCGCCCGGCACTGTACGGTGCGTAGCGCCCGGGAAGAGAGAGAGCCTTTATCACATTTATCCCGAACCTCTCCGCCGCTCCGGTATCGACTCCGCCGGGAGCCGAGGCAAGGTCGATAAGTATGTCGCGCTTTCCCTTAAAGCACGAAAGTACATTCTCGTCAAACAGCCAATACGGTACCGTATTGAATATGACATCATAGCCCGTGGCAAGGGCGCAGAGACTGCTCTTTCCGTCCTTCACATTAAGTCTCAGCGTATCAAAGCCCGACGCCTCCGCCCATGCAAGGTCGGTCCCCTTTCTTGCCGCGACAGTCACGCGCGAACCGAGAGATTTGAGCATCGGTGAAAGCGCCCTGCCGATCCTTCCGTATCCGACAACGGCGCTCCTTGAGCCGAAGACCGAGACCTTAAGCTCATTCATCGCCACCGAAAGCGCCCCTTCGGCGGCAAGCACCGAGTTCGCTATCTTAAGCTCCTCCGAGTCGAAATAGTCGATGAGTGAGACGCCGAGGTCCTCTGCCCTCTTTTTTACGGCGGGAGAGCATCTTCCGCCGAACCCGCGCTTTTCCCGACAGAGCTTCAGGATATCTCCGAGCTTTACCGGCGGAGTCTGACTGTCAAGCGGACAATTGAGGTATATCCCGTCTCCCGATACGGGAAGCGGAAGTATCACGGTCTCCGCCGCCTCCGTGATACATTCAAGGTCGCGGCAGACAGTAATGTTGTCGGGCAGATAGAGCGGAGATATGCCGAAAACCCTGACATCCGCTCCCCGACCCGCCATAAATCCCGCCAGCGCCGCCTGCCGCAGGTCGCCGCCGAGCAATGAAACCTTTAAGCTGTTCATAAAAAAATCTCCGGAAACATTATTTACACTTCATTCTATGCGCCGATGCGCAGATTGTGTAAATATGCTTCCGGAAAATTTTTATCCGACATTTCCTCCGCCGGAAGGGCTTCGCCCGACCGATTGAATATTTTTTATCCCGAGTTCGTTCAGCCGTGTGACCTTCGCCGCGCGATCATCGCTTCCGCTGTCCGATATAAGAAGCCGTATCGGGTAGTTCTTAAAATAATACTCAAGTGACGAAACGGCGCTCTCTTCACCTCCGACAGAGGCATCAAGGCAAAACACATCGGCAAACGAAAGATATGTGTCGATCACATAACCGACATTCTCGCAAACCGAAAGGCTCCCATAGCTGACCGCCGCGCCGAGCTTTGCCTCCTTGACCGATTCCCTGACCCGTCGGCAGACCTGCGAGACTCTTGCCATCCCCTCTCGGTCGGTGGGAAGTCCGGTGAGTATCACTTCATCGGCTCCGGCATCGAACGCTTCAAGGATCAGCGCAGCCTCATATTCCGTTGCGGCGTCAGATGCGTAGTCCCCGACGGCTCCGGCAACCGACGATCCGAAAAAGCAGCTCACATAAAGTCCTTTACCCTTCAGATGTGAGAGCGCGGTTTTAAGGTCTGCCGAGCCTCCGTAGTTTCCGGTCAGTGCATAGCAGACCTCGGAGCGATAATCGGGATACGCGCCGCTTTTAAGGCAGAGAGAGACTGCCTTCGTCCCCACCGACAGGGCTTCTGCCGAAGACACGAATGTCTCGTCGGTCTGCCCCGAAATCCCGAGGTAATGCGCGTCGATCGGCGGAAGGTCGTCCGTTTTGTATTTATAAAGCTCGGTCGCGCCTCCGGATGTATCGTCCGGCATACCGTCGGCGGCTTTTCCGAGGATATTACCGATCAGGAGTGCCAGAAAAAGCGCTCCGACCGCCGCTCCCGTCCATATGAGCGCCACACGGAGTTTCAGCTTTCCTTCGGATGACGAAGAGCGGTATTTTCTTCTTCTCTGTCTCATTTTATCTCAAGTATGTCAAGCGACTTACCGAAATCCGTATAATTCATATCTATCTTTTTGGCATAGTTATCGATATATTCAAGTGTCAGAACTCTTACATATTTCATCACGATATCGCGGCAACCCGCGTTCACATCCTGCATTATCGGGAGCCTTCTGAGAAGGTAAAGAGTGCCGTTGGCTTCAAACACGGTCGCCTTGTCCTCCTCGGCACGGAGAACACTGTTGAAAAAGTCGCCGGAACATTCGCCCTTCACATAAGCGCCCGCGTAATAGGTCGAACTCTTTCCGTCGGCAAGCGATTCCATATCGGCACCGCCCTCGAGCTTTAAAAGCGCCGCATCCGCCATTGCCTCACGGTCGGCGACCTCGCTGCCGTAGGCGATATACTCAAATTTCACATAAATATCCGAGGTATAAACAAACTCAAGCGCCTTATAATAAGTCGAGCGGTCGGTGGACAGCCGTGTGAAATCGAAAGAAAAATACTCATCGAAAACGCTGAGGTCATTGAGAATGTACATCAGCTCGTTTTCTGCAGCCGCAATGCGCAGATTCTGCCTTACAAGTCTGTCGGTGAGATTGTTTTCCTTAAGATATTCGATGTAACCCTGTCTGCCGCCGCACTCGTCGATAAGTGCCTTCATGGTCTCGTCCTCGGTCCCGGCAAGGCTGTCAAGACTGTGACCCCCTCCGGAAAGCAGCGAGCGGACAGACGCATTGTGCCGTATTCCGGTAAGCACCGCTTCGTAAAGGCGGGTGCGGTAGTTCTCTTTAGCCTCTTCATCAGACAGGTCGGGCGCGCCCGAGCTTTCAAGCATCGCGCGGTTCGCAAGCACAGTATAGCGGAATTCATCGTAATGTACCGCGTACCCGTCGGCGATTGCCACGAGCCTGTCCTCTTCTTCCGTTGGTTCTATCGCCGAGTAGTCCTCGGCGCACGAGGAAAAAAGTATTGTCGCCAAAAGGATAAATGTAAGTGCGACCGTTATCTTTTTTTTCATATATTACCCCACATACCCCGAGATAAGCGTGGTGTCGGTGGGCGTGAAGGCAAGCTCCGCCTTACGGCTGTCGATCATTCTGTTGACATATGAATACTGATACTGACTGTTCAGGGTATCGTATGCTTCCTTGATATAATCATTTTCGAGCGACAGACGAAGGATAAGGTAATACGCATCCCCCGAGGCGACGATGCCGCTGACCTCTCCGTCCTTAAGGGCAAAGGCAGCCTTCTCGAATTCCTCGAAATACTCTCCGTAGGTAAAGTAGTACCCGTGAAGCGTGGTCATATAGGTATCGGTATTGTATTTGCTGCCGATAAGTATCTTCATCTTTGCCGCGGTGCTGTCGGCGGCGACTATACGGTTATAGAAGCTGCGGGTCGTCTTGTTTGAATCGGTCGCTACCTTTATACCGAGCTTATCCTTGAGCGTATCGCAGTTTTCGGAAGATGAGAAATCCGTGTTAAGTATCCATGCGAGCATCTCGGCCTCCGCTCTCTTTGCCTCGCGGCTGTCGTCATCCCCGACATCGAGCTTGACGGTCCATGCACGAACGAAATTGTTCTTTATATACTCGATGACCTCTGCTTCTTCGGTAAGCAATTTGCCGTCGGCAAGGCATTTTTCGACCGTCTGATTTATACAGCCGTCAACGGCAAAGACATATCGGTTATACCTGTCGGTAAGACCGTTCTGTGCAAGATATTTTTTGTAAAGCTCGTTTATATCCGCGTTCGATGCCGTTTCGTCTTCGTTTTCAAGCCCTGTCGAAAGCTCGTCCGAAAGCTCTTTTGCAAGATTTTCGAGCTTTTCCGCCACATATTCCTTCACCTTGTCATTTTCGGGCGTTATGCCGTATTCGGCAGCAACGGAAAGCGCGGCGGCGTTTATTTTTACGGCGTCAAGCGTTTTGTCGCTTATCTCTTTTTTGCCCTCGGTGGTCTCCGCGGCGTCCTTGCCGTACATATTCACATACTGGGAATGATAGCTGTTGTAGAGAAAATTCCACTCGTCAAGCCTGATCTCGTAATCCCCGACCTTTCCCACGACGGGATTCTCACTGTCACTCAGCGGGATCTCCTTAAGCGTTCCGGAATCCCCCGAACAGCCCGAAAGTGTCAGCGCCGACGCAGAAACAAAAACCAAAGCAAGCAGTAATGCCATAATCTTTTTCATATTAAGCCTCCGGAAACGGATAATTCTTACCTTATGATTATAAAATATAATTATTAAGTCTGTGTTAAGGTCTGTGTTTTTCCCTCTTTTTCTTCCGATTTTTATTTTTTCCTTTTCAAAAGAGGAAAAGTATGCTATAATAGTATCCGGAAAAGAAGTGCCGAAAGGAAAAGAAGATGGAAGATTCATACAGCATTTCACTGAACAAGCTAATAGATGAGTTCTCGCTCACGACTCTTTACCTCCCCGCTCCGGCGGAGACCATAATGATATCGAGCAACGAGGTCGACCGCCCGGGACTTGCGCTTGCCGGATTTTTTGAGATCTTTGAGCCTTCGCGCATACAGATGATTGGGAACGCTGAGCATCGCTACCTTGAAAGGCAGACGCCCGAGGACAGAACGAGAAAGATCCGCGACTTTATGAGCGCGCATCCCGCCGCCGTGATCGTCACCGCGGGACTTCCCGTTTTCGATGAGCTGGTCGATCAGGCAAAGCGCAACTGCGTCCCTGTCTTCGCCTCGAAGGAAAAGACCACGAACATAATGGCTGCGATGATCGCCTCGCTGAATGTTTATCTTGCACCGCGCATCACGCGTCACGGTGTGCTTGTCGAGGTCTACGGAGAGGGACTTTTGCTCCTCGGCGACAGCGGAGTCGGAAAGAGCGAGACCGCCATTGAGCTTGTCAAGAGAGGTCACCGTCTCATCGCCGACGACGCCGTCGAGATAAAGAGAGTCTCTGTCAAAACGCTTGTCGGAACGGCGCCCGAGATAATCCGTCACTATGTTGAGCTTCGCGGCATCGGTATCGTCGACATCCGCCGCATCTTCGGTATGGGCGCGATAAAGGAAACACAGAGCATCGACCTTGTCATAAAGCTCGAACAGTGGGTGCAGGGCAAAATGTACGACAGACTCGGCCTTGACAACGAAACGGTCGATATACTCGGCATAAGCGTTCCGGCTATCACGATACCGGTAAAGCCCGGCCGCAACCTTGCCATTATCCTTGAGATCGCCGCTATGAACAACCGTCAGAAAAAGATGGGCTACAACACGGCTGAGGAATTCAACAAAAAGCTCATGGGTCAGATGGGACTCGAATAAGAAAATTTTAATTTATAAGGAAAATACAATGAGAAAAACCAAGATCGTATGCACTCTCGGACCTGCTTCAAGTAACGAAGAGGTAATGGAAAAAATGCTCATCGCCGGCATGAATGTCGCGCGTTTCAACTTCTCGCACGGCACTCATGAAAACCACGGCAAGACCATTGATATGTTCCGCCGTGTCCGCGACAGGCTCGGCGTCCCCGCAGCCGTAATGCTTGACACAAAAGGCCCCGAGATAAGGATAAAGGAGATCGAAAACGGCAAGGCGCTCCTTAAGACCGGAGACACTTTCACGATAACCACCCGCGATATTGTCGGAAATTCGGCGGAAGCACCTATAAACTACCCCGACCTTCCGAAGCACGACCTCAGACCGGGTCAGCGGATCCTCATCGACGACGGCAATATCGAACTTGATGTGATAAGCCACACCGACACTGACATTCTCTGCCGCATAATCGACGGGGGCTATATCTCGACGCACAAGAGCCTCAACCTCCCGAACCTGCACCTTGACATTCCCTTCCTGTCCGAGCAGGACAAGTCGGATCTGCTCTTCGGTATCGAGAAGGATGTGGACTTCATCGCCGCTTCCTTCGTCAGGTGCGCGGAGGATGTGATATCTCTGCGCAAATTCCTTGACTATCACGGCGCTCACAATATAAAGATCATCTCCAAGATAGAAAACGCCGAGGGTGTCGACAACTTTGCCGAGATACTTGAAGCGTCCGACGGAATAATGGTCGCACGCGGAGACATGGGTGTCGAGATCGCCTTTGAAAGACTCCCGGGCATCCAGAAGAAATTCATCAGACAGTGCTATCAGGCGGGCAAGATGGTCATCACGGCGACCCAGATGCTTGAATCGATGCTCCACAACTATATGCCCACCCGTGCCGAGATAACCGATGTTGCCAATGCAGTTTTCGACGGCACTTCTGCCGTTATGCTATCAGGCGAGACGACCGTCGGAGATTACCCCGTCAGAGTCGTCGAGGTAATGTCGCATATCGTCGAGCAAGCCGAAAACGACGCGATCGACCTCGGCTCATATGACGGCTTCCGTCACACCGACGATCACGAAAGCATAACCAACGCCATCTGCGACGCCGCCTGCACGACCGCCGCGGATATGAACGCAAAGGCGATTCTCACTGCTACCGAATCTGGATATACGGCAAGGCTCTGCTCGAAATTCCGTCCCTCGGTCCCGATCATCGCCGCCACTCCCTGCGCAAAGACCTATCACCAGCTCGCGCTCTCGTGGGGCGTCTATCCCGTACTTTCGCTCTATCAGAGCGACGCGGACAAACTTATGCGTCACGCGGTCGACTGTGCAAAAATGATAGATATGGTACAGACCGGCGATCGCGTAGTCATAACGAGCGGCGAAGAAGTCCGCTCCTCGGGAAATACGAACCTTCTCAAGGTCGAAACCGTCTGAACAACTTATATCGGAGGAAAAAATGAAAAGAATCATTGCAGCCGTTACGGCACTTATGCTCCTGCTTTTATCGGTCGCCTGCACTTTTGACAACGGAAACGGCGAAACCGATACCTCGGACAGTGCGAAAAGCACCGAAAATACAGATAATATGACCGGCGACCCGAACACCGAGGCGCCCGAAGCCGAAGATCCCGTCAGCGAAAACGGATACCTTCTCATAAATGAGGGCAAAAGCGTATTCGACATAGTTCGTCCCGAAAACAGAAACACCTGCACCGCGCTGATCTCATCGGGGACAAAGCTCTTCACGACACTGAAGACTCTTTCATCCGGCACTCCGAGCATCCACGACGACTACCTCGAGATGGGTCAGACAAAGGACGGCTACGAGATCCTTATCGGAGCCACCAACCGCGACGAGACCGCAGCCGCAAAGGAAAAGCTCGTCGACAATCAGTTCTCGATAACCTTTACCAACAAAAAGATCGTTATAGTAGGCTCGGATGACACACTGTCGGCAGCGGGAGTCGTGTACTTCATCGAAAACTACCTTACCGGGGATAATGTCGAAAAGGGCGAGGGCAAACTGATCCTCAAGAAGACCGACAAGTACCTCAGCAACCCCGAAGACTACACATTCCGTGCGCTCCTGAGAAAAAATAAGTCGATAAGCTCGACAAGTGAGTATCTGTTCACCGTGTCAAAGATAGATACGATAAAAACATCTCAGGGCGGAGGCACCGACGGCAAATACTTCTATCAGGCACTTATAAAGAAGGACACGCAGACAGGCGAAGCAAACAACATAGTCAGGATCGTAAAGACCGACCTTGAAACGGGAAAGGTCGTCAAGACCAGCGATGACCTCGCGCTCAATCACGCGAACGATATTACCTACAATCCCAAAATAAACAAGCTCATCGTCGTACATAACGCCCCCTACCGCGACAGAATATCCTTCGTCGATCCCGACACGCTCGAGATCACCGAAACAAGGTCAATAGGTATGAAGATCTACTCGATCGCCTACAACGCGACCTACGACCGCTATGTCGTCGGTCTCAGCGGCGGGCAGACCTTCACGATACTCGATGCCGAATTCAGGAACACGCTGAATTCTCCCTTCCAGCCCACTTCCCTCACCGACGGATATATCACGCAGGGCGCGGAATGTGACGATCAGTTCATCTACTTCGTGCTTTACAAGCAGAATGTCATCACGGTCTACGATTGGAGCGGAAAGTTTGTAAGCCTTATCACACTTGATATAAAGAGCATCGAACCCGAGAATCTCTTCATCTACAAGGATGAGATCTATGTCGCCTGCGGAACATCGGCGGGAACAAAGGTCTACAAAATAACCCTTGATCCCACCAAACAGTAAAAACAAAAGAGATCTCCGATATCCGGCCGGATATCGGAGATCTCTTTTATTTTATCACAACATTGTCTTTACCGGCATAGCCGATAAGCACACGGGCAATGTAGCCGCTGAGTGCCAATGTACTTCCGGTGGCAAAATACTCACTCTTGCTGCTGTCGTAGTATCTGACGCGCACATTGCCGGGGAATATCGCCGCAAGGTTCTCGCATTTTCTGAATTCAAGGCTTTCCATGTCCGGCACTCTGATAAATACCGTCCTCGCTCCCGAAACGACCGAAGTCGGCGGCGCTTCTTTTTTTGCCGCAACGGTGGCTTCGGATCTTCCGAATCTTGAATTTTCGACGAGCGCTCCGACGCTCGATACAATGAGCCTCGGGGACAGGTCGTCCTTATACGAAAGCGTACCCTCGACATACACGGCGCTGTCGGTGTGGATCAGTCCCGAAAAGCTCTTATACTGCCTTGCAAAAGCGATACATTCGATGCTTCCGCTGCGGTCCTCAAGTGCGAAAAACGCCATCGGCTCCCCGCTCTGCGTCGTTTTTCGCGATATCTTTCCGATAACTCCGGCGAGTTTTATTCTCTGTCCGTCGCGGAACATCTCGCCCGACTCGCCGTCTTCGCGCAGGGTATCTCCGATAGGAACCGTCCCGAGCGAGGCGATGCAGTCGTAATAACCGTCCGTCATATACCCCGAGAAGTACATTCCCGAGCATTCCTTCTCGAGCATCAGCTTCTCCCGAAGGCTGAAATCCGGCTTCTGCGGATATTCAAACCGCGGTGAGGCAGTTTCGCTCACGGAAGATGAAAACATATCTATCTGCCCGTCAAGGTTTGAGCGGCTTCGTCTGCTGACCTGATCTATCAGCGCCTCATAGCCCGCGAGCAGTCGGCTGCGGTAGACGCCGAGCCTGTCAAAAGCTCCCGACTTGATGAGCGCCTCTATCTGGCGCTTGTTAAGCTCGGTGCCGCTCATCCGTTCGACAAAGTCCTCGAAGGATGAAAAAGGCCGTCCGCGCCTTTCGGCTATTATAGCCTCGGCGAATTGCTTCCCTACATTTTTCAGTGCAAGAAGTCCGAATCTTATGTTCTTCCCCGCCGCACCGAAGGTCAGTCCCGACTCGTTTATGTCGGGAGGCAGTACCTCTATCCCGTGCTTATGACACTCGTTTATATATTCGGCGGTCTTCGGCTGGTTGCCGAGGACCGAGGTCAGCATCGCGGCAAAGTATTCCTTCGCATAGTGAGCCTTAAGGTACGCCGTTCTGTACGAAATAAGCGCATACGCCGCGGCGTGGCTCTTATTGAAAGCATAATTCGCAAAAGCGGCGATGCTGTCAAAAAGCGCGTCGGCGTCTTTTTCTCTCATTCCGTTGCCGATCGCGCCCGCAACAAAGCTCCCGCGCTCCGCCTCAAGCACATCCGCTTTCTTCTTTGACATGGCGCGCCGCACTATATCCGCGTGACCGTAGGTATAGCCCGCAAGTATCCGCAGGATGCTCATCACCTGCTCCTGATACACGATACAGCCGAAGGTAGGCTCAAGCACAGGCTTCAGAAGCGGCGAAGGATACACGACCTTTGACGGGTCGCGCCTACATTCAAGGAAACGCGGTATCGACTCCATCGGTCCCGGACGGTAAAGCGCTATCGCCGCAAGGATATCGTCAATACAGTTCGGCTTCATCTCGGACAGCATCGACTTCATTCCCGCCGATTCGAGCTGAAACACCCCCGAGGTGTCGCCCGCCGAGATCATGGCATAGGTCTTCTTATCGTCAAGCGGGAGCTTTTTTAAGGAGAAGTCGGGATCCGAAGCCTTTATCTGTTTTTCGGCGTTGTCGGCTATCGTAAGGTATCTGAGCGCCAAAAAATCGAACTTAAGCAACCCGAGAGCCGCTATCGTGTCCATGTCGAACTGCGTCACGACCGTGTCTCCGCTCACGGCAAGAGGCACATAATCGCTGACCGCATTCTCGGTTATGACCACACCCGCAGCGTGTATCGAGATATTCCGAGGCATTCCCTCGAGCTTTTTAGCCGTATCGACGAGAGCCTTTGTCACCTCAGAGGATTCGTAAAGCTCTCTGAACGAAGGCTTCTTCATGGCATCGTCGAGTGTCACATCGAGTGCCTGCGGCACGGCCTTTGCCACAGCGTCAACATTCGCGTAAGGCAGTCCGAGCGCGCGCCCGACATCGCGTATCGCCGCCTTCGCCGCAAGGGTACCGAAGGTTATTATCTGCGAAACGCGTTCCTTGCCGTAGCGGCGCGAAACATAATCTATGACCTCACCGCGACGGTTATAGCAGAAATCCACATCTATATCGGGCATACTGACGCGCTCGGGATTCAGAAATCTCTCAAAAAGCAGATCATACCTTATAGGGTCGACATCCGTGATGCCGAGGCAGTAAGCAACAAGACTTCCCGCACCCGAGCCTCTCCCGGGTCCTACTGGAATACTTTCTTTCTTCGCATAATTCACATAATCCTGCACTATCAGGAAATAATCGGAATAGCCCATCTTATCTATCACCGACAGTTCGTAACTTATCCTGTCGAGATATTCGTCATGCGAGGCGCGCGAAGGATCGGTCTCACCGTTCTTCTCGCGTTTCAGAAAACCCTCCCGAGTGAGTTTTTCAAGGTACGAGGACGCCTTTTCCACGTTCGGGCAGTCAAACGAAGGCAGAAATGTCTTCGTAAAGTCAAAATCAAAGTTGCACCGCTCGGCGATCTTCACGGTATTTTCAACGGCTTCCGGACAGAAGGCAAAGAGGTGTTCCATCTCCTCTGTCGACTTATAGTAAAGCTCGTCGCTCTCGAATCCCCGCGCGCGTCCGTCCGAGATCGTGCGGTTCGTGGCGATGCACATCATGACCGCCTGCGTCGCCGCGTCCTCGCGGTAAAGGTAATGACAGTCATTCGTTGCGACGGTCGGCAGTCCGCATTCCTTTGCGAGCCTTATAAGCTCGGGCAATATCTGCCGCTGATCGCTTCCGCCGTGATCCTGAAGCTCTATATAAAAGTTGTCTTTCCCGAATATCTCCGCATATTTCAGAGCCGCAGCTCTCGCTCCACCGAAGTCCCCCGCAAGCAGAAAATGCGGGATCCTTCCCGAAAGGCAACCCGAAAGCGCAATAAGCCCATCCGCATGTTCCGCAAGAAGTGCGTCGTCGACTCTCGGGCGGGAATAAAATCCCTCCGTGAAGCCGACCGAGACGAGCTTTATCAGGTTTTTGTAGCCTTTTTCGTTTTTGCAGAGCAATATGAGGTGCTGCGCCGAGCCTTCACCGCCTGTGCGGGAAAGATGCCCCGATTCCGCGACATAGACCTCGCAGCCTATGATAGGCTTGATGCCCTCCTTTTTGCAGGCGCGGTAAAAGGCGACCGCACCGAACATATTTCCGTGATCGGTAAGGGCAACGGCGGTATGCCCGCACTCTGCGGCTCTCTTCGGAATGTCGGCTATACGGCAGGCTCCGTCAAGCAGACTGTATTCGCTGTGAAGATGAAGGTGAACAAATCCCACCGTAAGACACTCCTTCCGTTTCAGTTTTTCTTTATTCCTTCGGCGATAGCCATAAGCTTAGCCATCCTGTGATTCACTCCGGATTTTGAGATAGGCGGACAGTGCCGCGTTCCGAGTTCCGAGAGCGGCATCTCCGGGTAAAGGAGCCTGAGCTGTGCGGTCTCGCGAAGCTCGGGCGGCAGTTTTTCGTACTCCCCGGCTTTCTCGAGAGCCTCAAGCGCCTTGGTCTGCGCCCTTGATGCCGCGACAGCCTTCGCTATGTTTTTCGTCATACAGTTTGTCGAACGGTTGACATCGTTCCTTATCTCGCGCTCTATCTTGCCGTTAAGCAACGAAAAATACGCCTGTGACGCTCCGACCGACGAAAGAAAATCCTCGATCTTTGCACTGCTTTTATATATCAGCCCGACCGAACCGTCACGGTCTCTCACCGCAGGAGGCGATGCGTACTCCGAAAGGAACGACGAGAGTGCCTCTGCCCGTTCCCCGTTGCGGAGCGTGAATTCAAGGTGATATTGCCGCTCGGGAGAAGTAAGGCTTCCCGTAGCGATAAAAAGTCCGCGCAGAAAGCATCCGGCACATTCCGCACACGAAAAGCCTACCATCGCGTCGACTCCGTAGCGCCCCATATCCGAGACAAGCTCTGCGGTGTCGGGCGAACTTACGGCAAGGACATAACTTTTTCCCTCACTCACGGGGGGAAATTCAACAGCCTTTGACCCGAATACCGCCGCTGTCGCCTTCTGCGCCGCCTGCGCGGTATGAAGGCTCTGATAAAGCGCCAGCGCCCTTCCCTTACCGTCGGTATCCGCATCAAAAAGCAGTCCGGCGGCGTAGGCTCGCTGACAGCACTTTTTCTTTACCTGAAGCGCGGCAAGCTCTGCCTTTGTGTCGGTCGAAAAAGACATAGGCTTACCTCTGTCCCTTGAAATTTATCTCACATTCAAGCATGACGCCGAACTGAGACTGCACCGTCTTCTGAATATGCTCGACAAGGCGCAGAACATCCTCGGCTGTCGCACCGCCGATGTTGACTATAAAGCCGGCGTGCTTTTCCGATACCTGCGCTCCTCCGATCGTATAGCCCTTAAGCCCCGCGTCGGTGATGAGTTTGCCGACGAAGTATCCCTGCGGGCGCTTGAAAACGCTTCCGGCGTTCGGATACTCAAGCGGCTGTTTTTCGCGACGGCGGCGCATAAGATCCTGCATAGTCTCCCATATCGCCGCGCTGTCGCCCTCTTTCAGCTCAAATTCAGCCGAAAGGACGGTCAGCCTGTCCCGATTCTGCGAATAGACGCTCGTGCGGTAGCCGAAATTATGCTCTTCCCTGCTTATCATGCGGACCTCTCCGGTAAGGTCGTCGTAAGCCATACTCGAAGCGACCACCTGCGACGCTTCGCCGTTGTAGGCGCCCGCGTTCATATATACCGCGCCGCCGACGCTCCCGGGAATACCGTAGGCAAATTCAAGTCCGGTAAGTCCCGCATTCTTGACGGTCACGGCGAGCTTTGTAAAGGGCGCGCCGGCGTCGGCGATGACCCGGTTTCCCTTGATGACGACCGAATCGGCGTTCCGTGTGAAGATCACAAGTCCGTCAAAGCCCTTGTCGGAAAAAAGGACATTGCTTCCGTTTCCTATAACGGTAAAGTCAAGCCCCGCCTCCTTTGCGGCGCTGACGGCGTCGATGATCTGTTCGGTGGTGTCGGGCATTGCGGCGAGCCTTGCCTCGCCGCCGATACGGAAGGTCGAATGGGGTGCAAGCAGCTCGTTCTCGGTAAATTTTATTTCCTTTGCGGAGAGCAGCTCCGCAGCATGACTGTATTTATCCATCATTTCATTCTCCCAAAACTATCTTTTTAAGCTCGGAAAGATCTCCGATAACATAATTTATTTTCATATCACCGGGCGTTGCCTTGCGGCGGGGGTTGAACCAGCAGGTGTCAATTCCGGCATTGATGCCGCCGCGGATGTCGGAGGTGAGCGAGTCCCCGACGATGAGCGCTTCCGCCCGCGAAAAATCCGGAATACGGCACTCGACCTCGTCAAAGAAGCGGGCGTCGGGCTTCTCGAAGCCTATCTCCTCCGAAATGAAGGAAGCCCTTATATATTTGCCGAGTCCCGACATGTCAAACCGCGATTCCTGAATATTCTTTATCCCGTTAGTCACAATGTAAAGCCCGGCATGCGGCGCGAGAGACTTAAGGATCTCCTCCGCTCCGTCGATAAGATACGCCTTCCCGGCGAGGCGCTCGGAATATCTGTCGGAGACGGCATGCGCCTTGTCGGGGTCATAGCCTTCCTTTTCAAAAAGAAGCTCGAATCGCTCGACGCGGAGCCTGTGCTTTTCTGTCTCGCCGCGTTCGAGCTTTTCCCAAAGCGACTGATTTATCCGGCTGTAATCGTCGATCACGCCGTCGGTCGGATCGAAGCCGAAGTCGCGCATAGCCTCGGCGACCGCCTCGCGCTCGGAGCGCGTGAAGTCAAAAAGCGTGTTGTCGGCGTCGAAAAGAATAAATTTGTACCCTGCCATATTTTAAGCTCCATAGTATTTTTATATATTATACTATTTATTGCGCCAAAATGCAACTGTTTTCTGCCCCCGAGAAAAAATGAAAGTTTTTTCAGAGAAATTTTCCAAAACCCCTTGACAATTCGCTGAGAATGAGTATAATAATATCGTTGTCTGAAAACGACGGCACGCGAGAGTGGCGGAACTGGCAGACGCGCACGTTTGAGGGGCGTGTGGTTACACCGTACGGGTTCAAGTCCCGTTTCTCGCACCAAAAAGCACACTTCGGTGTGCTTTTTCTTTTTGCCGATAAGCCAAAAAACCGCCGCCGCGAGGAAATCCTCGCGGGCAGGCGGCGCCTGCACCCCTTGCTCGCGGTTTATTCACCGAAAGGTGAACCCTTCACCCGAAGATTATGTTTTGCCAAAATATTAAGAGAAAAGCTTCACCGAAGGCGGTAAGTTTCATTTTCAATGTAGGGGAGGATATTATCCTCCCCTACGGGTCTGCGGAAAGCGATCACGGG
>CAKXXW010000009.1 GCA_934378145.1 uncultured Eubacteriales bacterium
TTTGTTCACAAATGAATGGACAAATAAAATATTTTTTCGAAATTCTATTGACATTGGAGGGGCTTTGTGGTATAATCCCGTCGTAGAGTTGGTAAATCTACGAAAAAAGTCCCCGAAATCGGGGACTTTTTTCTTTATATCAATTTTTTCGGGAGGTGTCAGCCTATCATTGTCTTCAGCTCGTCCTCGGAGATGATCTTCACGCCGAGCGCCTGCGCCTTCGTGAGCTTACTGCCCGCCGCCTCGCCCGCGACGACATAGCTCGTCTTTCCCGAGACAGAGCCGCTGACCTTACCGCCCGCCGCCTTTATCAGCGCCGAGGCTTCGTCGCGCGACATCGTCGGGAGCGTTCCCGTCAGCACAAAGGTCAGCCCCGCGAGCTTATCGCCCTTCGGCGCAGCCGTTGCCGAGGTCAGAAGCCCCGCCTCGGTGAGCCTTTCGCAGATCCTTCTGTTCTGCGGATGCGTGAACCAGTTTATCACACAGTCGGCGGTTATCTCGCCGAAATCATTTATCGCCACAAGCTCGTCGCGCGTCGCCTGCATCACCCAATCGAGCGTTCCGAATCTCTCCGCGAGCGAGGTCGCCGCGACCGTGCCGACATTTCTGATGCCGAGGGCGGCAAGGAGCCTCTCAAGTCCGGCGGACTTCGATCTCTCTATCGCACCGACGAGGTTCGCGGCGGACTTTTCGCCCATACGGTCAAGCCCCGCGATGTCCTCTGCCTTCAGCGAATAGAGGTCGGCGACATCGGTTATGAGCTGTTCTCTCAGCAAAAGCTCCACGATCCTCGGCCCGAGTCCGTCGATATTCATGGCATCCTTCGAGGCGAAATGCTCTATCGAGCGAAGAAGCTGCGCCGGGCAGGAGGCGTTCGTACACCTCACCGCCGCCTCGTCATCGCGGAATACCGGCTCGCCGCAGGAGGGACAGGTCGCGGGCATCACGAATTCCCTTTCGCTCCCGTCACGCTTTTCGCGGTGCGCGCAGACTATCTCGGGAATTATGTCGCCCGCCTTGCGAAGTGTCACGGTATCGCCGAGCATTATATCCTTCTCTCGGATGAAATCAAGGTTATGGAGCGTCGCACGCGAGACTGTCGTTCCGGCGAGCCTTACGGGTTCAAGCACCGCCGTCGGCGTCAGCACGCCCGTGCGCCCGACCGCGACCGTGATGTCAAGGAGCTTCGTCTGCTTCTCCTCGGGTGGGAATTTGTATGCCGCCGCCCATTTCGGCGTGTTGGTGCCTTCGCCGAGCCTTCTCCGCACATCAAAGCTGTCAGCCTTTATCACGACTCCGTCGATGTCATATGCAAGGCTGTCGCGAGCCTCGCCGAGTTTACCGATGTAAGCCTCGATCTCATCTGCCGACGAGAGCTTTTCGCGGTTCCCGATGACATGGAAGCCAAGCTCCGCGAGCCGGTCAAGCATCTCCGTGTGCGAATCGCACATATGCCCGTCGGAATAGAGGCTGCCCGACTGGAGGTTGAAAACGAAAATATCGAGCGCACGCGACGCCGTGACCTTCGGGTCGAGCTGACGGAGCGACCCCGCAGCCGCATTCCTCGGGTTTGCGAAGAGAGCCTTGCCCTCCGCCTCGCGCGCGGAATTGAGCCTTGAAAAGACCTCACGGGGCATATAGACCTCGCCGCGGACGCAGATGTCGAGAGGCTCCCCGAGCCTCATAGGTATCGAAAAGATCGTTTTTATATTCTGCGTGACATCCTCGCCCGTTTCACCGTCGCCGCGCGTCGCACCGAGGGTGAAGACACCCTTCTCATATGTCAGCGCGACCGAAAGCCCGTCTATCTTCGGCTCGACAGAGTAAAAAATATCGCCCGCCTGCGCCTTTGTGCGGTCAAGAAAGTCCCGAAGCTCCTCAAACGAGAAAACATCCGAAAGAGAGTTCATCGGCACCGAATGTCTGACCTTCGCAAACTTTTCGAGCGCCGCGCCTCCGACCCGCTGAGTCGGCGAATCGGGGTCGTAAAGGTCGGGATGCTCTGCCTCGAGCCGCAGAAGCTCGGCATAGAGCATATCGTATTCATAGTCGGAGATCTCGGGCGCGTCGTAAACATAATAGAGCTTTGCATGGTGCGTAAGCTCGCGCCGGAGCTGCTTTATCCTCGCTTTGTAATCTTCCATATAAAAAAGGTCACCCTCCGTTTGTTACTGTATGTATTTTACCACAGAAGAGCGAAAACTTCAAGGGTAAAAGTTTATTCGTCGATGTGTACAAATATGTGAAATCTGCGCGAAAGTTTTTTGAAGTCTATTTACAAGGTCAAAAGGATATGCTATAATGTAATCGTCGGGAGGAGGAAAAACTTCCGCACTCCCGGACAGCAGAAAAAGGGGGATAAAACAATGAAGATCACAACAGTCGGCAGACAGATGACGGTTCCCGAGGATCTCAAGGAACTCACCGCGAAAAAGCTCGCCAAGCTCGACAAGTATTTCTTCAACGAGGGCGACGCTACGGTAACCTTCAGCCGCAAACACAACAAAGAAAGACTTGAGGTGACTATCTCCGCCTCAAATACTCTCTTCCGCGCCGAGGCGGAGGAGGAGACTTTCCGTGACGCGCTCGACCGCGACATCGACGCGATAGAGAGGCAGATCAGGAAATTCAAGACAAGGCTCGGAAAGCGCGTGCGCGATGCGGCATTCGTCGAACCCGATCCGGCGTTTGACTCGGTCGAGGATGAAAAGGAACTTAAGATACACAAGAAGACCTTCTATTTCAAACCGATGTCGGTCGAGGAGGCGATCATGCAGATGGAGCTGCTCGGTCACGATTTCTATGTATTCGAGGATTCGGCGACCGGAGACACTTGCGTCGTCTATGAGCGCCGCGACGGCGAATACGGACTCATCGTCCCGACCGCCGAGGATAAATGAGCCGCTCCTAACAGAAAAAATGATATAACCTGCCCCCGCGAAGGCATATGCCTTCGCGGGGGCATCGTTTTTTCAAAACCTGAAATACAGAAAAGGGTTATAATCCGACGCGGTTATGAAGATGACCGAGACGACGAACGAGGCGAGCGTCAGGACTGCCGCGGCTGTCTCCGCGACCTGCGGACGCGACCTTCCGAGAAAGCGGTAAAAGAGCTTTGACGGCAGGGGCGTTGCCCCTACCGCGGCGACTGCGAGCAGCGGCAGGCACCTCAGTATATCGAAACCGTCCGCTGCCGAGAAGGCTCCCGCACTTCCGAACAGATTCCCAAGGTATCCGAGCATCGCCGGAAAGGTCAGGCTCGAAGTACTTCCGTCAAAGGCGAAGATCAGCCAGCCGAAGCCTACCGCTAAAAGCGTAAGGGCATATCCGAAAAACCGGGGGATACGCTCAAGTATCCTCCCCGCGAACGCCTTGTCTGCGGCAATCAGCAAAAACCAGTAAACTCCCCAAAGTATGAAGTTCACCCCTGCTCCGTGCCAGAGTCCCGTGAGCGTCCACACGATGAAAAGGTTAAGATATGTCCTCGCCTTCCCGCGCCTGTTGCCGCCGAGCGGGATATAGAGGTATTCGCGGAACCATGAGGAGAGCGTTATATGCCATTTTCTCCAGAAATCGCTCGCGCCGAGTGCCGTATAGGGATAATCGAAATTCTGCGGGAAGCGGAAGCCGAAGAGCCTTCCGAGTCCGACCGCCATATCCGAGTATCCCGAGAAGTCAAAATATATCTGAAAGGCATAGCAGGCAAGTCCGACCCACGCAAGAGAGGCGCTCCTCATATCGGTCGGCATATCCCGGACATATGCGAAAAAGGCACCTGCCGTGTTTCCGATAAGCACCTTTTTTGCAAGTCCCGCGCAGAAGGTCGAGCTTCCCGCCACCGCGTCGGCAAGCGTCACATTCCGGTCGCCGAGCTGCTCCTCTATATCGCGGTACCTCACGATAGGACCCGCGACAAGCTGCGGAAAGAGCGCGATATAAAGCCCGAAGGACACGACATTCCTCTGCGGCAGGGCATCGCGCCTGTAAACATCTATGACATACGACATCGCCTGAAAGGTATAAAAGGATATACCTATCGGCAGTCTAACATCAGCCCTTGGCAGAAAGCTCAGGGCATCGGTGAGCGGCGGGTAATATTTGAAAAATCCGAGCAGCAGCAGATTGACCGCCACCGAAAAGGCAAGGATGAACTTTCTCTTCTTTCCCTCCGTCCTTCCGAGAAGAAGTCCCGCAGCAAAGTCAAAGAGCGCCGTGAAGATCATAAGGACTATATACGACGGCTCGCCCCACGCGTAAAAGATCAGACTCAGCACGAGCAGGACAGAATTCTTCGCCCGCTTCGGGGCGAGAAAATACAAAAGCAGCGTCAAAGGAAGGAAAATAAACAGGAATCCGAGCGAAGAGAAGACCATCGATACCTCACAGCTTCAGTTTTTCCAGTATTTCCGGTCGAGCGAGCGAAATCTCACCGCCTCGGCAATATGAACGGCTCCGATAGTCTCGCACCCCGCAAGGTCGGCAATAGTCCTTGCCACGCGGAGAGTGCGGTCATAGCCCCTTGCCGAAAGTCCGAGCGATTCGTATGCCTGACGGAGAAGCTCCCTTCCCGCGTCGTCCGGAACACAGTACTTACGAATCATAGCTGCGGTCAGCTTGGCGTTGCAGAAGATATCCTTCTCACCCTCAAAGCGCCTCTCGGCGAATTTCCGGGCGGCAATGACCCGCTCCCTTATCGTAGCCGAGCTTTCCTCGGGCGAGGAGCGCGACGACAGCTCGTCGTAGGTCAGCGTCGGAAGCTCCACCTGAATATCTATGCGGTCAAGAAGCGGTCCGCTTATCCGCGCTATGTAGTTACGGATATCGTTCGCACGGCAGGTGCAGGTGTGCGTCGGATCGCCGAAATATCCGCAACGGCAGGGGTTCATCGCCGCCACGAGCATAAACGAACACGGGAATGTCACCCTTCCCGCCGCACGGGTTATAGTTATTTTACCGTCCTCTATCGGCTGGCGGAGCGAATCGGTCACCTGCTTCGGAAATTCGGGAAATTCGTCAAGGAAAAGCACGCCGTTATGTGCCAGCGAGACTTCGCCGGGGCGGGGATTTATGCCTCCGCCGGCAAGAGACACCGCCGACATCGTATGGTGCGGTGATCGGAAGGGGCGCGAGGCGAGAAGTGAAACACCCGCTGGAAGAGTCCCCGCGACCGAATGGATCTTCGTCGTCTCGACCGCCTCGTCAAAGCTCAGCGGCGGCAGGATCGTCGGGAGCCTTTTGGCAAGCATCGACTTTCCGGTCCCCGGGGGACCTATGAGAAGGATATTGTGACCTCCCGCTGCGGCGATCTCCATCGCGCGCTTTGCCATAGCCTGTCCCTTCACATCGGAGAAGTCAACGCCGTAGCTGCCGTACTTTATCTCGGAGCCTATATCGCGCACGACCGGCATCAGCCTTGCGGTGCCGTTCAGGTGGTCTACGAGCTGCCTGATATTCTCGACGGCATAGACCGTGATGCCGTTCACCGCGGCAGCCTCACGCGCGTTGACCGCCGGCGCGTAGAATTCCTTCATTCCCGCATCGCGCGCCGCCGCACACATACAGAGGATGCCTCGGATACCGCGGACGCTTCCAGAGAGCGAAAGCTCACCGCAGAAGCACTTGTCCGAGAGATCCTCGACCGGGCGCAGATACCCCCGCAGTGAAGTATCCCGAGAAGGATCGCCGTGTCGAAGCCCGAGCCTTCCTTCTTCCGGTCGGCGGGGGCAAGGTTTATCATAAGGTCGAGCGACGGGAACTTATATCCGCTGTTTTCACACGCGGTATAGACACGGTCGTGAGCCTCTCTCACGGCGAGGTCGGGCAGTCCGACAAGGTGAAAATCGGGGATCCTTCTCAGTCCGTTGCATTCCACGCTGACGATGAAGCCCTCGATGCCGAAAACTCCGGCGCTGTAAACGGTTGACAGCATATCATAGTCTCCCTTGCAGTTATCATTACAGTCATTTTACCATAATATTTACTTTTTTACAAGGGATTTCGCGAGCCTTAACTCAATTTCCGCCCATTTCCCCGATAATATCTATAATTTTGAAGCGCAGCTTGTACTTCGGTTCGTCGGTCTCGGTTATCACGCGGTACTGCTCGGGGGTGAGTCCGACCTCGACGAACGCAGCCTCGGCGTTCTTTGCTCCGGCAAGGCAGAGCTGAGGAAACAGCACGCACCACCAATTCTTTCCCTCTCCCTCGCCGATGACTATGCGGAGCGAGGTGTACTCTCCCGCGGGAAAGCAGACGCCCTCGTAGCTCTTCTGCGGGTATTTTTCCCTTCCGAGAGTCACGCTCACGGGAGCGTCGCACCCCTCGGCGGCGAGAGTCTCAAGCGCTATGGCTCTGACCTCTTCAAGGTGCGAGGAAAGCGTCCTCTCCGCTTCTTCCTTTGAAGAACAGCCCTCGCTGAGCGAGGCAAGCCCCGAAAGCACGGCATCACGGACTTTCAGCTTCAGTGCCTGATCGGTCTCACTGTCCGACGCGGCGATGACATGGAGCCTTATCACGCTGTCATAAAGAGCCTCCTCCCCGTGTACGGGAAGAAAATTCAGCGCGACAAGGCAGAGTGCAAAAACAAAGACGAGTTTAAGTATTTTTTTCATTTTCAGGCTTCCTTTCTATCTGTCTGATACCTTATGATTGCCAAAAAGCCCTCCGTTTATTCGGAAAACGGAAAAGGCGGGCAAAATGCCCGCCTTTTCCGAACTTTATTCTGTTTTTTTGCCCTTGTAAACGCTGAATTTCTTAAGCCAGACCGTCTTTTCATCAAAAAAAGTATATGCCGCACGACAATCGTGGCATAAAACATCATTGCCCTTCGCGTCCACTGCATTGCTACCGCAGACAAGGCAAAGTTTGTCATAAACGCCCGGCTCGACCTTCACCGTGAAGAATATACATTTCCACAGAGTCTCAAGCTCACGCAATGAAGCTTCGCTGTCGGGGCGCACCCGCAGGGCATCATCGGAATACTCTACCGGAAGAAAGCTCAGAACATACCTGTATTTTTTGCTGCCTCCGGTCTCCGGAAGGGCGCGGATCCCCACCCGAAAAACCTCCGGCGCGGCACCGCATTTCGGCTCCGCCGTGACATTCATCTCAAAAGCGTCCGCCGAGATGCCTACCCTGAAATATTCGTTTTCAAGCAGTACGCGATCTGCCGAAAAAGTATCTTTCGCGTAGGTAAGTCGCGCATCCCCGATCACAGAAAAGCCTATGTTGCAAAGGCACGACACCGAGCCGAGAAAGACGAATGCCCCGTATGCGGCGGAGATCCCCGGGTCCTTAAGCTCGCCCGCCTTCGTTTCGATCTCATTCAGCATCAGCCAGAGCTTCAAGCAGGCGTTATAATTCGGATTGTGCAGAAGGAGGTTCGTCGCCTCGGGTTCACGGTCGGAAAAGGGGCGGCAGCGCGACATTATCTTATAGAATCCGCTGCTTTTGAGCTGTATGAGCTTGGCACGGAGGTAGAACGCCTTCCGGTAATCGGTAAAGCACTCCGCATCGCTCTCACGGAACATATCGGGGTCGAGCAGACGCATAAGGTCTATCTTACTGAGCTTGTCGACATTCGCGTGCGCTCCGTAAAGACTCACGATCCCGCCGCGCATACTATCGACCGGTCTGTTCATAAATGCCGCGAGGCGGTCGATCAGCGCCTTTACAAACCTGTTTTCATAAGTATTGTATTCATCCTCGGGAGCCTTGGCGTAAGCATACTCGGGACTCATTCCGTCGCCTTTCTTCTTCCATAGCCTCGGATCCGCCACAGTCTTCCGGAAGCCCTCAGGCGTAAGTGCGCCGACCTTTTCGGCGCGTTCGGCATCGTAGTCGTCCTTAAGGATAATGTAGGGACTCTGCACGACCGAAACAAGACTGCCGAGCGATGCCGATATCCGTTCCGCGACCGCAATGTAATCAAGCCCGTCATGCGGCGGGATACAGAGAGCGAAGCTCCCGTCCTTCACCATCCCGAGGATATCCGAAACACTGTCGGTATTACATTCGCAGAGCTGACGGTGAAAGCTCTCAAGAGATGCGACAGACATCAGATGAGCTTTCTCTTGAGCTTTGCGATAGCCTCAATAGTGAGAGAAAATTCCGTCTCTCCGTAAAGCTCGCGGATAAGATCCTCGAGCCTTACAAGGTCAGCCTTGAGTCCGTCATCGAATCTGCCCTCGAGCTTCCTCAGTATCTTGCGCGAGAACATGACATCGACAGCCTTCGCAGAGCTGCCGCCGCAGGCTACATAGACCGGAACGAAGGTCATTATCTGATTCATCACTCGGTTGCCGAAGTTTATCTCGAATCTGCTCAGCATAAAACTTCCGAGCCTGTTGAATTTCTCATAATCCTCTCTCGACATATTGTAATCGGAGGTCCCCACCGCCTCACGGAACAGAGCGACAAGCTCATCCGAGCCGAGGTGTATCGGATTTACCTCCGGAACACCTCCGAGCGACTCATTACGGTGCGAAAAGTCGATTATCGCGGCACGGTCGTAGACCTTGTCGGTGATCGTGAAGGTAGAGTCGTCGCGGTTTGCGGTGCCGATGAACCATGTATTGCCGAGGATCTTCACCGAACATCCGTCGGTGAAATTCGCGGGGAGCTTTCCCTTCGTCGACGAGGGCATGAGCTCTATCTTCCAATCCTCGGGATCAAGCTCCAGAACAGACAGAAAGTCGGCGAAGTAATACTCGACTCTCGAGAGATTCATCTCGTCAAGCACCATAAGGTTTATGTCATCTTTCCTGTACGACGCAGTATATAGCGCACGAAGGAAGGGCGTCTCTTTGAAGCTGCCCGTAAAATCGTTGTAATAGCCGAGAATATCGCTCCTGTCCTTCCACGACGCCTGAACGGGCGTGAAACATGCAGAGCAACCGGTATATTCGGCAAAATATTTCGGGAGAGAGGTCTTTCCGGTCCCCGAAAGTCCCTCAAGGATCAGAAATCTCGAACACGCCATCCCCGCGATAAATGAGCGGATCGTATCGGGAGTGTAATACATTTTACGGCTCTCAAGGTATGTATTGAAGCCGTCGCAGAGCTGCCTCAGTGAAATGTCCGCCGATTCCTCGGGCATATAAGGCTCCGCGGCGTACTTTTCGTCTATCGCGAGAAGGTCGGGAAATATCTCTCCGCGTCGCTCGTTACCGTGATGCGAGCCTCCGTTCTTCAGCGCGTCGGCTTCTATGCTGAACGGCGCTCTGACAGAGATGCGGCGCCTCTCCTTCTTATCTTTCTGTTTCCCGTCCGATTCCCTTCTGCGCTTTACCGACTCGCTTATGACACGGATGAGTCTCCTCACTCCCATACAGAGCAGATAACCCGCCGCTCCTCCGGCAATGAAGACCGCCAACGCCGTGAAGAAGTTCGCCGCGTTCGGCTTCGATGAGGGCAGAAAACCCGGTACTGCAAGCGAGAGGATCATAAACACCGCACCTATGATCGAGGGCAGGAAAACGAGAAGACGCTTTATCAGCGTGCGCTTCGCATTCTTTCCCGAAAGGCTTCCGGTAAAACAAAGCACGAGGACAGCCACGACCCATTGCGCAACGGCAAATTCGGTGAGGTAGAAAAGATTCATCCAGCTCTCTCCGTCTATTTTCAGAAGTCCCGTAAGTCCGAAGAGGTAAAGCACTCCGTAAGCGATCGCAAGCACTGCAAAAAGCTCGAAGGTCTGCATCTTCAGCAGAAGTTCGGTTATCGGTCTGTTTTCTTTTTCCGTATTCATAATATCCCCTTGCTTTTTGAATGGTAGTATCGCGTATATGATACCACAAAGAATATTTTCTATCAAGAGCCGTTATCCCAAAGCAAAAAAATTTTCGCTGTTTTTCCCGTCTGTTCGAGTTTTTACAACATTTTCTTAAACATATGAAATCGACGGACAAACGCCCGAAACAGTTTGTCCGTCGGTTTATTTCATTTCAGAGAGACGCAAGGTGACTCTGCACCTTGTTTATTATAAGGTCGAGTGCGACACGGTTCCTGCCGCCCTCGGGGACGACTATGTCGGCGTTGTGGCGGCTCGGCTCGACGAACTGCTCGTGCATCGGCTTTACCGTCGAGAGGTATTGGTCGATGACCGAACGGAGCGACCTTCCCCTGTCCTCGACATCGCGAAGGATCCTTCGAAGGATCCTCACATCGGCGTCGGTATCGACAAATATGCGAAGATCCATAAGCTCGGTCAGCCTCGGCTCGGCAAGGATGAGAATGCCCTCGATTATTATAACGGGCGCCGGCTCGATCCTCTTTGTCCGGTCGGAGCGTGTATGTATCGTATAATCATAAACCGGGCAGTCGACAGCCTCTCCGGCGGCGAGCCTCTTTATATCGGCGACGAAGAGGTCGGTATCAAAGGCGTCGGGGTGGTCGTAATTGAGCCTCACCCGCTCCTCCATCGGCATATCGTCGTGCGCCTTGTAGTAATCGTCGTGGCATACGACGGCGATCCTCTCGCCGAAGCGCTCGGCGATCCGTTTCGTGATCGTGGTCTTTCCGCTGCCGGTGCCTCCGGCGATTCCTATTATCATAGTCTTGTCCATACCTTTGTCCTTCCTTTCACTTTCCTGCGGCGGTGAGGGCGATGAGCAGGTCGCGGTCGTCGTCCTCGGCTGCCTTGTTGCGCTTTATCGCTCCGCATCTTTCGCATCTGTGTGTCACGATGAAGCCACGCTTCGGGTCGGTGTCGACACCTATCGGACGGAGCGCCCCCCCGCATTCGCAGGCACGGTCACCGGGATTTATATCTATGTGTACCGACCAGAGGCAATAGGGGCAGTGGTTCCTTGAGGTATAACCGAGAGGCTCGACCTGCCGCCCGCAATGGATGCAGGTAAAGCCGCTGTCGTTTTTTGTAAAGCGTTTGACTTCCATAAGGCTCAGTTCTTCCCTCCCTTTACGGCGTCCCAGTAGGCTTTCGCCGCCTGTTCGACCTTGTTTTCGCCCGGCTCGTAATACTTTCTGCCGCGCAGATCGGGCGGCAGGTAATTCTGCGCCACCCAGTGGTTCTTAAAGTCATGCGGATATTTGTAGCCCTTGAAGAGCGGGCTTTGAAGGATCGTCGGTATCTGCCCACCGAGTCCCTTCGCAATGTCGGCTTCGGCAGCATTCACGGCAAGGTACGCCGAGTTCGACTTCGGACAGGTGGCAAGGAAGAGTGCCGCGTTCGCCAACGGGAGCTTCGCCTCTGGAAGACCCGATTCTATCGCCGCCGCGCAACATTCACCGACTATCGCCGCCGCCTGCGGATAGGCAAGACCTATATCCTCCGAGGCTATTATCTTAAGCCTGCGGCAGGTCGGCAGAAGCTCGCCGAGTGAAAGCAGGCGCGCAAGGTAGAATGCCGTCGCATCGGGATCCGAGCCTCTTATCGACTTCTGAAGTGCCGAAAGAAGGTCATAATGCGTGTCCTCGCCGTAATTTCCGATACCGGCATTGAAGGAATCGACATCCTCCTTGCTTATCTCCTTCTCCGCGGCAAAGTAAGCGTTCTCGAGCAGGTTTATCGCGTGCCTCACATCTCCGCCGGCGATCTTGCCTATGTGAAGAAGCACATCGTTTTCGGCAGTCTTCTCGGTGCCGTTCGAAATATTGAGGTACCCGAGCGCTCTCGTAAGCGCCCTTGCGATCGCCTCGGGCTTCACCGGACGGAACTCAAAGAGCGAGGAACGCGAGATCAGGGCATTGTAAACATAGAAATGAGGATTCTCTGTCGTCGAGGCGATGAGCGTCACCCTTCCGTCCTCGATATATTCGAGCAGCGACTGCTGCTGCTTTCGGTTGAAATACTGTATCTCGTCAAGGTAGAGAAGCACTCCGCCCGCGCCGAAGACATTCGCCGTTTCGGAGAGGATCTGCTTCACATCGTTAAGGCTCGCGGAGGTCGCGTTGAGCCTTCTGAAATACATACCGGATGCCTCGGCGATGACGGTCGCCGCCGTGGTCTTTCCGGTCCCCGGAGGGCCGAAAAAAATCATATTCGTGACCCGCCCGGAGTTCACCATCCGTCTGACGACTCCTCTTTCTCCGAAAAGGTGTTCCTGACCGACTATGTCGTCAAAGCTCTTCGGTCTCAGAAGGTCGGCAAGCTGTGCGTTTCTCATATCAGAAGACCTCCTCCGATGAAATCAGCTTCTTTGCGCTTATCACCTGCCCGAAGAAAAGCACCTCGTCGGTGTATTCGGCTTCGCCGTCCTGATTGTCGTAGGGATCGCGGCGCACATAAGACTTCGGCGGACTGAAGGGCGACTGAAATTCCGAATTGGCAACAAGGCGGAAGCAGTCAAGATTCCCGAAGTAATACTCATGCGCCTCACTGTCCCCGTTTCTGAAAGACGAGCCGCCGTAGGACGGGTCGGCGTAGAGCCAGCCGTAGGGTGCGACATAGAACTGCGCCCAGTCGTGATCGCCGAAGTGTCCCGGCCTTATCGAGCAGCCCGACTGCCACCTTGCCGGCACTCCGAGGATGCGGCAGAGAGTTATGAAGAGCAGCGCCTGTACTCCGCAGTCGCCCCTTCCCGACAGAGCCGCGTTCTCGGCGATATTTTCAAGGCAGAAATAGTGCCTCATATACGAATAACTGATATTTTCGGTCACCCACATATAGACCCGACGCGCGAGCAGGTAGGGATTCTTCTCTTCCCCCGCGATCGTTTCGGCAAGGGCGCGAAGGTATGGCGTGAAGACTATATGCGGAGCCTTCTCAGAAAGAAAATCGCCCTCGGGAAGCTCCCGCGTCACCCTCTCGGGGTCGACCTTTCTGTAAGTTGCGCGGTTCACATAGGAATATTCGACAAAATATTCCTTGCCGGCAACGCACGGTGTCTCGATATAAGCCGTTCTCTGCGATGCCGACGAGATCACGACGGGATCCGACGAAGCTATGAATGTCACCTCGCTCTGCTCCCTGCCCTCGCGGGCATAGGGCAGGTGGATGCGCAGTATCTTGCCCTCTCTCTCGGCTTTCGGTGAAAGCGACAGGCTCATCCTCACCCTGAAACGGAATGCCCGGCTGCCGCGCTCCTTCATTATCTTTATATTTTCCGTTCTGAATGTGTTCGGCTCGGGAGATGCGGAGTCCCCCTCAAGCGAGCGCAGATAAGCCCCGCACGAGCCGAGGATATTCGATGCCGCCGAATTCTGATAATATTCCTTCCCGTCACGCAGGATAAAGTCGGCAAAGCCCCTCTCGCGGCAAATATCGAGCGCCTCTTTGCCGAAATGGGGGTACTTTTCCTTTACTCTTGCGACGATCTCATCTCCGGTGAGCCTGTAATCCTCCTTCATCGCCGCCGCGATGAGCGATTCAAGGTAAAGCCTTCTCCGAAGTGCGTGAGGCATATCGCGCAGACCGTAGCGCGCGATCGCGGCAAGCTCGCCGTCAAAATCTCCGGCGTACTTGTAATATTTTATCTCCTCCGGCAGAGAGACCGAAAGATATTTTATCTCTTCTTCCGAAAATTTTCCCAAAGCAGGCAAACCTCCCTTTATTCTCCCGCGCGGAGTATATCTCCGGCAAAGGCTCTCACGGGCAATCTTATGTAAAACTCCATCCCGGGGTGCGGGACCGAGCCGATCTCGTTTCCGTTCGCGTCGAAAAGCTCACGCACGGTGAAGCTCACACCGGTAAGACCGGGCGAGAGAAGCTCGACCCTGTCCCCGACCGAAAATTTATTCTTCTGACTGAAACGGCAGAGCCCGCATTCGCCCGATGCCTCGACAGCCGAGGCGAGGAACGCCTTGTCCCTGATATAGCCGCTCCGTGTGCAGAGGTTCGCATTCTCCGCGGGCGTGTTCAGATAAAAGCCATGGCAGTATTCCCTGTGCGACACGCTCTCAAGCTCGGTCATAAGCGCCGGATCGAAGGTATATCCCTCCGGATCGGCAAAGTACCTGTCGACCGCGATACGGTAGGCATTCGTCACGACGGCGGTATAGTACGCCGACTTGACCCTTCCCTCTATCTTGAAGGAATCAACACCCGCCTTTATAAGCTCGGGAACTATATCTATCGTACACATATCCTTTGAGGACATGATAAATGTCCCGCGGGCATCCTCCTCGACCGGTATCGGCAGGTCGGGGCGCTTTTCCTCGATAAGAGTATAGTTCCAGCGGCAGGGCTGGGCGCAGGCTCCGTGATTCGCATCGCGTCCGGTGAGCTGATTTGACAGCATACACCTTCCGCTGTACGACACGCACATGGCTCCGTGAACGAAAGCCTCAAGCTCGACGCTGTCGGGCAGAGCCTCCCGTATCGCGGCGATCTCGGACAGGGTAAGCTCGCGCGCAAGCACGAGCCTTTCGGCTCCGAGCGCGGCATATGCCTTCGCTGCCGCGGGGGAGCAGATGCTCGCCTGCGTCGATATATGTACCGGCACATCGGGCAGAAGCTCGTGTACCGTTGCGATGACGCCGAGGTCTGCGGCGATTATCGCGTCGATGCCCATCCCCGAAAGCGAGGAAAGAAATTCCCTCAGCGCGGGATATTCGCTCCCGTGCGGCAGGACATTTACCGTAAGGTAGAGCTTCTTCCCCGCGGCATGGACGGTTTTGCAGGCTGTCTCAAGCTCCTCGTACGAGAAATTATCCGATGCCGCCCTCATACCGAAATCCTTGCCGGCAAGGTAGACCGCGTCGGCTCCGAAGCGGAGCGCGGCATTGAGCTTCTGCATATCCCCCGCGGGTGAGAGTATCTCGGGCTTTTTTGTCCTTTTCATAGCTTTTCTTCTCCGAGCCTGTCTATCAGTGCGGCGATAAAGCCCTCGTCGCAGTGGCAGAGGCAAAGATCGGCGATCTTCTTCACCTCGTCTATCGCGTTTTCGGGGCAGGCGGAAATATCCGCGGCTCCGAGCATCGCAAGGTCGTTCTCGTAATCCCCGCAGGCGCAGACCCTGACCTTCTCCCCGAGCTTCCTTTCGGCAAGTTCGCGAAGCCTTCCGAGCATCGCCGCCTTGTTGCATCCCGCCATCTGTATCTCAAGGTAGCGCATCGAGCTTTTTCCGTACTCGAAAACGCCCGGGAAATTCTTTTCAAGTCCGGCGCGTACCTCGTCAAGCACCGACGCCTCGTCGCGGAAGACGATCTTGAGCCATTCCTCGTCGTTCTTCGTGAGCCACACTCCGTCGTCGATTATCCTCACCGAGTCGGGATAGGGCGCGAGATCCTTCTTTATGAATCCCGTAAGGCGGTCGGTAACAAAGCCCGTCAGCGTCGAGATCCTTATCCCGACCGTCGGAAAGCTCTCCCGCACAAATGCAAGCGCCTTCGCGGTGATCTCTCTTTCAAGCGGTGAAAAATCTATGACCTTCCCCTCCGCAAAATCGAAAAGGCAGGTACCGTTCGCCATGATCGCGGGCGCGTTCAGGAGCTTTTCCGGCTCGGGAACGACATTGGTTATATTGAGGTACATACGCCCCGACGCGATCGTGAAAAGCCCTCCCTGAGCCTTGAAGCGCTCTATCGCCTCAATATTTTCGGGAACTACGCGGCTGCCCTTTCCGAGAAAGGTGCCGTCGATATCGGAGACTATGAGGATCCCTCTGAATTTATCCTTGCACATATTTTTTCCTTAAATTTTCAAGTATTCCGGTAAAGTAATCGGGCAGCGGCGCATAAAAGGTCTTCTCCTCGCCCGTGCGCGGATGGGTCAGTGTCAGATATTCGGCGTGAAGTATCTGATGCGTGATGTGATTCGCCTTCTCGAAGGCGGTATGCCCTCCCCCGTAAACAAGGTCGCCCATGAGCGGATGCCCGATGTAGGCGAAATGCACCCTTATCTGATGCGTTCTCCCCGTTTCAAGACGGCACCCGACGCAGGTGAAGCCGCCCAGCCTCTCTTTGACCTCGAAGTGCGTGACGGCGTTCCTCGCGTGCTTTTCGGGGTCGCGGATGACCGCCATCTTCTTTCGGTCGTTCGGGTTGCGCCCGATCGGCGCGTCGACAGTCCCCGAGTCCTCGCGGAAACCTCCGACGGCTATCGCACGGTATGTGCGCCTCATGCTGTGATCTTTGAGCTGAGAGGAGAGCGACAGGTGCGAGAAGTCGTTCTTCGCGACGGTGATAAGTCCGCTCGTATCCTTGTCGATGCGGTGGACTATCCCGGGGCGAAATACTCCCCCGATGCCCGAAAGACTGTCGCCGCAGTGCGAAAGCAGAGCGTTCACGAGCGTCCCGTCGGGATTTCCGGCTGCCGGATGAACGACCATTCCGACCGGTTTGTTTACTATTATTATGTCACTGTCCTCGAAAATTATATCAAGCGGAATATCCTCCGCCTCGGCTTTGTCTGCGACGGGAGGCGGAAGCATCACCTCGACCGTATCTCCCGCCGAGAGTTTCAGGTTCTTCGCCGCCGTCCCCGAGTTCACGAGTACATTTCCGGCTGAAATAAGTTTTGCGGCGGCGGAGCGGGTGATACCCGCTGCCTCCGCCGCAAAAACATCAAGCCTTATCCCCGTCTTCTCTTCCGGGACGGTCGCCGTTTGCAGGTGGTTGTTTTCTTTCATTTTTCTGTTCCTTCACCGTGGAGATGATAAGGTAGAGCATAAGCAGAGCCGCACCGATGCAGACGCAGGAATCGGCTCCGTTGAAGACCGGAAAGCCGGGGATGCCGAGCTTCTTCACGAGCGGGATGTCGATATACCGGAATTGCAGGAAGTCCACGACATATCCGTATGCCACGCGGTCTATCATATTTCCGATCCCGCCGCCGACAATAAGCGCAAGCGACACCGTGAGCAGGCGGTTCTTCGGTCTTTTATAGAGCATATATACGAGGATCCCGACAATGGCAAGGCTCGAGGTGACGATAAACACCCACCTCTTGTCGGCGAACATCCCCCACGCCGCACCGCGGTTCTCGACATAGACAAAGCCTATGACATAGGGTATCACTCCGACACTGCCCCCGCCCTGAAGGTAAATGACGGCGAGCCACTTCGTGAGCTGATCGACTATCACCGTCCCCGCAATGATGCAGAAGAAGACAAACATATTACTTGTTCACTATCGCCGCACAGCGCGGGCAGAGATGCCCGTCACCGTCCGAAACGGCGTTCTTATCATGCAGCCAGCAACGGTCGCATCTTTCAGCCTGCGATGCCACGACAAGCACTCCGATGCCCGACTGAGTCTCGGTGAACGCTCCGGCGGGTGCCGCTTCGTTCTTCACATTCACATCGGAGACGATGAAGACGGTCTTCAGCGCTTCCTCGCCGAAACTGTCGAGCAGCCCGCAGACCTCTGCATCGGTCGCATAGATCGTCAGGTCGGCGTCAAGCGACTTGCCTATGAGCTTCTCCGCACGGGCAAGCTCGAGCGCCTTCATAACATCGTCGCGAAGGGCAAAGAGCCTGTCCCAATGAGCCTCAAGCTCGGGGAAGCTCCACTCGGGTCTTACCTCGGGCAGCGGATTCATGAATACGCTCTTCTTATTGTCCGAGGCAAGGTGCGGCATAGCCTGCCAGATCTCCTCGGCTGTGAACGAGATCATCGGTGCGATGATCCGCGTCAGCGCGGAGAGTATATACCACATCGTACTCTGCGCGGCGCGGCGGAGCTTTCCGTCTGCCGCCTCGGTGTAAACCCTGTCCTTCGTTATGTCGATATAGAGCTTCGACAAATCGGTCGTGCAGAAGTTGTTCACTGCGTGGTAAAGTACATGGAATTCGTATTTGTCGTAGGATTCGCGCGCGACCTGTGCAAGCTCGTTCACGCGGGTCAGCGCCCACTTGTCGATCTCGCAAAGCTCCTCTGCCGGGAGCAGTCCGGTCTCGGGGTCGAAATCGCCGAGGTTTGCAAGCAGGATCCTTGCGGTGTTCCTTATCTTTCTGTATGTCTCGGAGAGCTGCTTGAATATGGCGTCTGAAACTCTTACATCGACGCGGTAATCGCTTGAGGCGACCCAGAGGCGTACAAGCTCGGCTCCGTATTTCTTCACGATCTCGTCGGGAGAAACGGTGTTTCCGAGCGACTTGTGCATCGCCTTGCCCTCTCCGTCGACAGTCCAGCCGTGAGTCAGAACGGTCCTGAATGGCGCGCCCTCTCCCTTCGCCGCGACGGCGGTGAGGAGCGACGACTGGAACCAGCCGCGATACTGATCGGCGCCCTCAAGGTAGAGGTCCGCCGGCCATGTCTCGTTTTCCTTGCCCTCAAGCACCGAGAAGTGGCTCGAACCCGAGTCAAACCAACCGTCAAGCGTGTCGGTCTCCTTCGAAAAATGCTTCTTCCCGCAGTGCGGGCAGGTAAAGTCCTTCGGCAGCAGGCCGGCAGCGTCAAGCTCATACCAGCAGTTCGAGCCTTTTTCGGCGAAGAGCGCCGAGACAGACTCTATCGTTTCCTCATTGCATACCGGCTTGCCGCAATCCTCGCAGTAGAATACTGGGATAGGCAGACCCCAGTGACGCTGGCGCGAGATGCACCAGTCGGCGCGGTCGCGGATCATCTGCGTGATCCTCTCACCGCCCCATGCGGGGATCCATTCGACATTTTCGCATGCCTTCACGGCATCGTCCTTGAAGGCGTCGACCGAGCAGAACCACTGCGGCGTCGCACGGAAGATTATCGGGTGCTTGCATCTCCAGCAGTGGGGATATTCGTGTTCTATCACCTCTGCGGCGAGAAGCGCTCCGCTCTCCTTCATATCGTCAAGGATAGCCTTGTTCGATTCCTCGTAGTACATTCCGGCGAATTTACCGGCATCGGCGGTCTGATAACCGCGGTCGTCCACGGGAACGACTATCTTCATATTATAGTTTCTGCCGACGATATAGTCATCGGCACCGAAACCGGGAGCGATATGGACGCAGCCTGTACCGCTTTCCATAGTGACATAATCGGCATTTACGACAAGGCTCTCGCGGTCAAGGAAGGGGTGAGACGCCGTCATATACTCGAATTCGCTTCCGCGAAGGGTCGATACGACCTCCTCCTTTTCAAGCCCTCCGGCGGCAAGTGTCTTGTCGGCGAGCGCCGCGGCGGTGATATAGAAGTTACCGTCCGATGCGCGGGTGACGAGATAATCCTCCGCGGGATTGAGCGCTATCGCAAGGTTACCGGGAAGAGTCCACGGGGTCGTCGTCCATATGACGAAGTAGGTCTTTCCGAGATCGCAGAGCGAGGCGAGCCTGCCCTTGTCGTCCTTTATTTTGAATCTGACATATATCGAGGTACACCTGTCGGTCTGATATTCGATCTCCGCCTCGGCAAGCGCCGTCTCATCGTGGGGACACCAATAGACCGGCTTCAGTCCCTTATAGATGTAGCCCTTGCGGAACATCTCGCCGAAGACCTTAACCTCTCTCGCCTCAAACGAGGGCTTCATCGTGAGGTAAGGATCATCCCAATCGGCAAGTATGCCGAGCCGCTTGAACTGATCTCTCTGACGGCAGACGAAATTCTGCGCGAAATCACGGCAGGCATTTCTGAATTCGGGGATGCTCATCTTCTTTCTGTCGAGCTTGTTCTGCTTGATTATCGCCGACTCGATGGGCATTCCGTGGTTATCCCAGCCGGGAACGAAGGGGACCTTGTAGCCCTCCATTATCTTCGACTTATTTATGAAATCCTTCAGGGTCTTGTTGAGCGCGTGACCCATATGGAGGTTGCCGTTCGAGAAGGGGGGACCGTCGTGAAGCACGAAGGGCTTCTTTCCCGCGGCATTTTTGAGCAGCTCGTGATAGAGATCCTGCTCTTCCCAATATCTGAGCATATCCGGCTCCCTCTGCGGCAGGTTCGCACGCATCGGAAAGTCGGTCTTCGGCAGGTTAAGTGTATTTGTATAGTCCTTTGCCATATTAAACTCCTTTAAGAGAGAATTATTTCACTGATCGGTCACTCCCGCCGCCGCACGAGGCTTCGGGTGTGAAAAAAGACTGCGGCGCCCTGCTCCTGGCGGGCGCCGTCAGTATCGGCATTTCGCCCTTCGTAGACCTTACTCGGCGTCGTTTTCGCCGTCGTCGCCGCCCTCGATGTCGGTAACGCCGACATTCCTCGGTGCGAAGACGAAGGTTCCGTTCGCGACCATCTTCATCGAACCGCCGAGAACATGGATCGCGCCGAGAAGAAAGTCAAGCAGCCTCTTCGTCGCCGCAAGGTCGAGATTCTCGACATTGAGAAGCACGGTGCTTCCGCCGGCAAGGCAGTCGGCGATCTCGGGTCCGTCGGCGTATGAGGTGGGCTTTACGACCTTGAGCGCCACGCCCGAGTTGTTTCCGCCGAAGGCAACGCCGCCTGCGGCGCTCGCCGTCGGAGCGGCGGGTGTATCGGGAACGAATTCGGTCACCTCGTCGTCATCGAACGAGGTATCGTCCTTCTGCTGATAGTAATCGGGGTCATAGAAGCCGTCGTCGTACTTGTCGTCCTTGACCTTTTTCTTCATGAATTTCATAACAGTCCTCCGTAATTTATTTCAGTATCATTCCTCGGCAAACAGCGCGCGCCCCACCCTCACAATATCAGCGCCCTCGGCTATCGCCTCGGCAAAGCTGTCGCTCATCCCCATAGAGAGCAACGGCTTTCCTATATTATGTAATGTTTTTTCCCAAATGTCAAGCGCAGTTCGGTAAGTTTCTTCAAAATATTTTCGGTAATCGGCTTTTTTTTCGCATATCGGCGCCATAGTCATAAATCCGCGGAGCCTCAGGGAGCGAAAACCGGCAAGCGAAGCGCAGAACTCCGCCGCCTCTTCGGGAAGGACGCCAGACTTGTTTTCCTCTCTGCCGCTGTTTATCTCGCAGAGGACATCGGTGATCTTCCCCGCCCTTTCCGAACAGCGGTCAAGCTCCTCTGCCAGCCTGAGCGAATCGAGAGACTCTACGAGCGAGACTCTTCCGACCGTATATTTTGCCTTGTTGCATTGCAGCTTTCCGATAAAATGTACCTCAAAACCCTCAAGCCCGGGAGCCTTTTCGTGATCAAGGAGCTGCTGTACGCGGTTCTCACCGACAAGGGTGATCCCGCAGTCCTCAAGACGCGCGACCTGCTCGGGGGTCGTGTACTTTATCGCGGCAAGGAGGCGTATCTCCCCGGGACTTCTGCCCGCCGAATACGCGGCTGCCTCTATATCCCGCCGCACCCGTTCGATATTCCTGTCTATATATGAAAGATCGCTCAATCCATCAGCTTCCCTTCGTAAAGTTTTTCGTCGGTGACGATGACTATGTCGTTCTGACTGAGCCTTCCGGCATCGGTGTCGGGGTCGCCCGTCAGGGGTTCGACTATGCAGTAATTTCCGCAGTCGAGCAGTACCTTTACCTTTCTGCGACTCGCCGCACCGGACGAGAGGATCCATACGCCGAGGTCGTTGTCCTTTCCGCTCACGGCAAGGCTCGGCACACGATAGCCCGAATATGTCCGGACGGTCACGGATGCGCTCCTGACCCTTCCGACGCCGAAGCCCTCCGGCAGAGCCTCCGATGAAAATATCAGAATTGCGCGCGTGTCGGTGCCTTCGCTGACTATCCGCTCAAGGGTCATTCCGAGTGTCGAACCGCGAGAGCCGTCAAAGCTCACATCATATGTCCTCCCGGTGCCGAACGCCGCTGCCTCCTCCATAGTAGTCGGGAAGGCAAAGTACCATGTCGTATCGCTGATGAATCTTCCGACAGCCGCCCCGTTATCCGACGAGGGCTTCTTTGAGTCAAAAAGCTCAAAGTACCCGGCGAGCGTCATATCCTCCGACTCCACCGTCGTGAATGTGTACTCAAGCCCATCACTGCCGCGGAAGAAGTTCCCCGTCGCGGGAGCCGTTATGCTTACGCTCGGGTATTGTGAAAGCAGTGCGTAAAGCTCCTGCCGCTCACCCGTCAGCGCGATGATCTCTTCCTTTGTTGCGGCAAGTGCGGCATCGACCTCCCTGCCCTCGTTCTCGCTGAGCGTGAAGAGCCTTCCGGCAAAGCGGTCGGCATACTTCATAGCCGCCGAGGTGTCACCTACCGAGAGCGCCGCCGTGTACGCCGTGTAGTCGTTCTTCACCGAATCGAGCGCGTCCGAGAGTCCTCCGGAGCCGAGCCTGTACGAATACTCACCGAGAAAGTCTATCCTTTCGTTGACCTCGTCGAGCCGCGCGCAGATCTTCTTTATCTCTTCGGTGTCGGGTACCGAGTACCTCACGGCAAGAACGGCACCCGCTTTCGCATACGCACCGTCCTTCAGCTTGTAGTCGGTGTATCCCCCCGGCTCCGCAGTGAGAAGGGTCTCGTTGCGGAAGATATATCCCTTGCCGTCGAGCGTGACGCTCTCCGAATAGGCTATCGCCGGCGAGGTCGCCAGCGTCGGCGCAAAGTCCCTCACCATATGTATCGTCAGGTAGACCGTGAAGAACACCCCGAGGAATGTCCATATCACGGCGGGACGAAATATCATTTTTACTATCTTTCCGAATTTTCTCTTCATTTCCCCGAAAACAGCTCCGCGGTGGATTCCACCGCCCTGTTGAATCCCTCCGGCGTACAGAGGCTGTCCGCCTCAAGCCGGGTAAGGTAATCCTTCTGTGAAAACCATGTTATCTGGCGCTTCGCGTAGCGGCGCGTGGCGCTCCTGAGCCTTTCCGCCGCCTCTTCGGATGTCTCTTCTCCGCGAAGATAAGGCAAAAGCTCCTTGTATCCTATCGCCTGCGACGCCGTAGTACCTGTGTCGAGCGCCCCCTCGGCAAGCAGCCGGCGCGCTTCGTCGGCAAGTCCGAGCGAGAGCATCGTATCGACCCTTTTGTCGATCCGGCGGTAAAGCGCCTCCCTGTCGCGAAAACAGAGATACACGCCGCAAAAATCATACCTGATCTTCCCCCGCGAGCGCCTGTCATAGTCGCTTTTCGTCCCGCAGGCGCGGCAGATCTCGAGCGCCCTCACCACCCGCTTGACATTGTTCGGATGTATGGCGGCGGCAGCCTCGGGGTCCTTTTCGCGCAGCATTTCGTGCAGCGCCCCGTTGCCTTCTCTTTCGGCAAGGGCGAAAAGCTCCTCCCTGTACGCCGTGTCCGGCGCTGCCGAGGCATCCCCGCAACCGAAAAGCAGGCTGTCAAGGTAAAGTCCCGTGCCTCCGACAAGGATCGGCAGCTTTCCCCTTGCATTTATCTCTTCGATGACCCTTTCCGCGAGCGCGGCATAATCGGCGCAGGAAAAAGGCAACCTCGGGTCGGCAAAGCCGAAAAGGTGATGCGGCACGCCCTGCTTTTCCGGATCGGTCGGCGCGGCGTTCCCGATCTCCATCCCCGAATATATCTGCATCGAGTCAAGGCAGATTATCTCTCCGCCCGACCTCTTTGCCACGGCTACCGAAAGAGCCGTCTTTCCGCCCGCGGTAGGGCCGACTATCGCCGCAAGACGGGGAAGGCTCCGCTCCGTTTGCTCCGTCATTTCCCTATCTTTTCGTTGAGATTGGTGAAAAATCCCGGGAATATCTCTCCGAGCGTATGCTCCTCATAGCCCTCCGCCGTGACGAGCAGAACAGGCATCGAAGGCTCGCAGAATTCGGTCAGCGCCTGACGGCATACGCCGCAGGGATAGCACACGCCCTCGAGCTTTCCGCGATGCCCTCCGGCGATCGCGATAGCCTCAAATTCACGCTCGCCCGCGGCAACGGCGGTAAAGAGCGCCGTCCTCTCGGCACAGCAGGTCGCCGAATAGGACGAATTTTCTATATTGCAGCCCGTGTAGAGCTTTCCGCCCTTCGTCAGAAGAGCCGCACCGACAAAAAAGTCGGAATAGGGTGCGTAAGCCCTCCTCATAGCGGCGATCGCCGCTTCTCTCAGTTCGCTTTTATTCATCGGTGGGACTCCCCTCCTTGAAGTAGGATGCCGCCATATCCGATATGCAGAGCGCATAGGCGAGCGGGAACATCTCAAGCGCCTTGCCTATGTTTCCCCTCTCCTCGGGCGCACCGACAGAGAAGCCCATGTGGTACCTTATCGCGAAAGCCTCGTCGCGCGTGAGCTTCATAAATCCGCTTATTATGTAGACCGATTTTTCGCCGTGACCGTAGGGCAGGTCGTCCTCGATCGAATAATAAGGGACCGTCTCCCACACTCCGTTTTTCTTTACATTGCGGGTCGTCTCGCGGTAAAAATTCACCTTGCAGAGGTCGTGGAGCAGCGCCGCGATGGCAAGGCTCTCCTTCGTGTACGCCTCTCCGCTGCGGTCGCGCAGCGATTTTCCCATATCCGAATGTGCCATATAGTCGCAAAGGCAGTCATATACATTAAGCGAGTGAGCGCAGAGTCCTCCCCTCACCGAGCCGTGGAAGCGGGTGCTTGCCGGAGCGGTAAAGAAGTCGCACGAGGGCGAGCAGAGCCACTCAAGCAGGCGGTCGGCGCCTTCACGCTTGACCTCGGTCCTCCATATATTCACAAATCTTTCTCTGTCGGTCACGACAAATCCTCCGTTATATATAGTTTATTATCTTATTTTACCATATGAAATCGCGATTGTAAAGGGCTGCGGACGAAATAACGGTTGACAAATTGTGACTTCAGGCATATAATGTGAGCATTAAAGTACCCGAAAGGAGTCTCTGATGACAGAAAATACGGAAAACTGTAAGGCAGTGCGGCTGAAGCTCGTCTCGGAGTGCCGCGACTGCTCGGAAGCCATCATCTCGGCGCCTCCGGGAGAAAACACGCTTGAAGAAAAGGACATAAAGGTCGACAGGGTCGAATTCGTGACCGAGGCAACGCTGACGAAGGACGGCAGCAGGCTCTTTTTTGACTACAACGACCGTGAGATATTCGAAGGGGTCGACGACGCGCGTTCGACGCTGATATTCGATACAGGCAATCGGGGACTTGTGACGCTTCTTCGGAGCGGGAGCATAAGGGCAGCGCTGGTGTTTGAACAGGGCAAGCGGCACATATGTGTTTACAGGACACCCTATGCGCCGTTTGAGATATGCATACACACGGTGAGCATCAGGAACAGGCTCACCGAGAAGGGCGGCACGCTGTCGCTCGACTATTACACGGAGGTGCATGGCGTCCGCGCCGAGCATACGAAGCTGAAATTCACCGTGACAGCGATCGATAATCCGGCCGTGCCGGGAGCGAAAATTAAGCGCACCTTCGGTGCATGAAAAATGAAGCAGGGCTTCCGCCCTATGAAGCGCGGCTTCGCCGCACGGAGGATAAACGAGTACGCTTCGCTTTATGTTAGCCCCGTCGGGGAATTTTGCCTTTAGGTCAAACGATCAAAATCCTTGTCTCGGGACAGAATTTCACCCCGCGGGGTGAAATTCCGGTGGGTTTTTGGGAAAGGTCTGAAAAAAGGCTGCTTGCAGACTTTTGAGGACCTTTCTCAAAAAGACACCAAAGTTTTGCCGCAGGCAAAATGCCGCGAGACAAGGCAATATTGCCATAGCCTTTCAGCAAAGTTCTTTGGGGTGCAGGGGGCTTTCTTCCAAGAAAGCCCCCGCATCTCCCGTCCCCCCCGTCGCTACCCTCAAAACGAAAGCAAAGCCCGCAGAATTTCTGCGGGCTTTGTGAGCTTATTTTGCGTTCAGTCCTTCCACTCCATGCCGAAATTATCCTCGCCGTAGATCTTCGCAAGGAACTTAGCAATGAATATGTTCTGCATCGTCGCACCGTTGAAATATTCGGTCCCGTCGCCGAGCGCAAATATCGGAACATTCGCCGTCGAATGGCTCGTAAGCGTGTACTTGTAGTCCCCGTGGCCGTCCGGAATGATCCCGCCCGTCTCGTGGTCGGCTGTGATGACCAGCACCGTGTCGCGGTGGCAGAGAACAAACTCCGCACAGTAGGCTATCTCCTCGCTGAATCTCTTGACCGCGGAGATGCACTCCTCTTTTTTGTTCTTGTGCGAGTTCTTGTCGATATAAGCCTCTTCCCCCATCATAAAGAAGCCCGAGCCGCCCGCCGAAAGCATACGGAGCGTCTCTTTTGTCGTCGGGACGAATGCATTGCCGAGGCTTCCGCCCGTCGCGTCGACCTTTCCGTCCTTTATGAGCTTATCTATCTGCGCCTGTATCTCCGCGGTGTCATTGCGGCTCTTCTGATGCGCAAGGAATGACGCCGGCGTCGCGCCCGTGATAACATCGGTCGTAAGGATACCCGTGCGCAGCCCCTTCTCCTGCGCCAGCTCGCGAAGGTTCTTCACGGACTTGAGATTTCGGTCAAGTCCGATATATTTGTTGATAGTCTTGTAGCCCGAGGAGAGCGCCGTGCCTCCCGCCGCGCTGTCGGTGGGGGTGTTGGGGTCGTTCAGTGTGTTTACCGAAGCCGTGATCGACTGTCCCTGATTGGGAAGGTCAAAGCCGCTGAATCTTCCGATCTTAAGCTCCGCCATGGCAAGGGTGTTGAATCCCATTCCGTCGCCGATGAGAAGGATCGCGGACTTAGCCTTACGGAAGGTGAACTTCTCCGCCTTCGCCTCCTTCGGCAGGTCTGTGATGTTTATCTCGAGCTTCTTTCCGGTCGCGTCGAGCCTGTCGCATATCATTCCGACGCCTCCGCCGACCATATAGGAGTTCCCGAGGCAGACTACCTTCTTGTCTGCCTTGTAAAGGATATACTCGCCCTCTCCGATGCTTGCCGTGACCTTCGATTCGGGGCGGTTCGTGTTGCCGACAAGTATCTCGTATTCGGTGGCTTCGGTCTTGTCGCTGACAGTTTTCAGTCCGAATCCGGCGTTCGCATAGAGATAATCGCTGAGATTCTCCGCCGCGTAGGTCGTATAGAGATCGCACTTATCGGGTACGACGATCGTGTATTCGCGGATATTAACGCCGTCGATGCTGACCGCAGCTAACGGGTAGTCGTACTTCATCAGGACATCGAGCTTATCCGTGAAACGGATCTCGCCGGTATCCTTATCCACATAATCTTTAAAGAAAAGGTCGAGAGCCTTCAGCGTCGCGTCGTCCGAGCCGCCGAGGATGAAGATCCTGCCGTTTTCGTATTTAATAAGGTAGTCTTTCTCGCAAAGGTTCTCGAGGAGCCTCTTTCCGTCGGGACGGTTGGTGTCGCCGACGACTATCTCCTTTGCCGATGCGGGAATATCCTTCTCGTCCTGCACCCAGTCATCCGAGATATTCAGCGATTTGCCCTTCTCGTTCTTGAGCTTCTCCATAACGGGACGGAATTTGTCGGCAAGCGTCGTTTTGAGCTTATCCGATGCCGTCCACGAGCGGATAAAGGTATATTCGTTTGAATTTTCCTTCGTTATCGCTATATCCTGCGACGGGGTGTTGTCGTTCGTTCCGGTCGTCGTCTCGGTGTAGGAGCTTCCGGAGCCGTCGGGACCGTCGGGTGTCGGCACCGTGCAGCCCGAGAAGGCTGTGAGGATGAACAGTACCGCGAGAAGCGCAGCAAGGATCCTTGCGTTGGATTTCATAGGTAATTTCCTCCCTTTATATTTCAGCTGTTAAGCTGTTCTTTCATGAGTGCGAGAAGCTCTGCGTGTACCTTCCCGTTTGAGGCCGCGACGGCGTTGACGGCTTTGTCGAGCGTCGTGGGGTTGCCCTTCCAATCGGTCATAACTCCGCCTGCCTCGGCAACAATGAGGCGCGACGCGGCGATGTCCCATGTCCCGAGCCCGTTCTCTATGTAGCAGTCCGAGCGTCCCGCGGCAACATAGCAGGCGTCAAGCGCCGCCGAGCCTATCCTTCTTATATCCACACCGCGCAGGTAAAGCTCACGGTAGAGTCCGAAATATTTCGATCCCGTTTCCTTGCGGTAGGGCATCGTACCTACAGCTACGAGAGAATGAGCAAGGTCGGGCGCATCGCTCACATGTATCGGGTTTCCGTTCAGGAAGGCTCCCTTTCCCTTTTCAGCCGAAAAAAGTTCATCGGTGAAGGGATTGTAGATGACAGCGAGAAGAGTCTCGCCACCGAGCGCGAGCGCGAGCGAGGTCGCCGAAAGGCAGAAGCCGTGGATGAAATTCGTCGTCCCGTCTATCGGGTCGAGGATAAATGTAGGTCTCTCCGGATCCACCCTGTGGTCGGGGCTTTCCTCACCCATGAAGGCACAGTCGGGGAAGGCTTTTTCAAGGCTGTCCCTGATAAACTTCTGGACGGAGGTGTCTGCCTTCGTCACATAATCGCATACACCCTTCTCGGAAACTGCTCCGGCAAGGTCGCGGTCAAAGACTATCGGACGCGCGCTCCTGACCGTCTTTTCCATATCCGCAAGAGTCGGATAAAGCATAGGATCATCTCCCTTGTATAAATTGGCGGCTCCATTATAACACAGCGATAAATAAATGTAAAGTATGTCGGAAAAAATCGCTTTACAAACTCTTTCGTCCCTCCGGATTTGTGAAAAAGAAGTAAATTATGCCGACGCGCGCTTGCATTATTCGTCAATAATGGTATAATGTAAGTTATCGAAGCCGCCGGTCTCCGCGCGGTGTGAAATATTATGCCCCCTGCGGCAAAAATACGGAGGTTACTTTTATGAAAGTATGGAAAAGACTTTCCGCGATGCTCATCGTGCTTGTGATGATCCTTGCACTCTTTGCATCGTGTACCGACCCGGTAGATCCGAATCCCGGCACATCCGAACCCGGAACCGAAACCCCGGGTACCCCGACCGAATCGGAAAGCACCGCGGATCTCACGAATCCCGACGAGATCGTACTCAAGAAGGAAGACGAAAAAACGCTCAACTTCAAGATAGTACGCCCCACCGGTATTGAATCGAACAGCACGACGGTAAAGGCGGCACAGCACATCGCGGCTTCGCTCAAGGATAACTTCGGTATCCTTCCCACTCTCTCGGACGACTGGGTACAGAACGGGACCGAACACGATCCCCTTACCGTAGAGATCCTTGTCGGCGCCACCAACTATAACGAAACAAAAGCGGTCTACAACGAGACCCCCTACGGAAACTACGCCGTAAGAGCGGTCGGAAACAAGCTCGTCGTCGCGTCCTATTCGGATTCTTACCTGCTTGAAGCCGCAAACGCTCTCATCAACATAATCGGCTCCGCTTACAACGCGGAGACCGGAGAAACCGTATTAAAGGTCGCCGATGTCAATGTCTCGAAGACCTGCCACCAGCAGCTCAGCGCCCTTCCGGTATATGTGGGCGGTACATTCTACTCATACTACAACGCCGGCGAACGCCTTGAGGGCATGAACTGCGATGAGATCATAATCAAGAACACCACCGCCGAGGAATTCGAGGTATATAAGAAGAAGGTCGTTACCGACGGTTACACTCTCTACACCGAGAACACCATCGCCGACAACCACTTCGCGACCTTCACGAATTCGGCATACACGGTAAATGCGGGCTTCTACAAGTACGACAATACCGTAAGACTTCTCATCGAGCCTCTCGCTCCCGCCGTCGGACTTGAATCCGACAATAAGTATAAAACAGTCACGACCTCGCAGATCACGATGCTTGGACTTGAGTATAAGAAGAGCGCCACAGAATATGCGTCGAACGGTCAGAGCTTCCTTATAAGACTTGCCGACGGACGCTTCATCGTCGTCGACGGCGGTTTCGGTACCGCGAGCGGCATAAATAACTTCGTAAACACCCTTAAAGAGCAGTCGAAGGAATACACGACCACCCCGACCATCGCCGCGTGGATAATCACTCACGGTCACGGCGACCATGTCGGAATGATCAAATCCTACGCCACCATAAACTCGAGAGGCATCAAGGTCGAACGCATAATAGCAAACTTCATGGCTCAGTCCGAGAGAGAGAGATCGGTCTCGCTCAACGGCGCCTCCGGATGGGAAAAATGGAGCACCGGCTCGGGTAAGGCGGACTCCCATATCCGTGCGGCGGCAAAGACCTTCAATGCCGAGCTTCACAAGGCTCATGTCGGTCAGATCTACTACCTTGCCGACGCAAAGATCGAAGTTCTCTACACCCTTGAGAGCTTTGCTCCGAAGGCCTGCAACGCCTTCAACACCACCTCGATCGTCATGAAAATGACCTTCGGCGGCAAGACTACATACCTCAGCACGGGCGACGCGACCGGTAACGGTATGCAGACCGCGGCAAGACACTTCGGCGATTATATCCACTGCGACATAGTCCAGACCTGCCACCACGGTTACACGACATGGGGCAACGACAGCGGTATGATAGAGGCGTACAAGAAGGTCAACGCGACCCTCGTCCTCTGGCCGCAGGGTACCCACGCGATCAACAACTACCTCGGCAAGGGCTACAACAGCGTTCTCTTTAGTCTCTCAAACTACAAGGAATACTACCACGCCGGTGTCGAAGGCGATAAGATCATAGTCGAACTGCCTTATGTTTACGGGCAGAGCAAGATAACCGTTTCAAGAGTGGACGGTTCAACGAAATAACACGCATATGCGGGGCTGTCGCCTTTGTGACAGCCCCACAACTCAATAAAAAACAAGGAAACAGGTAACTTTATGGCAACTTACTGCAACGAACCCTCAAGAACATTCAGCGAATACCTTCTTATCCCCGGGTATTCCGACGAGAACTGCACACCGGCAAATGTCGACCTCAGCACTCCTCTCGTCAAATACAGAAAGGGACAGGAGGAGTGTCCGGTCTCGATAAACATTCCGCTCGTCTCGGCGATAATGCAATCGGTATCCGACGACAAAATGGCGATAGCCCTTGCAAAAGAGGGTGGAATGTCCTTCATCTACGGCTCGCAGTCGGTAGAATCCGAGGCGGCTATGGTCGCAAGAGTGAAAAACTACAAGGCGGGCTTTGTCATCAGCGACTCGAACCTCCGTCCCGATAACACGCTCTCGGATGTGCTGAACCTTTTCGAGCTTACCGGACATTCGACAATGCCCGTGACCGAGGACGGAAGCGCAAACGGCAGGCTCCTCGGCATCGTGACGGGACGCGACTACCGCATCTCGCGTATGAGCCTTGACGAGAAGGTCGCGGACTTTATGACCCCGAGCGAAAGACTCATCACCGCCCCCGAATCGACGACCCTCAAGGAAGCGAACGACATCATCTGGGAGCATAAGCTGAACTCTCTTCCCATCGTCGACGGAGAAGGCAGACTGCTCTACCTTGTGTTCAGAAAGGACTATTCTTCGCACAAGAACAACCCGCACGAGCTGCTCGACTCTCACAAGAGATACATGGTCGGCGCGGGCATCAACACCCGTGACTACGAGACACGCGTTCCGGCTCTGCTCGAGGCGGGCGCAGATGTCCTCTGCATCGACAGCTCGGAGGGCTACACCTGCTGGCAGAAAAAAACGATAGAGTTTATCAGGAAGAACTACGGTGACTCGGTAAAGGTCGGTGCGGGAAACGTCGTCGACCGCGAGGGCTTCCGCTTCCTCGCCGAGGCGGGCGCAGATTTCGTCAAGGTAGGCATCGGAGGAGGCTCCATCTGCATCACCCGTGAGCAGAAGGGTATCGGCCGCGGTCAGGCTTCGGCACTTATAGAAGTTGCCGCGGCGCGTGACGAATACTTCCGCGAGACGGGAATATATGTTCCCGTCTGCTCCGACGGAGGTATCGTTTTCGACTATCATATGACCCTCGCGCTCGCGATGGGAGCCGACTTCATAATGCTCGGCAGATATTTCGCAAGGTTTGACGAAAGCCCGACAAACAAGCTCTTCATCAACGGAACATATGTCAAGGAATACTGGGGCGAAGGCTCCAACCGCGCGAGAAACTGGCAGAGATACGACCTCGGCGGCACAAGCTCGCTCCAATTCGAAGAAGGCGTCGATTCCTATGTTACCTACGCCGGCTCGCTTCACGAGGGTGTCGAAAAGAGCCTTTACAAGGTAAAATCGACCATGTGCAACTGCGGCGTGACGAGCATCCCCGAGCTTCAGAAGAACGCGAAGATGACCCTTGTCTCGGCAACGAGCATCGTCGAGGGCGGCTACCACGATGTCACCCTCCGGTCGACCGCCCAGACTTCAAGATAACAGAAAAAATAAAAAAGTCCCCGACAGAGGGGACTTTTTATTTTTGGGTTCAAGCCTTTTTCGCGGGAAATCCTGATGCGGTGACAGCCGCGGCAAGTGCTTCCGGATCTGTCTCCGAGGCATGATAGCTGACCTCGGCGGTGGCGTTCTCAAGGTTCACATCGACCTTTTTCACTCCCTTGACCGCCTTCAGTGCAGCCTCGACCTTTGCCTTGCAATGACCGCAGTGCATATCCGAGACGCTCAGCGTCACGCTCTCGCATTTTTCAAACAAACTCATATCATTCCATTCCTTTCATCCTGTCAAGCGCATCCTGAAGGATTATCTGCGCCGACAGAGTATCTATCACGCCCTTGCGCTTTGCTCCGCGCGTATCGGTCGCGTTGAGGTATCGGGACGCCTGAACTGTCGAGAGCCTTTCGTCAAAGGTCGCCACGGGCAGCCCCGTAAGCTCACCGAGCAGCCCGGCAAAGCGCGCAGCTCTCTCGGCACGGTGACCGCAGCTTCCGTCCATATTCTTCGGAAGCCCGACGATTATCCCCGACACTCCCTCAGCCTTCGCATATTCGGCGACAAGGCGCGCCGTGTTCTCAAGCCCCACGGCTTTGACCGTTTCCCTTCCCGACGCGAGATTCCGCATAGGATCGCTCACGGCAAGTCCGGTGCGCGAATCCCCGAAATCCACCCCGAGAAGCCTTCCTTCGGTATTTTTAAGCTCTTTCAGCGTCATTTCTTTATGTGTTCCCCGATCCAATCGACGATACAGGCGTAGACCTCGTTCCTTACGGCGGACTCGTTGAACAGCTCATGCCGTGCACCGTCCCAGAGACGAAGAGTAAGATCCTCTATCCCGGCGGCCTTAAGGCGTTCGTAGACCTTCCTGACTCCCTTTCCGCAGTCACCTACGGGGTCGTCCGAGCCGCTTATCATAAGGATCGGAAGATCCTTTCTTATACTTTCCGCCCAGCCCTTCGACGATACCCGTCCGAGCATATCGAAAAGATTATAATATCCGTTGAGGGTGAAGGTAAAGTTGCAAAGCGGGTCGGCAAGGTACTTTTCCTGTTCATCGGTATCGCGCGTGATCCACGCCGAGGTAGGCTCGCCCTTGAAGTGCTTTTCATAGCTTCCGGTCGAGAGACCCTTTATAAAGTTGTCGCGGTAGTGATCGCCGTGGATCGCTATGCTCATCTTCGTTAGGAGCTTTGCAAGCCCCGTCGGATTTCCGGGACCCGCCGTGCCGCTTATTATCGCGCCGTCGACATCCTTCCCGTATTTTGCGAGATACAGCCTTGCGATAAACGATCCCATACTGTGTCCGAGGAGGATAAGAGGCACACCGGGGAGCTTTCGCCTGATAACACCCGTCATAGTGTGCAGATCCTCGACCAGGTATTCGGGGGAATCGGTGTATCCCAGCTCGTCGGCATCGAGAGCCGTCAGCCCGTGACCGAGATGGTCGTTCCCGCAGAAGGCTATCCCCTGCGAGCAGAAATACGCGGCGTGCTTTTCATATCTTCTGACATATTCGCACATACCGTGGCTGAGCTGAATGACCGCGCGGACATTCTTCGGAGTGTAGCAGTAATAGGTCACCCTGTCCTGCCCGTTTGCCGAAGGGAAAAATCCCTTCTCAAAAGCCATGGAGTCCATATTTTTGTCCTTTCGATGGTGATTTCAGATGCTTCTTATGCGGTTGCTGAAGGTTATTATCGGCGTGGCGCCCGCGGCGGCGGTCAGCTCAAAGAGCCTTCCGCATACGGGGTTCTCTGTATAGAAATGCCCCGCGGCGAAGAGACTTATTCCGCAATCGGGAGAATCGCAGAGATTGTGGTACCCGAACTCACCGGCAAGGTAAGCATCGGCTCCCGCGGCGACAGCTTCTTTAACTAAGGATCCCGCGCTGCCTCCCGAAACGGCGACACGCTTTATCTGCCTGCCCGTATCGGAAAATTCGACGAAGGGCGCGCCGAGGGCGTCCTTCACCCTCGCGGCGAACTCCTCCGCATAAAGCGGGCAGTCAAGCTCGCCTACCCTGAATATCCCGTTCTCACCGAATTTCCCGGTATTTTTTATTCCGACAAGCGCGGCGAGCGTATCGCTCACGCCTCCGTCAACAGCGTCAAGCCTTGTATGAAAGCTCATAACGGATATGCCCGCGCGGATGAGCCTTACGAGCTTGCTCCCGCGGAAATTCTCCGCATTGACCTCCGAAAGCCCTCCGTAGAGCATCGGGTGGTGGGCAAGGATGACATCGCATCCCTCCTCTATCGCCTCGTCGACCACATCGGAGGTGACATCGAGTGCGATAAGCACCCGTCCGACGCTTCTGTCGTGGTCGGGACAGCACGACATCCCGTCAAAGTCACCCTTGAGGGTAAGCTCCGGCGGTATCTCGCGGCAGAGGTATGAGTAAAATTCGTTTACTGTCATATCGAAAAAGCTCCGTTTATTTTATTTGAGCGTTGCCCCGATCTCCGAGAGAAGGGCTTCGTCGTCCGAGGTGTCAAGCCCCGCGCTTTTCTTTCCCGCAAGCCGGCGGCGGATCATCTCGGTCTCGCGGTTTGCGAGCCGTATGTACAGCTCCCCCCCGCGCAGGATATTGCCCCTGCCGAGGAGAAGCTCGGCGTCGCTGTATTTTTCGGTCACACCCGTGAAGGCTGCCGAAAATATCTGATAGATCCTTCCCGCTTCCTCGGCAAGCCGCTCGTCCTTTATCGAAAATCCGCGGTCGAGCAGGCTCTTACGCAAGATCTCGGGCTTCGTCATCGGCTGAAGGATGAGAAGTACCGACGGATCCCGCAGAAACGGTGCCTCGGTGACAGAGGCGATAAGTTCGCCGCCCATTCCGCAGATGAGGTAATCGGTAACTCCGAGTCCGAAAAGACCGTCAACGCCGTCGGCCAGGAGCAGGGAGATCCTGTCCGAAAGACCGGCGGCGCGGATATTCGATGCCGCCCGTTCAAGAGGACCGCGGTTTATATCCGAGGCTACGGCGCGCGACGCGATACCCCTCCCGACAAGATATATCGGAAGGTAGGCATGATCGGTGCCGATGTCGGCAACATACGCGCCGGGACGGACAAGTTCCGCCGCGGCTTCAAGCCTCTGTCCGGGCAGGGTGAAGAGCATCAGTTCTTCTTTGCGGCAAGGAAATCGTTGAGCTTCTTTACGAGCGCGTCGGCATCGGTGCCGTGAACGGCGCAAGCCTGCTCAATGCTCTCTCCGCGCGAGGCGGGGCATCCGAGGCAGTGCATTCCTATTTCAAAGAAAAACTGTGCCGTATCGGTATCGTAGTCAAGCAGATCGCCTATTATTGTTTTTCTCGTTACTTCCATTATTTTATACCTCCATTATGGTTATGTATAAATTATAAGTCAAATGCCACTCCTTGTCAAGTGCGATTTTTTGTTAAAATTCAGAGTAAGTATTGCAAAAGCAGGCATACTTATGCTATAATAGAAAAAATTATTTCTATTAGCGGCACCTGCCGCCGGAGGTTTTACATTGATAGTTGCACTTGAAGAAGCAAAATATAAGCTCATAAGTATGCGCGACAGCATAAAGGATCTCGGCACGGCGATAAGAGTCGATGACCTTCGCGCAGAGATCCCCGAGCTTGAAAAAAAGACCCTCGATCCGGATTTCTGGTCGAATCAGGAGAATTCCTCGAAGATCCTTCAGGCGATCAAGCAGAAGAAGGACAAGGTCGCCGAATATGAGGCGCTCGTCTCGAAGCTCGAGGACGCGATAACCCTTGCCGAAATGGCGATAGAGGAAAACGACGAAGGCAGCGTCGCCGAGGTCGAAAACGAACTTAAGGAGATCGTCGAGACAGAGGACACCATGAGGAACGAGATCCTTCTCTCGGGCGAATACGACCACAACAACGCGATAGTGTCCTTCCATCCCGGAGCCGGCGGCACCGAAGCTATGGACTGGGCGCTTATGCTCTACCGTATGATAACCCGCTGGGCTGAGCGCCATAAATTCAAGGTAAAGCTCACCGATTGGCTCGACGGCGAAGAGGCGGGACTCAAGAGCGCCACGATAATGGTCATCGGAGAGAACGCCTACGGCTACTTAAAGAGCGAACACGGCGTACACCGCCTTGTAAGAGTCTCGCCCTTTGACTCGTCGGGAAGAAGACACACCTCGTTCGCCTCTATCGAGGTAATGCCCGAATTCGACAAGCTCGACGACATAGTCATCCGCGAAGAGGACTATGACTTCATGCCCTATCACTCGAGCGGCGCCGGCGGACAGAATGTAAACAAGGTCAGCTCGGCTGTCCGTATCTACCACAAGCCCACGGGCATCGTCGTGACCTGCCAGACCGAGCGCTCACAGCTCCAGAACAAGGAGACCGCCATGCGCCAGCTCAAAGCAAAGCTGATGGAGATCAAGATCCGCGAAAGACTTGACACGATAGATCAGGTCAGAGGCGTCAAGACCAACATCGAATGGGGCAACCAGATAAGATCGTATGTCTTCATGCCCTACACCCTTGCGAAAGATACGAGGACCGGATATGAGGATCCCAACATAATCTCTGTCATGGACGGCGGCATCGACGGCTTCATCAATGCCTACCTCAAAATGATAGCAAAAGATAACGCCGAAGCTCAGAACAAGGCGTAATTGTCCGAAAGGAGGAGTTACGATAATGAAGGCAAAAGGAAAACGCGATTATCTTGCCCTGTCGCTGCTCGTCTCGTCGGTGGCGTTTACCGGAATATTCGTCGTCGCCTGCCTGAAAAAGAAAAGTCTTGTCGCGGCACTTGCCGCCGTTGCCGCACTCAACACCGCGGGCGGGATGTGGCTCGTAAGCTCTATGAGGAAAAAGAACGGAGGCTACCTCTTCGACCTGTTTGACGAAGGAGACTACGAGGTCTTTGACGACGAGGAGGCAAAGCGCGCCGACCGTGCGGTGAGAAGCGTGCTTTACGGCAAGCGCTCGGGCGACAACGCCGGCAGAACGGCTGCCCCGATCCGTCAGATCCCCGTTGACGATACGGCTACCGAGGCTGAATTCATCAAATGAGCAACGGGATCCGCAAAGAGGACATAAGGACTGCCGCGCTTTTCGGCGGTGATGCCCTTGAAAAGCTGAAAAAGGCGCGCGTTGCCGTTTTCGGCACCGGAGGCGTCGGGGGCTACATATGCGAATCGCTTGCAAGGGTCGGCGTCGGGAGCCTTGATATAATCGACGGCGACCGCGTGACGCTCTCGAATATCAACCGGCAGATAGTCGCGCTCCATTCGACAGTCGGCGAGCCGAAGGTCGAGGTAATGAAAAAACGGATCCTTGACATCAACCCCGACTGCCGCATCAACGCGCATTTCGCCTTTTACAAACCGGACGGAGATGAGCTGATAAACTTCTCCGACTTTGACTACATCGCCGACGCGATAGACGATGTTCCGGCGAAGATAGCCCTTGCAGTCAGAGCAAAGCACGAAGGCGTGCGCATTATTTCGGCGATGGGCGCCGGAAACAAGCTCGACCCTTCCCTTTTCAGGGTCGCCGATCTTGCAAAGACCGAGGTTTGCCCGCTCGCAAAGGTGATGCGTAAAAAGCTCCGCGAATACGGCATCACGCATATGAAGGTCGTCTTCTCACCCGAAGTTCCGAGGAAAAACGATCTCGGCGTCGTCGGAAGCTCACCCTTCACCCCCTCGGTCGCCGGAATGATAATCGCCTCCGAGATAGTGAAAGACCTGAGCGAGAGCTGAAAAAACAGAAATATAATAAAACATTCCCCGCAGACTTTTTTACGGTCTGCGGGGAATCTTTTTTATCACTTGTTTATGATCCTTACGCGGTTGATACCCTTTATCATATTGAGCCTGTTGAGTATCTGCACCGGAAGGTCGGTGTTTATGTCGATTATCGAATAGGCGTTGTCGCCGCGCGTCATACCGACAAGGTTGTCGATATTGAGCTTTTCCTCGGAAAACGCCGCCGAGATCTGCGCGATCATGTTCGGGATGTTGTCGTGGAAGATGCAGACGCGCGTGCTGCCCGAAAACGGCACAGACACATCGGGAAAGTTCACGCTGTTCTTTATATTTCCGTTTCTGATGAAGTTGTCTATCTGATCGGCTGCCATGAGCGCGCAGTTCGCGTCGGATTCCGCGGTGAGGCTCCCGAGGTGCGGGATGGCGACGACTCTGTCAAGCCCTATGAGCGAGGGTGCGGCAAAATCGGTGACATAAGAGGCTACCTTGCCCGAGGCGAGCGCCGAAGCGATTGCCTCGGCATCGACGACGCCGGCGTTCGAGAGGTTTATTATCCTCACCCCGTCCTTCATCTCGGAAAGGGTCTGCGCGTTTATAAGGTTCTTCGTCTGCGGTGTGAGCGGGATATGGAGCGTAATATAGTCGGCTTCGGCGAATATGTCGCTCTGCGTCGCCTTTTCGACATTGCAGGAGAGCCTCCACGCCGACTCGACAGAGAGGTAGGGGTCGCAACCGATGACCTTCATTCCAAGGCCGACGGCGGCGTTCGCCACAAGGCCACCGATAGCGCCGAGGCCGATAACGCCGAGGGTCTTACCGAAGAGCTCGGAGCCCGCGAATTCGGCGCGTTTTTTCTCTATGAGGCGGGCGGCGGAGGGATTACCGGCAAGCGCCTTTTCCCATTCGATGCCGTCGGTAATGCGGCGGGCGGCGAGGAAGAGCGAGCAGAGGGTCAGCTCCTTCACGCCGTTGGCGTTCGAGCCGGGGGTATTGAAGACGCAGATGCCCGCCTTCGTGCAGCGCTCGACGGGGATATTCGTGACCGAGGTGCCGGCGCAGGCTATGCAGAGAAGCTCGGGGTTGAACTCCATATCGGTCATGACCGCCGAGCGCACCATAATGGCGTCGGGACGCTTGACCGTTTCGCCGATCACATAGTCCTTTCTGCCGAGACGGGCATTCTCGATGCCTGATATTTTGTTTAGCAGTTTTATGCTGTACATAATCATGACCATAGCTTTCGCATAGCAAAAGCTTCCTTTCTTGCGTATTCTGACAGGTTTGGCGAAGATCTCGGAGATGTCGGAAAAATATTTATCATTATTTTTATGATTATACCTTATATGAGCCTTCAAGTCAAGAGTTTTTTTGTTTTTGTCCTCATTATTATTTGATTTTCGGTTCAGGGCGGGTGCGCCCCGCTTCCGGTCCTCGCGGAGGGCAGTGCACGCTTAAGGAAAAAGAACAAGCGCCGACGCCTTTGCACCGATAATCGGCTTGTAAAGAAAACAAATTGCCCGCCCCGGCGGAGGTTTCGTCCTCCGCGGGGCGGGCTCGGATTTAAATAGCCTGTGCTTTAATGATTAATTCAGTTAATTGGCGCGGTGTAACCATACCAAAAAGGATATGATTTTACGCCCTTTTCTACGTTGCTGTTGCCGTTTGTTTGATCTTTTGTGCTAATGGTTGTATCATTATGTGTGTTGCAAGCCGTTATTGTGCCTGTGTTTTTGCAATTACTGTCTATAATGATTGTTGTCCGGTATTGTCCGGTATGTTCATTTTTAGAAGTGTTGGCTCCACCGATGAATCCGGCAGCAGATACATATCTGCTTTCCCCAGGAGTAGCCTCTTTTGCGGTAACGGTAACATTTCCGTTGTTGGTGCAGGACACAAACTCAACTTTACCGCCATCCTTGAATTTTTCGGAGCCACCCAAACCGCCGACAAAGCCGCCCGCACGGTTATATGCGGCTGTATTCTTGGCAACGACATCGGCGTTGTTGACACTGTTCCCGATGGTAAGTACAAACTTCGTAGATTCATTGTAACCGGCAAGACCGACAAAGCCGCCGACCTTGTCTTTAGCCTTGACAGAGCCGTCAACCGTAACATTCTCAATGGTAAGACTGCTTCCGCGGGCATCGCCGACAACTGCTCCGACCGCAATACCATCTTCAACATCAATGTTCACATCGGTGAATTTAAGGTTCTTTATCGTTGCGTCTTTAGCTATGCAGACAAATCCGTAAGCGGGACCTTTCTGTTTGTTAGTTGTGTTCTGGATAGTTGCTTTATCCATTTGTGTATAACCTGCCGAAGACAGCCCTTTTATCGTATGATTATCGCCATCGATAGTTCCGGCAAACGGCTCTTTTTCAGAGAAACCGAAAGGAGTCCACACCTTTCCGGTGAGATCGATGTCATTTGCGAGTTTTATTATCTTTCCGCTAAGATCTACCTCCGCCGTCGACGCGAGAGCAAGCGCCTGAAGCTGATCATAGGAGGAAACCATTATTGTATTGCCGTCATTATCGCTGGCAACGAACGCGCCGGTCTCTTTGGTGGCAGCAGTGGCTCCGTCGCCTTCAAGTTTGCCGACGACCGCGGTGGCTTTGAGGACGACCTTTTGGCTTGCGGTAACATTCAGCTTACCGACAATACCGTGCTCAACATAGGTGGTAGGCGAAACTGCCTGAACATCAACGACCTTTGCAAGACCGTAATGCTCGACATGGTCGTTTGCAGCGTTGACGACAAGCTCACCGCCGTTCGTGCGGATAACTACATCCTGAGCCGCGTCGGTACCCTTATATTCCAGCTTGGTTATCGCATTGCATTTGCCCGCGTCAAATCCGACGGTAAGAGCAGTTGTGCCGAAGTCGGCTTCCGAATTCCAATAAATTGAATATTCCTGTTTGCTCGGAACTTTGGTGCAGATCTGCCAATAATCATAGGTTGCAACTTTGTCCTTGGCAACCTTCAGAACAGTTTCGGGGATGTACTCGACCTTGCCGTCCTTGAAGTAGCAGAAAACATCGTTCTTGCTGTCCCAGAGGATCTCGTTGCCCGTTGCCGAGGCGTTGATCTTTCCGACATCGTAGCCGAATGCCGCCGCGGCATCGAGAGCGCTCTGCATCGTCTTATGCTCCGCATTGTCCGCCATAAGCGCCGTGTTGAGGTTGCGCACGAGCTGGGTGTCCTTCGACACATTAGCCTTCTGAATAAGGCTCGCGAAGGTCGGGATCAGAACCGCGGCGAGGATCGCGATGATTGCGATGACGATCACAAGCTCAACGATAGTGAAACCCTTTTTGGTGCTTCTTTTCATGGTTTTTTCTCCTTTTCTGATTTGTTTTTCGCGGTATTCCGCGTTTTTATTTCGCAGAGTTACCAACTCTACGAAAGAAAAAAGGAAAAAAGCCACTAATATCGCGGCTTTCGGGGCTTTTGTTCACAATTGAAGTGACAATCAAAATATTTTCTTGAATTTCTATTGACAAAGAGTGCAATATGTGGTATAATCTTTTCGTAGAGTTGGTAACTCTGCGAAAACGCCTCGCATACGCGAGGCGTTTCTGTTTTATATAGTTAATGCTTACTTCACAAACAGCATGACGATCCAATAGATAAGCCCGTAGACCGCTCCGGAAAGCGTACCGTAAAGCAGCACAGGTCCCGCGACCGTGAAAATTTTCGCTCCGAGTCCGAGGATGAGTCCCTCCGACTTTGAATCTATCGCCGGCGAAACGACGGCATTCGCAAAGCCCGTGATGGGCACGAGCGTACCCGCGCCGGCAAACTTCGCTATCTTGTCAAAGACTCCGACGCCCGTCAGTAGCGCCGCGACGAAGACAAGCACCACAGAGGTGATCGTCCCCGCGTCGTCCTTCTCCGCCCCCGCGAGCATGAAGAGCTGCTTAAGCCCCTCCGCAAGGCAGCAGATCGCGCCTCCGACAAGGAATGCGCGCACGCAGTTCTTCGCCACCGGAGACTTTTTCGCCCGCGCATCGGCGAGCTTTTTGTAATTTTTCTTACTTATGTCCATATGGATCCCCCGTTAAGGTATTTTTGCCCTTTTCACGATATTATTTTTACCGCGTGGGGCGGAAAAATACGCGAAACGCGCGGATCCTACTGAATTTTTATTCTTTTCGGGCGCGGAAGATCCCCGCATCCGGAAAAGACCTTTGCCACTGCCGAAAAAGTCTCCGGATCGTCGGTGACAAAAAGCTCGAGGTCGGGGCTTTCGCACTCTCCCCGATCGATCGTCGCGGCGAGCTCTCTGCCGCTGTTTATCAGCGCGACCCTTCCGTCGAAATATTCGTCGAAAAAGCTCTCGAGCAGCGGAAAATGCGTACACCCCATAATCAGTGTGTCGATGCCCGCCTCCCTCAGAGGCGCAAGATAATAATCGCAGGCGGCAAGGACGGTCTCCCTGCCCCGCTCGCCCGCAAAGCCGTATTCGGCAAGCGGCACGAACAGCGGACACGCCTCCGCGGTAACGCGGAATTTTTCCCCGAGCCTTCGCTGATACACTCCCGACCTCACGGTAGCCGCAGTGCCGATCACGCCGATCCTGCCGTTTTTCGTCGCCCTTTCCGCACCCGCGACCGTGGCGTCGATGACGCCCTCGATATGCACATCGGGGTGCGACTCCCGCAAAGTGTCGAGCGCCACCGCGCTGACCGTTCCGCAAGCCGCGACGATCTCATCGGCTCCCTGCCGGAGGAGGAAGGATATATCCTCGCCGGCGTACTCCTTTATTTTTTCCGCCGATCGCGTACCGTAAGGCACCCTGCCCGTATCGCCGAGATAAATTATTTTTTCGTACCGGTTCCTGCCGATGATCTCGCGCAGGACCGTAAGCCCTCCCACGCCGCTGTCAAACACACCGAGCGTTGCCTTTTGGTTCATATTTCCTCAGTACCCCTCCGTTTATTGCCAAATAAGACAAATTTTTGTCAAATTTTCGTATATTTATGCGTGTAATCTCTTGACATCGGTGTAAGAATGTGATACAATGAACAGTGTTATGTTAAAAATATATGTGAGGTTCCCCCGATAATGCAAAAATCCCTTCGCCTTACGACCTCGAAGACGGTAAAGATGCACTACTTCAAGCTGATCTACCGCTCCCTGATCCTTATCTCCACGATACTGCTCTACATATTCAACAGGCTCGACCTCATCGACAAGGAAAAATTTCCGATCACCCGTTTCGGCGTTCAGCCCGTGATGCTTGTCATAATCTTCGTGTGCTTCACGGTCGAGATGGTCATGCGCTACTTCCCCGTCAGGGATGAGAGCATGGGATGTCAGAAGGTATTCAAAAAGAACTACATTCCGTATGAAAACAAGCAGGCTCCGGAGGAAAAGGGCCTCGGCAAAAGGACGCTCTTCACCGGCGCGGTTTGGGTGGTCTTCAATGTTCTGATCTCGATCCCATACTACCTGCACCTGATCGACCGCGGGATAATGCTCCTCGTGGCGCTCTGCTTCTCAATATGTGACCTCATCTGCATACTCTTCTACTGTCCGTTCCAGACGCTGATGCTGAAAAACAAGTGCTGTGTTTCCTGCCGCATTTACAACTGGGATTTCTTCATGATGTTCTCGCCCTTCGCGTTTATGCTCTTTGATCCCGAGATGAATGTCCCCGAAAGAGTCTTCACCGTGGTACTCTTCGCGCTGGCTGTCGGTCTGCTCGTCAAATGGGAGATCACGCACGCGCGTCATCCCGAATATTTCTCCGAACGCTCGAACCAAAGGCTTATGTGCGCCTCCTGTACCGAGAGACTCTGCGCAAAGAAGCCTCAGCTCCGCGGATACCTTAAAAAGCACCGCGAGGATTACTTCCTCAAGGGCAACCTCGTAGTAAACCGCACGGCATACGAGATAATGAAAAAAGCTGCTGATGAAAAGGTCGCGGATCACACAGACAAAGAAGAATAAAATCACCTATATATTTCCGGGGACTGCCTAGGCAGTCCCCGGCTTTATTTTTATCTTGAGCCTTTATCGTAAGGCACACCCTCGGCTTTGGGGGCGCGCGACTTCTTCGATGTGAAGGCAAGCACCACAAGCACCACGATGTAGGGTATCATATTGTAGAAATACACGGGGAGATTCAGCGATTCGAGGAGCTTTACCTCGTTGCCTCCGATATTTATCGAAAGCTGCTTGTAGATGACTCCAAGGCATTTCAGGAATCCGAAGAGCAACGCACCGAGCGCTATTCCGAAGGGCTTCCAGTTGCCGAATATCATTATGGCAAGAGCAAGGAATCCCATGCCCTCGACGGCCCCGCTCGCCGTTCCGTTCGTGACCGTCGCGATGTAGACATAGCCGCCGAAGCCGGCAAGCGCTCCCGACACCGTCGTGCCGAGGTATCTCATCTTCGTGACATTGATACCGACGCTGTTCGCCGCCTGCGGATGCTCGCCGCAAGCCCTCAGCCGCAGTCCGGTCTTCGTCTTGTACATATAGATCGAGAAGATTATGAATATCGCTATCGAGATATAGGTCGATATGTACGCCTTGTCGAAGAATATCTTTCCGATGCTGCCGAGTCCGTCGTTACGGATAACATAGCCGAAGTCGACATTCTGACCGTTGCTTCCCTTCACTATCGTCATCTCGAGCTTATCCTGCATGGTGAAGACCTTTATCAGGAAGAGCGAGATCGCGGGTGCGAGAAGGTTCAGTGCAGTGCCGGCTATCGTCTGATCGGCATTGAGGTTTATCGCCGAGAAGGACAACAGGAGCGAGAACGCAGCCCCCGCCACAGCCGCCGTTATCATAGCGAGGATAAAGGTCGTCTGCGGATGGTCGGCAAACCACGGAATGTTCCGTATATTGAGTGCGAATACGGCTCCTATGAAGGCGCCGAAGATCATGATACCGTCAAGAGCTATATTGATGATACCGCTCCGCTCGGCATACATACCCGCGAGCGCCACGATAAGCAGCGGGATCGTGAATACAAGGGTTTTCTGAAGTAAGAATACCATAGTCAGACCTCCTTGCCGCCGTCGCCGGGCTTAGCATCCGCCGACGATGCTTCATGCTTTTTCTTTCTTCCGGCGAGCCATTTGTCGATAACGACATCCTTTATGAACTTTGAGAAGCCCGCGAAGTATATTATGATCGCAATTATGAGCTGCGAGACATATTCATTGAACGCCGTCTGCCCCGTGAGGTTCGAGCCTCCCGCGCTGATGTACCTGAGGAATATGGCGCTGAAGACCGTTCCGATCGGGTTGCATCCGCCGAGCAGTGCCGCCGGAATACCGTTGAATCCGACATCGGGAAGCGACTGATAGACCTCCCACTTGAAGTCCTGATGTCCGTTGAGGCACCAAAGCGCCGCACCGCACGCGGCAAGGCCTCCGGCTATCGCCATCGAGAGCATTATGTTGCGCTTTTCGTTCATACCGGCGTACTTTGAGGCATTCTTGTTGAAGCCGCACGCCTTAAGCTCGAATCCGAAGGTAGTCTTGTTCAGCATTATGTAAAGCACAACCGCGATCGCGACCGCAATGAAAATGCTTATATCCATATAGGAAGTCAGCGAGCCGTCCGAGAAGAGCTTCTCGAGTCCGAGTGTCGGCGTCATTACATTGTTCGCCGCAGTCTTCTTTATGAAGTTCATCTTCGTCTCGGCGACATTGATGAACTGACTTCCGGCGAAGACCCAGCTCACGATATTCGCCGCGATCCAGTTGGTCATGATACATACGATGACCTCGTTCACGCCGAGCAGCCCCTTGAAAAGTCCGGGGATCATTCCCCATATCATACCGAATGCGATTCCGGTAAGGAGCGCCAGAAGCCATACGAGTATCGGCGGAACGACATTCGTCGGCATCGAGAGAGCAACGAGAAGGCTCCCCATAGCTCCCATGAGGTACTGCCCCGGTGCACCGATGTTGAAGAGTCCCGTCTTGAATGCGAGCGCGACCGAAAGTCCGGTCATTATCAGCGGCGTGCAGCTGAAGAGCATATTGCCGAGCTGATAGAGCGCGTCGCCGCGGTTTCCCGCCGAGAAAGGACCGCCGAGGATTATCAGAAGTCCCTTGAAGGAATCGGCAAAGTTTATATCCTCCGATGTGACCGAGAGGATGAACAGCACGATGAAGCCGACGACAAAACCGCCGAGGATACATATGAGCGAGGACATGACGGATTTCACGCCCGGACGGGCGATAAAGTTCTTCAGCCAAACGCTGAACGGCTTTTTTTCCTTTACTGCGTCCTTTTTCATTCCGCATCAGCCTCCTTCTTCGTGTCTTTTCTTCCGGCGCCTGCCATGTAAAGTCCAAGCTCCTGCGGCGTCGTCTTCTTCGGGTCGAATTCGCCGACTATCTCGCCCTCGTACATAACGAGGATCCGGTCGGCAAGGTTCATAACTTCGTCGAGTTCGAACGAAACGAGCAGGACTCCGACTCCCGCGTCGCGTGATCGCACGATATTCTTATGAATGTTCTCGATAGCTCCGACATCGAGTCCGCGCGTCGGCTGCATCGCCACAAGGAGCGAATGTCTGCGGTCAAATTCCCGCGCGATGATAGCCTTCTGCTGATTTCCGCCCGACATAGACCTCACGGTCGTCGCCGCGCCCTGACCCGACCTTATATCGTACTCTTCTATAAGGTGATCGGCGTACTTTCTCACTTCGTCCGACCTGATGAAACCGTTCTTCTGAAATTCGGGTTCAAAATACCTCTGAAGCACAAGGTTATCCTTGAGATCGTAGTCGAGTATCAGTCCGTGCTTGTGGCGGTCCTCGGGGACATGGCTCATTCCGTGGGTGTTCCGGTACCTTATGCCGAGGTGCGTGACATCCTTTCCGCAGAGCGTGATCGTACCCGACGAGGACTTCTCGAGTCCCGTTATAGCCTGCACAAGTTCGCTCTGACCGTTTCCGTCGATGCCCGCGATGCTGACTATCTCGCCCGCCCGGACATCAAACGACACGCCGTTGACTACATTCTTCTTATGCAGGTGGCTCTTCACGCAGAGATCCCGCACCGAAAGCACGGTGTCGCCGACCTTTGCCGGAGCCTTCTCGGTGACAAAGCTCACATGCCGTCCGACCATCATATCGGAAAGCTCTTCCTTGTTCGTGTCGGCAATATTCACGGTCGCAATGTACTTGCCCTTGCGAAGGACGGTACACCTGTCGGCGACCGCCATGATCTCGTTCAGCTTGTGGGTGATGAAGAGTATCGACTTGCCTTCCTTCGCAAGCCCGCGCATGATCTCCATCAGCTCGGTGATCTCCTGAGGTGTAAGCACCGCCGTCGGTTCATCGAAGATAAGTATCTCGTTTTCGCGGTAGAGCATCTTAAGGATCTCTGTCCTCTGTTGCATACCGACCGTGATGTCCTCGACAAGAGCGTCGGGGTCAACATTCAGCCCGTAAGCCTCCGAAAGCGCCACGACCTTTTCCCTTGCCTGCTTTTTTGATAGGAAGCCGAACTTGTTCGGCTCGACTCCGAGGATGATGTTGTCAAGCACCGAAAAAACATCGACCAGCTTGAAATGCTGATGCACCATTCCGATGCCGAGCGCGTTCGCATCGTTGGGGTCTTTTATCTGAACGACCTTGCCGTCCTTGAGTATCTCTCCCTCTTCGGGCTGATAAAGTCCGAAAAGAACGCTCATAAGCGTCGATTTTCCGGCTCCGTTTTCGCCGAGGAGCGCGTGTATCTCTCCGCGCTTCAGGCACAGAGTCACATCGTCGTTTGCGATGATGCCCGGAAAGCGCTTTGTGATATGGCGCATCTCGATTATGTATTCGGAGCCGCCGCCGTGCGCTTTGATCTCTTCACTCATAGGAAACCTCCCGAGACTAAATTGATTTTATGTCTTTCCCTTTTGCCGGAGCCGAAAAGCGCGGCGCCCGCAAAAAGGAAAGAAGCATTTATATTAAGTACGCAGGGGCGGCGGACAAGCCGCTGCCCCTGCCTTTTTTTATCGACAGAAATTTCTATTATTTCTCGAAGTCGACAGTGACCTTTTCAATGCCCTTGAGCCAATCGCCGTTGTTTGCGTCGGCGGGAACATCAGCCTTCGGGACGATCTCGCCCTTGGCTATCTTTTCGAGAACAGCCTTGTACTGCTCGACGGTGAAGTTCTTGAGGCTCCAGCTCTCGGTAGGAAGACCGGTAGCATTCTCGGCAGCGCCGAGGTTCTGGGTCTTTCCGCCAAGCTCCGCATCCCACTTGCCGTCGTAGAACTGACCGAGAACTCTCTCAACAGAGACGGCAAGTCCCTTGACTGCGCTGGTGATGACCTGAGTCGATTCGCCCGACTGGTCGACATCGACGCCGATGATCTTCGCGTTGGTGTTCTCGGCAGCAGCCGACTTGACAGAGCTGAACATCGATCCGCCGCAGGCGAATACGACCTCTGTACCGGAGTTATACCAACCCGAGATCTGAGTCTGAAGATCGGGGGAAGCCGAGAAGGTCGAGCCGTACTTGTAGCTGTACTTCATGGTGACTTCAACACCCTTTTCCTTCGCAGCGGCGCTCGCGCCCTGAACGAAGCCGTATCCGAAACGGTTGCAGGCGGGGTTTGCTCCGCCGCCGCCGCCCGTATAACCGAGCTTGGTGTAGCCTTCCATTACGGCAGCATAGCCGGCAAGGTATCCGGACTCCTGCTCCTTATAAACGATAGCGGTAACGTTCTTGAGGGGCGTTCCGTTGTCGTTGCCCTTTTCATCGACGGAGTCGGTGAGCGACCAACCGTCAACGAAGATGAACTTTACATTGGGATTTTCCTTGGCGACCTGGCGCAAAGCCGATGCCTGAAGGTATCCTGCCGCAACAACGATCTTTGCACCGTTGTTGATAGCGGTCTTCATAGCGGAAACGCGGTCATTGTCAGAAGCATCGGAGCCGTTTGCGGGCTGATAGTACTTATAGGTAAGGTTGTGATCCTTCGCGTACTTCTCGGCACCCTCGTGAGTACCCTGGTTGAAGCCCTTGTCCATAAGCTGACCGACATCGGTCACGAACGCGATCTCGTACTTTTCGCCGCCGGTGCAGGACGCGAGCATAAATGTGCAGGCGCCGACGACCATGCAGAGACACAAGATCATACTGACGATTTTCTTCATAGCATTCTCTCCTGTTTGTTGGGATATATCCCTTAATTTAGGTGTTTTCACACCTTGACCATTTTAACACAAACAATGTGTTAAGTCAATAGGTTTTTTGTCTTTATTCTCAAAAAATGCCGCAGATCACGGATTTTTTCCGTATTATTTATCAAGGCAAAGGTCAAGGAAGCTCGTTCCCGCCGTCTCGCCCTGCGGAACTCCGAGAATATCGAGGACCGTTGCCGAAATATCCGCGAAGGTCTTTCTCGTTCCGAGGTCGACGCCTTTCCTGAGCTTCTTTCCGACAAAGATCATCGGCGTATATTCCCTTGAATGGTCGGTCGAGGGGGTGGAGGGGTCACAGCCGTGGTCGGCTGTGATGATGAGGTAATCATCCTCCTTCATCTTCGGCAGGAACTCTCCGAGCCTTCTGTCAAACGCAGTCATCGCGGCGGCATATCCCGGGACATCGTTCCTGTGACCGTAGGTCATATCGAAATCGACGAGGTTCACAAAGCAGAGTCCGGTGAAATCCCTCTCTGCGATAGCCATGGTCTTATCCATACCGTCCTCATTGTTGACGGTACGGTTACACTCGCTCATGCCTCTTCCGGCGAAGATATCATAGATCTTTCCGACCGGAATGCTCGCAAGTCCGGCTTCCTTCACAAGGTCGGGCATAGTCTTCTTCGGAGGCTCGAGCGAGAAATCGTGCCTGCGCGGTGTCCTCTGATAGGGCCACTCACCGGTAAAGGGTCTCGCTATGACCCTTCCGACGCCGTGCTTACCGACAAGGAGCTTTCGCGCGATCTCACAGTAGCGATAAAGCTCCTCGACCGGCACAAGATCCTCGTGCGCGGCTATCTGAAAAACGCTGTCGGCGGAGGTGTAGACTATCAGCTTACCGGTCGCAAGCTGCTCGCGCCCGTAGTCGCGGATGACATCCGTTCCGGAATAGGGCAGGTTGCAAAGCACTCCCCTTCCCGTCAGGCGCGAAAACTCGTCGATGACCTCTGCGGGGAAGCCGTGCGGGTAGGTCGGCAGAGGATCCTTCGAGATAAGCCCCGAGATCTCCCAGTGTCCGATCGTCGTATCCTTGCCCATAGACGCCTCGGTCATTCTTGCAAAGCAGGCAGTCGGCGAAGCGACTCCGCCTCCGACGCCCTCGATATTGAAAAGCCCGAGCGAGGCAAGGTTCGGACAGTCAAAGTGCGGATCGTGCCTTATAGCGCCGAGAGTGTTGCTCCCCTCATCGTGAAAGAGCGCGGCATCGGGAGCCTCTCCGATACCCATACTGTCCATTACGATAATGAAAACTCTCTTTCCCATAGCCTTTACGCCTCCGCGATCTCAAGTGCGACCTTCATCATGGCGGTGAAGGAATTCTGCCTTTCCTCGGCGGTCGTGATCTCGGGAGAGACGAAGGAATCGCTCACCGTGCAGATGCAGAGAGCCTTCTTCTTCGCCCTTGCGGCGTTGCAGTAGAGTGCCGCAGATTCCATCTCGACTCCGAGAACGCCCATCTTCGCCCATTCCATTCCCGAATTCGCGTCGTCATAGAAGGTATCGGACGAGAAGATGTTTCCTACCTTATAATTAAGTCCGAGCTTTTCGCACTCATCTGCGGCGCGGCGGACGAGCGAGAAGTCGGCTATCGGGCAGAATGTACCCGGCAGGCGGTACTGCATCGCGTAGTTGCCGTTCGTGCAGGCGCCCATGGCGATGATTATATCGCGGACATGAAGCTCGGGGTCGAAGGAGCCGCACGATCCGACGCGGATTATGCTCTCGACTCCGTAGAAGTTGAAAAGCTCGTATGAATAGATGCCTATCGCCGGCTGACCCATTCCCGAAGCCATGACCGACACGCGCTTGCCGTTATAGTAGCCCGTGTAGCCCTGAACGCCCCTTACATTGTTTACAAGGGTCGCGTTCTCAAGGAAATTTTCGGCGATGAACTTTGATCTCAGGGGGTCGCCGGGCATCAGCACCGTTTTCGCGAAATCCCCCGCCTTTGCGGTAATGTGAGGTGTCGGAATTGACATAATGTTCTGCTCCTTTTCTTAAAGTTTATTTGCCGGCTTCAAGAGCCTTTACCGCCTTGACGACGCGGCTCGTGCCGAGCCTGTCGGCTCCGAGGTTTATGAAATCCTCCGCATCCTTAAGGTCGGCAATGCCTCCGGCAGCCTTGACCTTTACATTCGCTCCGCTGTACTTTCTCATAAGGCTGACATCCTCGCGCGTGGCGCCGCCCTTTGAAAAGCCCGTCGAGGTCTTTATATAGTCGGCTCCCGACTCGGTGACGATGCGGCACATACGGATCTTCTCGTCCTCGGTGAGCAGGCAGGTCTCTATTATGACCTTGAGCAGCTTTCCGCGGCAGGCAGCCTTTATCGCCTTTATCTCGTCAAGCACATAGGCGTCGTTCCCCTCGCGAAGAGCGCCGAGATTTATCACCATATCTATCTCGTCGGCTCCGGCATCAACGGCGTCGGAAGTCTCGAAGACCTTCGAGGCGGTCGTGTTGTAGCCGTTCGGGAAGCCTATGACGGTGCAGATCGCGAGCCTGTCGCCGACATATTCCTTAGCCTTTTTCACATAGCAGGGCGGGATGCAGACCGATGCCGTGTGATATTTCATTCCGTCGTCGCATACGGCGCGGATCTCATCCCATGTAGCGGTCTGCGAGAGCAGTGTGTGGTCGCAGCGCGAAAGTATCTCTTTGATTTCCATAACAGTGTAAGCCTCCTTTTTATTTCCTGTTAAAATTATATCACATCGTCGGAATTTTGTAAAGAGAAAAAAGAGTTTCCCGCCCTTCCGGGGCTGAGAAACTCTCATTATTATTTTATTCCCATAGAATCGAGCGCGCCGCGTATCGAACCGCAGCGGTCAAGTCCGTCCTCCGCGGTCTTACGGTCACAGCCGGAGATCTTCATAATGATGCCAACAGCCCTCTCGTACAGCTTTTCGTTCGTCGGCGCGACATTTATCATGAGGTTTCCGCAGACCTTGCCGGTCTTCACCATGGCTCCGGTCGAGATCATATTGAGAACGAGCTTCTGCGCCGTTCCCGCCTTCATACGGGTCGACCCCTGGATGACCTCGGGACCCGTCTTCGGAACTATTTTTATATCGGCGAAGGGCAGCATCGCGCCCTTTTCGTTGCAGGCAACGGCGACGGTCACGGCTCCGAGCGTCTTCGCGCGCTTCAAAACTCCGATGCAGAAGGGCGCGCCGCCCGAAGCCGAAAGCGCCACGACCGTGTCTCGTTCTCCGACGCCTTCATTATCAACGGCTCTCGCCCCCATCTCTTCGCTGTCCTCGGCTCCCTCGACGGCGCGGAACATAGCTCCCTCTCCTCCCGCGATCACGCCGCGGACAAGGTCGGGGGAAACGCCGTAAGTCGGGGGACATTCGGAGGCATCGACGACCCCGAGCCTGCCCGATGTTCCGGCTCCGAAGTAAAGCAGCCTTCCGCCCTTCTCAAAAGAAGCGGCTGCGGCATCGACCGCGGCGGCTATCGAGGGGATCTCGGCTCTCACGGCGGCGGCGACCTTCGCGTCCTCGTCGTTGATCGCCCGCATCATATCCTCGGTCGACATTTTGTCGATATGGAGAGTATTTTCGTTTATCCTCTCTGTCGGGAGGGTATTATAGTCGTTTCTCGGCATCTTTCTTATCTCCGGGTATGAAATTTTCGAATATCGGACATTCTCCGCGCCCGACGAACTTTTCGTAGGATTCCTCGCTCCTCACGGTCCAGACACACCGCCTCGCGCGGAAAATCCGGGTCGTGAGCCTTAAGGCAAACAGCCGCGGAAAGGTCATATCGTAGGCTATGAAATCGGGACGCGCGAGGATATTCGTTCTCAGCGATGTGAGAAGATAGGGCCTGACCTTCGCGCTCGTCTCGTTACGCTTGATAAAGTCCGTCATGAGCTGACCGCGGATTATCTTCGGCCTCAGCTTCTTCATCCTGTGGAGCAGGACGGGATTGAAGGATTCTATCACGAACTCGCCGTCATAGGCATCGAGCATCGGAGCTATCGTGTCGCAAAGGAGCGTGTCAAAGGTCTCGCCCTTAAGCTCGATCAGAAGCGCGACCTTCCCGTCGACGGCTTCGAGCAGCTCGGCAAAGGTCGGGATCCTCTCGTCGGTGTCGCCGAGCCTCAGAAGGCTCAGCTCGCCGTATGTCAGCTCGGAAACCTTCCTGTCCACCCCGCACATACGGAGCAGCGAGCTGTCGTGCATGATCACCGGCACGCCGTCGGACGAGAGCTGAACATCGGTCTCTATCCCGAAGCCGTGAGATACGGCATTTCTGAATGCACTCATTGAATTTTCGGGAATGTTCTCCTCCTCCGACCACAGCCCGCGGTGCGCATAGCCCTTATCGGGAAGGCTGAACCTTCTCCTCGGGAAGCGCGGCGCTATCATGAGCAGATGGATCACAAAAAGGATGATCCCCGCGTTAAGAACGGTATAAAGTGTCTGCATCAGTCGGCATCTCCGAGGTTTTCAAGCAAGCCCTTCTTCGGCACGGGCTTCGAGTCGCCGTGCTTCACAAAGAGCATCGTTATGAAGGACAGAACGACAAATACCGTTGCGAACGGGAAAAGAAATTCCTTGCGTATATCCATAAAGGCTCCGCCGAGTACGGGCGCCACTATCTGCGCCGCCATGCTTGCCGAATAGTAGAATCCGGTATAGCGTCCGACATCGCTCCCCGTCGCCAGCTCGACGACCATCGGGAAGCTGTTTATGCTTATGGCGGTCCAGCCGATGCCCGAAAGCCCGAACACGACATTTATGAGCCACACGGGACTTGTATTGCGCAGGAAGCTCCCGGAGAGGAAGGATACGCAGAGCAGTCCTATACCTATAAGTATCGTCTTCTTTCTCCCGATCTTCGTAGAAAGCACCGTGACCGGAACGAAGGCGAGCATCGTCACGGCTCCGCCGACCAGCAGTGCCGAATTGAAATCGAGTCCGAGAACATCCCCCGCGTATATCGAATACTTCGACTGCACCGAGTTATATCCGATGAACCAGAAGGCGACCGACAGCAGAAGGAAGATGAGTGAGCGCAGCTCGCCCTTTGTAAGGTGCCTCTTGTGCTGCTTTGCAAGCTCCTCCTCCTCTTCGTTGTTCACATTGTATTCCCGACTTATCCTGTCGGCATCTGCGACCCATTCCGGTTCCCTGACGGTAAAGGTGAACACCGCGAGCGCTGCGAGCATTATTCCGGCGACCGTGAGGAAGAACGGGAAATAGTTCATAAGTGCATTCTCGGGCTTGCCCGTACCGAATATCACTCCGAGGATTATCACTATCGCAATGGCGACCGCGCTGAGCATATTCACGACCGCGTTCCCCTTGGAGCGCAGGGGCTTCGGCGTGATGTCGGGCATAAGCGCCACCGCGGGAGAGCGGAAGGTACTCATCGCCAGAAGAAGAAGGAACAGAAGTCCTATGAAAAGTATTATCGGGAAAGGTCTTGCCGTCGTCTGCTGCCATGCATAGTCCTGCCTTGCCTCGACGGTCAGCTTCTGGTAAAAGCTCTCGAGCCTCGAAAGATAGCCTTTAAGCTCCCCCTCGGCGTCGCCGATTATGCGGCGGAATTCGTCGACCCTTGCCGAATCGGGAGCGATATTGCCCGACAGCACGAAGAGGTCGCGCGTGACCTTTATCTGAGAATTCATCCCCGGAAGGCGCGGCTCAAAGGCATCCTGCACCTTTCCGCAGTTCTTATCGTAAAGTATCCCGAGGATGTCGCGCCGCTCTTCGCTGTCCTCGCCCGAAAGCACCGCGTCGAATCTTCCGTTCACCGACTCGTTTATGTGCTTCATCTGAAGGTTGTCCGAAACGGTCAGCGTCACAAAAAGCGCACACGCCACGACGGTACCTGCGATTATGAAGGGCTTTCTTCTGCCCCATTTCGTCTTCGTGCGGTCGGAGATCGTGCCAAAGAGCGGGAGCATAAAGAGCGCCAGCAGATTGTCGAGCGACATTATGATGCCCGACAGAAACTGCGACATTCCGAATTTATCGTTGAGTATCTTCGGGATTATCGTATCGTAGGTCTGCCAGAAGAGCTGTATTATGAAGAAAGCAAGCCCGATGAGCATTACTCTCTTATAGTTTAGCTTCATTGGTGCGTCCTCCTTAATATCCGAGCATAAGTGCCGCCTTAAGCACCGCAGCCTGCGTCTTCGCGTCCTTTATTTCTCCCGAAAGTATCATTTCCTTCATCTTCGCGAAGGGTATCCTTGCCGGTTCGATGAATTCGTCGTCGTCAAAGTGAGTCTCACCGAAGCTGAGTCCCGTCGCAAGGTACATATATATGACCTCGTCAAGGATAGCAAGCGAGGTATAAAGCTCACCGATGAAGCGCAGCCCGGAGCAGGAAGCTCCCGTCTCCTCGAGCAGCTCACGCCTCGCTGCGGCGGCATGATCCTCGCCCGGGTGATCGAGCTTTCCCGCCGGTATCTCCGTCGTTATCTCCGAGAAGGGATACCTGAACTGCTTCACACAGAGGATCTCGCCTTCGTCGGTCACGGGGACGACGCAGACGGCGCCGGGGTGCCTCACGACCTCGCGCAGAGCCTCCTTGCCGTCGGGAAGGCGCACGGTATCACGGAAGACCTTTATGATCTTGCCGTCATATATCTTTTCCGAAGCGATACCGACCTCGGCTAGGCTTTCGTTTTTATCCATAGGGCATTACCCTCCGCATTATGTAATAATGCTATTATTATATAGCATAATCATCAAAAAGTAAATAGCCCGAACAAAAACGGTGTTAAAAAACTCAAAATGAGTTTTTTAACACCGTTTGTGACTCATACCGGAATATTATCAGGCAGCCTCGTCCGTTTCTTCGGGGAGGACCTCATAACCGTCGGTATATGTGTTGTCATAGAAAAGATTAAGAGTCAGGTAGTCTCCGTCCTTGAGCTGGACCTCCGCAGCGGACTCGATAGGTTCGCCGTTGAGCGCCCATTTCCAATAGAAGATGTCATAATACTGCACCTTCTGCTTATCCTTCTCACCGAAGCGCTGGCTGAGGACTTTTCCCGTAAGGTAGGTCGTACCGTCGTAGGTTATCGAATCGACAGTGCCGTTTGCGATACTTACCGTGGCACCGCGAAGGTCGGCAAGACGCTGGAGCGCGAGGATCGGCGTTACCACCTCTCCGTCATTGTATCCGATGGTGAGCGGAGCGGCGCCGATAACGGGATCGCCGTCCTCATCGTCGATCTTGGTCTGATCCGCCATACTGACGCCGGAAGTAACGATAAGTCTGATATCCATATGATTGGGATATTCGTCGGTGGTCACCTCTTCGGTCTTAGAACCGTCGCCGCGGTTCATGTGCATACATGATGTGAATGACAGGAGTAAAAGAAGTACAGCCATTGCCAAGGTTAATACTCTGAGTTTTTTCATAAAAAATACCTCCGTTGCATACTGCTTTTTATTATACAACCCTTTTCACCGCCTGTCAAGCATTTTTTTGTAACCTTCAGCCGCCCGTCTCACTTTCTTCACCCAAAGAGGACCCGTCGCGCCTTCCGAATATCCTTGATGAGAGGTTTGAATGGAGCGGACAGCCGCAGTTGTACTGCTTTTCGACCTCCGAAATTCCGCAATAGCGGCCTTCCTTCATCGACGAGGCAAAATATGCCCTGCCCACCCCCGAAAATTCGGGCGACATACATATCCGGTCCCCCGCGGCATATTGCGCGTCGGAGACGAATATCTGCTCCGGAAAGTCGCGCGCAACGCGCAAAAGCCCCACCCGTATCACATTATCACGCGGGCAGTAGGGGGTCGCGACGCCGCCTCCCTTCTCGTCGTAGTCGACAAGGATATGCCGGTCGCAAAGGCTCATCGGCTGTGTTCCGGAGACGAACCAACCGGTCTCCTCACGATCTCCCCGCGGATCACAGGCGCAGGCTCCGGTCATTATCTTCCCCGAATCGCGGCAAAAGCTCGCCTGCACCAGATTTTCGGGGAGCGGAAATGTCTTTACCCCGCCCGACGCAAGTATATTTTCGTGAAGCGAAGTCATAACGGCATTAAATGTCTCGCTGCACACCGTCCTCGTGCTGTCGGGAAGAGCCGAGGGGTACTCGTTTCCGTACCACACCCCGCAGAGGTAGTAGGGAGTGTAGCCTATGAACCACCTGTCGCAACTGTTCTGCGTCGTACCGGTCTTTCCGGCGATCTCAATGTCATCGCGAAGGCTTATCTTCACGCCCGAAGTCCCCGTGACGACCCGTTCGAGGAGCTTTGTCATAACGGCGGCATTGCCTTCGCCGATCACCCTGCGCTGCTCTCCGTCATTCCCGAGAAGGACCTTTCCGTCGTAGGTCATAACGAGCGAATACGAACTCGGCTTACTGTAAATGCCTCCGTTTGCAAAGGCCGAATACGCCGCCGTAAGCTCGCGCAGGGTCACCCCCCTGCTCTGCTGTCCGAGCGCCAGCGCCGCCGCTCCCCTGTCCTGCGGCAGGAGGCTGTCAAGTCCGAAGCCCTCCGTAAGGTACCTGTACGCCTTCTCTTCACCGAGGTCGTAAAGCGCTCTCACGGCGACCGTGTTGAGCGAATTCTCTATCGCGTAGCGGACATTCGTCAGCCCGCGGAAGGTCATCGTGGCATTATTCGGCCATGTCCGGTAGCCGCCGTCGCCGTCGTCATTGAACTCGACCGGGATGTCATCGTAAACGGTCGCCCATGTGAGTACTCCCTCCTCAAGCCCCGGAGCGTAGACCGAGAGGGGCTTCACCGTCGACCCCGAAGGCCGCTTCGTGTCGGTCGCATAGCTCTGCACCCTGTCCCCCGTCTTCGCTCCGATATTCCCAGCGACCCCGAGGATCGCGCCCGTGTACGGATCCATCACGATCAGAGCGCTTCTGCCCTGCCCGTCATTGTCGGGAAAATTCGACGCATCCGCGTAGTACTCCCCGACCCGCTTCTGCACCTCCGGATCCTCAAGCGTGTATATCTTAAGCCCCCCGCCGTAAACGAGCCGGCTCGCCGCCTCCCTCGAATATCCCAGCTCGGCTTCAAGGTCGCCGATGATGTCGTTTATCACCATATCGACATACCACGAATTCACGCCGCTTTTCTCCTCCGAGGGTGAAAGGCTGAGTTCCTTCCCGTAAGCCCCGTCAAATTCTTCACGCGAGATATATCCCTGCGATAGCATCTCGGAGAGTATCACATCGCGCCGCGCGGCGTTGTTTTCGGGGTGCTTTATCGGGTCGTAATACGAGGGATTCTTCGTTATCGCGGCAATGCAGGCACATTCGGCAAGGCTGAGCTCACACACCGGCTTTGAAAAATACCTCTCCGCCGCCGCGCCGACGCCGTAACAGTTGCCCGAAAGGTTTATTATATTGAGGTAAAGCTCAAGTATCTCGTCCTTGTCGAGCTTTGTCTCAAGGTCGAGCGCGTAAACTATCTCCTGCAGCTTCCGCTCGGGCGTGACCTCGTCCCTGCCGGTGAGATTCTTCACAAGCTGCTGCGTGATGGTCGAGGCTCCGTAGCCCGACGAGGAATGGATCAGATAGTTCACGCCGGCGCGCGCCGTGCGGTAAAAGTCCACACCTCGGTGACTGTAAAAGCGCTTGTCCTCTATGGCAACAAAGGCGTTCACAAGGTCATCGGGGATCTCCGTGATAGGCACAAAGGTCCTCACATAAGAACCGCGCAGACTCCCGCCGTCAAGCTCGCGGGCATCTCCGTTTTCGTCAAAATAATATAGCTTCGTGACCGAATCGCTGAGTACCCCGTCGGTCAGCGACATATCGAATTCTCTCTTTATCCCGTGCGACGAGGCGTAAAGTACCAGCCCCGCAATGCAGGCAAGCGCGATCAGCGCAAGAACCGCGCAGACAGTAAAAAACACCCGCAGAAAGCGGCGAGAGCGCCGGTGTGCGGCTTCCTTTTCTCTTTTCATAAGGGTAATAACCTCCCGTTTTCTCCCGGCAGAGCCGAGGCAATATCTTACAAACTATTATTTGCGCGCGGGCGGTTAATATTCCGCGGGCGGGAGAAAATATGGTTACGGGAAATAACAGGTAAAAAGGAGATCCTTTTATGTTCAGAACAGGCAAAAGGCTTTATCTTATATTCTGCACCGCGGCGGCGGCGATCCTCATATTCTCGGTCGTGTCGCTCCGGCGCTCGGGTGAATTTGAAAGGGTAAAGGAAAGCCTCCGCGACGACGCGGCGGAAATGGTGATAGAAAAGCTCGATGACCCCGATATGACGGTGGTGATCCGCGAGCGGGGCGGAAAGCTCTGCCTCCTCACGCGCGACGGCAGGCTGATCGCCGATACCGGCATCGGCACCGATGTCCTGCCCGAATCGGAGCGCGCGCGCCTCAGGGACGGGATCGAGATAAAGGCGTCCGACCTTGCCGAATACCTCAGACAGAAAAAAGCGGCATCCGACAAAGCCTCGGATACCTCCGCCCGCGACCAATAGCGGAAATCTGAAATATACTGAAAAAGTCCCCGGACTGGAACAGCCCGGGGACTTTGATAATATGCAATCGGTATCACATAAGTTTGCGGATAAGAGCCTTGAGGTCCTCGACCGATGCTTCCTTCGGGTTTCCGGGAGCGCAGGCGTCGGCATGTGCCGACTCGGCAAGGAAGTCCAGATCCTCTTCCTTTATCGCGGGGAGCTTCGTCGGTATTCCGACATCTATGCTGAGCTGACGGACGGCGTCAATGGCAGCCTTCCTGTATTCCTCAACGCTCATCCCCGTCGTATCAACGCCCATCGCCTCGGCGACATATTTGAGCTTATCGCCCGTGACATCGGCGTTATATTCCATAACGATGGGGAGCATCATGGCGCAGGCAACACCGTGCGGTGTGTCGTAGACAGCTCCGAGCGTGTGCGCGACCGAATGCGCGATGCCGAGACCCACATTCGAGAAAGCCATACCCGTTACATACTGTCCGAGAGCCATGCCTTCCCTGCCCTCAGGCTCGTTTTTCACGGCGGCGCGAAGGTTCTTCGAGATCAGGCGGATAGCCTCAAGATTAAGACAGTCAGGCAGCTCCCATGCTGCTCGCGTGGTGTATCCCTCTATCGCGTGAGTAAGAGCATCCATACCCGTCGCGGCGGTGAGTCCCTTCGGCATGGTCGACATCATATCGGGATCGACCACGGCAATGTCGGGGATATCGTTCGTATCAACGCAGACGAACTTGCGCTTGCGCTCGACATCGGTTATAACATAGTTTATTGTAGCCTCGGCAGCCGTACCCGCCGTCGTCGGGACGGCGATCGTGAAGACCGTGCGGTTCTTCGTAGGTGCGACGCCCTCAAGGCTGCGCACATCGGCAAATTCGGGGTTATTGACGATGATACCTATCGCCTTGCCGGTGTCCATAGAGGAGCCTCCGCCTATGGCTATCATATAGTCGGCGCCGGATGCCTTGTACGCGGCAACGCCCGACTTGACATTTTCGATCGTAGGATTCGGCTTTATATCCGAGTAGATCTCGTAAGCCATTCCCGCCTCGTCGAGGAGATCGGTGACCTTCTTTGTAACGCCGAACTTGATAAGGTCAGGGTCGGAGGCAATAAATGCCTTCTTGAAACCCTTCGCAGCTATGATGCCGGGGATTTCCCTGATAGCGCCCTTGCCGTGATACGAGATAGCATTGAGAACAAAACGGTTTACCATGATAAAGACCTCCTGAAGTTCATTTTTTACTCGTTTTTGCATTTCCGAGTTTGTCTGAATTATAACATACTTGTCCGCAAAAGTCAATGAAAGCAATGTGTAGCTTGACTGAAAATGATATGAAAACAAAAAACGGGCAGAAAAAAAGTGTCCATATCAAACCCACAAGGTCTGATATGAACACTCGATATGGTCGGAGTGACTGGACTTGAACCAGCGGCCTCTTGGTCCCGAACCAAGCGCTCTACCAAGCTGAGCCACACCCCGAGCATTGAATTCCGACCGGAAAGATATGCGCCTCCGATCACGACGCCTAAAGAGTATAGCACAGTCTTTATTTTTTGTCAAGGCTTTTTTTGATTTAACTTCAGCATAAGGAAAGGTTTTTTTGAAATTCGTGCAGATTTGAGGCTTTTTTCGTTGACATATCGCGTCTTGTGTGTTATAATAGCTATATTATTGGGATGTCGCCAAGCGGTAAGGCATAGGACTTTGACTCCTACATTCGTCGGTCCGAATCCGGCCATCCCAGCCAACAATAAAGGCACCCTCGCGGTGCTTTTTTTGTTGGTCTGTGGGCGCACGGAGGCAGACTTCAATTTTCATATGTGACGCAGGCACAAATGATGCGCTTCACCAAATGAAGTTGCGCTTTGCGCACACGGCAATGAACCGTAACTTACATACTGAAATTAACTGTTGACAAATATTCATTTCTATGATAAAATAAACTTGTGAATTGGGGACGGCACCCATTGCAAAAAACAGAATTCATTAAGTTAATATCACGACAAGGGGGTGACACCCATAGAAAAAAACATTATTGTTGTTGATGAACAAGGTAATGAATATGAGGCGACCTATCCCAAACGGGCGAAAGGTCTTGTAAAAAGTGGCAGGGCGCGCTTCGTAGATGAAAATAAAATATGCCTTGCGTGTCCGCCGAATTTTGATTTGGAGGATAAAAAAATGACAGAAGAAATAAAAACCGAAAGCATATACAATATTGAATACATACTTTCGCAGATAGCTAAAATTCAAGAACAAACAGAATACCTGAACATTGCATTAGAGAAACTCTTACAAATGGGCGACGGTGAAGGCAATATGCAATGTCAAGCAAACGCGCAAGCAATTGAAGATATTGTCAGGTGTCGTGAAACAACAAATCAGCAAATACTGTCGTTGTACGAAAAAATGTATGACGACCTGAAACCGGATAATGGGAACAAGAAGTTGGATGTTCTTGATAAACTCGCACAAATCGCTGCAAATCCCGACGACTTCTCAGAAAAATCAGATCTGCTTACTACCATTCGGCAAATATTCAAAGAAAACTTCAAAGCTTAACATTTTCCCCTTGCTTCGCTTTAGAGGCAAGGGGTGTTACATATAAGATCGTTTACAAGCATGGAGTTGCCTGAAAGACCTCGGACAAAGGCAACTCCCATCATCGCCAAGGGGTTACTGTACTCTCTGCAAAACCCACGTACATCTAAATTGGCCACTAACGGATTTGCATCTAAATCGGACACACGTCACAGCACAAAAGGCACCCTGCGGGTGCCTTTTGTGCTGGCTGGGATGCTAAGGCTTCGCCGGGCATTTGCGCTTGTCGCAAATGCGTCGGTTCGCATTCGCCGCCCGAAGCTCTGCAAGCCCGCTTGCAAGGCGCAGGGCGTGCGAATCTTCGCCAAAGGCGAATACCCGGTCAGTTCCATTGATTGCTATGCCGAGGAAACGTAAAAGATCACAAGATTTCTCCCGTTTTTTCGACCCTGAATTTTTTCGGAGTTTCATAGATCCCTTTTGCCCTTTTCGATGCTGTGTCCGGACTCGGACTCACGAAAAGGGCTAAATTTGATTGTTATCAGTTTGTTGAGAGCATTTCTCGCTCGGAGGTGTTCCTTTCCAAGTTTCTTGCGCGATTGAAAATCGGGAAGATTTATGGTATAATAAAATATCGATAAATCGGAATTTGACGGAGGAATCATTATGGAAATATCTATTTGCAAACTGACTATTGAATTATTGGATG
>CAKXXW010000010.1 GCA_934378145.1 uncultured Eubacteriales bacterium
CTCTTACCCCGCGTTTCCACCCTTACCCGCAAAATGCGGGCGGTCTATTTCTGTTGCACTTTCCCGGCAGTCACCTGCGGCTGATGTTATCAGTTATCCTGCCCTTTGAAGCCCGGACTTTCCTCACGGTAATACCTTTCGGCGTGATACCGCGCGGCCGTCCGGCAAAGTTGCATACGCTATTATACCACTTTTTCGGCGTTTGTCAAGCGCCTGCCGTATTGCTTTTCTTCTTGATAACGGAAGTTGCGGCAAAGGAAACTATGAGCATCATCGCGGCAACGGTGCTTACAATGATGACCGGAGTCCATGCTACCTCACCGAGATGAGTGAAGGTGAATTCTCCGCTTTCGGCATCCTGGAGATGAGCGAAGATCGCCAAGGCATCATACACGGTTGCCGCCACCGTTACGGTCACAGCTGCTATACGAAGGACCGTGCAGTATGTCGGAAGCTTTGCCTTTTCTTCTGTGGCGGGTATCCTTGCGGGTTTTACCGAACGGAAATCTACCATGCTTCCGATATAATATGCCACGACCGCGGTGACTATCGTTTCGGGGATCATATATGTGGCGTTGTAGCCTATCGAATAGATCATCGCCGCCGTTGTGGGGATCGAGATACCTGCCCATACGGTCGCGCCCGAGATCACATGACAGATGTAACGGATGATACAGACAAGAAGTGTGCCGAAGAGCAGTTCCCTGTTCTGTCCGCCGAGCTTACCTTTGAATATTCCTCCGAGTCCGAGAACGACAAATGCGAGCGCATAGTCGAGGAGTATAACGGCAACGATCGATTGCCAAGTCGACACATACGACAGATTGTTCAGTCCGAGCATCTGCTGAATGAATGCAAATGCGAATCCGCTTCCGAGACCCCAGCCGATACCGTTTCGGTAAGCTATGATGATTATGGGAAGCATCGACGCGAGCGTCACCGAGCCTCCGTAGGGCATCTGCATCAGCGGGAAAAGGCTGAGTGCCGATGCAAGTGCGATCATTACCGCACATTCGACGAGTTTTCTGACTTTGTCCTTACTTTTTGTCTGCATGATCTTTTTTTCCTTTCGTGAAAAACCGACCGAACGGACAAAACGCCTCATTCGGTCGGTAAAGATCATTACTGCTTCCTACGCCGGCATTATCCGTATCAGGTTAAAGGGTTCGGAGCCTTGCTCCGTCTCAGCCCGCGTAACGCCGGCGCCCCTGCGGTTATTCTGTTTTTTGTGACAGGCATATTATATCACTTTATGCCAGTTTGTCAATGCCTTTTTTCAATAAAAATTATAATTCGGCTTTATAGTCGATATGTCGACTTTTCCGGCGAGATCCTTGTCGACCGTTATTTTTTCGACATAAGGCGCGAGACGCTTCATAAGAAGCTCGCTGCAAAGATTTTTATTGAAGTCGAAATTTCCGTTCTCGTCCGAGAACTGAGTCGAATATTCACTTTTCTTGAAAGCTCCGTTCTCAAGCTCGTAGCGCATTATTATATGGTAACCGAAATCAGATTTGTAGACCTTGTATTCTCCGGGCGCAAGTCCCTTGACCATATCGACAAAGGTATCGATGAGCGTACCGCCGGTCGAGAAGTTTGCATAGACAAGATCCTTGTCAAGGTATGTCATTCTTGTGCTTGACTCACCGCTCTCGGTGCCGTAGCTTTTATCATAAAGCGTTATGAGGTCGTCAAAATAGTCATAGTCACCTTTTTTGATAAGCGCCTCGATGCGGTCGACATCCTCTTTTATCTTCCTTTTTTCCTCGTCAGACATGCTTTCGGTCTTCTCGGCACCGTTTTCATAGACGGCCTGACGCTTGCCGGAAACGGTATCGTAAGCTTTACGCGGATTTTTCTTTCCGTCCGAAGTCTCATAATAGACATAATCGCCGTTTTCATCGACGAGGTAATATATCTCGTCGCCGTTGAGATCCTTGTCATAGGAGTCTCCGACCTTGAGCCTTACACCCTTTTCGGTATCGTAGGCTATTCTCGGAACTTTCTCTCCGTTCGGTTTTTCATAATAGACAGGGTTCCCACTGCTATCAATGCGGTAGTATATATCGTCGCCGTTTGTATCTCTGACATACACATATCTGTAAGTCGGTATCATTATCTGTTTGAAGCCGATGTAGTGCGACTCAAAGTATTCCTGCTTTACATTGTCGCCGATCTTGTCTCCGCCGCCGTAGAGGCTCGATGAGAGCTTCTGAAGCTTTGCATTCATTATTTTATATTCACGGAGGGTATCGTAATTGAAACCGTAATTTGAAAGAAGGCTGTTGAAGCTACTCTTTGAGTTATCGCCGTCGTTTTTTACGAAGTCAGCCATTTCCTCGTCGATGGCGGCAATTTCCGCATCCGTGAGCGAAAGTCCAAACTCATCATAAAGGCGCAGTGCCGCAAGGTAATATCTCGCCTTGTCCTGTATCACCTCAGTATAGTATTCCTTGTAGGTCATCTGCGTATCGCCGTTTATCACGGCATCCCAGAAATTACTGCTGTTGTAGTCCCCATAATTGCTTCTTACATAATAGGCGACCGAGCCTTTCATGAGCGAAGCAATCAGCGAATACATCGCAAGCGATATTATGTTCTTGTCTCCTTCGGATTTCATTACCGCCTGTCTGTTTGTGGAACACGATACTGCCGCGGGAAGAATTACCGCAAGCAACAGAGCTACCGCAATGATCCTTACAAATGTTCTTTTCATATCCTGTGACCATAGCCCCCGCACCGGCGAAGGCTTCCCTTCACTTTTTGTTTCTTATCGTATTATACAATGATATTTCCGATTTGTCTACCTGTTTTTTTGTGAAATTTCAAGATAACCCGCAAACATATCTTTAATTGCACCGACGGGATCGGCGCCCGACGGCACTCTGAAGGTTATATAAGGTTCATTTGCGATAACGGCACGCAGTTTCACTCCCGTTTTGTCCGAAAGCTCCTGCCACACATCGGCGATCAGCTTTTCGGGATAAACATTAAGGTTTCCGCCGTTCTGCGTGACCTTTGTAAAACCGCATTTTACCGCATAGGCGCGGAGGAGCGCGGTCCTGAGCAGGTTCATCACTTCTTCAGGCGGCTCTCCGAAGCGGTCGGAAAGCTCGTCAAGGATGTCGCTCATATCGTCTTCGTTTTCGATCATGGCTATCTTTTTATAGAGCGCCATGCGTTGAGGTTGATATTTCACATATTTTTCGGGGATGTAGGCGTTTATATCGAAAGAAACGGTACATTCATGCTTTGTCGCGACGGGTTTTCCCTGTTCTTCAAGCACGGCTTCGTGCAAAAGCTTGATGTAAAGGTCATAGCCTATTGCGTCGAGATGTCCGTGCTGTTCGGCTCCGAGAAGATTTCCGGCACCGCGCAGTTCAAGGTCACGCATAGCTATTCTGAAGCCCGCGCCGAATTCGGCGTATTCTCTGATAGCCTCAAGTCTCTTTTCGGCTATCTCTGAGAGCGCTCTGCCCTTCGGGAATGTGAAGTAGGCATAGGCGCGGCGAGGGGATCTGCCGACTCTGCCGCGTATCTGGTGGAGCTGAGACAGTCCGAGCCTTTGCGCATTGTCAACGATGAGTGTGTTGGCGTTCGGGACATCGATTCCCGTCTCTATTATGCTCGTACAGACAAGTATATCTGTCTCGCCCGTGAGCATCGACCTCCATATATCCTCAAGGCGATCCTTCTCCATTTTGCCGTGCGCCGTGACGATGCGTGCCTCCGGAAATGCCGCCGACAACCTTGAGGCGACAGAATCTATCGTTTCTATCATATTATGAAGGTAGAACACCTGCCCGCCTCGGCGAAGTTCACGCCGTATTGCCTCGAAAATTATCAGATCGTCGTCTTCAAGCACATAGGTCTGCACCGGAAGCCGATCGCCCGGCGCTTCGTCAAGCACCGAAATATCGCGGATGCCGCTCATCGCCATATTGAGCGTCCTCGGAATAGGGGTTGCCGTAAGGGTCAGAACATCGATGTTACCGGCGAGCTGTTTGATCTTTTCCTTCTGCGCGACGCCGAAGCGCTGCTCCTCGTCGATTATAAGCAGGCCGAGATCGTTGAATTCTATATCCTTTGAAAGCATACGGTGCGTGCCGATGAGAAGGTCGACCTCACCCCGTCTTACCGCACGAAGGGTCGCTGCCTGCTGCTTCGGTGTCCTGAAGCGCGAGAGCATATCTATGTTTACCGGGAAGGTGCGCATACGGCTCTGCGCTGTCTGATAATGCTGGAACGCGAGAAGAGTTGTCGGGACGAGGATCGCGACCTGCTTGCCGTCAAGAATAGCCTTGTATGCTGCGCGGAAGGCGACCTCTGTTTTTCCGAAGCCGACATCTCCGCAAAGAAGTCTGTCCATAGGCACGGGGCGCTCCATATCTTCCTTTATCTCTTCGGTCACGGAGAGCTGAGAGTCGGTCTCGTCGTACTCAAACGCCGCCTCGAAGTCGCGCTGAAAATCGTCGTCGGGCGGAAAAGCGTGTCCCGGGCGGCGCATCCTCTCGGCGTAGAGCTTTATGAGGTCTTTTGCGATCTCCTTGACGGCTGCCTTTGCTTTGGCTTTTGCCTTCCCCCATTCGGCACCCCCGAATTTCGAGAGCTTCACAAGTCCGTCGTCGGCGTGCGCTCCGATATATTTCGAGATCATATCGAGCTTGTCGGTCGGGAGGAAAAGCTTATCCGAGCCGGCGTACTTTATGTGGATATAGTCACGGCTGACACCGTTTATCGTGAGATTTTCTATACCCTCATACTGACCTATACCGTAGTTTTCGTGAACAACATAATCGCCGACAGTCAGCTCGTTGAAGGACATTATCGCTTCGCCGCCTTTTCTCTTCTTTGCGCGCCGACGAAGCCTTGCTGCGGCGGCACCCGCCGTTCTTTCGTCGGCGACGGTCGAAAGCACCGCGAGCTTCGGGATTATAAGCTCGTATCCGCTGACGGTCGCACCGGAGGTCACGATAACGGTCCCCGCCGGTATGTCGGCGGCATTGAATTCGCCGCTTTCGGTACCGACTATCGCATTGAAGCCGTTATCGGTGAGCATTCCGGCAAGGTTTGCTGCCTCAGTATCGTTTCCCGCAGCGACAAGGACTCTCCACCCGCCGTCACGATATGTGGCAAGATCCTCTGTCAGCATATTGAGGTTTCCCGAATAGGACACGGTGTGTCGCGAGCGGAAGGTGAACATTCCGCCGAGTTTTACAGAAGAAAGCCCTCTCGCTATGGAATCTATGAAGACTGTCGCCGACCTGTCGTAAAACAAATCGAGCGCCGAAGGTTCCTTTGAATATTCGGCATACTTCGGCGAGACCGTACCTGCCGAGACAAGTTCTTTTATCCGCTCATTTGAGTGCCAGACGGATGCTTTGAGCCGCTCAGCTGTTTCGGAAGGATTTTTCAGGAAGACTCTGCTCCGCTCGGGAAAATAGTCGAGCAGTGAGGCTTTCTCGGTGTAAATTTTAGAAATGTATTTGTCGGTGAATGATACATCGTTTCCGGTATTTATGGCTTCGGTTATCGCGCTTTCCTCATTGCGAAGCTCTTCCTTTGCGATGTCGTCCTTTGTCATTGAAACGAGCCTTGAGACCGTTTTGCGTATTTCTCCGAGCATGGCTGTGTCGCAGATGACCTCACGCGCAGGCGGGAGCTTTGCGGAATTCACCCTTGCCGTAAGTCTCTGTGTCCGCGGGTCGAATACGCCCATTCTGTCGACCTCGTCGCCGAAAAGCTCGATGCGAAGGGGCGATGAAGGATTTACGCTTTCACCGTCGGCAGACAGATAGTCCCCGAAGGGCGGATAAATGTCTATGATGCCGCCTCTGCGTGCGAACTGTCCGGGGCTGTCGACAAGCTCAACACGCCGATACCCGATGCCGAGCAGCTTTTCGGTCAGCTTGTCGGGGTCAAGAGTGCTGTCCGACGAGACACTGACGGTCGCGTCGATGAGCTTTGTCGGAGGTATCGTGTAGCCGAGCGCCGCTTCGGGCGTCGTTACCACGGCATCGAGCCTTCCGAGCAGGAGTCCGTAAAGAACCATAAGCCTCTCATGCTCGTACTCATGGGAGGCTGAAATATTATAAAATGTAAGATCCCTTGCAAGAAATGCCGAAGCTCTCAAAGACTCGGCGCAAAGGAGCCTGCTGTAATGTCCGCAGAGTTTTTCATCGGGACATATTATGAGAGCGCAGCCGCCTTCTTTTCTGAAGTCGGAGATCGCCGAAACGAGAAAAGCGTCCGCCGCTCCGTCGCAAAGCCCCGTGACGAGCAGAGGCTTCGGCTTTTTTGCGGCGAGCTGGCGGATAAATTCTTCCGAAAAGTGAGAGTATTCCCTTTCGATCCGGATACCGTCGGTCAGTAAAGACATATCATTCTCCAAAAGCCCGAAGGCTTTAATGCTTTTTGCCGTTGCATATCATCATTGCCGAGTCAAAATCACCCGCTATCATTTTTTCTATGCCGCTCATCGCGGTACCGAATTCGTCAAAAAGAACCTTCTGCTCTTCCTTTGTGAATTCGGAAAGCACCCAATCGGCGAGAGGATAGTCGGGGTGAGGCTTTTCGCCGACGCCTATGCGAAGGCGCGGAAACTTGTCGCTCCCGAGATGGGCAATTATGCTTCTGAGTCCCTTCTGCCCGCCGTCGGAACCCGATCTGCGCACTCTCATCATGCCGACAGGCAATGAAATATCGTCCGAAATGACTATTATATGCTCTGTCGGGATCTTATAGAAGTCCGCCGCCTGTCTGACAGCGACTCCCGATTCGTTCATATAGGTCTGCGGCTTTATAAGCAGGACCCGATTCCCGCCGATCACGGCGTCTGCGGTGAGTGCGTTGAACTTCGCACGGTTTACCGTGACCGAGAGCCTTTCCGCAATGTAATCAAGGGTCAGAAAGCCTGTGTTGTGGCGTGTGTAAAGGTATTCTTTCCCGGGATTGCCGAGTCCGACAACGAGAAAAGCCACCGGCCCTGTCGGTGTCTGTGTGTTTTCTGTTTTTTTGAAAAAATCGAATATGCTCATATTTTGCTTCCCGAATGTAAATATCGGTAATATTATACCCTAAATAACCTCTCCTGTCAATCCGTTTTGCCTTTGAGGAGAATTTATTTGAGGAAAGACACAAAAAAATGTGCATAACCCCTTGAAAAACCTGTAGGTATTATGGTATAATATGCGTTGAATGCAAAATATATGATAGGAGAAAAAAAGCATGAGCAAAAAGTATGTTTACCTCTTTACTGAGGGCAACGCCGATATGCGCGAGCTTCTCGGCGGTAAGGGCGCAAACCTTGCCGAAATGACCAACATCGGTCTCCCTGTTCCGCAGGGCTTCACGATCACGACCGAGGCCTGCACTCAGTACTATGAGGATGGCAGAAGAATCAACGACGAGATCATGGCTGAGATCATGAAAAATGTCGAAAAGATGGAAGAGATCAACGGCAAGAAGTTCGGCGACCTCACCAATCCTCTGCTTGTTTCGGTCCGTTCGGGCGCACGCGCTTCGATGCCCGGTATGATGGACACCATTCTGAACCTTGGTCTTAACGACGAAGTCTGCGCCGCTATGATCAAATCCAACCCCGATCCCAAATTCGAGAGATTCGTTTACGATTCTTACAGAAGATTTATCCAGATGTTCTCCGATGTCGTTATGGAAGTCGGAAAGAAGTATTTTGAGCAGCTAATCGACAAGATGAAAACCGAAAAGGGCGTTCACTACGATGTAGATCTCACTGCCGCCGATCTCAAGGAGCTTGCCACCGAGTTCAAGGCAGAGTACAAGAAGCAGCTCGGAAGCGACTTCCCCTCCGACCCCAAGACTCAGCTTTACGAAGCGATCCGTGCGGTCTTCCGCAGCTGGGACAACCCCCGCGCGAATGTTTACCGCCGCGACAACGATATTCCCTACAGCTGGGGTACTGCCGTCAATGTAATGCCGATGGTATTCGGTAACCTCAACAACAACTCGGGTACCGGCGTTGCCTTTACCCGTGACCCCGCTACCGGCGAGAAGAAGCTCATGGGCGAGTTCCTTGTGAACGCTCAGGGCGAGGATGTCGTTGCCGGTGTCCGTACTCCTATGCCTATCTCCCAGATGGCAGAGCAGTTCCCCGAGGCTTACAAGCAGTTCGTCGAGGTCTGCGGAATCCTTGAAAACAGATATCGCGATATGCAGGATATGGAGTTCACCGTCGAGAACGGCAAGCTCTATATGCTCCAGTGCCGCAACGGTAAGAGAACCGCTCAGGCAGCTCTCAAGATCGCCTGTGACCTCGTTGACGAGGGTATGAGAAGCGAGAAGGAAGCTGTCCTTATGATAGATCCCCGTAACCTTGACACTCTGCTCCACCCGCAGTTCGACGCAAAGGCGCTCAAGGCTGCAAAGCCCCTCGGAAGAGGACTCGGTGCATCCCCCGGTGCCGCTTGCGGTCAGGTAGTCTTCACCGCAGAAGATGCCGAAAAGTGGAAGGCAGCCGGCAAGAAGGTCGTTCTTGTCAGACTTGAGACCTCGCCTGAGGACATCACCGGCATGAAGGCGTCGCAGGGTATCCTTACCGTCCGTGGCGGTATGACCTCGCACGCTGCCGTTGTTGCCCGCGGTATGGGAACCTGCTGCGTTTCGGGCTGCGGCGACATCTATATGGATGAAGAAAACAAGAAGTTCACGCTCGCCGGAAAGACCTTCCACGAGGGTGATGTGATCTCCATCGACGGTACTACCGGTAACATTTACGGCGAAGCCATCCCGACGGTCGATGCTCAGATAAGCGGCGACTTCGGCAGGATCATGGGCTGGGCCGACAAATACAGAAGACTCAAGGTCCGCACCAATGCGGATACTCCCCGCGATGCGAAGAAGGCTCGTGAACTCGGTGCCGAGGGTATCGGTCTCTGCCGTACCGAGCATATGTTCTTTGAGGCTGACAGGATCGCTGCCTTCCGCGAGATGATCTGCTCCGATACTGTCGAAGAGAGAGAAACCGCGCTTGCAAAGATCATGCCTTATCAGCAGGGTGACTTCGAGGCTCTCTATGAGGCTCTCGAGGGCGCACCGGTCTGCATCAGATTCCTTGATCCCCCGCTCCATGAGTTCGTACCGAACACCGAGGAGGAGATCGCTCTTCTTGCGAAGACTCAGGGCAAGACCGTTGCCCGCATCAAGGAGATCATCACGGGTCTGCATGAGTTCAACCCGATGATGGGTCACCGCGGATGCCGTCTGACCGTCACCTATCCCGAGATCGCGAAGATGCAGACGACCGCTGTCATCCGTGCCGCTATCAATGTAAGCCGCAAGCACCCCGACTGGAAGATCGTTCCCGAGATCATGATCCCGCTGGTCGGCGAAGAGAAAGAGCTTAAGTTCGTAAAGAACATCGTTGCTGAGACTGCCGATGCCGAGATCAAGGCTGCCGGCGCCGACCTCAAGTACGAAGTCGGTACCATGATCGAGATCCCGAGAGCTGCTCTTACTGCCGATGACATTGCGAAGGACGCCGACTTCTTCTGCTTCGGAACCAACGACCTTACGCAGATGACCTTCGGCTTCTCGCGTGACGACGCCGGTAAGTTCCTCGGTGCCTACTACGATGCGAAGATCTACGAGAGCGATCCGTTTGCAAAGCTCGACCAGACCGGCGTAGGAAGACTTATGGAAATGGCTGTCAAGCTCGGTCGCGGTGCAAACAAGCATCTGCACATCGGTATCTGCGGCGAGCACGGCGGCGATCCCGCTTCCGTCGAGTTCTGCCACAAGATCGGTCTTGACTATGTTTCCTGCTCGCCTTTCAGAGTACCGATCGCAAGACTTGCCGCGGCTCAGGCTGCGCTCAAGGACTGAGTGTAAACTGCTGAAACAGACAAAAGCATAAAACATCCCCGCAGAGGAAATCTTCTGCGGGGATAAATTTTTATTTAAGTTATTTCTTTTTTATAAGTGACAGGAAAAGCTGTATTTCATTCCCTGCCCTGAAATTTCTTTATCCGTTCGTCGATGATAATACCGTTCCTGATTATCAGTGCGCCGCAAAGGACTTCATCGGGCGTTTCATTTACGAGCATATCAATGTATGGTGCGACTGTTGCCGAGTTGTTCTCGGTAAAAGTCTTATAAAACAAAGACGGTGTATGGTCAACTGCATAGTGCATCACTCCGTCGACAAGATATGTCGGGTTTTCAAATGTAGTCGGGATACTTGTTTCAATACCTCCGTTTTTGTCACAGCTTACATCGACTATCATTGATTTCGGTTTCATACGGCGAAGGTCTTCGCGGTAAATTATATGGTCGGTGCGTTCCGTGTCCCAAAGTATGCAGTTTACGATAACATCATATTTGCCAAGCTCGTCGCGAAGAAGCGCCTCGGTCTTACGGTCGTACTGCATGACATCGGCACCGAGCATGTTCAGAACGCGCACAGCGCCTCTTGCCGTGTTGCCGCGCCCGATCACCGCGACCTCTGTCTCATAAGGCATCCTTCCGTAGCATTGAAAGGCGTGCATGATTGCGGCCTCTCCCGCAAGTTCGTTGTTACGCCAGAATATATGCCTGCCTTTATATGACATATCCTCCCACGCATATGCCGAGAGGCGCCCGCCGATGAGTCTGTCGGTGATCTCTCGGTTCTGTACGGCGTGTAGCCATCCGAACACAGTCTGATCCTTAAGTTCGCCGAGATATTCAGCGTCTCCGACCTTCGGATCACAGATAATGTCCTGTCTGAGTACCTCTTTGCGTGCTGCGGTGTGCGTCCCGACAGCTCTGTAATCACTGTCGGAAAAGCCCATGACCTCTCCATATCCTTCTTCAAAACAAAGAGCTTCGGGATGTTTTATTTTTCCGATGTCGGGCGGGATCACTGCACGGCGGTTTTCATTTTCTTTATGGCTTATCGGAAAGCCGACTGTTTTCATATCGGGAACTCCCTTTTATGTAAAATTATGCGGTGAATGAAAGGATCATTTTCTTTCCGGAAGTTTTATAAGGTTTCCGAAATATTCATCGGTTTCCTTCAGAAGATTCGGATCAAATCCGCTGTCGGGATAAAATGTTATCTCGCCGAAGTATATATGCCCGTCCGAATTGTATAGGTCGATCCTTGCGAAAGGCAGATCTTCCGAAAGCACGGAGGCTATCTCAAACATTTTGCCAATATTATCCGGTTTCGGTAATGTGAAGCCATACGGAGCATTTTTGCCGCGGATATTGTATCTTTTAAGATTCCAATCGCGGTCGAAAAAGTAAAACTTCGTGTCTCCGCTGCTTCTATCAAGGCAAAGCATAACACAATCTGCTTTGCCGTCAAAACAGAAAAATTTATAATCGGTAAAGTCCGAGCTTTCGGGGGAATCGGTCATATACTTTTCGCAGATGACCTTGCGCGGGATATTTTTATAGGGCCATTCACGCCCGCAAAGGTAGTAGTCCTGTTTAAGACCGCGACGAAGAGCATTTCTGACCTTTTTTTCATTGAGCTTAGCCTTGTCGCGACAGATGTACATTCCGAGTCCCGAATTGTGGTTGCACTTGAGGACGAACTTTTCGGGAAGCGATTTGAAATCTATCTCATTGGGATCATCCCAGACGCCGATCAGCGGGATAAGGTATTCATTTCCAAGCTTATTTTCGATGTACTCGCGTGCAAGGAATTTGTCCGCCATGACGGTATATTCGGGTCTTCGATCGTAGAGCTTCAGCCATTGCAGCTTTTCATTGAAGGTCTTCGGCTCATCAAGATCAGGCTCATATCCCATACTTGCCCGAAATTTTTTGATAATGTATTCCTGATCGGGCATACTGTTGTACCTTCCGATGCCGGCTTTCAGAAGAAAGCGATAGTCCGGATCGCATATGAATCTCTTCAACGCGGTGAAATATTTTTTTATCTTCATTTTATGTAAGGTTTCCTGTCTTTTCCCCGAATACAAGATCCGTGAAATCATTGACAACGGAATCTATATCGTAATGATTTCTGATAAATGCTTCCTTTTGAGATCTTCTTTCAGCTGTCTTCGATTCAAGCACCGAGTCGACCCATACTCCGATGGCATCACGGTCTATCGGAAGATACCTTACAAGACCGGTGATGTCAGCCTCTCGTGTAATTGTATCAGATATAATGCAGTGGAGACCGGTTGCCTGTGCCTCTATAACCGTGTTCGGCATACCTTCAAAAAGTGAAGGAAATGCAAAAACATCAATAGCCGAAAGAAGGTCGGGAATATCGGAACGAACACCTGTGAAAATTATTCTGTCAAGCACACCGAGTTCAGACGCTTTTTCTTTTATTTTATTTTCAAGCACCCCGCTTCCGATAAGAATGAGACGGCAAGCAGGATTTCTTCTTAGAGATTCAGCAAAGACTTCGATAAGGAATCCGTGATTTTTCTGTTTGGCAAATCTACCGATATGACCTATCAATATTTCGGTGTCGGCAATGCCGAAATCTTTGCGCAAACGCGCTCTTGCGGCAGGATCAAAACGGTAGGTCTCGGGATCTATTGCGTTGTGAAGTATATTTACATCACCGTTCCCGTATGCCCGCTCGCCAAAGGTGTGCCTTGCCGCAAGGTCTGACGGTGCTATCTTCACATCTATATACTTGCCGTATAGCGCTCTGCCTACAAAAGCTTCAATTTTTTCTCTGAATCCGCCGCCTTCACTCGAGTTTGAAGACCTTACCGAGCAAATCTCAGCACCTGCCTTTTTAGCGATCTTAGCGTCAAGAAATCCGAGCGGTGTTGATGTCACGCGAAGCACATATCTGTAATTCCCGCTTTTTACGACATTGTACAGCCTTTTTTTGAAATTTGAAAGAGATTGTGATTTTTGCGGGATCCTATATATTTTACCGCCGAGAAGCTCTGCCTCATCGTCATAGTAACATTTTTCAGGAACTGTAATGCAGAAATCCATAATATATTTTGTGCGGTCGAGCCGACGGAATATCTTCATGAGAAATGTTTCCGCACCACCGCAGTCAAGCGTTCCGGTGATGCAGAGAAGTTTTTTTACATCCATTTAAATCTCCGTAATTTCGGTTATTTTTTAATTTTGACAAGAAAAATTATACTGCCTCCCACTCAATATGTACTACCATATATAATACTATAATAATGTCTGTTTGTCAAGATTTTTTATCCTTTTCTGTCGTTTGCGGCGGTATTCACACTAATTTATCAGAAAGTCATTGACTTAAATGTCCCGAATCATTATAATTATTAATATCAATTCTTGTTAATATCAATCCACGCTTTCCCTATGGGAGGAACATATGGACAAAAAACTTCTTCAACGGCTCACACTTATAACTCTTGCGGTATCGCTCGGACTTTTCTGCATATTCGCTTTTGCGCTCAGCCCTGCGAAGGTAATTCTCGGCTCGGATGCGACGATAGGAATAGATTACCTTCCGAATATCCTTGATATATCGGGCAAGGCAATTGATTTCTTTGCGTTTTTCATATGCTACGGGATCACCGTTTTCGGACTTTACCGGTTCGGATTCAAAAAGAGTCTGCCGATAATGATCTCATACAGTGCCGCGACCTTTATGAAATATGCGCTGAATATTCTTTCATCCCGTCTTATTTATCATACTGCCCAGGAAAGACTGTCTGACGATATTAAGGCGAGCCTTGTCAGCTTCTCTGTTGAGCTTTTACAGTATTTCATCGTCATTGCGGTTTCCCAGTCGATGATCGGACGCTTCAGAAAGCTCGCAGCGGTAGCAACCAAAAACGCAGAAAAGCTCGGTGACGGTAAGCTGTTCGATGCTCGCGGCAAGGTATTTCCGTATGAGAAGCTGGTTTCTTTTTCAAATCCTGTTCTGCGCGCCGCATTCTTTTCCGCGGTCGTAGTTTCCTCGTTCCTTGTCCTTCAAAGGCTTATATACGACTTTACGATAGGATTTCCGACCGGAGTTGCAGATGCGCTCTGGATGGTCGCCGGATATGCTTCGGATATTGCCGTGGGAGTTCTCGGTTACCTTGTAATGATCTTTGTCGGTCTCAGGTGCGATGCTTCGGATATGAAGCTCCGTGAACGAGTCTGACGCAAAACAAACACATAAACAGCCGCACAACGAGTGTGCGGCTGTTTATTTTAATGTTTCGGTGATCAGATGTACTTTTTGACTATATCGGACGCCTGCTCTACGGGGATCGAGGCAGTCATTATGACATTGACCGAATGCTTTTCGGCAAGCTCGTCAAGCTCGAGGATCATTTTCTCGTAAGCGTTTATATCCTCGTTGCAGATCTTGAGCGAAGAATCGACATAAACATCGGTCACATCGTGATTGCTGGCAAGAATTCCGGCGATGAAGCCGAAGAGCGACTGAGCGTCGAAAATAAGGTAATCGTTTGTATTGATAAGGCGGGTGCGGAATTTTACATCGTATCTCAGCTTTACGCCGCGTTCAATGCAGACGACCGAGCCTTCCGAAGCCTCCGTCGCCTTATTGACCATATCGATCAGAGCCTTTGTTTTACCGGTTCCTTTGACACCGATTATGAGTTTGAGCATTTGAGGGTCCTCCTGTTTTTTATTCCGAGTCTATTATACTATATTTTTCTGAAAATTGCAAGGTATAACGGAGGATTTTATTTGAGTTTTTCGGCAAGAGTTGCGGCAAGCTCTTCATATCCGGGCTTTCCGAGCAGAGCGAGCATATTTTTCTTGTAAGCCTCGACGCCCGGCTGGTTGAAAGGATTCACACCGAGCAGATAGCCCGACATGGCGCAGGTCATCCAAAAGAAGTAGATGAGGTATCCGACGGAATGAGCCGAACGATCGGTAATGTCAAGCACAAGATTAGGCACTCCGCCGTCCACATGGGCGAGGACGGTCGCGTGCATTGCAGTGCGGTTGACCTCACTCAGAGATTTTCCCGAAAGGAAGTTAAGTCCGTCGCTGTTCTCGGCGTCGTTGGGGATAACTATGTCTCCATCTTCCTTTTCGATGTTCATAACGGTCTCGAACATCAGGCGTTGACCTTCCTGGATATACTGACCGAGCGAATGAAGGTCGGTGGAAAAGATAACCGATGCGGGATAGATACCCTTGTTGTCCTTACCCTCGGATTCACCGAAGAGCTGCTTCCACCATTCGTTGAACATCTGGAGATAAGGCTCGTAGCCGACAAGGATCTCGATATTCTTGCCTTTTTCAAGCAGGATGTTTCTGATAACAGCATAGCGATAACTGTCGTTTTTATCAAGATCGGTCGAGGTCAGAGCCTTTCTTGCTTCGTCGGCACCGCTCATAAGTTCGTCGATATCGACACCGGCGACGGCGATGGGAAGCAGTCCGACAGCGCTGAGGACCGAATAACGCCCGCCCATATTATCGGGAACGACAAAGCGTTCGTAGCCTTCCCTGTCGGCGAGCGGTTTGAGAGCGCCGCGCGCACGGTCGGTGGTTACGAAGATCCTCTCCGCCGCACCTTCTCTGCCGTATTTTTTCTCAAGAAGCTCTCTGAACAAGCGGAATGCCACAGACGGCTCGGTAGTGACTCCGGATTTCGAGATTACATTGATGCAGACATCCTTGCCTTCGCAGAGCGCGAGCAGCTCGTTCATCGCCGAAGCGCTCATATCGCACCCCGAAAAATATATCTCGGGAGCGCCGTCTTTTATCTGATTGTGACGGGGCGATTTGAGAAATTCTATCACCGCACGGGAACCGAGGTAGGAGCCGCCGATGCCTATGACCACGAATATATCGCAGGTCGAGCGTATCTTTTCCGCAGCTTTTTTGATCCTGTCGTATTCATCACGGTCGTAGTCGCACGAAGCGGTCATCCATCCGAGAAAGTCCGAGCCTTCACCGGTACCGTTGCGGAGCTTGCGGTCGGCGTCAATGACTCTTTCACGGTATTCACCGATCTCTTTTTCGGTGACGAACTGTTTGATGTAGTTGTCGTTTAATCTTACAGACATTTGAGAACCTTCTTTTTATTAAAAACTTTTTTATCCGGCCTATTATACAGTATTTTTATCCGTTTTTCAATAGGAATTTTTTCATTTACCCAGAAAATATGCAAGAATTTTCCTGAAAGCATCGGTATATCCCATTTTTTTGACCGAATCTGTCGCTTTTACCGGAGCTTCACCGATAGTTTCGCCGTCAAGCGTGAATATTATGCTTCCGATGCGGATTCCCTTTTCGACCGGAGCCGAGAGCTTTTCGGGAATATCTATCTTTATCTGCACCTTGCTGTCGGAGTTTTTCGGAATGACAGCCGAGAAATCATCGGCTGAAATGCGGCAGATCTCCTCGCATCCTCCGCTGACCGCTATGTTTTCGGGGAGCTTGACCTCGGGATTGTAAACGCTGAAATTGGCGTATCCCCAATCAAGCAGAGTCTTTGCTGCGTTGTTCCTCACATCACGCGAAGGCGCCGCCATTATCACGGCGATAAGCTCCATGCCGTCGCGCTCGGCGGTCGCGCTGATGCAGAATTTTGCTTTTGAGGTCGAGCCGGTTTTAAGACCGGTGGCGCCTTTGTAGAATCTTATCAGACGGTTTGTGTTGGTAAGTCCGAAAGTGCCGCCGCGTATAGTATCCATCCAGATGCCGCTGAAATCAAGTATTTTTCTGTGCTTTATCAGCTCCCGCGACATAATGGCTATATCGCGTGCCGATGTTACATGATTCACCGCGGTATCGTCAAGTCCGTTGGTGTTTTCAAAATGAGTGTTCTTCATCCCGAGAGCCTTGGCTCTTTCGTTCATACGCGCGACAAAGACCTCCTCGCTGCCGGCAATATGCTCGGCAAGGGCGACTGCCGCGTCGTTTGCAGAGGCGACGACAACGCTTTTTACAAGATCTTCTACGGTCATCTGCTCGCCTTCCTTGAGGAATATCTGCGAGCCTCCCATTGAGGCTGCATTTGCGCTCGCCGTCACGGTATCGTTCCACTTGAGCTTTCCGCCGTCTATCGCCTCCATTATGAGAAGGAGCGTCATTATTTTTGTTACCGACGCCGGAGGCAAAGGCTGATCCGGATTCTTTTCATATAGGACTTTACCGGTCGAGGCTTCCATAAGCACCGCGCTTATGCAATCGGGGTCGAGCGCCGCGGCGTCGACACTTTCGGCAGAGCCTGTCACAGCGCCCGACGGGATAAGCGCTATCGGTATAAGGAGGCATACGGCAAGCAGGAATGTCAGTATTTTTTTCGGCATAATAAGTATATCCCTTTCTTTTTGATTCAGGAAAAATATATGCCTGTACAGAGAAAAAGATTCCTCCGCAATTTATGCGGAGGAATCCCGGATCATTATTCTGTTTTGCCGGGGTTTGCGGCAAGCGGCATCTCGAACCAGAAGGTACTGCCGTCGCCCGCCGTACTTTCAACGCCGTAGGTCGCTCCGTGAGCCTCAAGTATCTCCTTGACGATCGAAAGTCCGAGTCCGGTACCGACGATCGCGCGTTTGTGGACGCGGTCGACCTTATAATACCTGTCCCAGATGCTCGAAAGCTTTTCGGCGGGTATCCCCTCTCCGTTATCGGATACCGATATGCGCACTCTTCCGTCAAGGATCGTCTGTTCTACCTTGACCAGCTTATCGTCTCCTGCGTAATTCAAGGCATTGTTTATAAGGTTATATATGACCTGCAGGAGTCTTGTGCGGTCGCCGTAAACGAAAACATCGGAATCGGAGGAATATTCGATCCTGTATCCGTCCTTTTCGGTCAGCTTGCGGTAGCGGTTCATCGTTGACCGCACCGTTTCGGTGAGGTTGAATTCGGACATCTCGTAATTCACAGTGCCTGCCCTTATCTTTGAAAGGTCAAGCATATCATTGACAAGCTCGGTGAGCCTCACCGATTCGTCTATGATGACCTGAACATTTTCGGGAGTGTTCTCTCCCGGAATGTCGCGCATCACCTCGCTGTATCCCGTTATCATCGTAAGCGGAGTCCGCAGGTCGTGGGAAATGTTTGCAAGAAGTTCCTTTTGCAGGTGGTCAGCCTTGGACAGCTCTTCCGAGGCGTAGTTCAGCGAATCGGCAAGCTCACCGGTCTCGCGGATACCTCCGCCCTCAAAGTCGGCTTCGTAGTTTCCTTTTGCGAGCCGCTTTGCCGCCGCGTTCATCTTGATAATAGGCGACGAGATCTTCGCCGACATCAGCGCGGCAAGCACGAAAGCGCCGAAAAGAAGGATCGCGGCTATCCACATAAACTGGATCTTCAGCGTATTGACAGTCGCATCGAGCGGAGTGTATATCGCATTCATAAGGATAACATAACGCTCGCCCGCATCGGTGTCCACTATCTTCGCGTAAACGATCTCCTTCATCTTGGTTTCCGGCACTGCGGTATCGGAGCTTTCCTGCCCGTCCGAAGAAGACTGGTCGGGGACTATACCGCCTTTAAGCGGTGTCATTGTCCTTCTCTCGTAGTAAGTGCCGTTGTTCAGCGTTGCTTTCTTGTACATTTTGGCAAGCTGAGACACCGGTGCGTATTTCAGGTAATAGTCTCCTACGGCGTTCACCGAGGTGACAAGCTCAGGTGTACCGTCGCTTCCGACCCGATAGACCTTTGTGAATATCAGCGAGCTTTTATATACCGACGCGATGTCTTCATCGAGTGTTTCGCGATCCGATACAGATCCCGAAACCGTTTCCGCGGCATCGTTAAGCTCGTCTATTTTTATCGTTTCATAGAAGCGGTTAAGAAGAAGCACCTGAAAGATCCATATGACGAGCAGTGCAAACGCCGTGAAGATCGCAAGATATGTGAAGAGCTTCCAGCGGATGCTCATCCCTTTCGATCTTCCGTGAGCTTTTCTGCGTTCAGCCATTGCCGTCCTCAAACCTGTAACCTACTCCGCGAAGAGTCACGATATATGAGGCGTATCTGCCGAGAGATTTTCTGAGCAGCTTTATATGCGTGTCAAGCGTTCTCGCATCGCCGAAAAAGTCATAGCCCCAGACCTCGGTGAGCAGCTTTTCCCTTGACAGTGCAATGTTTTTGTTTTTAATGAGGTAGAAAAGAAGGTCGTACTCCTTCGGTGACATATCGACCCGTTTGCCGTCGATATAAACGATCCTTGCCGTAAAATCGACGCGAAGTCCGCCGCCGTCGATCTCGACGACCTGCTTTTTTGTATCGGAGGTGTCGGATGCCTTCGGTTTTGAGCGCTTGAGAACAGCGTCGATGCGAAGCATAAGTTCCTTCGGCGAAAAGGGCTTAACCACATAATCGTCTATGCCGAGGCTGAACCCGTTTATCTTGTCATATTCCTCACCGCGGGCGGAAAGCATAATGATGGGTGTCTGCGAAAATTTTCGTATCTCACGGCAAGCCGAAAAGCCGTCAAGCTCGGGCATCATAATATCCATTATGATTATATCGAACTCTTTAACGCGGCAAAGGCGCACAGCCTCCATACCGTCGCCGGCTTCGGTCACGGTGTGACCCTCGAACTCGGCATATTTTTTGATTATTGAGCGGATCCTTACTTCATCGTCGACCACAAGGATATTGTACATTGTTTTGCCTCCTTCTCATACTGATATTTTTTTGTTTTTCAGCCTTTGTATTCGGTAAGTTTTACTTTTACCTGATATTCCTCTGTATATGTGCGGGTGCCGAAACCGACCGACTGGCGCTTTATGCGGTAAACGGTAAGTTCGACCTCATCCCCCGCTTTGTATTCGGAAAGAATACTTATAAGCGACGAGGTGCCGGAGACCTCGATGTCACTGACCTTTATTATAACATCATTTTCTTCAAAGGTAAAGGCCTTTTCTTTGCCGTTCTCGGTATAGGTCCCGGTGATCCCGTTCGGTGATGATACCACAGAATAGTTTACCGAGGACACTGCGGCATCCTTCAGTGTGACGCCGAAACCGAGCCTGCCGCTGACATAGCCCTTTTCGATGAGCTCGTTTGCGACCTTTATCGCGGTGTTTATGGGGATGGCAAAGCCGAGACCGTCAACATTGTCGCCAGAAGATTTTGCGTTGACTATTCCGACAAGGTTGCCCGCCATATCGAAAAGTCCGCCGCCCGAGTTGCCCGGGTTGACCGATGCGTCGATCTGAAGCAGGGACATCCTGATCCCCGAGACCGATATATGGCGTTCCGTCTTGCTTATTATGCCCTTTATGACCGAGCCGCCGAGCTGACCGAGCGGATTTCCTATCGCAAAAATATCCTGGCCGTTGCGAAGCTCGGAGCTGTCGCCGTACTCGGCGACGGAAAGCTCGGTGCCGCTGCTCACGCTTATTGAAACAAGCGCTATATCCGAGATCTCATCCTCGGCTACAAGAGATGCATTGTACTCGCTTCCGTCGTAAAGCCTTACGGTTATCGTGTTCGCCGAATCGACCACATGATGGTTCGTTATGACATAGTAAACATCCTTCGCTTCATCGGAGCCGATTATCACTCCCGAGCCGGCACCGGACTGGATATAGTTTCCGTAGTATTTCTGATAGATCACGGTTTCGGTGTTGATCTCGACTACCGATTTTTCGACCCTTGCCACGGTCTCGGTAAAATCGGTCTCAGCCGGACTTGCCGTACTTGACTTGTAGATTATGATGTTGCCGACGGTGTTGCTCGGTTTGACCGAAGAATCGGCTGTTCCGTCGGTCGTATCGGATTCCCGATACTTTTCAAGTATTCCGGAGAGCGAATTCACTGTCATATATGTTCCGGTCATAAGTATCGCCAAAGCGACCACTATGCATACGGCGATAACCGAAACTGTCAGGGCTTTTTTATTTCCGTCCTTCTTTTTAGACGGCTCGGGCGTTTCATGCCTGTTACCTCCCGGGTATGCACCGTAGGTCGAGTTGCTGTATCCAGACTGACCGGGCGTATAGCTTATCCCGTAGCGCGGGGATGAGTCGTCCGCCTTTTCTTCTGTATTTTTTTCAGGGTCATTCTCTATTGACGCTTTTTTTTCGTTATCATCTGTCATAGATAATTGTCCTCCCGATTTTTATTACAGCGTAATTATAAAGCAGTTATGTGACGGTATTTTGACGGTCTTTCAAAAAAAGCTTGAAAGAAGGCACTTTTTTGCCGTAGGGCTGTTGTTTTTGCGGTGATTTTTTGTTATACTGTATATATTGAAGTCAGGAAAGCGGTGAGTATCATTTATACATATATAAAAGAGCTTCTGCTCGGTGAAGGAATTGAGCTTTTTGCACCTGTTCCGCTGTCGGATTGCAGAATAACGAAAAAATACCTGCTTGACCGCGCGGGAATCGAGGGCGGTACGGCGATCATGATAGCGGTACCTTACCTCTCGGAGGAGCTTGCCGAAAAGCACAATATATCGGCATATTGCGCCGTAAGGGACTATCACGGATACTTTGCCGGACTTTGGAAGAGGATCCTGCCGCTTCTTTCGGAAAGGTTTCCGGGAAACAGGTTTGCGGGCTTTGCCGATCATTCTCCGATAGACGAGCGCGATGCCGCCGCTCACGCGGGGATAGGTATTTACGGCAAAAACGGCATGCTTATCACCGAGAAATACTCGTCATATGTCTTTCTCGGCGAGCTTATCACCGACGCTGAGATCCCGTGCGAGAGCCATGAGATACGCGAATGCGAGGGCTGTATGCGATGCCGCCGCGAATGTCCCATGAGCGAAATCGGGCAGTGCCTCTCGGCTCTTACTCAAAAGAAAGGTGAATTCACCGAATCCGAGGCGGAAGCCGTCAGAAAATACGGCAGCGTGTGGGGATGCGATATATGTCAGGAGGTCTGTCCGCACACTATGCGCGCGATGAAGGACGGTACGATCTACACAAATATAGAATATTTCAAAGAGGGCGTGATATCTGTCCTCGATCTTCATACACTCGATTCGATGAGCGATGAGGAATTTCTCACGCGTGCCTTTTCGTGGCGCGGAAGAAATACCGTACGCCGCAATCTTCTGCTTTTTGAAAAATGAGGATACCGCTATGATAAGATTCATTTTCGGCGCTCCCGGTACGGGAAAGACTTACCGGATATTTGAGCTTTTGAAAGAGGATCCGGACAACTCGTTTCTGATAGTTCCGGAGCAGCAGACCGTCGTATCCGAGCGTCTCGCGCTTGAGAGGCTTCCGTTCACCGCACAGCTCGGGTTCGAAGTGCTTAATTTCACACGACTTGCCAACCGTGTGTTCCGGCGCTACGGCGGACTTTCCTATCATTATATAAATCCTTCGATGCGTTCTCTTTTTATGTGGAGGACGCTTCGTGAGCTTTCCCCGATTCTCGAGGAGTATTCGCGGACAGGCGGTGAGCTTTCACTGACGCCGCTTATGCTCGGCGCAGCCGACGAGCTTACCGCCTGCTCTGTCACTCCCGCAATGCTCGAATCGGCGGCTCTGAAGCTTCCCGACGGTCCGCTGAAACGAAAGTTGCGCGACCTTTCGATGATAGTTTCCGCATACCGCGGGCTTGTTGCCGAGAGCTTTGATGACAGAAACGAGGATCTTTGCAAGCTCGCAGACATTCTTGATGCCCACGCATTTTTCAGAGGCACGGAGGTCTTCATAGATTCTTTCACGAGCTTCACGGCGCTCGAATACGGAATAATCGAAAGGATATTCAGACAGGCGGACAATGTGACGGTGACGCTCGGCTGCGAATCGCCGCGTCTGCCGCTGATATGTACCGAAAGTATAAGAGAAACGGCAAAAAAGCTCATGTCACTTGCGGAAAGGCTCGGAAAGCCGCCCGAGAATATTTTCCTCACCGAAAATCACAGGGCGAAAAACGAAGAACTGCGGCACCTGACCACCGATTTCTGGATGCCAGGGAATCCTCCGTTTGAAGATATTCCCAAAGGTGAAAGGGGCAATATCAGACTTATTTCCTGTACCGATCCCTACGATGAGGCGAACGCTGCCGCGGCACTGATACGTTCAGAACTTCGCCGCGGGCTGCGGTACCGCGATATTGCAGTAGTCGCCCGTGATGCGTCGCGCTGTGAAGGGATAATCGACGCCGCTCTCGAGAGCGCGGGCATTCCCTGTTTTATGTCAAAAAAGAATGACCTGTCGTCGATGCCCGAAATACGGATAATCGTATCGGCGATAAGGATAAAGTATCTCGGGTTCAGGCAGGAGGATGTGCTTTCCTATCTGAAAACGGGGGTTTGCGGCTTTTCGCTTCGAGACACCGATATGTTTGAAGAGTATATCGGTACATGGAAGATAAGCGGAGATCGCTTTACCTCATCCGAATGGAGCATGAATCCCGACGGATATACCGACCGGCTCTCGGCACGCGGACAGAAGATCCTCTCCGCCGCCAACCGAGTCCGTGCCGGAATGCTTGAACAGCTTATGCCGCTTTTTGTAAGGCTCGACGCCGCAGAAAAGCTGCCCGAGGCTCTCGCGGCGATATATGATTTTCTTATTGAGATCGATCTGCCGGGGCAGATCTCGGCGAAGGCAGAATCACTTATGTCGCGCGGAGAACGCCGCGCGGCGTCCGACACCGCCGCAGTGTGGGGGATCATCGTTGATATGCTCGATGACCTTGCCGCGGCTTTCCCCGATGAACGGCTTGATGACGAAGAACTTTACCGCGCGCTTCTTCTCTGCATAGGATCTGCGGAGGCGGGTGCCATCCCTACGGGAAGTGATGAGGTCACGATAGGTTCGGCTTCCCTTCTCCGTGTCGGCGAGATAAAAACAGCAATAATAATCGGAGCAAATGAGGGTATATTCCCCGCTTCGGTAAACGAAAACGGAGTATTCAGCGATTCCGACCGCCGCGAGCTTTCTTCAGTGGGGATAGAGCTTTCGGGCGGCGACGGAGTTTCCCGCGCAGCCGAGGAAATGCTATATGCGAGGCGGGCGATGACACTGCCATCGGAAAAGCTCTTTGTCCTTTACGGGACCCGCGGGAGCGACGGAAAAGAAGCAAGACCTTCCATGCTCGTGACAAGGCTCAGAACGGCATTCCCCTATCTTAACGACGAGATCTTCGCCTGCGATGCGCCCGAAGAGAGAATCACCTCGGCCGAAACTGCGGTCGCTCTCCTGAAAAGATTCGGAAACGACACCGAATTTTCACGCGCGATGAGCGAAGAGCTTGCCGCAAAAGGAATAATGCTTCCCGATTCAAGGATCGCCTCCCCCGACTGTTCGATCAGCACCGACACCGCGGATATGATAAACGGAAGGCATATGTCGCTGTCTCAGACAAGGATAGACAGCTTTGTCGGGTGCAGCTTTGCGTATTATTGCGACTATGCGCTGAAATTGCGCAGGGACGAAAAAGCCGAGGTCGATTACAGGACCTCCGGCACCTTTATCCATTCGGTCCTCGAGCGGTTTCTGCGCGAATCGGTGACCGAAAACGGGCTTGACCTTTCCGATCCCGCGAAGGTCATAGACTCGGTGATAAGCGAGCGGCTCTCGGCGATCGCAACTCCCGAGCAAAGACGCTCGGACAGGTTCCGGCACTTATTTGTGCGCCTTCGCCGCCTTTCGATGCTTATGGCGGAGAGCCTTCGCCGCGAGTTTTCGGATTCTTCCTTCCTGCCGGCGTATTTTGAATACAGGCTTAAGGACGGGAGTGCCGATACCCTTTGCCTCAAACTTTCCGATGGCTCTTCGGTCAGTCTCAACGGATGCGTTGACCGGATAGACCTCTGGAGGAACGGAGACGATGTTTTTGTCCGCGTTGTCGATTACAAGACCGGATCAAAGAAATTTTCGCTTGACGATGTAAGCTCGGGGCTGAATCTCCAGCTTCTGATATACCTGTTTTCGCTCTGCCGCCCCGATACCGATTTTGCCTGTACGATAGGTTGTGCGCCGGGCAAGGCTCCGATCCCTGCCGCCGCGAATTACCTTTCGTCTTATCTTACTGTCATTTCGACCACCGGACTGCCCGACGAGGTGAAAGTCACCGAGGATGCTCTCGGCAGGCTCGACCGATCGGGAGTTTTCCTTGATGACGCGGGAGTCCTTGCTGCACTCGGGAAGGTGCCGAAACAGGGACGGCTCGACATCGACGGCTTTGAGGCGCTGAGAAAAGAGCTTTACTCGGTCATAGAAAAGATAGCGGGAGAGCTTCGGAGCGGAAAGGCTTCCGCAGAGCCGTTTATAAACGGCGGGAAATCTCCCTGCAACTATTGTCAGATGAACATTATATGCCGCAGTGCGCGGAAAACACACGATTAAAGGAGGTGGCAACTTGGGCTTCAATATGACTCCGGCGCAGAGAAACGCCGTTGAAACAAGAGACAAAAGCATACTCCTTTCCGCTGCCGCGGGTTCCGGCAAAACAGCAGCACTGACGGCAAGGATAATCGGCTCTCTTACCGCCGCCGACGACCCCGCCGATCTGTCGAGGATGCTTGTCGTGACCTTCACCCGCGCTGCGGCGTCCGAGCTTCGCGAGAGGATATCGAAAGCGCTCGGCGACGCACTTGCCGCCGATCCGCTCAACGAACATCTGCTGCGGCAGTCGGTGCTTATCGGAAGCGCCGATATATGCACGATAGATTCTTTCTGCCTTGACCTTGTTAAGGCTTATTTCCAGCGTCTGACGCTTGACGGAGGGACTCCCCTGCCGCCGGATTTCAGGCTTGCCGACGAGACAGAGCTTTCTGCTCTCAAGCTCGATGTGATGAATTCGGTCATTGATTCGATGTACGATTCCTGTGACCCGTCGGTAAACTTTTCGCGTTTTGCCGAAAATTTTTCCGGCACGCGCGATGAGGGCAAATTTATTGATATTCTCATAGATTATGCCGAAGATCTTGAAAATGTGACCTCGCCCGACACCTATACCGATGATGCCGTGAAGGAATACAGAAACAGCGCGGAGCTTGACTTCTTTGACACGGTTTACGGGAAAAGGCTGAAAACGAGCCTTTCGGAGAAGCTCTCATATTTTGAGAGCATATGCGCAACCGCTTGCCGCGAGCTTGATGACGGAGGCGTGTGTGCAAAGAATTACCTTCCGGCGTTTGCCTCCGATCTTGACTTCTGCCGTTCTTTGAAGGCGGCTGTTGCCGAAGGATATGAAAAAGCCTCCGCGGTCGCGGGAACATATGCCGCGATGGGGCTGAAGAGCCTCGGAAAGCACGCAGACGAGACGACGAAAGCCTATCAGAAGCTGCGCGAGACCTACAAAAAAGAGCTTTCCGGAATGAAGGAAAAGTATTTCTGCCTTACTCCGGCAGAGATCTCGGCTCTCGCACTCAGAACGGCGGAGGAGCTTTCGGTGCTTTCGGCTGTCATTTCGGAATACAGGCGGAGATATGCAAAGGAAAAGATCCTTCGCAGGATCCTTGAATTTTCCGACATAAAACGACTTGCGCATACACTTCTCGTAAAAAAGGACGGAACACCGACCGAAACGGCACTTGAGCTGCGCCAAAAATACGACGCCGTTTATATTGACGAGTATCAGGATGTCGACCCCGTGCAGGACGAGATATTCCGCGCGGTGTCAAAGGAAGGCTGCCGCTTCTCGGTCGGAGATATAAAGCAGAGCATTTACGGATTCCGCGGAGCCGAACCGGCAGTATTCGGCAGTATGCGCGATTCCATGCCCGATTTCGGCTCTCCGGATGCCGAAGAACGGCGCGAATGTGCGATCTATATGTCTGAAAACTTTAGGTGCGACGGCCCCGTGATAGATTTTGTCAACGCCGTCAGCCGTTCGACCTTTATGCTTGCCGGCGGAGTCGTCGGCTATCGTCGCGAGGACGACCTTATCCACGGAAGATCCGACGCCGACAGCGAAAAGGTCAGGCTCTCTCTCTTTTGCTCGGGAGCCGGAGAAGCAACGCGCCCCGAGGTGGCGTATATAGTATCCGAGATCGCCGCGCTCGTTGCGGATGGCAGGAAGGATGACGGAACACCGATCGGATATTCCGATATTGCCGTACTCAGCCGCAGCTCGAACTTTTCATCTCTTGTCGAGGAAGCTCTGAGCGCCGCGGGAATACCGTCCGAAAATTCAGCGGCGAAGGATTTCTTTGCAAATCCCGAGATCCTGCTCGTATTTTCGCTTCTTGCGGCAATAGATAATCCTCAGAAAGACATTATGCTCGCCGCGGCGCTGCGCTCGCCCTTTTTCGGCTTTACGATGGACGAACTTGTAAGGATACGCGCGGCGTCGGATATTTCTTACTCACTTTTTGACGCCACGGAGGAATATGCGGCAATCGACCTTGCCGACGGTGAACTGAAAGAAAAATGTGCGGATTTTCTTGCGCTCTTCGATTCTCTGCGCGAGGAGAGCCGAAGCTCTCCCGTTGACCGCTTTGTGCGCGACATATTTGAAAAGTTTTCGGTCATGTCGCTGTCGGACGATAATTCCGGCAGGACTGCCGAGCAGATACATGCAAATCTTGTTAGATTCTCCGACTATGCATTGAGATATGCGAAAACGCGTACGGACGGACTTACCGGCTTTGTAAACTACATAAGCTCGATCATCGAATCAGGCGAGACGGTCGATTCACCTTCGGTCCCTTCGGCAGTCGGAGCTGTAAAAATAATGACGATACACAAATCGAAAGGGCTTGAGTTTCCTGTCGTCTTCCTTGTCGGTTGCGGTGTAAGGTTCAACCGCGATGACCTCAATTCCACCCTCCTGTCGGATACCGGAACAGGAATAGCATTAAAGCTGACCGACGACACGGGATTTGCGAGGACCGACACACCTCACAGACTCGCACTTACCGTTTCAATAAGAGAAAAGCAGACGGAGGAGCAGATGCGGGTCCTATATGTTGCCCTCACCCGCGCCCGCGAAAGACTTTATGTGACCGGCTCGGTCGGCGGTAAGGATCCCGAGGGGGCGTTGATGCTTGCGAAAAGCCGTGCGCGCTTTGCCTGCCGTTCGTCGGTCATGGCGGCAAACTGTTACCTTGATTGGCTGCTTCCTGCGGCTGTTTATGCGGGAGATTGCCTTGAGCTTTCGGTATTTCCGGACGGTGCGGAGCTTCCGAACACTGCCGAAGATCATCAGGAAAGCCCCGAAACGGCAGAAAATTCGTCGGAGATAAGCGAGGCAAGGTACAGAAAGATAAAGGAGCGGTTATCCGAGATGTTCGGATATTCCTATCCGCACGCCGAAGCCGTAAGGATCCCCGCAAAGCTCTCGGTATCGCGCCTGTATCCCGATCTGCTTGACGAAGGTACTGCCGAACCCGCAAGCGACCGTCTTCCCGCGCCCGAAAGGAAGCCTCTTTTCATGATGGCGGAGGTCGACAGGCGGGCAAGCGCCGCCGAAAAAGGCACCGCGACTCACCTTTTCCTTCAGTTCTGCGACTTTGAAAGAGCGAAGCGTTCGGTCACGGAGGAGCTTTCGCGCCTCGTTACGGAAAGATTCATTCCCGCCGGAAGCGCCGCGCTTGTAAATATCCGTCAGCTCGAAAGATTCTTCTCTTCGTCTTTCTTCGCAAAGATAGAAGGTTCAAAGAAGCTATGGCGGGAAACGCGCTTCAATCTGTTGCTTCCCGCAGCGGAATTTACCTCCGACAGTGCGGTAGCCGACGCTCTCAAGGGTGAGGAGATACTCGTTCAGGGTGTTATAGACCTGCTGTTTATCGACCGCGACGGCAGGATAGTGCTGTGCGATTACAAGACAGACTATGTTCCGAAGGAATTTGCCGGTGACGATGAAAAGATCCGGCGCTTCTTCCTTGACCGTCACGGTGAACAGCTTTCGTACTACAAAAAGGCAGCAGAAAAGCTTCTTTCGGCAGGACCCGACGGTGTATGCATATACTCTCTTTTCCTCGGGGAAGAGTTCTACCTTGATATATAAAAACATCCGGAGCTTATCGCTCCGGATGTTTTTATGCAGTTACTTTTTGGATACAGCCTCGCAGATCTTTTCGAGTAGCTTTTCCTGGTTGAGAAGGCTCTCTTCGATCTGATTCTGTCTTGCAGCTGCGACTGCGGCTGCCTCGGCGGCAGCTTTCTTTTCGGCTTCGGCTTTCGCGGCAGCCTCGGCTGCCTTTGCTTCCTCTGCAGCGAGCTTTTTCCTTTCAAGCGTCGCTCTCGCCTTTGTGATAAGGCGAAGCACGAGGAAGATGCAGAACGCAACTATCAGGAAGTCGATGATCGTCTGGATCCATGTGCCCCAAAGTATCGCGATCTCCTTCTGCTCGACCACATCGTTGACGATCTTTTCGGGGACAAGAACGGTCTTCAGAGAGTCAAGGTCCTTACCGCTTCCGGTAATAAGGCTCACCACGGGGTTGATTATGTAGTTTACGAGTCCCGTGACTATCTTACCGAAGGCTCCGCCTATGACAACACCGACCGCCATGTCGACGACATTGCCCTTTGAAATGAACTTTTTGAAGTCAGACCAAAAAGTGCTTTTTTTCTTTTCCTTTGCCATTTATTTTATCTCCTTTGCAATATTATCAGAGTATCAGACATCACGCCGTCCCTGAAGCGCGCGGAAAAGCGTTACTTCATCGGCGTATTCAAGATCCCCGCCGACCGGCATACCGTAGGCAAGTCGCGTGACCTTTATCCCGAGCGGGCGGATCAGCTTTGATATGTACATTGCGGTCGCCTCACCCTCGACATTGGGATTTGTCGCTACTATGACTTCACGGATCTCGTCGGTTTCGCCGATCCGTTCGAGAAGTTCCTTTATATATAGCTTATCGGGGGTAACTCCGTTTACGGGAGAGATCACGCCGTGAAGGACATGATAGACTCCGTTGAATTCCCTTACCTTCTCGAATGCCGCAACATCCTTCGGATCCTCGACGACGCAGATAACACTCCTGTCGCGTGACACATCCGAGCATACGGGGCAAAGTTCCCTGTCGGTCAGGTTTTTGCACACCGGACAAAGATGTATCTTTTCCTTTGCATCGGTTATAGCTCTTGCGAATTCAAGTGCTTCCTCATCGGTCAGTTCAAGCACTGCATAAGCCATACGCATAGCCGATTTTCTTCCGACACCGGGAAGCCTTCCGAATTGCTCCGAAAGGCGCTGAAGAGATTCTATATATTCAGCCATAGATCAGAACAGCCCGGGGAATCCGCCGCCGAAGCCGCCGGTGAGCTTGCCCATTTCCTTGCCGTTCGTTTCGTCAACGCGCTTTATGCCCTCGTTGACCGCCGCCGTGATTATATCCGACAGAGTCTCGACATCGTCGGGATCGACTATATCGGGCGAGATCTCGATCCCGAGTATCTCACGCTTACCGTTTATTTTCAGTTTCACCATTCCGCCGCCTGCGGAAATATCGTATTCACGGGCGTCAAGGTCCGCCTGAAGCTCTGCGGCTTCCTCCTGCAGTTTCTGCGCCTGTCTTATCATGGCGTTCATATTCTGAGCGCCGCCGCCCATTCCCTTCGGGATATTTGCTCTCATTTTGAGTCTTCCTCCAGATTATCAAGTATTTCGTCTATTATACTGTCGCCTTCGCCGCCCTGTGACGGTGAGGTTTCAAAAACGACTCTGACTGCCTGTCCGATATGTGCCGACACGGTCTGCGAAAGGTCATCAGCCGACAGCGATTCCTCGGCGCGGCTGCGCTGAAAGTCACTGTCAAAGCGGATTATCGCGTTTCCGTTCCCGTCTGTGTACGCCGACGCGGAATTGAGGCTTATCCATCTGACGATATCGGACGATTTTATCTCATCAAGTATATCCGCCCATGCGCGAAGCGGGCGAAGTACCCGTTTACCCTCGACAGGCGGTACCGCGGTCTTTTTCACTGCAGTATCTGTTGCGGCAAAAGAAGCTTTTGCGGCTTCCTCGTTTTTTACGGGAGTTGCCGTTTCTTTTTTATCTTTATCGGACACTAAGGTTTCCGGTCCATCGACAGTTGTCACGGATACGGGCGAGAGGCGTGATGCCTCGAGCTTTGAGATCCTTGAAAGTATGGCATCGGTCCTGTTGTCGAGCTTTTCGTCACACATACGCATAAGGGTAAGTTCCGCTGTGATCCTTGCCGTTGATGCCGAGCGATTGATTCTTGCAAGTGCGTCATCGAGCAGCCCGCAATGCCAGAGCAGCGTTTCTTTTGTGAACTTGCCCGCGATCGCAGCAAGCTCTTCGGTCTCCGCATCGGTGAGGTCAAGATATTCCGATGCGTTCGGTGACGAACGGAATACCAGCATATCGCGCCAGAACGAGATCATATCCTGGCAGAAGACCGCTATGCTTTTCGAGGAACTTACGAGCGAATCTATCTCGGAAAATATCGTATCGTAATCTTTTGTGCTGACTGCTTTTGCCATTTTCAGCGTTTGCTCACGCCCTGTGCTTCCGACAGTCTCGCAGACGAGCGCAGGCGTTATTTTCTCTCCGTTGCCGGCGCAAAGCTCAAGCAGGCTTATCGCGTCTCTCATCCCTCCCTGCGCAAGCCGGGCAAGCAGGTGCGCGGCGTCGGCTGTGAGGTCTATATTTTCTTCACCGGCGATGAAGTCAAGCCTTTTCGCCAGAACGGGTGTCGGGATCCTTCTGAATTCAAAACGCTGGCATCTTGATACGATGGTAGCCGGCAGCTTATGCTGTTCGGTCGTCGCGAGTATGAATATAACATACGACGGCGGCTCTTCGAGTGTTTTCAGCAGAGCGTTGAAGGCGCTCTGCGAGAGCATATGGACCTCGTCGACGATGTAGACCCTGTATTTGAGTTGCGAGGGGGCAAAAACCACTTCGTCGCGTATATCTCTTATGTTATCGACGCCGTTGTTTGACGCGGCGTCCATCTCAAGAACATCGGTAGCCGTTCCCTCTTCGATCGCGCGGCAGGCGTTGCAGACTCCGCAAGGCTCACCGTTCACCGGATGCTCGCAGTTGACAGCCTTTGCAAGGATCTTTGCGCAGGTCGTCTTTCCGACCCCGCGAGAGCCGCAGAAGAGGTAGGCGTGGCTTTCTTTCCCGTGTTCGACCTCATAACGAAGAACCGAAGTGATATGCTCCTGCCCACAGACATCCGAAAAGCTCTTCGGACGCCACTTGCGATAAAGCGCCTGATGCATAATATCACTCCGTTTCTCTGATGTATAAAAGTAAGGTCATACACCTCAAGATCGAATTCTATCCCTACGCGATTACCGTTTTCTCGGCTCGGGGCAGGCATCCCCGCGGCACACCGGGAAATCCGCTTAATGCTGCTCGGTTCCCCGCCTGACATGGTTCACGGCGCCCGATTGCGCGGGACCCACCCGTCAACGCTTCGAAAAACGGCTCTGTCGTAAAAATATTACCCTCAAATGAGGAATTAACCCCTGCTACAGCGGATTTCAGGTACAGGGCGCCGCTACCTCCCCGGTTAGTATGACCTCAACGCTTATTATATCAGATTTTTTCTCTTTTTGCAATACCTGCGGAAGATTTTTTGCAACTATATTTTACATAAAGAAAGGACACCCTTGCCTTTCGGTTCGGGTGTCGCGATATTTATGCCTTTGCCTGCGAAAATTTGTTTTTTGCCGCGGTGATCTTTGTCTGTTCGACCTGCTCGTTCTTATACCAGCCCTTCGCCGACATCTTGTTGTAGATGTCGTTCTGAACGGTCAGAGCGTCGTCAAACGATGTTTTGAAGGTCGTATGCACATTCTGGGTCGAGGACTCGATGGCGCCGTGCATATAAAGGTCGCAAACTCCCTTCTGTACGAGCAGAAGGTTTTCCATAAGGTCTTTGTCATTCATCATCTTACCGTGTCCTCCTTAACCGAGCAAAGAATAGAATTTCGCATAGCACGCCGCGTGCTTCTGCGCCATCTGCTCAACATAGTTTTTCAGTTCGGGATCACTGAGCTGGTTTGCCGTTTCGCGGCAGCAGGTCTCAAGGTACTTTGCATGACCAAGGGCGTCTTCAACATAAAGAAGTTCTTTGGAAGTCATTTTTTGTTCCTCCTTGTTTTTTGTTCCGCTCTATTATTTGCCACTTGCCTTCCCGGGTATTCGGGATTCCGAAAAATTATCGGGCAGAAGCTCATTTTTTTGCCGATTATTGATTTTGACAGGGCAAATTACCGTTTTTTGGCAATTGTGACCATAAAATTATGGTAATTTTTGTAAAACTTTTTCTCGCACAGGGTATTGCCATAATTGGTAATTTATGGTATAATATTGTTGTCGGTTTAAGACACATATCACAACAAACGGAGGAAAAAACATGGAATACAATGCAAAAATTCTTATTGCGGATGAAAATCCCGGACAGCGTCAGCTTTTGCGCGACGGACTTGCGAGAGCCGGATACCGCTTCATCGAAGAGGCATCAAATGGCGACGAGGCTATGAAGAAGCTCGAACGCTTCCACCCCGATGTGGCGATAGTCGATGTATGGCTCTCTAAGCTCGACGGGATCGGAGTTCTCAGAAATTCGGCTAAGCTCGACTACGGTCAGGATAAACAGCCTTCATTTATAATAGTATCAATGGTATCGAATCAGAACATCTTTCTTGAGGCGATGGGCGCGGGTGCCGAGCTTTGTTTGCTCAAGCCCTACGACATCGGGAGCCTTTGCGAGCATATCGCCGAGATAGTCCGCGGAAGACAGAAAAAGCCCGTCGCATCGCGCTCTGTGGCGAGCCGTGATGATTCGATACCCGACCTTGAAACGCAGGTCACGAAAATAATACATCAGATAGGCGTTCCCGCGCACATCAAGGGTTATCAGTACCTACGCACTGCGATACTTCTCACTGTGAACGACAGCGATATAATAAATTCGGTGACGAAGGTCCTCTATCCTTCGGTAGCGAAGAAGTATTCGACGACCACCTCGCGTGTCGAGCGTGCCATCCGTCACGCGATAGAGGTAGCATGGGATCGCGGCGATGTCGATACACTCAATAGCTACTTCGGCTATACGATACAGAACAGCCGCGGCAAGCCCACAAATTCCGAATTCATAGCTATGATTGCCGATAATCTGAGACTTAAATACAAGCTGAACTGAAAAAAGAAAAACGGAAGCTGTTTTTGCTTCCGTTTTTTTATCGATTTGAGATATAATAATTTTGAAAGTCTATCGGCCTGTTTTTTGTGCCTTTATCAGAAGAGCCCCGTGATCCTGCCGTCGTCGGTGACATCTATATTTTCGGCGGCGGGGTGCTTCGGCAGGCCCGGCATCGTCAGAATATCTCCCGTCAGCACGACGACAAAGCCCGCGCCCGCGGAGACTTTTACCTCCTTGACCGTGACCGTGAAGCCTTCGGGCGCGCCGAGCTTTTTCGGGTCGTCGGAGAAGCTGTACTGTGTTTTCGCAATACAGACCGGAAGGCTTCCGAATCCAAGGCGTTCAAGCTCGGCTATCTGCTTTGCGGCGTTCGGAGTGAGGTTTATTCCCTCCCCGCCGTAGACCTTTTTCACGACCGCTTCGATCTTTTCCTTTATCGGCAGATCGGATTCGTAGGAAAAGCGGAAATCGCCCTTCTCTTCCTCGCAAAGGCGCACGACCTCGCGTGCGAGATCCTCACCGCCCTCACCGCCTTTGCCCCAGACATCCGAGAGAACTGCGGTGACGCCTTGCTCACGGCAGGCTTCCTCGACGAGCTTTATCTCGGCGTCGGTGTCGGTCGGGAATCTGTTTATCGCCACGCAGCACGGCAGACGGTAAACATTTTTTATATTCGAGACATGGCGCATGAGGTTCGGCATACCGCGGCTCAGTGCGTCAAGATCTTCCTTCGCAAGTTCGCTCTTATCAAGTCCGCCGTGCATCTTAAGCGCTCTTACCGTCGCGACAACGACAACGGCGTCGGGAACGAGTCCCGCCATGCGGCACTTGATGTCAAGGAATTTCTCGGCTCCGAGGTCGGCACCGAAGCCCGCCTCGGTCACTGCATACTCTCCGGTAGCGAGCGCGAGGCGCGTTGCCGTCACCGAATTACAGCCGTGCGCGATATTGGCGAAGGGGCCTCCGTGGACGAACGCAGGAGTACCCTCGAGAGTCTGCACAAGGTTCGGCTTTATCGCGTCGCGAAGGAGCGCCGTCATGGCTCCCTGAGCCTTAAGGTCGCCGCACCTTACCGGCTTGCCGTCAAGATCATAGCCGACGATGATACAGGCAAGTCTTGCTTTGAGATCAGCTATCGAATCGGACAGGCAAAGCACCGCCATGATCTCACTCGCGACGGTAATGTCGTATCCGTCCTCGCGCGGGACGCCGTTAGTCTTGCCCCCGAGTCCGTCGACGACAAAGCGGAGTTGCCTGTCGTTCATATCGACGCACCTGCGCCATACTATCCTTCGCGTATCGAGCCTCAGCTCATTGCCCTGATGGATATGGTTGTCTATCATCGCGGCAAGGAGGTTATTCGCCGCGCCTATCGCGTGAAAGTCGCCCGTAAAGTGAAGGTTTATATCCTCCATCGGCACGATCTGCGCGTATCCTCCGCCGGCAGCGCCGCCCTTGATGCCGAAGACCGGACCGAGCGACGGCTCGCGAAGTGCCGCGACCGATTCTTTTCCTATGCGGCGCAGACCGTCTGCAAGACCGATCGTTGTAGTGGTCTTACCCTCGCCCGCAGGCGTCGGTGTCATCGCCGTGACAAGCACGAGCTTACCCTTTTTTTTGTTGCCGAGTTGCTTTTCGAGTGCGGCAGGGTCTACCTTTGCTTTATATTTTCCGTAATGTTCAAGGCATTCCGCGGGTATATGAGCCTTTTTTGCGATCCTTTCGATCGGTTGCATTTTGCAGCTCTGCGCGATCTCAATATCGGTAAGATGTGTCATAGGCAGTTTTTCTCCTTATCGTGTGATGGAATAGGTTATTTTTTTACTATCAGGTAGGGCGACTCTTTTGTTATCTGCGGAGCGGTACTGTTTTCGGGAGCGTCGATCGCGGAAAAAAGAGATTCTATGACGGATGCGCCGAGTCCAAACTTAATGTCTGACTCGAAGTCAAACACGATAACACTTGCCGAAGACGCCATATCCGATATATCGGAAGAATCAAAGTCCCCGACAAAAAGCACGGCTCTCGGATACGCTCCTGCCTTGTCGACGATCTCGGGCAGTTTCACATCATAGCTGTCTATGAATGCCTTTCCGTCTTCAAGCAGATAATATTTTCCGTCGGGCGCATATTCGGCAATATAGTCATCCATGCTCTTCATTACCTCAAAATAGCACGACGAAAGCAACAGCACGGCAAATATCAGGAATCCCGCCAAAAGTTTTTTCGTCATTGTATACCGCCTTTCCGCTCAGCCGCATAGAGAGTATTTCTCATCAGCATCGTGATGGTCATAGGTCCGACTCCTCCCGGGACAGGGGTGATATACGAGGTCTTCGGCGCGACAGCGGCAAAATCGACATCTCCGCAGAGCTTGCCCTCCGCATTGCGGTTCATACCGACATCTATCACGACCGCGCCTTCCTTTACCATATCCGCGGTAACGAAGCCCGCCTTTCCGACCGCGCTTATGAGTATATCCGCCTCGCGGCATACCGACGCAAGGTCGCGCGTTTTGCTGTGACAGACGGTCACTGTCGCATCGGCATTCAGCATAAGCATCGCCATAGGCTTGCCGACGATATTAGACCTTCCGATGACGACGCATCTTTTTCCGGCGATCCCGATCCCGCTCCGCGAGAGAAGCTCTATGATACCCGCCGGTGTACACGGAAGAAAGCCGTAATCACCTGTGGAGATCTTTCCTACATTATACGGATTGAAGGCATCTACATCCTTTTCGGGAAGTATGCGGTCTATGAGGCCCCTTGAGTCGATGCCGCACGGCAGGGGGAGCTGAAGAAGTATTCCGTGGATCCTGCCGTCTTCATTGAGCCTATCTATAAGCTCCGCAATGTCGGTTTCCGAAGAATCGGCGGACAGGCGGTAAAGCCCGGAGAAAAATCCGAGCTCGGCACACGCCTTTTCCTTATTGCGGACATAAACAGCCGACGACGGATCGTCTCCGACCATTATCACGGCAAGCCCCGGGACGATCCCGAGGTCATTTTTCAGTTTTTCCGTCCTTTCGGCAAGCTCAAGTCTTATCTCTGCCGATATTGCCTTTCCGTCAATTATTTTCATCGCTGTCGCCTTTCTTTTCTTTATCATCGGGCTTGTTTTTCGCACTCTTTCGGTCGGGATCGAAGAGCGGGAAGTTTGTCTCGTAGCTCTGACGCGCAAGCTCCGCCTTCTTCGTCATAATAAGTCCGCGGACGATGAGCGCGATGCCGGCAAGCATAAGGATACAACTCAGCAGCAGTGAGAGCCTTATCGTCGTGCCGGGAATACAGAGGCTGTCGGTCCGGATAAGCTCGGTGAACATTCTCCCGAAACCGTACCAGATCATATAAATGTATAGAAGCTGACCCTCGAGCCTTCCGTTGAATGAAAGAATATTCTTGCCTTCTTTGTTTTTCTTTATTCTGAGATAGATGCAGTTCAGCGCGATAAATCCGATGAGCAGCCAGAGCGATTCGTAAAGGAAGGTCGGTTGCACAAAGGCGAGCTTGTTTTTGCTTGCCGCAATGCCGTTTTCGCTTCCGAGATGAGGATATACCGCCATTCTGAGCCAATAAAGCGCACTTCCCTCGCCTATTTCGTAGCCGTAGGAGCTTCCGCTGATAAAATCGGCCCAGCGACCGATCACCTGCGCCAGCATGATCCCGGGGATAAAGGTGTCAAGCGTCTTTGCAAACGGTATCTTCTTTACCTTGCAGACGACAAACGCCGCAAGAAGCCCGCCGGCAAGCGCACCGTAGAGCGCCATACCCATTCCCATATTGAATATATTGAGGAAATTATCCGAAAGCTGCGAAGGCTCGCAAATGATATAATAAAGCCTTCCGCCGATGACTCCGCCCACCGTTCCCCAAAGGAGGATATCGAAAATATCGTAGCCCTTTATACCCCTTTTCTTCGACATAACGACAGAGTATGCGATCCCGACCGCAAGCGCGGCGAGTATTATAAGGGTACTCCAATAAACGGTTATCGCCTTTTCGCCGCCGAGCGGGATCACGAACGCGATCTGCGGGATTATGTATGCCTTTATTCCGAGTCCCGGGAAGGCAATGAGTACGAATTCCCCGTCGGGGTTCTGATTCACACAGTTTTTGTACGCATTGACGCTTTCGGAGCTGTCGACCTCCACTCCCGAGCAGGAGGTCAGCGAGAACAGCATAAGCGCTATAACGGCGATCAGAGTTATTGCAGCGAAGGCTCTTTTCATATTTTCCTATTTCCTTTCATTATAATGGAAGCACGAGCGAAAGAGTGAATCTGTCGGGCAGGAACAGCTCCGACGGGAGAGCCGAGATCTCATCAAAGGTCAGGCTCTCTATCATTTCCGGGATAGCGAAAGGATCCGAATCCGAATAGTACGCCGAGAGCATCACATCATCGGCGATGTCGGAGGTCGAATCGAACGATCTCACATACTGTGCAAGGGATGCCCGACGGCACCGCTCAAAATCTTCGCGGTCAAGTCCGCGGCAGGCATCGTACGCCTTTTCCTTTATCAGCTCAAAGACCTGTTCGGGGGAATCCGAGCTTCCCGAGAAGTAGTTGAGCGCAAAGCTGTCTCCTGCCGAATATCCGAACGAAAATCCGGGTGTTATAAGTCCCGAATCAAGCAGTCTGTTGTAAAACTCTCCCGTTCCCGAGAAGAGCATATTGTTGAGGATATTCATGGCAAGTCCGCGGCGAAGCCTTGCCTCACCGCAAGTCTTTGTACTGTCTTTCACTCCTATAAAGAACATAGGACGCGAGACATTCATGCGGCAGACCGTGCGTTCTTTGGCTGCATTTGCGGGTTCGTCGGGGATCTCACGCAGAACGGGCGCGGGATCAACCGATTCCTTCGGAAGCTCACGGTCGCATATTTCGAGTATCTCTTCGGGATTTACATCGCCGCAGACCGAAAGCACCATATTATGAAGCCCGTAAAATGCTCCGTAAGCTTTGTAAAGTATCTCGGGCGTGATCTTCTTAATCGACGCGCAGCTCCCGCAAATGCTCTCGCGTATGCCCGACGAGGAATACATGGCGCGAAGGCAGTTTTCCATCGCGCGCTCATACGGGTCGTCCCTGTACATAAGGATCTCCTGCTCGATTATCCCCTGCTCTTTCTTCACATTTTCTTCGGTGAAGAAAGGATGCGTAACAAACCTCAGAAGTTCGGAAAGGCACTCCCCGATATTTTCGGTCGCGCTGAACATATAGCGGGTCGCCGTATAGTTGGTGTAGGCGTTGTCCTCCGCCCCGAGCGCGGCAAAGCGTTCGTCGGAATTGACTCCGTCGGCGTTTTCAAACATTTTATGCTCGAGAAAATGTGCCGTACCGGCAGGAAGCCTGCACTTTTTTCCGTCGAGCGTGAAGCGCATATCGACCGAGCCGAAATGTGTGCCGAAAACGGCAAAGCAGGTCGAGAGCTTCTTCGGAAAGATCAGTATATCAAGCCCGCTCGCGTGCTTTATCGCATAGTAGCACTCACCGAGGCGGTCGCTTCTGTGCATTGTCAGCTTATCAGTCAGCTTCAAGTTCTTCTTCACCGCCTTTCAGAGTTCCGCGGAGCATATATGTGGTGTCAAGTGTGACCCTCTTTGCCGCCTCGGCTATCTCTTCCTTTGTAACGGTCATAACGCCCTGCCGGTATTCCCCGATGGTCCGGGGACCGCCGAAATAGCGGGCTTCGCTTCCGAAAAGTTCGTAGTCCTCGGGATGATCCTCTGCCGAGCGGCAGTCGTTTTCGACCGAGTGCTTTGCCATATCAAGCTCGTTGTCACTTATGTTGCCTTTTTTGATCTCTTCAAGTTGCAAAAGGATCTCCTCACGCGCGTTTTCGTAATTTTCTCCGTCGATCCCGCATCCGACAGCCATGACTCCCTTTATCTCATCGTACGACGAGCCGCAGAAGTAGCAGAGCGACTTCTTTTCGCGCAGGTTCATAAAGAGCTTTGATGTCGAGCTGTCACCGAAGATTATGTTCATAAGCTCGGTGGCGTAATATTCGCGGTCGGAAAGCACCGTGCCTGTCCTGAACCCCATAAACAGATTGCTCTGCGTGTAAAGCCCTTCTTCAACGAAACTGCGAGGTTCTCCAGCACATCTCACGACAGAGACCGGAAGGCTGTCGACGCACCTTCCGCCGAATCCGCGAAGGTGCTTTTCCATCACACCCGCGACCTTTTCGGCATCCGCCGTGCCGCAGTAGAAGATGTCTACCGGAGCCGAGGCAACGAGTGCTTCTCTCCTGCGTCTGAGGTCATCAGGCGTGATCCCCGCGATCTGATCCTCTTCTCCGCTGAGCGACAGCCCGTAAGGGTCGCTGCCGAACATCAGCTTGGCAAAGCGGTATTTCCCGTAAGCATAGGCGTGGTTCTTACGCCCTCTTATTATGTCTATTCTGTTTTTCTTGTCGGTCTCAAGGTCCTCTGCGCGGTAAAGCGGCGAAAAGAACAGCTCCTCAGCCATTTTCGCAACGCCGTCAAGTATCGAAAAGCCCGATGCGCGATCCTCCGAGGAGATATATGTATCATTCAGCATTGATGCCTTGATGCCGATCGTCTGGCAGTCGCCCGAGCGTCCGTTTATATCCGAGACCGCCGCCGCATAAAGCTCCTCCGAACGGCGGCAGAAGTCCCTGAAGGAACGGTACCTTTCGGTCCCTCTGAATGCCGCGGGTATCAACATTGAATTGAGCGGCGAAAGCTCCGCGTCGGCGGGGACGGTCAGAACGACCGAAAGTCTTGCATTCTTGAATCTGTCGGTCTTTATGTGCGACAGCGTGACCGTATCGTTTATTCTGTATGTTCTGTAATCCAAAATTCACTCCGTATATTCCGGCATATGTCCGTGCCGGACAAAAAAGAAATCCTTGACTCTTGCGGCGACCTCGCGCAGATTCCTGAAGATCTGACCGCGATATGTCCTCACATCGGCAGGCACTCCGCAGAGTTCGCCGTATCCGAGCTTCCGTGCGATATAAAGCGCACGGTGAAGGTGATACTTCTGCGTTACGATAACGGCGTTTTTGACTCCGTAGAGCTTCTTTGCGCGCCACATACTGTCATAAGTAGAGAGTCCGTAGCCGTCGGTAAGGATGTCGGCTTCGGGGACTCCGGCAGCGACCGCGTAGGCTTTCATCGCCGAGACCTCATCGTATTTTTCGGGTTCCTCACCGTCGCCGCTCATAAGCAGTTTTTTAACCGTTCCGTTCTTATAAAGAGCGATACCGGTGTCGAGCCGGTCGCGAAGCATATCGCTCGGCGTGCCGTCGCTCTTGACCTTTGCACCGAGTATTATTGCGCAGTCGTAGCTTCCGTCCGGTCGGTCCGTGATTTTCCCTTCCGTCGTATTCACCATGGAGCCGCTGACGGCAAGGAACGAAATTCCCGTCAGTATGCAGATCCCGAGGACAAGGCAGACCGTCTTTATTATGTTTTCCTTTGTAGGAAAGGATCTGAAGGTTTCGGCAAGCCCGTGCCCGAGCTTGCCGAAGAATTCGCGTATCTTACTCATCGGTCTTCTTTATTATAGCGTCCGCCGCGGCGTCGAGGCAGGCACAGTCGTACTCTTCGATCTTTCCCGCGTCGCAAAGCTCTGCGATCCTCGGGTCTATCGGAATACGGGCAAGAAGGTCGTAGCCGAATTCCTTTGCGACCTCGTTTATCTTGCTTTCTCCGAAGATCTTTATTTCTTTTCCGCAATCGGGACACTTTATATAGCTCATATTTTCAATAACTCCGAGGACCGGAATGTTCATCATATTCGCCATATTAGCAGCCTTCTTGACTATCATCGAGACAAGCTCCTGCGGACTTGTGACGATGACTATTCCGCTGAGCGGGAGCGACTGGAAGACCGTAAGCGGGACATCTCCGGTTCCGGGAGGGCAGTCGACGAACATATATTCGACTCCGTCCCAGATAACATCGGTCCAGAACTGCTTGACAGTTCCGGCGATAACGGGACCTCTCCACACGACGGGAGTCGTCTCGTCGTCGAGCAGAAGGTTTGTCGACATAATGTCGATACCGAGCGCACTGCGGGCGGGGATCATTCCGTGTTCGTTCCCTTCAATGCCCCCGCCGATGCCGAATGCCTTCGGGATCGAAGGTCCGGTTATATCGGCATCAAGGATCGCGGCGTGGTGCCCCTTTCTCTCCGCAAGGATGGCGAGCATCGAGGTAACGAGAGACTTACCTACTCCGCCCTTGCCGCTTACGACTCCGATAACATGCTTTACCGAGCTTAATTCGTTTGCGGGTTCAACGAGGCTTTCTCTATTTTTCGAAGGGCAATTTGCCGAGCATGATGAGCAATCGTGTGTGCAATCAGACATAGTATAATATCTCCATTCTATATTCAATCGCTATATTATACACCATTTTCAGCCCTTTTTCAAGCATAAGAATAAAAATTACGCCGATAATCAAGATTTTGCGGGTTAATACTTGAAATCTCTCCGAAAAAAGGTTATACTATAATCAATTATTGCCGTTACAGGAGGAATTATGGTCACTAAACTCGAAAAATTAAAAGAATTCAAGGGCGTTGAAGGCCCTGTTCTCACGATTGTTATGGACGGAGTCGGTCTGGCTCCCGAAGGTCCCGGAAATGCCGTAAAACGCGCATACACCCCGACCCTTGATATGCTTCTCGCAAAATATCCGTGGGTAAAGCTCAAGGCTCACGGAACTGCGGTCGGACTTCCCTCCGACGACGACATGGGCAACTCCGAGGTCGGTCACAATGCGATCGGCTCGGGACAGGTATTCGCGCAGGGTGCAAAGCTCGTCTCGTCTTCGATCGAAAGCGGAAAAATGTTCACTTCCGACACATGGAAGGCTCTTGTTTCGAATGTGAAGGAATCAGGCACGCTCCACTTCATCGGACTCTTCTCTGACGGAAATGTTCACTCGCACATAGACCATCTCAAGGCTATGATTAAAGAGGCCAAAAAAGAGGGTGTGAAACGCGTCCGCGTTCATATCCTCCTCGACGGAAGAGATGTCGGAGAGACCTCGGCTCTCAATTATATCGACCCCTTTGAGGAATTCATGGCATCGCTCAGAGATGATAACTTTGATATAAAGATCGCGTCGGGCGGCGGAAGAATGAAGATAACCATGGACAGATACGAGGCCGATTGGAGCATGGTCGAACGCGGATGGCACACTCATGTACTCGGCGAGGGCGAGCAGTTCGCCTCTGCTGCCGATGCCGTGAACGCCTACCGTGAAAAATATCATGTGATAGATCAGGATCTGCCTCCCTTCGTTATCGCCGAGAACGGCAAACCGGTCGGCACGATCGAGGACGGCGACAGCGTGATATTCTACAACTTCCGCGGTGACCGCGCGATAGAGATATCGAAGGCTTTCGATCAGGCGGATTTCGACAAATTCGACCGCGTCCGTTATCCGAAGGTAGTCTATGCCGGTATGCTCGAATACGACGGTGATACTCACATTCCGTCAAGATACCTTGTATCTCCCCCCGAGATCACGAATACAATGACAGAGTACCTCTGCGCTACGGGCGTCACAGAGCTTGCCATTTCCGAAACGCAGAAATTCGGTCATGTGACCTACTTCTGGAACGGAAACTACTCGGGCAAATTCGATGAAAATCTTGAGACATATATCGAGATAAAATCCGATGTGGTACCCTTTGAGCAGCGCCCGTGGATGAAGTGCGCCGACATCACCGACAAGCTCATCGAATGTATGCGTTCGGGCAAATACCGCTACCTGCGCGTAAACTTCCCGAACGGCGATATGGTCGGTCACACCGGAAACCTTGAGGCTACCATTTGCTCCATGGAGGCGCTCGATCTCCAGCTCGCAAGGATCCTTGCAGTTGTTGACGAGCTTCACGGCGCGGCAATAATCACGGCGGACCACGGAAACGCCGACGAAATGTATGAGACCGACAAGAAGACTCACGCTCCGAAGACCAACAAGGACGGATCCTTCAAGGCAAAGACGAGCCACACTCTGAATCCCGTTCCCTGCATCATCTACGATAACTTTACTTCGGACTGCTACAAAGTAAAGGCAGACGAAGGCAAATTCGGGCTTTCTGACATTGCGGCGACGAATGTAAACCTTCTCGGCTACGCGGCACCCGATATGTGGGATACTTCTCTGATCGAGGTAAAATAAATGCCTTATCTGACAGAGCTTCATTGCCATACCGGTGAGGTGAGCCAGTGCGCGTCGATAAAGAACGACGAGCTTATCGATGTTTATGTCGGTGCGGGATATACCTCGCTGACGATAACGAATCATCTCAGCCGCTTCACCTTCGGCGAAAAGAACCGCGACAAATACAAGGGTTCGGACAACTGGGAAGAAAAGATAGAATTTTTCCTTGGTGGCGTCACGCACGCCGCCGAGGCGGCAAAGGGCAGGCTCAACATCCTCTGGGGCGTTGAGCTTCGCTCGAACACCGACAATAACGACTACCTTATCCATCATGTGACGAAGGAATTTCTTCTCTCTCATCCGACGCTCCTTGACGAGAAGGTACGCATAGTTGCGGAATGGGTCAGAGAAGCCGGCGGACTTTTTTGCCAGGCGCATCCCTTCCGTGACAATATGAAGGTGAAGAATCATCTGCTCTTTGATGCGACAGAGGTATATAACGGAAGCAACAATCACGATTCGCACAACGACCTTGCGCTGGTGTGGGCGAAGAGATTCGACCTCACCATGCTCTCGGGAAGCGATTATCACAGGCTGGGACCTCCCCCGACCGGCGGGATACTCACAGACGAGCCTATCCGGACGAACGACGAACTTTACGATGTACTTGTACACCGTCGCTTTACGCCTCTTCATCCCGGAGAGATGCCGGTCTACTATGACGCAAAGATCGACGAGGATATAAAAAAATGAAACTTACATTTCTCGGCACAGGCGCCGCGGACTGGACGGAAAGAGACTTTACAGAAGGACAGGAATATCGGCGCTGGTCATCGGCTTTGATAGACGGCAGCCTTCTTATCGACCCGGGTCCGCACATTTATCACTTCGCCGAAAAAAACGGCACTGAAGATATGTTCGGCGGTGTAAAAAGCATTATAGTTACCCACACGCACAAGGATCACTTCTCTTCTGTCACACTGAGAAGGCTTCTTTCCGAGGCGGATTTCAGGCTTTACGGAGATGCCGCCTGCATCCGCAAGTTGCAAAAGGACCTTACCGAAAACGAATTTTCAAAGATAAAATTCACCGAGATCGCGCCGCTTGAGAACTTTGTTACCGAGGACGGGTACAGCATTCTTGCCCTGCCCTCGAACCACGGCACGGGCGATCCGCTCGAAAAAACACGCCATTACATAATCGAAAAGGACGGAAAGCGCCTTTTCTACGGTCCCGACGGTGCGTGGCTGATGCTTCCCGCATGGGAAAAGATGCGGGGAAAACATTTTGACGCGATGATCCTTGAGGCTACCTCGGGATATATTCCGGGGGACGACCGTATATTCTCGCACAATTCGATCCCGATGCTCGAAATAATGCTTCAGACCTTCCGCGCGCAGGGCTGCCTTGACGAGAACAGTCGGGTATGGTGTTCGCATATGGCAAAAACACTTCACCCGGGGCAGGCTATGCTCGAGCGTGAGCTTATACCTCTCGGGATCACCCCCGCATACGACGGACTTTCAATCAAAATATAAAAAGGAGTTTTTACTATGGCTGAAAAGATCAGAGTTACCGTATGGAACGAATTCAGGCACGAAAAGACCAAGGAAAATGTCAAGGCGCTCTATCCGAACGGACTTCATGCCGTTGTAGGTGAGTTCCTCTCCGAGACAGGCGACATGGAAGTGACTCTCGCCGCACTTGACGATGAGGCTCAGGGACTGCCCGACGAAGTGCTTGACAACACCGATGTCCTCGTCTGGTGGGGGCATATGGCTCACAAGGAAGTAAACGACGAGCTTGTGGCGAAGATCCAAAAGAGAGTTTATCTCGGCAAGATGGGTTTTGTAGGACTTCATTCAGCCCACCACTCCAAGCCCTTCCGCGCAATAGTCGGCACTAACGGCAACCTTCAGTGGGGACGCAATCAGCGCGAGGTCGTGTGGAATCTCATGCCCTCCCATCCGATCGCGGCGGGTATCCCCGATCATTTTATCCTCGAGGAGGAGGAAATGTACTCCGAGCCTTTCTATATTCCACAGCCCGACGCGCTCGTGTTCGGAAGCTGGTTTGAGGACGGAAACATACTCCGCAGCGGTTGCTGCTTTATCCGCGGCGCCGGAAAGGTCTTCTGGTTCCAGCCGGGACACGAGACCTGCAAATCCTTCTTCAACCCCTATGTCCGCAAAATAATCACCAACGCCGTTTATTGGGCAAAGCCCTCGGTCGACGGTCAGTCGATCCCCGACAAATGCCCGCATATCACCGAGCCAATCATCGGTGAATTCGGCAAAGAATAAACCGTAAGCAAAAAGGAGAGCGTCTTTATGACCTTCGATCAGATCAAGAGCGAAATAACCGCGCGGCTTCGTGAGGTGCGCTCGGAATCGGGAGATCTTTCGGGTGCCGAAATGTATCCCGACCTTCAGAAGCTCATAACAAGGGCGATAAGCCGCGTTGCGCTGTGTGACACCGCAGCAGACCTTGACCGCCTCAACGACCTGCTTGAAGCCATTGAGGATACATACAATTCCTGCAGGACCGATGTTAGCGGTGAGGAATCGAACGAGACTCTCTTTGATTTTGACTTTGAGCTTGAATCGGAAGGCGATAACGACGGACCGTCCGATGAAGAGGGATCCGAAGAGCCCGAGCATGACGATGACGGCGCGGATGCCGAAGAGGAAGAAGAAAGCGAAGATGCGGGCGAAACGGAAGAAGCTCCCCCCGCACGCTCCGAAAAACAGGAACGCGAGATAGCGGCTTGCGTTGCCGAGATCGAGGAATTTTACAAGGCGCACTACTCAAAGGGCGGTGTCGCCGAAAAGAACCGACTGAAGGCAATAAGGACAAGGGCGCTCGATCGTGTGGAATCGACGAACACTCCCGTAGAGCTTACCGACGCGGTGATAGAATACCGCAAGAATTTCGACAGGTACAAAAAAAGCCTTGAGGCTTACGACCGGCGCGAGGATGCCAAACCGTCGTTTGACTCAAAGCATAACCTTAATACAAAGCTGAATTTTGCGCGGCTGTTTGCCGGCATCCTTGCTGCAGTCGCGGGCGTTGTTGCCGGCGCGGTCTCAAGAGAATGGCTCGGTTTTCCGCTCGCCGCGATGATATTCGGCGGCACTTACCTGCTCCTCGGCGGAGTTTACGCGATAATCATTACAAAGTCCCTTGACGCGGCGGCATACCGCAATACGGCATTCGCAAGGCTCATTATCGCGGTGATCGCCGTTATCGGTTCGGTCATCCTCGGCATTACGCTTCCCGCCAGTGAAGGCTTCGGCTTCGGATACGCCTTTCTGTCCACTCTGCCTCTGACGCTCGGGGGGATCGGAGTTTACATTATTTGCAGGCTCCAGCTCTCGATCTTTGTAGCGAAGAACAGAAAAGCGAAGAAAAAGAAAAGGTAACCATAAAACAGGCTCTCCGATCTTTCGGAAAGCCTGTTATCTTTTTTTATTTTATCAATAATTTTCGGCTTTGATCTCGAAAAAGCTCTGCGGATGTGCGCAGACCGGGCAGATCGCTGGAGCCTTCTTGCCTATCACGATGTGACCGCAGTTACGGCAGACCCACATGACCTCCTCGCTCTTCTCGAAAACCTTCTTCATCTCGACATTATCAAGAAGCTTGAGATATCTTTCCTCATGCGATTTCTCGATCTTGCCGACGGCTCTGAACTGAGCGGCAAGTGCGGTGAAGCCCTCCTCCTCGGCATCTGCGGCAAACTGAGCGTACATATCCGTCCACTCGTAATGCTCGCCCGCCGCGGCGGACTTGAGGTTCTCTTCCGTATTTCCGAGCGCACCGAGAGCCTTGAACCAAAGCTTCGCGTGTTCTTTCTCGTTGTTTGCGGTCTCCTCGAAGATCGCGGCTATCTGCTCATAGCCTTCCTTTTTTGCCACAGACGCAAAGTAGCTGTACTTGCTTCTCGCCTGAGTCTCACCGGCGAACGCCGCGTAAAGATTTTTTTCTGTTTTTGTTCCTTTAAGTTCCATTCCGACACCTCCGAAAGTTTTTTCCATTTTATCACCGACGAAAAGATCTGTCAATGATTTTCACAGAATTATTACCTTACCATCTTTTATTATTCACTCTGAAATGCCATAATATATATGACAAATAAAAATTAAGGAGTCAACTATGTTCTGGATCGATTATTGGTATGTGGTACTTGTATTGCCGGCGATAATCCTTGCACTTGTCGTGCAGATAAAGATGTCGGCAACATATTCGAAATACTCGAAGGTGTACAGCAGATCGGGCGTGACCGCCGAAGAGGCGGCAAGAAGGATACTTAACGCCAATGGGCTTTACGATGTCACGATCGAACGGGTGTCGGGAAACCTGACCGATCATTATGACCCGCGGACGAACACGGTAAGGTTGTCGGACAGCGTCTACGGTTCAAATTCGTTAGCCGCTGTCGGGGTCGCCGCGCACGAGGTCGGACACGCGATACAGCACGCAAGGGATTACTTCCCCATGAAGGTCAGATCGGCGATAATTCCGGCAACGAATTTCGGCGCAGGAATCTCACCGCTCATTCTCATAATCGGCGTTATCTTTATGTCCGATCCGCTGATAATCGCCGGAATCGCGCTCTACTCGCTGACCGCAGTGTTTCAGCTCGTTACACTGCCGGTCGAGTTCAACGCGAGCCGTCGGGCGCTCGAAACACTTGACAATTACGGGATACTTGAAAGAGATGAGCTGCCGCAGGTCCGGAAGGTCCTCGGTGCGGCTGCGATGACCTATGTCGCTTCCCTGCTCGTTTCGCTGATGTATATCCTCCGCCTTGTTATGATCTTCGGCGGAGGCAGAAGAAACAGACGGTAAAAAGTAAAAGTATTATACAACGCCGCAGGTTTCCTTTTCGGAAATCTGCGGCGTTGCTATTATTTTTCTATCTGCATCCAGCAGCCTTCCGCTCCGATACCGTTTTCGGGCGGAGTGAGTATGCCTCTTTCTATAAGCGCCTCTATAAGAGCGTCAAGCACCGGCATTCCGGCAATATCGTTTGCGAACCTCCAATCGCAGAGAAGATAATCGGGAACGGAAGTCTTTATGAGTTCCGCGAGCTTTTCGGCAATCTTTGCCGCTTCGGAATCAAAGTAACCGTTTTCCAGCCTCTCGCTTATGCCGAAAAGTCTTTCATCATCGGCAGAATTGCTGACAAGAATTTTCGTATAAAGCATATTTCCGTCGCGGTACAGGTATCCGCACTCAATGGCTTTTGCTGCGTGCTCCTTCTCTATTTCGGAAAGAGTACTTATGTCAAGTCCGTTTATCGCGCGTATGGCAAGCCGTAATTTCCCGTCGTTGGCTACATTGTGACCGCAGTGAAAATGCTTCTTTATGCGCGTCACATAAATGTTTGTGAGCCGGATTTTTTTGAGTCCGCACACATTGAAAGTTTCAGTGCCGTCGCATCCGCCTCCGTATGTTTTTCCGGTATTGACATATCCGAAAATACTGAACGGGCGATCGGGCTTCGGAATACCCGAAAAATATTTCTCTTTGAGTATACGGGTCACACTATCGGAAAAAGCATCCGAAAGAGTTCGGATCTGCTGCCACAGAATGAGATTCATATCGGTTTTTCTGTTGAGGTACGGGAAAGCAAGATATTCCTCCCTGTGAGCCTCGATAAAAGATTCTACTGTCTTGCATATGTTCGGGATCTGCTCAGTGTAGATCGAGTGAGCTTTTTCCGCGGTCTCTTTGTCAAACAGGATAAAGTTTATTGCGTATCTGCCGTTGTCAAGACGACGAAGCACCCCGTATTTGCCGTTTGTTCCCTTTCTCAGGATCTCAAGCTCGTCCTCAACATAAACGGTCGGGACATTAAGCTCTGCGGCGATCTCGGAGGCACTCATTGCCTTCTTTGAGCATAACCAGATGATGTGATCCGACAATAATCTTCCGAGAGTCCCGCGCGGATCTCCCCACATCGGATTGCCTGATCCCCAGATAATATAATCAATTTTATTGAGCGTCACGGGCTTCTTTGCGGTATCTGTCATTTTTTCAACCTCGTTTCTGATTTTCTGCCTTGCTGAAAAAAGTCTCTGACGAACGGCTGTTTCGCTCGTTTTCTGAAGTATTGCTATCTCCGAAGCAGGCAAGCCGTCTATGTAAAAAAGGATCATGACCTCGCGGTAAGCCCTTGTCAGAAAGGCTATGCGGCGGTATATGAAGGCAAGCTGTTCCCTTCTGTCGTCCGGAATATCCTCTTCGGCAAGCGTAAGCAGAGCCTTTTCCGGATCGCCGGCATACATCTCTCCGGAGCGCTTTGCGCGCCTGTCAGAAAAGTCAGCGTAAACATTGCGTGCCACTTTCCATATAAAGGGATAGAGGCTTTCTATATCGCCGTCGGTATCGGCAGCCTTTATCAGAGCGTAAGTGATGTCCGAACATAGCTCCTCAGCCTCGTAGCTGTCGCCGGTGCGGGCATAGCAAAAGCCAAAAAGTTTCTCAAGCAGTTCTTCGTCAAAATAATTCAGCAGGTCTCGTTTTTTCATGTGTTCTCCAAGCAATCGATCAATGCTTTCACCCGTATAGTCGGCAAAATGCAGAATTGTTAGGTTGGAATGCAAAAATTATACCATTATTTTCGGATTTTGTCGAGTATCAAAGAAGGCGTTTGCTCTTGCTGAAAAGGAAGCGCCGATCAAATATCCGCAAAAATCCTAATAAAAAGGCCCCATAAAATAAGATCCAGAGATAAGTTTTGATACTTTCTGCCCTCGGGAGAAAACTTTTTTGGGAAAAGCACATTATTTTTTCAAAAGGGCTTGACTTTACCGAACAAAAGTGATATAATATCAAACCGTGGTAGCAATGAGGTATGCGGAAGGTCGAAGCCGCCAATATTCTTGCTGACATATAAGATCTGGGTGTGGCGCAGTTGGGAGCGCGCTACCTTGGGGTGGTAGAGGCCGCAAGTTCAAGTCTTGTCACTCAGACCAAATAAAGCCGAAAACGAACCGTTTTCGGCTTTATTTTTTGCATTTTCGGGGCAAAATCGGGTGCTTTTCCACCACTTTCGCACCACCCGAAATTCCGAAATTTTTTTGACCACATGTTTGACTACAGTTGGAGCGGAGGCAAATCGTTTGGTTGCTTCTGCTCCGGTACGCTCTGCTCACGAAAAACTAAATTCAAAAGGTTCCCGGAGGGAATTACCTCCGAGAACCTTTTTCTTTGTTTACTGCGTATCAGTTTTTAGATGTACAATTCTTCTTTCCTTTTTTCAACAAAATCAAAATATTTTTTTGGCGAAAACTCAATAATACCTAAAATACATGTATTCAATGTCCATACTTGTCCTTTTGATTTAACCAAATCCACCTGTTTTACATATATGTCTTGGTAATCAAGTTGACAGAAGATATATCTTGTCGGGCAACATAATTTGCTAGATTGAATGCCATAAGCCTTGCGTAAATGATGATACGCAATGCTATAGAATGTTCTATAGTCATATTTACTCAAATCCGTGAATTTGCTTTCATCATTCACTAAAGACTTGTATTTTTTCACTTGATCTATAGCAACTGTTTTGTTATCAAAATCTTTGTCTGGTAATTTTGAAAAGTGCTTGTAAGATTGCATCATTGGATAGTTGATAAATAATTTTCCTTGTTCTGTCGAATCTACAAAATAAGAAAGCATTCTTTGAACAGTATCATAATGTGTATTATGATCTTGGGGCTCAAAATCAAAAATCATATAAACATCCGAGTACTCTTCTTTTAATATCTTCTTTTTATCATCGTTAGGCTCAAGAGATGACAGAATCAGCCGAATATCAATGTTATCATTTTCAAAATCTGGATAATTGTTATATAGTTCTTGCGCCAATACATGAAGATTTGTTCTGTATGAGTAAAACTGAAAATCTAATGTTCGATAGCAACATTTGAACAATTGGCGAAAAAAACGAACTTCATCAGCTTCACCTTCCACAATCAAAAGAATTTTTTTACTCATTAAATTCGCCGTTTCTTAACATTTTTTCAAGATTATGTCCTTCTCTAAGTTCTCTTTCTGTGCTATCGACAAAAGAAGTTAACTTTCCATTATTAAGGGTGTAGTAACAATCTGGTCGCAAAAGTTCATTTGAAGCCAAATACGAATTATGGGTCGTAAATACCGCTTGAACATTATCCAAATCTATAATATATTTAATGACATTCTTTGCTAGATTAAAATGATAGAATGCGTCAAACTCATCCATGAACAGGAACGAAACTTCATTAAAGCGTCTGCTCCAATAGAATAAAAGTTCCAATGCTTTTGTGCCATTTGATGCAACATTTTCAAATAAAAAATCTTTTTTCTTATGTCTTTCCACTAAAATTTGTGTTGGCGTTGAACCATTTAGTTTTACTGCAACCAATTCGGTCTGAATGCCCGCCATGTTCTTTAGAAATGATTGAAATTCTTTTTCGAGATTCTTTGAAACAATCCATTCACCCAAATGTTCAGAACCTGTCGTTAACCCAATGTATCCGTTTTCTTGTAATGATCTAAACCACAACATATGAGAAACAAATGACATTATGAATTTGACATAAGAATTTTCTGGCTGGTTTGTATTGTTTGCTATGTATCTAAGGATAGCAAAATTGTTTTCAAAGTATTCAAAATTTAATGTTTCAGCAGATATAGTTTCCATATTACAAAAATCGGATTTTTTGGATTTAAAATCATATGAAAATATCTTTTTATCATTAATGTAAAGCTCCTCATAGGTTAACAACTTGGGGGTTTCCTTGCGGTAACTATAGGTAATTTCGTCTGAGTTCTTTTTAAACACATAAGTGAATGTAGCTTCATGTGATTGGCTATCTGCATTGATAAATGTATTGGCATCATTTTGACGATTTTCTGTGTTTTTATCTGTTAATAAGCCAACAATGTCAAAAAGGGCAAAACCAAAGTTGCTTTTTCCACTCGAGTTGGGACCATAAATAATTATTTTACTCAGTAATCCATTCTTTACACACTGATTGTTAAATTTATAATCGTGTGTGTCGCGAAAATCCAAAGTAATGGGTTTTTCAAAGTTTTTATAATTTTCTACCGTGAATCTAATAAGCATATTCATTCCCTCCACGATAATTATACCTCCGTTTTTGATATTTGTCAATAGTATCCGTAATTTTTTTACGGCTCCGCAAAGAAATTGCGGGTAGATGCTATCAATTAATATATTAGCACATGCGTCTTGCGTAAATGGTCGAAATAAATCTTTTGTAAAATATAAAATTTATAAGTTTGTTCTTTATGTAAGATGAATATTATTCACCGCATTGGAAGGCTTAGTTTAAATATGTCAAATTTTATTTTCTATTTTGCAAAAGTTTCGCGAGCATTTCATCAAGCTTCCTCTCACACTCCTCCTCGCTCTTTGCGTAGATGATATGTTGCTCCCGTTTGCCGTCTTTGCCGCGGGGCGTATATTTGCCCTGCCAGGTGTTCTTTGAAACCTTGGAGATACACCCCGTGCCGGGCTTGCGCTTCTTGCTCTTTTTGGCGGTGAATTCAGCGTGTTTCGGTTCCTGATTTGGTGTTTGCCCATCTTCATGGTTATCGTCGCACACGGGCAAATCTGCGGGCTTTGGCGTGCCGAAGGCATCATCCATTTTCTTTGCGGCATTGCGTTCCATCTCACCTGTCACATGAGAATATACGCTGATGGTCGTCTCCGCCGAAGAATGACCGAGGACAGCAGACAGCGTTTTGATGTCCAGCCCATTCTCAAGTGCCATAGTTGAGAAGATATGCCGCAGACCATGGAACGGGATATGATTGCATTCGGCGCGCTCCAGCATATCCGACAGCCGACTGCGACAACTCGTCGGACTGCGCG
>CAKXXW010000011.1 GCA_934378145.1 uncultured Eubacteriales bacterium
AAGTCTTCGCCATTGATTTTTACAGGCATTTTTCTCATTGTCCGTTTAGAGGCATAGAGGTCAACAAGTGAGTCATGTTTTTCCATAAAACGCGCCAAACTTTTCTCCCAGTCTGCTGTGCCAAAGCTCTGAATCAAGTGCAGCATCTCATCCGTTAAGCGATACTGATAGTTTGGACTGTTGGTTGCCTTTCCGTTATCCTCAATGAACGCTGCATTTTTAAAGTGGTGCATGGCTTGCTTGCGGAAGGTTTCGCGGCTATTTTCTGCATAGGTCATTCCGTAATTGCCGTTTGCGAACGCAATGACATCGTGAATTCGAATCCAATTATTAGTGGCAGAGCCCCATGACTCTTCTTCTGTCAGATTAGCCATTGCCAGCAATACACAGCAGCACATACCGTTTCGCTGTTTTGATGGAACTTTCAACGAACTTAGAATTTCTTTTGCTTCCTCTAATTTACTCATATATAGCTCCTCAAAATATTGTCACAAGTCGATTCCGACATATCTCTGGCGCGAATCAATTCCTTCCCCATCGCTTCAATCGTATTCATAGGTGGAACTGGCATGGAATTGATTTCAGTGGAGTTCACCTGTGTAGATCCGTTCAAGATGCGATAATAGCTGTCATACAGTGTAGAATTGAATAGCACATAGAGTCCATAAACAACACACTCTGATAACTCACGGAGTCCGCTGATAAAATTGATTTTATTCTGTGTGCTAATCTCCGCATATTCAGGATGCTTTCTGGCCAAGTACACACCACACTGAAGGCGGCGGTGTTCTTCTTTTGCTGTAAAGCGCTTCACAAACAAATAATTGGTGTTGTCTTGTAATAGTCCACGTTGCCCTGTTACAATGTACTCGTGTTCTTTCCCTACAGGGAATATGACTTTTCCATTTTGAATGTGCTGAGAATAGAAAAGAGGTACTGCATCTTCTTCTGCATTATCTCGCAGCGCTTCACGGTTTCTAAAATCCACAGTTAATCCAGTTTTCATCCGTAAGCCAATACTTGGAAGTGTATTGCTTAGGCGATTCAAAGTATTTAGTATGTCAGCCTCATCCTTATTTGTTACCAGATAGACGTAACAATCTTTACCATTGACAATGGTATCATAAGGAGCCTCAAACACTGTTCTATTTGAAAAATCGCTGTTACTTTGAGTGGTAGAAATTGTAATGCTGTTTGTCTTGGCAACAGTCTTTTTAACTTTTATTATAATCGTTTCTTGCAGGACACTTTCTTTCTCAAACACCTTATCTCGGCTAACAAATAAATGGATATGTTCCAATACACCCTCTTTAAAGAGATGTTTGCGGAATTGCTTGAAGTAAACACCTGATGTCCATGAGCGAGGGATAATGTAGACCATTTCACCCAAATCATTCAAATTAAACAAACTCATAGATACGAACAAGAAATATAGATTTGGTGCACCATGGCATACATCAGGCATCGCCAAGGCTTCCGGCGCATCTTTGGCAATCTTCATATATGGAGGATTAGCAATTACAAGATCAAATTTTTTCGGATTTGGACTGGCATCAAGCAAATAATTATAATCAGACATCTGGCTTAAAATATAATTATCTGTAATAATTTGATATGATACTGTCTTATTGGAATATTTACACGCCAAATCGAGGTTTGCTTGCAGCAATTCCAAGACATTGGGATCATTTTCATAACAAACCACTTCTATTCTACTAACATCAGACACATTCTGTAATCTTTCAATTAAAGCAACCGACAGAATACCAGACCCAGCACCTGGATCAAGAACAGATATGACATTTTGATGAGGGATTGTAAATAATCCTGCCATAAACGCTGCTGTTTCTGGACTGGTAAAAAACTGACCATACTTTTTGCGCAAAGATTTTGGCATACGATCGATGTATTTTGCTGTGGTTTGAAATGCATAATCAATCATACTCATAAGTCTGTAAACTCCATAATCTCTTCAATTCCACATTTAAGTGTCAAGCAAATTTTATGCAGACTTTCCATAGAGACAAATTCGTTTTTTCCCATCTTGGCAATAATATTGAAGCTGACTCCAGACCTTTCTTTCAAATCAGTGCGAGTCATTTTTTTATCAATAAGCAACTTCCAAAGCTTATTATAGCTCACAGGCATAGTGAATTTCTCCATCACGAAAGATTATAATATCATTATAGCATAACACACACGATTTGTCAAGATATACTCACAAAAATATGGAAAAATCTCAGGCTGATAATAGAAGTATTATTACTATTAAAAGCAATGTTTTAGCTTTCTATCGATTTATGCTCAGTGGTAGCTATTTACCGGAAATTATTCCAAAGGTGTCACAGCCGGCTGTTTGCAGGTGCGGCAGGCAATCAGAGCACAGCTGCAATGTTTGTCATCGAATTGCTTGAGTTTGTCGATGATTTCGTAATTACTGGCGTAACTGCCGCCGGAATCGCAGGCGTTGTTATATAGCGAAATTTTGTCAAGCCCATAGCACCGTTGGTTCTTGTTGAACTTGCCGAATTTAAATTATTTTTGCGGATGAGAAATACAAGTGGGAACACAGACAGTACTGCACGGTAGCATCTTAATCAGATAAAAAGCGAGTCGAACAACTATGAGGGCTGTCTGACTCATGTTACTTTAGCCGTTATTCGTTTTGATAAGGAACTGATGATTGAGAAGTTCTCTGAATTTATCGTGAAGCTGTAAAGAGAATATTGTAGAGGGCGTATGCATCGACATTCTGAATGCCATAAAAATGAGCCTGCAGCGATTTCAAGGCGAAACCGTTGCAGGCTCAAAATTTTGCGTCTGAACAAGGAGGATTGCCAGCAAGTAAGAGAGTAAATACTATTCCTCCTTGTTCAGACAGATTTCAATTATTTTATTGGTAGATGATCTCACTCATGACGATTTCCTCAGCAGTGGTCTTACAGGAATTCATCTGCACCACCCATTCGAGCGGGTCGGTAACTTTCAGCTTTTCATCAATGCCACGGGATTGGGCAAGCTGAGCGGTGATCAACCGCACCTGTTCTTTCGCCGTAATGTCAATGTCATGAAGATACGCATTCAATCGACACTGCGTCAAAAGTGTGGTGTAAGTACCTTTCCGATGCTCCTTTATAAATGCAAGGCGTAAACTTCCGTATTTGCCGATTGGGTAGCGTGCTTGCTCCGGCAGAAGGAAGTCGGGGTAGAGCAGACCGTTTTTCTCTTTGTAGGTAATTTCGTATTTCATATTTATCATCCTTTCAAGCTGTTTTCTTATATTTGCAACCGAAAGGATTTCCGGCGGAGCCCGTGCGCGTTCCATAGGCGCGCTCATGACAGGTCACCGAGGCAAAAAGAAAATCCGAACCCAAAATCCAAAAGGATTAGGTTCGGATTATTCTTGTTTGGTGCGGGTAACAGGACTTGAACCTGCACGGTTATTCCACCGGATCCTAAATCCGGCGCGTCTGCCAATTCCGCCATACCCGCATATGAATACTTGGTCATTGTACCATTTTATCGGTATAAAGTCAAGAACTTTTTTCGGGACAGCCGTTCGGCTGTCCCGAATTTTATAAACCGTTATCCGATGGCTTCCTCGGGTTCACCGCCGTCTCCGTCATCGCCATCATCATCCTCGGGCGGCTCGGGATCGGGATGAGCTTTTTTATATGGCGCAATCATATACTTATCTATTACAGGATACACCGAATATGTCGATATATAAAGCGATGTCGCGAAGAAATAAACCAGCGGAAGCATCAGCGGAATTATAAAGTTGACATTCATACACAGAACGCCGAGTGTGACATTTACGCCGAGAAGCACTACGGCACCGAGCGCACCGAGCAGATTTCTCTTTATGCCGAGAACTGTGAAAATCAGAGAATTCTTGAAGAGCTTGAGCAATTTTATATCAAAAGTTATCGAAAGCAGATAGATATACTTTCTGACAAAGTAGTAAAGGATTATCAGACCTCCGACCGAGTAGAAGACTATCTCGGAGGCTACGGATCCGCTTGCCGTGTACATAAAGCCAAAATCAAACGCAAGCAGGAGTATCACAAACGCGTCTATCAGACCGAGGAAGAATCCTTGCTTCAGATTTTTCTTTATTCCGTGGAAATAATCCGAAAAGACAAATACGGGATCGCCGCGGACGAGTCCTCGTGTAACATAGGTAGCGCCGACATTCTGCCAGCCCCAGGTGATCACCGAGAAGAGGAATAGCACTACGAATACTATTACCATCTTTGCGCTGAGTGTGGGAAGCTCGGTCACGGCACTGCCGATATTAAGGAACAGCGGTGCGACCGTTGACGCCGACACAAGAGTTCCGTCTGCTCCGACAGTCGATGATGCGATATAAAGTCCGCTGACCGTTCCGAAAAGAGGGCTGGACGAAACGGGAAGGGGATTGCCGAGCAGGGAAATGGTAGTGCCGTAGACCACCTCGAATATTCCTCCGAGACCCGAAAGCAGAGCGCTGAGTATCAGAAGAACCAGCAGGTACATCGGTATCTTTCCTACCATGAGGACATTCAGCGACAGTAGCTTGCCGAATTTTCTTCCAAAGAGCTTGAAGAAGTTTTTGAAATTAAGAGGTAGATTTTCCTCACCTTTTTCGACACCTTTCCCGTCCTTACCGAAAAAATTGAAGATATTGAATCTTTTCTTATCTTTGCTTTTTTTCATCCTTTTCCTTTCACCTGTGTTCTAAAGCACAAGAAATATTATTAAGTAGATCCCGGTCCCGGCAAGACAAACTATGCCGACGGACAGGAGGAATGACAGAATATATCTGAAGGTGTAATCCTGGAAAAACAGTTTTTCGCCGCAGCGGAGACATTTTCTTGCTTTTTCTCCGAAAATTTCGGCATCGGCGGCAAATCTTACAAGATAGACCGTGATTCCGGCAGAGATGATAAGGAGCAAAGCAAGTGCAAGCGTTTGGCTTACACCGAGTGTTAGATCTTTTGATCCCAGAAAAACAAGTGCAGATGAAAGACCGCCGAAAAAGCCGCATACTGCCCCGAGAACAGAATTTATCAGTGCGGTTATCGGAGTGAATCCCGACGCAAAGACTGTCGTGGAGACGATAAGTCCCGGAAGAGCAAGTCTGAATATCTCGATGAGCCTTTGCGACAGCTCTGTCGGCGTCTGCGTTACCGTTGACAGGGAAAACTTTATCAGCACATTGGTAAACAGTGTGCGAAACCTTTCGTTGATAGCTCTTCCGAATAGTATCCCAGCCGCGGCAAACAAAATGAATATCAGTATATACCGCAGCATTACCCGTTGGAGTGCGTATGAGGGTTTGTTCCGCGCAGGGAGCTTTTGTACAAATGACGGAGGCTGAGTTTCTTTCATAATTACACCGCTTTTGCATAAATTTCAGAGAAATTATATGCTGCGGCGGTGGCTGAATATTACCTGATCCTGCCGTTCTTGCGTACCGCTTCGTAAGCGATAACAGCTGCAGATGCCGATGAGGGAAGACTTCCCATAAATTCACGGCCATATGGGATCTTTACATTGAGGTCAGATTCCTTAAGCAACGAAGCGGAAATGCCGCGTTTTTCGCCTCCTATGACGAATGCCGCGGGAGCGCTGAGGTCTGCTTCAAAAAGCGGCTCGGAGTCGCGGATATTTGCGCAGATCATCCGACAACCGGATCCTTTAAGGATTTTTACGGCATCGCCGATATTGCCCGAAAACATCGTTATAAGCTCGGAACAGCCCGCAGAAGACTTTGCGACCTGTCCGGCGGAGGTCATCCAATTTCTCTCCGGCAAAATGACCGCATCAATGCCTGCGGCATAAAGAGAGCGAAGAATGTATCCGAAATTGTACGGATCCTCAATGCCTTCAAGCATAAAATAAAGTCCGTCGGGCTTTACATCGGAAGAAGTCAGGCAGGGAAGCATCCGTTCCCCGCATAGGGCTGCATAGCCTCCGTGAGACATATCTCCGGTCAGCTTCTCAAGTTCTTCGGCAGAGCTTTCAACAAGCTCAAATCCGATTGAAGCGGACTTTGCGCGAAGAAATGATATTCTGCGCATATCACGAACGGCTTTTGCCTTGTCGAAAAAAACCTTATATATCTTTCGTGCGGACGAAGGATAAAGTTCCGCCGCCTTGATAAGTGCCGAGATCGAGGTCATACCCTCAAAAGCGCACAGTTGGCTGTTAAATTCTTCCATAATGGTCATTTATCCTTTGTTTAAGTCATATATTTTATCAGAAAAAACTGAATGAGAGGTGGCTTAACGGAATGATGTACATATCCGCCGGCAAGGAAAGGTGTACCGTCCTCGGAGCATATATTATCGAGAACAAGGCGACCGTAAGGGTTACGGCGAAGCGGTTCGGTATCAGCAAGAGTACAGTCCACAAGGATGTTACGCAGAATCTGCGAAGAGTAAACAAAGCGATGTATTTTGAAGTTAAAAAGATCCTTGAGAAGAACAAGAGCGAGCGACATTTGCGCGGCGGCGAAGCCACGAGGAAAAAATACATAGGAAAGAAAGAGGAATCTGCGCCCGCGAGCTGATAAACCGTGTCCGCCGACAAATTACTATATTATTATAATATCAAAGTAATGCATTTGTCAATACGGATAATCTGTCCTATATGGAAATTTTGCTTTTCAGGGACAGAGAAGCGCTTTTACAGCGCTCGAGACTAAATTATACAAAATGCAAATTTTGCATAATTTAGGGAAGCGAAATGCGGCAATCAGGGTTTCAGGAACCTCAAATCCGCTATAAGACCTGTTATTTATGGTATTTGGCAGCTTTCTTTTTATATTGCTGCTTTTGAGCCGCAATGTGCTTATAACTGAAAAATCCACTTCGTAAGAAGTGGATTTTTTGGTGCCGGCGGCGGGGGTCGAACCCGCACGGTGTTGCCACCAACGGATTTTGAGTCCGTCACGTCTGCCAATTCCATCACGCCGGCTGACCTTAGCATTATATCATTACCGTGGCGAATTGTCAAGACTTTTTTTATTCTGACTTTTATTTGAGACGGAGGCTGAATTGCAGGTCATTTTCTGTAATACACATAATAAACTATCAGCGTACGGTCGGCCCCGCCGTGTTCCTTATCGGGACCGCCGACGATGACTCCGTCCTTTGACAGCAGCTCGGATGCCCGCAGATCGGCTATATCTGTCCTGAAAAGAATGTCCTGCGATGCAAAGACGATCAGCTCGTCATTCCTTATAGCCATAGCGCCGTCTCTGCCGATGACCTCGTCGATCCCGTCTTCCTTGCGTTCGGTGACATATTTTACATGATGTCCGACGATTCGTTCAGCCATTTCGAGGCGGTAGGCGTAGCTTTCGGGATTTTTCCTTTTTTTACCAAACCATAGCATCAGTCTTTGACCTCCTCAAGTATTACTGCGGTGTCGGGTTCCAATGTCAAAAAATCGCGGAAGTGCTTCCCTGTCAGCGCGTCCGAATAATGCCCCGGCAAGGCGATTTCAAGCGTTTCGCAGCTCCTGTTTGCGGCTGTTATCACGCGGTCACAGCCCTTTTTGCGCTCGTAAATTACATATTTTTCGTCGTGATCTATGAAGGAAAAATCTCCGCCGGCAAATGCTCCGTGCCTGCTTCTGATCTCTCCGAGAAGTTTGTAATGACCGAGGATCTCGGCATCCTCATGTCCCCACGGAAAAGGTTTTCTGCAAAAAGGATCGTGATAACCCTCAAGTCCCGCCTCGTCACCGTAATAGACAGACGGAAATCCGAAGACTGTGTACTGGATCACGGATGCTATTTTCAGTCTTTTAACGGCAATGCGGCGTTCTTCCGCGGCCATTTTCATTGATGCGAGCTTTGCGTTATCGTATCCCGCGTCTGGTTCACCTCCGAGAACGGTCAGTATCCGTTCGGTATCGTGAGTGCCTACTATGTTCATAAGAGCGTCGCACACGCACCTCGGATACGAACCGTACAGCTCGGTCAGTGCATCGTATAGCGCTTCGGCATTGCCTTCTTCGCCGGCAAACGCAATTATGCCGTTTCTCAGAGGATAGTTCATTACGCTGTCGAGCTGAAGCCCGCGAAGATAGCGCCTTCTTTTGCCGTATGAGATCTTATCGGCGGCGTTTTCCCATACCTCGCCTATGACTATTGCGTTGCCGTTCGATGCGGATTTGACCGAACTGCGGAATTCATCGAGGAAACTGTCGCTCAGCTCGTCGGCTACATCGAGCCTCCAACCCGCGATCCCTTTGCGGATATAGTACGCACCGACGCCGTCGTGTGATGTGAAGAATTTTCTGCATTCTTCATTGTTTTGATTCAGTCGCGGAAGTATCTTTACACCCCACCAGCAGTCGTATTCGCCGTCATCACGGAAGCTGTACCAGTCCCTGTATTCGGAGGACGGATCACCGTATGCACCCTTTCCGCCGTAGTTGCCGTAGCGGTCAAAGTATAGGCTGTCATCTCCGGTATGGTTGAACACTCCGTCAAGGATCACCTGTATTCCACATTCACTTGCTTTTTTCAGAAGGTTATCAAAGGCAGTCTCGCCGCCGAAGCCTCCGTCGATCTTAAGGTAATTGCCTATGTCGTATTTGTGATTCGACCTTGCCTCAAATATCGGACTGAGGTATATCACGCCTATGTTAAGAGATTTCAGGTAGTCAAGCTTTTCGGCGATTCCCCAAAGGTTCCCGCCGAAAAATACATTGTTTTCCACATAGGCTCCCGCGCGCTCACCGTATTGAGGAATACCGTTCTTCCAGTCTTCGTCAATGACATCATCCTTGCGATATGAGACCTCTCCGCTCCCGCGGAGGAAGCGGTCAACGAATATGTGATACATGACCTTGCCGTCTATCCATTTGGGAACGGTAAAATCATTTCTGTATATAAGAAGCCGGAATCTGTATCCATCGTGAGCTTCAAGTTCAAAATCCACATTGTTGACGGACGAGGTAAAACGCGTGTCGGCTCCGTTCGGAAAAAGGAAGGTATAATAAAGCAGCCCGTCTTCTTTTCCGAGAAGCTCGGACGGGCATACAGTTACTTCAAATATATCGCTGATCCCGTCCCCCGACACGAATGAAGATGCAATATCTGTGTCACTTCCGCCGTCGGGACATATGCGAAGCACGGGAGCCGATGAGGCAAAGTTTCTCGGCATCGTTATTCTGAAGGTCAGCCTTGTGCCGGTCGGGAACGCGCCGAATTTCGACGCGTCCTCGCCCTGCACGGTTTTTTTGATTGTCGGAATCCCCTTGTTGTTTATCATTTTTTACGGGTCGTCTGTTCGGGAGCTACGGGCTTTATATGCCAGATATTGTCGGCGTATTCTTTTATACTGCGGTCTGCGGCAAAATATCCCGAAGAGGCTATATTGATGAGCGATTTACGGTTCCAATCCCTGCGGTCGCGGTAATCCTCGGTGATCCGCTTATGCGTTGTCTGGTACGAATCGAAATCGGCAAGACACATATACGGATCGGCAACGCCGTGACCCGAGAGAAGGTAGGTTGAAAGATCCGAGAAGGACTGCCCCGCGAATCCGGTGTTGAGGTAATTCACGATCCTCGCGAGCTTTTCGTTTTTTGCGCAATAGCTCGCGGAATTGTAACCCTGGAGCCAAAGGTCGTCCACCTCAGAACATGAAAGCCCGAATATATACATATTTTCTGCGCCCGCTGCTGCAAGCATCTCGGCGTTGGCGCCGTCAAGCGTTCCTATTGTGAGCGCACCGTTCATCATCAGTTTCATGCATCCCGTTCCGCTTGCTTCCTTGCCGGCAAGCGAGATCTGTTCCGATATCTCTGCGGAAGGTATCAGCGCTTCGGCGAGCGTTACATTGTAATCCTCAAGGAATACGAGCCTCAGTTTTTCCTTTATTCTCGGGTTTTGCTCTATATCCTTACCGATATAGCAAAGCAGTCTGATGATCTCCTTTGCCATCTGATATCCCGCGGCGGCTTTCGCGCCGAAAAGGTAGGTCTGCGGATAGATGTCAAGATCGGGATTGTCCTTAAGGTCAAGGTATATTCCTATGATATTGAGCGCGTTGAGCAGCTGTCTCTTGTATTCGTGTAGTCTCTTTACCTGAACATCGAATATCGAGTGAGTGTCGAGTATCAGGCCCGTGCGGTCGTGGAGAAGAGAGGCAAATTTTTTCTTATTGTTGTGTTTTATTGCGCGAAGCCTGTCAAGTACGGCACTGTCATCGGCAAATTTCTTGAATTCGGAGAGTTCTTCGGGATTTTTGCGGTAACCCTTCCCTATCGTTTCGTCAAGAAGAGAAGCAAGCTCAGGATTTGAGTAACAGAGCCAGCGACGATGAGCGATGCCGTTCGTTACATTCGTGAATTTCTCCGGCGTCATACGATAGAAGTCCTTGAATACCTGATCCTTGAGGATCTGCGAATGGAGCTTCGAGACTCCGTTGACGCAGTGAGAGCCTATGACCGAGAGATTTGCCATTTTTACCTGATTGTAGCTGAGGACAGACATCTTCGATATACGGTTCCAATTGCCCGGGAAAGCCTCCCACGCCTCGCGGCAGAATCTTTCGTTGATCTCATGGATTATCTGATATATTCTCGGCAATCTGAGCTTGAAAAGGTCTTCATTCCATGTTTCGAGAGCCTCCGGCATTACCGTGTGATTCGTGTAGGAAACTATCTTTGTAACATAATCCCAGGCTTTGTCCCACGGGAAATAGTATTCGTCGACGAGTATCCTCATAAGCTCGGGGATGCAGAGCGCCGGATGCGTATCATTTATATGGATCGCGACCTTGTCGGGAAGATTTTCAAGTGTCCCGTAAACCGCGATGTGATCGCGGATGATGCTCTGTACCGATGCGGAGACGAGGAAATACTGCTGGGTAAGCCTCAGGAGTTTGCCCTCGTAATGATTGTCGGAGGGATAAAGCACCTTTGATATTATCTCGGCGTTCGTGCTGTCCTCAACAGCCTTCATATACTGTCCCTGCGTGAAAAGACCCATGTTGAAATTGGTTATGTCTCTCGCACGCCAGAGCCTGAGCTGACCGACACCGGCGCTGTCGCCGCCCGAGATCATCATGTCGTAGGGGACGGCTTCTACGGTATCGCAGTCCTCGTAGGCTATCTCGCATCTTCCGCTTTCGTTCCAGTATTCTCTGACATGACCGCCGAATCGTACATTGAATGTCCTGTCGGTGCGCGGGACGAGCCAGACCTCGCCGCCCGGAAGCCATACATCGGGAAGCTCTACCTGTATCCCGTCAACTATCTTCTGCTTGAACAGTCCGTATTCGTAGCAGATCGAGAAGCCGATCGCGGGGTAATCAAGCGATGCGAGCGAGTCCATATAACATGCTGCAAGCCTTCCGAGTCCGCCGTTGCCGAGTCCCGCGTCGGGTTCGCAATCATAGAGTTTTTCAAGATCGAATCCGAGTTCACCGAGAGCCTTGGCATATTTTTCGGTAAGTCCGAGGTTGCAGAGGTTGTTTTTCAGCGATCTGCCGAGCAGGAACTCCATGCACATATAATATACGCGTTTGGCACCTTTTGCATTGACCTCATTGCGGAACTTGATCCTTTTTTCGACGAGCATATCACGCACGGTCATAGCAGCCGCCTTGTACATCTGCTCAACGGTGGCTTCCTTGGCGGAGATACCCATCGAGCGGGACAGGCGTGTTTCGAGCTCTTCTTTAATATCTTTTACTTTGGGATTAAGGTTCATTTCTTTTATTTGTCCTTTGTATATATTATTCACAGACCCGCGTACAGCTCAAGGTATTTACCGGCGGAGCTGTTCCACGAAAAATCTTCCGACATAATGCGGGATATGAGCTTTTTCCGTCTCGGCATATCATGCCATACTGTCATAGCAGCCCAGATGCGGTCGATAAGCTCGTCTCCGCTGTAATTTGCGAAGGTAAAGCCGTTTCCCTCGATGATCCCGTCGTGTTCCCAGTAGCCCTTTATCGAATCATAAAGTCCGCCGGTTTCCCGCACAACGGGAATGGCGCCGTAGCGCGATGCTATCATCTGCGAAAGTCCGCAGGGCTCGCTTTTTGATGGCATTACGAATATGTCGGCGGCTGCGTAGATACGCCTTGAAAGATCGCGGTCGTAGTCTATTATGGCTCTCATCCGGTCGGGATGGCGGCGCTCGAGCGCGATGAAGAAATCTTCAAAGCGTTGCTCTCCGCGTCCGAGAACGATGAACTGAATATCACCCTCGAGCATTTTGTCGGATATTCCGGCAACAAGATCGAGTCCCTTGTGTGCCGCCAGGCGGCTGATAATGGCGACGAGCGGGGCGTCGGTCCTTTGCGGAAGCCCGAGCGCACGCTGAAGATCAAGCTTGCAGTCCGCCTTGCCGCCGACCGCGGATGCCTTGGTGTAATTTTGTACGAGAACCGGATCCTTGTGAGGATTGTAATAATTATAGTCTATGCCGTTGAGGATACCGCTGAGCTTGAATGAATATTTCCCGAGTATTGAAGAAAGCCCGTGTGAATATTCGTCGCCGAGTATTTCGTTTGCATAACGGGGACTGACAGTCGTTACCCGGTCGGCACATTCGATCGCAGCCTTCATAAGGTTTATGCAGTCTCCGTATTCCATTATTCCGTGATCCTCGGGTGTGAGTCCGAAGACATCGCCGAGTATCGCAAAATCGTATTTACCCTGATATTCAATATTGTGTATCGTGAAGACTGTCTTTATGTCATAGAAGCTTTCCACCAGGCGATATTTTCTGTTAAGGTAAACTATCGAAAGAGCAGCCTGCCAGTCGTGAGCGTGCAGTATATCCGGCTTCCATTCCGAGCGGCAGAGAAATTCCATTACCGCCATGCAGAAGAAGGCATAACGTTCTCCGTCATCGTACTCGCCGTAGAGCGCACGGCGCTTGAAGTAGTATTCGTTGTCGACGAAATAGTATATTACACCGTCTTTTTCAAGTGAGTATATACCGCAGTATTTTTGGCGCCACGAGAGCTGAACTTCAAATACAGCTTCTTCTTTCATTTTATTCCGCCAATCCTGCGATATCGCGGAATAAAGCGGCATTATAACTCTGACATCGACATTCTTTTTATCTGCCGCCTTTATTGCCGCGGGAAGTGAGCCGAGAACATCTCCGAGACCTCCGGTAGCCGCAAAAGGCATTGCCTCCGCACCGACGAAAAGTATTTTTTTCATAAACGTGATCCTTTCGCCTTTTTCAGACCATAATGCCTTTTCCTACGAAGAAAGGCATAGTCTCATGTCCCGACAGATTCCTGCCGTCTTTTATGACTACATTCTTATCGGTTATTACACAGTTGAGCGAAGAATCCGAGCCGACAAATGTGTCCTGCATCAGTATCGAATTCTTTATAACGGCACCCTTTCCGACGCGCACGCCGCGGAAAAGGATCGAATTTTCAATCTCGCCTTCGACAACACAGCCGTCGGCAATGAGCGAATTTGATACCTTAGCTTCCTTCGTGTACTTTGTGGGAGGCGAGTTTCTGACCTTCGTGAGTATCGGGCGGTTGCGGATACCGAAAAGCCCTTCACGGGCTTCCGCGTCAAGCAGTCGCATACTGCTTTCAAAATAGCTCGGCAGAGATCCCACGAGCGAGTAGTAGCCGTCGTACCTGTACACCATTATTTTTGAGTGCTTGACATTTCTTGCAACAATGTCGCGGTAAAAAGCCGTGTAGCCGTGTGCAGATGCATCGAGGAGCATATTCGTGAGGAATGTCCTGCCGAATACCATCACATTGAGGCTGACCTCGGTCTCTTCCGTTGCGCCGACGGTATAATCGGCGACATCAAGGAGCCTTCCGCTTTCGTCAGCTTTAACGATCTGATTGTTTGCCGAGAGCGGGTAGAGCGAAGGATCGACCTTTTTTGCCACTATCGTGATATCTGCAGCATTTTCTTCGTGAAATCTTATAACATCCGAGATGTCGATATTGCATATCATATCGCAGTCGGAGGTCACGATATAGTCCTCATCGCACCTGCCGATAAAGTTCATGACTCCGAGAAGCGCTTCAAGGCGGGTCGAGTAGAGTCGGCTCGCCGCGGCGCTGTCATATGCCGTTATGAAAGGCGGAAGGATCTTTATACCTCCGGACCTTCTTGCGAGATCCCAGTCCTTACCCGTACCGATATGGTCGAGAAGCGACTGATAGTTATAGTGGGTGATTATTCCGATCTTTGACATACCGGCATTGACCATACCGGAAAGAGCAAAGTCTATAAGGCGGTACTTTCCGCCGAAGGGGACGCTTGCTATGGTCCGTATCCTTGTCAGCTCGGGGACCGATGCGTCATGTATATTTGAGAAAATCAATCCTGCAGCAGTCATAGGTTCCTCCTTTTTCAGTCCACCGACTTCATAGTGCCGGCGGGGACTTCGGTTCCCGGTTCGATTCTTACGCCTCTGCCGAGAACGGTTATTTCGGATGCGGAGCGTTTATCGGCACCGATCTTTGCACCGGCTCCGATCTCGCATTCGCTGTCTATAATTGAGTAATTGACGGTGGCGCCCTCTTTTATTACTGTGTTTTCCATTATGACGGAATTCTTTACATATGCTCCATAGGCGACCTTGACTCCGGCGCCGAGGACAGAGTTCCTGACCGTTCCGTATATTTCGCAGCCCTCGGTGATGACCGAGTCCTCAACTTTTGCGCTTTCGCCTATATACTGCGGAGGAAGTGCATAGTGGCGCGAGAATATCCTCCATCCCCGATCACTCAGCGAGAGCTTCGGGCGTTTTCCGAGAAGGTCCATGTTGGCTTCCCAGAGGCTTCCGATAGTGCCGACATCCTTCCAATAGCCCTCAAAGGGGTAAGCGTACATACTTTCGCCTGCGGCAAGCATCGCGGGGATAACATTCTTTCCAAAATCCTTGGACGAATTTTCGTCCTCCTCGTCCGCACGGAGATATTCGAGCAACTTTTGCTTTGAAAACACATAGATGCCCATAGATGCTTTTGTGCTGTCGGGGTCCTTGGGCTTTTCGGTGAATTTGACTATTCGGTTGTTTTCATCGGTGGTCAGGATGCCGAAACGACTCGCCTCGGAGATCGGAACCTCTATAACGGCAATGGTGCAATCTGCGCCCTTTGCCTTGTGGTATGCGATCATTTTCGAGTAGTCCATCTTATAGATATGGTCTCCCGAAAGTACGAGAACATACTCCGGATCGTATCTTTCGATAAATTCAATATTCTGGTAGATTGCATTTGCCGTTCCGCGATACCAATCGGCATGCGAATGCCCCTGATAGGGCGGGAGGATCTTAAGTCCGCCGAAGGTCCTGTCAAGGTCCCACGGCAGTCCGTTTCCGATGTAATCATTAAGGACAAGCGGTTGATACTGGGTAAGTACTCCGACGGTGTCAAGTCCGGAATTCACGCAGTTTGAGAGCGTGAAGTCGATTATCCGGTACTTTCCTCCGAAGGATACTGCCGGCTTCGCGGTCTTTGTGGTAAGCGCGTAGAGACGGCTTCCCTGACCTCCCGCAAGAAGCATGGCAACACATTCTTTTTTCTTAATCATGTCATCCTCCGTATTATATATAAATTATTGCTTTCGGATCTTTTCAAAAATTGCACAGCCGAAGGGCGGAAGCGAAATTTTTACAAAGTCTTTTCCGTCTTTCCGCACGCTCTCAAACTCTCCGGCGTTTATTATGCCCGAGCCGCCGAACTCTGTGCTTTCCGAGTTGAATATTTCCGCATAGCTGCCGGCTTTGGGAACTTCAAGCATAAAATCATCGCGCGTCACGGGAGTGAAATTAAGAGTTACGATAAGTTCTTTTCCGTCTTTTGCTCTTCGGCGGAATGCTGTGACGCTTATATCCTTCATATCCGGATAGATCCACTCAAATCCGCGCATCTCGCAGTCAAGCTCGTAAAGCTCGGGACGGGAAAGATAGAAATGATTTAGTGCGGCGGCATATTCCGAGAGCTTTCTGTGGCTGTCATATCCGAGCAGGAACCATTCGATCTGTCCTTCATAATCCCATTCGCGGAATTGTCCGATCTCTTCTCCCATAAACGAGAGCTTTTTACCGGGAAAGCAGATGCGGTACGCCATAAAGAGCCGTGCCTGAGCAAATTTTGCGTTATATTCTCCCGGCATTTTGTCAAGGAAGGATCTCTTGCCGTGAACAACTTCATCGTGTGAGATCGGAAGTATATATTTTTCGCTGAATGAATAGCATATCGGGAAGGTCAGACGGGCATGGTTTCCGCTTCTGAAATACGGATCCGTCTCGGCATAATTCAAGGTGTCGTTCATCCATCCCATATTCCACTTGTAGGTGAATCCGAGTCCGCCGTTATCAAAGCCGGTAATATGCGCCCATGCGGTGGATTCCTCCGCGATCATCATAACATCGGGATATTCCTCAGCCATTACCGAGTTGAGCTTTCTGAAAAATGCTATCGCTTCAAGGCAACGGTTGTCACCGTATATGTTCGGCACCCATTCTCCGGGCTTTTTGTCATAATCGAGGTAAAGCATCGATGCCACTGCATCGACTCGGATGCCGTCGGCGTGAAACTGTTCGGCAAGAAATACCGCATTTGAGATGAGGAAACATTCTACCTCCTCGCGTCCGACATCAAATCGCCGCGTTCCCCAGCCCGTGTGTTCCTTGCGGTCTTCTCCCTGATATTCGTAGAGGGGCTGTCCGTCGAATTCGTAAAGTCCGTGCGCGTCCTTCGGGAAATGAGCGGGGACCCAATCAAATATCACACCGATCCCTGCGTTGTGCATCTCGTCCACGAAAGCCCGAAGGTCGTCCGGCTCTCCCCATCTGGCGCTCGGCGCATAGTATCCGCATACCTGATAGCCCCATGAGCCGTCGTAAGGATGCTCGGCTACCGGCATAAGCTCGACATGAGTATATCCCATTTTTCTGACATAAGGAGCGAGCGCCGATGCAAGCTCGCGGTAATTCAGAAAACTGCCGTCCTCGTGTCTGCGCCAGGAGCCGATATGAAGCTCGTAAATGTTGAGAGGTTTTGAATAAAGCTCCTTTGACTGCCTTTTTCGGAACCGCCTCCAGCCTCCGTCGCGCCATTTGTAGTTGCTCACATAGCACACCGAGGCTGTTGCCGGCGGCTTTTCGCAAAAGAATGCATAGGGGTCGGCTTTGTAAAGCTCCCTGCCGTCGGCGGCAGTTATTTTGAATTTGTAGAGCTGTCCGGTCGAAAATTCACCGTCGGGCAGAGAGGCTTCCCATACTCCGCCGTCGGTTATCCGTGTCATACGGCAGGAATCGCCCCAGCCGTTGAAGTCTCCGGCAACGCATACCGCCGAGGCGTTCGGCGCCCAGACGCGAAAGATCCATTTTCCTCTGACCTTGTGAACGCCAAGATACCTGTATGATCTGAAGTTTGTCCCCTGATGGAAAAGATAGGGTGCAAGGTCATTCCCGTTGTTTTTCATCATTTTCCCCTTATGTATATTATACCGTATATAATTATATACCAAATCGCTGAGGATTTCAATAGGATAAATTGCATTTATATACAGTAATTATCGGACGTTTCCGATTGACATTATAATGAAATCGTGATATAATTAATTATCTTTGATCGAATTTGTCAGGAGGAGAGCCGTGAAAGTCTCAATGCCTCAAGTGGTATCAAACGACGCGCTGAGATCGCGGCTTTGTACCGATATACTCAAAGGAAAGCTGTCGCACGCTTATATAATCGAGGGCGCCGCAGGGACAGGCAAGCATCTTATCGCAAAAAATATAGCCGCAGCGCTTTCCTGCCTATGCAAGGACAGCGACGGGATCCCCCTTCCCTGTCTTCATTGTATAAATTGCAGGAAGATCATGAACGGCATCTCGCCCGATGTTATCTTTATAAAGCGTGAAGAGGGCAAGGCGCAGATCGGCGTCGAATCGGTAAGGATGATAAGGTCCGATGTCGCCATTATGCCGAATGATCTCGATTATAAGATATACATTATCGAGGAAGCCGATAAAATGACGTCTCAGGCGCAGAACGCACTACTTCTGACACTTGAGGAGCCGCCCGAATATGTGGTTTTTCTGCTCCTTTGCGAAAGCGCCGAGCTTTTGCTTGAAACGGTAAGGAGCCGTGCGCCGATCCTTCGCACAGAACCGGTGAAATCTGCCGAGATGGCGGAATTCCTTTGCTCGACCGAATCGGCGGCGGCAAGACTGCGTGCTTCTTCCGAGAAGGAATTTTTTGAGCTTATTGCGGCGTCGGGAGGCTCGGTCGGCAAGGCCCTTAGTTACCTTGATCCCGAAAAGCGTGCGGAGCTTAATGCATACAGGGAATCTGTGAAGACCTTTGTGAATACCGTACTCGGAAGCAGGTCGGGAGAGTCGCTTACCGAACTTACCTCTTCCCTCCCGCAGAAACGCGAGGAGCTTTCGGAGCTGATCGGCGGTGTTATGCTTGCGCTTCGTGATATTCTGCTACTCAAAAGATCTGAGGACGCACCGCTTTGCTTTTACTCCGACCGCGAGGAAGCCCTTACCGTATCGGAGCTTCGCTCTGCCGGATATATACTTAAATTATACGAAAACTGCCTGTCCGCCGATGATGCGCTCGCGCGGAACGCTAATGTGAAGCTTACTGCTTCAAGGCTCGTAAGCTCAGGCGACTGAAGAAAGGAAAACTCTGATATGCCCAATAACAACGGCGAGAAACAAGTAAAAAATAATATCAACAGCAATAACAATAACGGCGGAAACAGACTGCAACCCGAACGGAAGGAAAATACGGTTGCAAAACAGCAGCGTCCGTCGGGAAATGCCAAGGCTCCGCAACAGCAGCAACCTCGCACTCCCGTGACAAATCCCGCAGCCGGAAACGGAAATGTACCCGATGCTCAGGGGAACGGCAAAAAGAGCGGCGGCGGACACTTTCAAGGCGGAAAGCGTCGTCCCGGAAAGGGCGGCGGCAGACCCGAACAGCAGGGGCAGGAGCGGAACCGCAATGATAAAGCTCAGCAGCCCGGGAATCAGCAAAGGAACAAGAGACCCGCACAGGGGGGACCGGCTCCCCGTCATAAGCACGAACCCGAGGACGCTGTAAAGCTCTCGGTCCCGCTGCTCGATGACGATTTCATATACTTCCCCGACGATAAAAAGAAGAAACCCGAGAGTGATTATGTCGTCACCGAAGAGGCTATCAATGCGATCCTTGACGGAAAGCCCGAGGTCGAAGATGACCGCCCACGCACCGAAGTCATCGGTATAAGATTCAAAAAAGTCGGAAAGATGTATTACTTTTCGCCGAACGGCGTTACAGCCAAGGTCGGCAATTCCGCGATAGTCGAGACTGCGCGTGGGACCGAGTTCGGGCAGGTCTGCATGGCAAACAAAATGGTGCTGTCCGAAAACATAGTACAACCTCTTCGTCCCGTGCTTCGTCTTGCAACTCCGGAGGATATTGCACATAACGAAGAAAATGCGGCAAAGGAGAAGGAAGCATTCCGGATCTGCCTTGAGAAGATAGTCGCGCATGAGCTTGATATGAAGCTCGTCGATGCTCAATATACATTTGATAATCAGAAGCTGATATTCTACTTTACCTCGGCGGGAAGGGTCGACTTCCGCGACCTTGTAAAAGACCTTGCCTCTGTCTTCAGGATCAGGATCGAACTGCGGCAGATCGGTATTCGTGATGAAGCGAAGCTGATGGGCGGCCTCGGTGTCTGCGGACGCCCTCTCTGTTGCGCGAGCTACCTTACCGATTTTGTGCAGGTCTCGATAAAAATGGCGAAGGAACAGAATCTTTCTCTCAACTCATCAAAGATTTCCGGTGCCTGCGGAAGGCTTATGTGCTGTCTCCGCTATGAATACGATACTTATCAGAAAGAGATCGCGGCGACACCCCCGGTTGACAGTGTTGTTGAAACTCCCGACGGTCGCGGAACGGTCACCGAGATCAACCCTCTCGCGGGGACTGTCAAGGTAAGAGTCGCCGATAAACAGGATACAACAGTCGTAAAACAGTACAAAAGAGAGCTTTGCCGCTTGATTTCACCAAAAAAATTCGAAGAACAGGCTGATAAGTCAAAATAAGGTATAATTTTTTTGTAAAAACATATTCCATTTCGGTGGAATGTGTGATATAATACTACACGCATTACTTAGGTAGGAGGTGATTCTAAGATGGCATATAAGATCAATGCCGATGAGTGCATCGGTTGCGGTTCCTGCGCGGAGGAGTGCCCCGCGGGTGCTATCTCTGAACTGGACGGAAAGTATGTAATCGACCCCGATAAGTGCCTCGACTGCGGCGCCTGCGAAGGTGTTTGCCCTGTCGGAGCCCCCAAGGCCGAATAATTTACATTTTCCAACAGACAGGAATCAGGTGCCGCAGAGCGGAAGCTTTGCGGCACCGTACTTAATTTACGGAGGCTTTCCGATCTATGGACGGATTCAGACTTACTCAGATAAATTCAAGGCTTTCGGTATATGAAAAAGATGGCGGACAGACCTTCGGTGCCGACGCGTTCCTGCTTTCGGCTTACGCTACCGCCGCCCCGGGACTTGATGCCGTTGACCTCGGATGCGGGACCGGAATATGTTCTTTTCTGCTTGCCGACCGCAAGAAGGCAAGGCACATATACGCGGTAGACATTCAGCCCGACCTTATTTCGGCGGCAAAGGTCAATATTACGGACAACGGGCTTGAAAGTATGGTCACCGCCGTATGTACCGACATCCGCTTTCTGACCCCCGGCAGTTTCCCTTCACCGATCGGTACGGTCATATCGAATCCGCCGTATATTCCGTTCGGAGCGGGAAAGATACCGCCCGACATAAGCCGCGCCGCCGCAAGGCATGAGCTTAACGGCGGGATATTCGAGTTTTGCTCGGCAGCGTCACACATCCTCGCACCGGGCGGCAGTTTCTTTTGTGTTTTCAGAGCCGAAAGGCTGACGGACCTTACCGCCGCGCTCAAGGCATCCGGACTTTCACCGAAGACTATGACCTTTGTGCATCATAACACGAAATGCTCGCCCGCCATGATACTTACGGAGGCTGTGAAGGGCAACGCGGCACTTAAGATCACGCGCCCGCTCTTCCTTTACCGCGAAAAAAATGTGCTTACCGATGATGCGGAAAAAATTTATAATGATTGCAGTTTCGAGGGCTTTTTGAATGAATGAAGAAAAACATCTTTTAAGCTATGTCCGCCGTGCCGTGGAGGACTATGAGATGATAAACGAAGGTGACAAGATCGCCGTAGGTATATCCGGAGGAAAGGATTCCCTGACCCTTCTCTATGCCATGAAACGGCTCTCGGAGTTTTACACGAAAAAGTTTTCCGTGATCGGGCTTATGATAGATATGGGCTTTGAGGGGGCGGATCACTCTGCCGTTTCTGCCTTCTGCGAAGAGATAGGAACAGAATTTCACATAGTTCCGACGCAGATATCAAAGGTGGTATTTGATATAAGGAAAGAATCCAATCCATGCTCTCTCTGCGCGAAGATGCGACGCGGAGCCATTCACAGTGCGGCAAAGGAGCTTGGGTGCAATAAGGTCGCCCTCGGGCATCACTTTGACGATGTTGTGGATACATTTATGCTGAATCTTTATTTTGAAGGCAGGATAGGGTGTTTCAGTCCCGTTACATACCTTTCAAGATCGGATATAACCCTTATCCGCCCTCTCATATATATGCCGGAAAAGGATGTCCGGTATTTTGCCTCGCACCACGGACTTCCGGTCGAAAAATCTCCCTGCCCCGCCGACGGCAATACTCAGCGCGAGGAGATAAAGAAAATGCTCGCGGATCTTGACCGCGAGCATAAGGGACTTCGTTACAGGATCTTCGGTGCGATACAGCGCGGAAAGATCGATGGCTTCCGCGAGACCGGACGCCTTCGCGGGATCAAGGTATATTCGGAAGAGGATGAATGAGCCTCAGCCCTTTTCAAATCCGTGAATAAACCCGTTTACATCGGCGGTGCAAATGTCACCGCCGATTATTCTGTCGCGGTAGACAATGAGGTTTGCATATACCGTTCCCTTGTAATCCGGATAGTTGGTTATCTCGTATGTATAACGCATAACCTTTTTGCCCTTGTAGCCCGACAGATCGAGTCCCTGACGCTTCTGGATCTCGTTGTAGGTCGTGAACACCTTGTCAAATTCGTTCGGGACCTTTACTTCCGCCGATTCGACCGCGTCTTCTTTTGTCTCCCAGCCGAACTGCTTCAGAAAGTTGATCCGGTCGTCGTTGCTCTTGATCTTGTCATAGCCTATTCCGTCTGACTTCGTCGGGATCGCCGCAACGCCGGGCGTGAATGTGGGTATCAGGATGATAAGGGCTATCAGTGACACCATTGCCACGCATACGATACCGAAAAATTTGAGTGTGCTTGCACGCATTGAATAAACGAACATAAAAGCCTCCCGTTTCAATATAAATCCGTGTGTTTTCACTGACATTATATTGATGCGGGAGGCTTATTATTACTCAATATCTGCTTTTTGGTTCAAATGTGCTGTGGACAAGCCCAAAGATGAGGTATATCGAGAGGACCGAAGAGCCTCCGGCACTCATAAAAGGCAATGTGATTCCGACAACGGGCAGAAGGCAGAGGCACATTCCGATATTCTCTACCGACTGAACTACTATCATACCGATGACTCCGGCACAAACGAATGTGCCGAAAAGCCCGCTGCTCCTTTTTGCGAGTATGGTAAGCCTTGCTATAAGAAAGGCAAGAAGCCCTATGAATACGATACAGCCGAGAAGTCCGAACATTTCGGCGTATGTTGCAAAAAAGAAATCGGTCAGGCATCCGTACATCTCTTTGTAAGTTCCGGCGCCGTTTATTCCGCGCCCGGTGATACCTCCGCCGGCAATGCAGGCTCTGCTCTGTATCTGCTGAAGTCCTTTATCAAGCGGGTCTATGTCGGGGTTTACTCCGACGATGATCCGCTTTTTCTGATAATCCGCAAGGTGATCCCAGATAAACGGGAATGCCGCTGCAAGCAATACCGTACCTCCGAGAAAATACCAGAGTGACAGTCCGGCGCAATAAAGCATTACCGCGATGATCCCCATATAAACGAGCGCCATTCCGAGATCGCCCGAAAGTAGCATAAGTCCGACTATGACTCCCGCGTGGAGAGCGAGACCCACGAGCCTCTTCGGATGATTTATCTCATCTCCGATGACGCTGAGATGTTTGGAAAATGTGAGTATGAAACTGAATCTCACGAATTCGGACGGCTGTATGCTCGTCAGTCCCGGGATCTTTATCCAGTTGCGGTTTTCTCCGGCGCTTTCTCCGAGAGGAGTCCAGAGAAGTGCCATAAGACCGACCGAACAGACAAAAACTATTATGTAGAAAAGCGGCGGGAGAGACGAAAAGTCAAGATTGGCGAGTATTATCATTATAACGATGCCGGCGACCGTCATAGCTGCCTGCATAAGTATCGTTCTCGTCCCTCCGTAGTCGCTGTTCCGCGCACCTACCAGCACCGTAATGCTGAGAAGTGACATAAGTGAGGTACAAATAAAAAGGAGAGGGTCGATCTGTCTGAGTTTGTCTTTGATAAACGCGACTATCGCCCTCACCTCCGTTATTCGGGATTATTTCTTTGTTTTAATACTGTCTGCCCCAGACGACCATATGCTTTGCGGGCTTTCCGCAGCAGACGCAGGTGTCGCTTATATGTTCCTCATTGAAAGGAATGCAACGCGATTTCACGCCGCCGGTGGCATCCTTGAGCTTGTCCTCACATTCGGAGTCCCCGCACCACATGGCACGGATAAATCCGGGGTGATTTGCCGCTATGTCAAGGAATTCCTCATAGCTGTGTGCATCGCTCGTTTTTTCGGCAAGATTCTTCTTCGCGCGCTCGTAAAGCTCATCGTGTACCGAGCGGAGTGCCGCGGCGACTTCTTCTTCAATATTGTCGAGCGATACGATCTTCTTTTCGCGGCTGACTCGACTGACAAGTACGCAGGCATTATTTTCTATGTCGCGCGGTCCGAGTTCAAGCCTTACCGGTACGCCCTTCATTTCATACTGAGCAAACTTCCAGCCGGTCGAGTTTTCGGAATCGTCGAGCTTTACTCTGAACTTGTCCGAAAGTCTGTCGCGTACCTTTGCGGCGGCGTCGAGAACGCCTTCCTTGTGCTGAGCGATCGGAATTATCGCCACTTGTATCGGTGCGACTCCGGGAGGAAGGATGAGTCCGTTATCGTCGCCGTGAGTCATGATTATCGCGCCTATCATGCGCGTTGATGCGCCCCACGAGGTCTGGTGCGGATACTTGATCTTGTTTTCTCTGTCGGTATAGGTAATGCCGAACGCCTCCGCAAATCCCGTGCCGAAATAATGCGATGTTCCGCCCTGGAGTGCCACGCCGTTGTGCATCATCGGCTCTATCGTGTAGGTCTCCATGGCGCCGGCGAATTTTTCCTTCTCGGTCTTGCGTCCGACGACCGCGGGAATGGCAAGCGTTTCACGGTAGAAATCCTCATAGCATTTGAGCATGCGGAGAGTTTCCTCGCGGGCTTCCTCCTCTGTCTCGTGCATAGTGTGACCTTCCTGCCAGAGGAACTCGGATGTGCGGAGGAAGGGGCGGGTCGTCTTTTCCCAGCGGACGACATTGCACCACTGGTTGTAGAGTTTCGGGAGATCGCGGTAGGAATGTATTATGTTTTTGTAATGCTCGCAGAAAAGAGTCTCGGATGTCGGTCTTACGATAAGACGCTCGGCAAGCTGAGTCTGTCCGCCTATCGTAACAACGGCACATTCGGGGGCAAATCCCTCGACATGATCCTTCTCCTTCTGAAGAAGGCTCTCGGGGATGAACATGGGCATATATACATTCTCATGACCGAGCTTTTTGAAGCGTGCGTCAAGGTCATGCTGCATGTTTTCCCATATCGCATAGCCGTAAGGCCTTATTACCATGCAGCCCTTTACGCCCGAATAGTCGGCGAGTTCGGCTTTTTTAACAACATCCGTGTACCACTGAGCAAAATCAACATCCATTGATGTTATCTGCTCGACCATTTTTTTGTCATTGTTCCCTGCCATAAATAAAGTCCTTTCGGAAGTGAAATAATAATAATATAACTATTATATTGCAAACATTCCCTCTTGTCAAGTGGATAGACACCTTTGACGGGGCTTTTTCTTTATTTGTAGAGCTTGAGCGTTTCGTTGTAGCTTTTGACGATGTCACGCAAAAGGTCAAATTGAGTAAAATCTGCCGGATAGGCTATGTTTATCTCGCGCATCATGCTGAGATTTTCGACCGGCAGGGTGACTATCTTTCCCTTTTTCAGTTCGTCAAGGCAAACGCTCTTTGCAAGTATCGATACCCCGAAATCTCTTCTTATAAGATCTTTTATCGTGGCAATATTGTCGACTTCGAGGATGATATTGAAATCGTTTATGCTCATATTGTTGCTTTCAAGGTGAGCGACAAAAAGGTTTCTCGTACCGGAGTTCGGCAGTCTGAGTATCATCCGCTCTTTTTTCAGCTCATTCAGCGTCACCATGCTCTTCTTTGCGAATGGGTGATCAGGAGAGACAGCAAGTACAAGATAGTCGGTATCCATCAGCAGATACCGTATCCCGGGATCTCGGCTTCGCCCTTCTACTATTGCGAGGTCGATCTCGTAAGTTTTCAGCATTGTATAAAGATTGCTTATAGTGTCTGTAATCATTTTAATGTTTACCCGCGGGTTTTTGGAGCAGTAACCGGCGAGCGCTTCGGCTATCGGATTGCTTTCGGCCGTATGTGTCACGCCTATCGTGAGGTGTGTCGTAAGGCTTGTTCCGTCGCTTATATCCTGAAGCAGCCCCGAGTATATTCCTGCCATCTTTTTGGCGCACTTGATGACCTCGTTTCCCTGCTTGGTAAGTACAAGCTTGCCCCTTCCGCGCTCGAATATCGTTATGTTCAGTTCTTCCTCAAGCGCTTTGATATGTTGGCTCACCGCAGGCTGGGTGATATTGAGCTGTTTTGCCGCGGAAACGAAGCTCCCGCATTCGTAGACTTTCAGAAGAGTATATACTTTGCTATCTAACATAAGGCACCTCTGTATAAGTTTTATTTATTGACATACTCGAATTTATAATTTGACATTATCGCACGACCGAGTACAATTATACCAGAAGCGCGGAAAAAGTCAAGCAGGAGGCGGAAAAAATGTATGACGGAGATGAATTGCTCGTGCATACGGGCGACCTTGCTATGCAGAGCGCATTGGGCTTTTACTCAAACGGCAGCTTTGCGTCGGGAAAGCGCAAAGACGATGACGCTTTTACCGAATATGTAAAAAAGACGGAAACCGGAAAGCTCCTCATCCGTGCGGGAATGCTTGAGAGCGTACACCCTGACGACGAAGCCCATGACGGTTTTCCGCCCGGGAAAACGGAGGACAAAGGATAATGTTTGAAAAGATCAGATACGATCAGAGATATGTTTCTCTGCTTGCCGTTTACCGATGTAAAAGCTATACCCTGGCTGCCGGCAAGCTGTCACTCACTCCATCCGCGGTGTCACAGCAGATACATTCGATCGAACGCGAGCTGGGGATCAGGCTTTTCAACCGTGAAAAAAACGCGCTTGTCCCGACGCCCGAGTGCGAGCTTGTGGCTGACAGCGTAAAGAAAGTCGAAGCCGTCTGTCGTCGAATGAGCGACGGAATAGATCTTTCGAAGCGGCATATCGACAGGCTGTCGGTAGGAGTGACTCCGAGTGCCGGAACTTACGCGCTGACGAATATGCTCGCGAGAGCCGGAGACGCAGCCTTCCCTGCTCAGATAAAGATAACCACAGGATCGTCGGAAACGCTTTGCGAGAAGCTGAGAAATTTTTCGATAGATATAGCCGTTATTGAAGGAAGATGCAACACGGACGATTTCAACAGCGTTATGATCGATACGGATCATCTGACGGTAGCGGTTCCGCACGACAGCGAATGGGTACATAAGGGGATCATTACGGTTCCCGAGCTTTTCTCGGCAAAGCTCATAATGAAGCCGAGGACTTCCGGTACACGGGAGCTGTTCGAGGCGAGCCTGCGCAGCGCGGGCATTCCTCCGGATAAGCTGAATGTAATAATGGAAGCCGACAGCACCGACACGATAATAAGGCTCGTGGCGGGAGGCTACGGTATCTCGGTGCTTTCAAACAATGCCTGCTCCGATTATTCGGAGCGAGGGATCATTGCGACCGTGAGGCTTGAGGGCATCAATATGAGCCGGAGCATAAGGCTTCTTTACCGACGGGGCGAGGATATGCAGAGCATAATAAGCGTGATCGGAAATTATTGTAACGCGAGATCCGACAGCAGTGCTGGGTCGGATACCGATATTATTTAAGGGAGAAACTGAGATGAGAACAAGAGAACAGGAAAAATACTTATTTGAAAAAAGCCCTGTGGTCAAGGCTATAATAAGCCTTGCGCTTCCGTCGGTGGCGGGGCAGATAATACTTGTGCTTTACAATATGGCTGATACATACTTTGTCGGTCTTACGAAAAGCGATGCGATGATAACCGCGGTCACGGTGTGTATGCCGGCATTTATGTTCCTTTCGGCAATATCGAATCTTTTCGGTGTGGGGGGCGCCAGCGTTATTTCGCGTATGCTCGGTTCGGGACGCCGCGATGATGCCAAGCGTGCCGCGGCGTTTGCGATCTGGGGCTGCATAGGTCTTACGGCTGTCTATTCGCTCGGAGTACTTATATTTCTGAACGGCTTTGTCAACCTTCTCGGAGGAAGCGCGGCAAGCGTACACGAATATTCCTGTCAGTATATGATAGCCGCGGTCGTTATAGGAGGGCTTCCCACTGCGATGAACACTCTGCTCTCGCACCTTATCCGTGCCGAGGGGAAGTCGTTGCAGGCGAGCCTCGGAATAATGATCGGCGGAATACTCAATGTCGGGCTTGACCCTCTCTTTATGTTCGTGATCCTGAAGCCGGGTCAGGAAGTTCTCGGTGCGGCTCTTGCCACTATGCTCTCAAACTGCGGCGCACTTATTTATTTCGTTATCCTTATTCTTGCAAACCGGAAGAAGATGGTGCTTTCGGTAAAGCCCGAGAAAGCGATGTTCGCAAAAAGGATCCCTCTTGATGTTATCAGCATAGGCATCCCCGCCTGCCTTATGACGCTTTGCGAGAATATTTCCTACGCGATACTTGACAGTCTTATGGCGGCGAACGGGATCGCCGCGCAGGCGGGTATAGGTGTTGCCAAAAAGGTCAATATGCTTGCGCACTGCGTAGTAAGAGGAATGGCGCAGGGGGTCCTTCCGCTTATCGGATATAACTTTGCCTCCGGTAATCGTAAGAGGATGAAACGCACGGTATACATATCCGCCGCGATGTCGATCACTGTCTCGATTCTATGTATGACGGTTTCTCTGATATTCCCCGGCGAGCTTATCAATATATTCCTTGAGGGCGGTTCCGATTCTCACATCTACGGTGCGGCGTTCCTCCGCATTCTCTGCATCGGCGCACCCTTCTCGGCGTGGGCATATACGGTAATATCCTTCTTCCAGGCGACGGGACACATGACAAAATCTCTGATACTTGCGCTTCTGCGTAAAGGCATACTTGATATCCCGCTTATGTTTGCTCTGAATGCGGTATTCCCGATGTACGGGATCGTATGTGCCACACCTGCCGCAGACATAATATGCTGCATTACGGCAGCGGTGCTGTTCGCGCTGTTTATAAGAAAGCACGGGCATGACGATGTTGCCGAGCCCGTCACGAAGGGAAAAGCGACGGAAGGTGTCCTGACGGACCTTGTAAAAACAAAATAAAGCTCGGGGCTGTTAAAAACCGATGGTTTTAACAGCCCCTCAGAATTGACGCCGGTCGGGGCGTTTTGGGTTTGTGTTCCTTGTTTTTTTGGGGGGTCTTTTACGGCAAAGCTGCGGCGTTCGACCGTCGGGTCCAATGTCGCGGTCGGTGTTAAAAAACTCAAAACGAGTTTTTTAACACCGACTTTTCTATGCAGGTATAGTGTATGGTCTTGATTTCTCCCGTGAGCCGCCATTCGACATTTTCTTCGGAGTGATGAAAGACGAATCCGCATTTTTGCATGCATCTCTTTGATTTTTCGTTTCCGTCAAAGTATCCGCAGAAAATTCGTTGTGCGCCTTCTTTTTCAAAGCAATAGGCTGTCAGCGTGCGAACGGCTTCGGGAGTGAGTCCCTGCCCCCAGTAAGGCTTTCCTATCCAGTAGCCTATCGTGGGATCGTCGGGAGAGGCGCCTTTGGCCTTTGTCGGAAAGTATCCGATACTTCCGATGGGCTTTCCGGTACTTTTCAGAACCATCGCAAAGGTTCCCGGCACCGAAAGTATGCTTCTTATTATCATGCGACTGTCTTCAACATCGCGGTGAGGGAGCCATCCCGCGGCAGGTCCGACATCGGGATCGGACGCATATCCGAAAAGCTCCGGAGCGTCGGATTCCAGCCAAGGCCGAAGAATGAGCCTATCGGTCTCAAGCGTTACCCTTGCCGCACTTATATCAATGCGGAGAGGACCCGATGCCGGCTCGATCCCAAAACTCCGGTATATGCCGTTGCGGTTTGAAAAAATCCTGTTGTTCTTTACGAAGCTCCTGCTTGAGTTGATCTTATACAGAAAGCTGTCCGAATATATGCGAAGGCTACCGCCATCTGTTTCTGTGAAGGCTTTCGGCGCACCCGGCATATCTCCGCGACTTTCAAGCACCGGAAAAGAAAATCCGATCTTTTTTCCGCAGGTAGATGAAGCCTTTATTTGAAGTCCGGCGGAATCGAGTGTGTATGCTTCGGTAACACCGCAGCCGGTATAGCTTACGGCGAAAACGACGCGCTCGGGGAGGCTTTCAATGACGGAAACCGAATAATCGCCGTTTTTGAGGTCGGCTATTCCTTTTCCGTTTTCCAATATTACATCAGCCGATCCGGCGGCGGGCGGGATATTTCCGAACAGTCTGTAATTCGGCTCGGGAGCCGGTGGCGAAGAAAGCAGCACTCCGCTCGGGATGCCGGCAAAATGTATCCTTCCGAGTCCGATAGAATCATAGTGAGGATCGGCATGAGGCGTTATCTCTACCGAACAGCCGCAGGCATTCGCCACGGTCAGATGGAAGTTTTCGCTTTCGGTGAAAACATAGCCTCCGGCTTCGGCGGGGCATATTTCTTCCTTTATTCCGTCATCCGCAAAATAGTAAGCTATAGCAAGGAAGGATGACATGGTTGCCATATATTTGTCGTAATTGCCGTATTGCTCGGTGCCGACCGAGCTGTCGGAAGAATAATTCTTTATATGCTTTCCGATTTTCAGCCAATGTTCCGAGGTCGTAACCGCAAGATGCGCCGCGCGGCGATAGACTCCGGCAAGAAAAAGATCACCTTTTTCCTTATAGTATCTTGCCTCAAATTCGCAGTTCGCGGCGATCAGCGATTCGTTGAAAATATACTGATTCGATCGCCCGCCATAAGCCATCTCTCCGGTTGCCGATTGTGTGAAGAGCGTTACGAAGCCTCCGAGACGGAGCAGTTCATCAAGCCTTGCACTTTCTTCTCCGCCATATCCCGAGGCAAACTGAAGTTGCACTCTTGTCGTAAGGTCATAAAGTACGGGATTCATATCCGGACTCTTGTCGTAATTATCAAGATACATTCCGAGGTTGTTGAATCTTGGTATCTGCCTTTTGAGAGAGGTATCGATAAATCCGGTCGGTTCTGAAAGCCCTCTCTTTGCGAGAAGGGCTTCGCCTCCGATAATGTACGCATTCCGGTTAGTCGTTTTTGAGGCGTGGGTGTAATATTTCTCGTCTGCTTTTACGGCGGACAAAATGTTTTTCCATTTTTCTCTCGCCTCGTCGCAGACAATATCAGCGGTAAGATCATACGAGAGGGCAAGCTCCCGTATTGCGAAATTGAGCGGATCTCTGCTCTTTTTATCTCTTTTCAGATAGTCTTGCACCGAAGCAAAAGCGCGGTCGGCTGTACTTATGTAAAGCTTGCGAAACGCCTCCGCATCACCGAAAAGCTCGCTGTCGACCGCGGGAAGCGCCTCTATCTTACCGTAATTCACTATCGCTGCCATCGATGTCACGATTCTTGAATAGGCATGAAGCCCCGAAAAGACCGTATCGGGCGTCGCGGTGCGCAGATCGTTTACCTTGCCGTATTCCGACAGACATTTGGCGATAAGCCTTATATATGTTTCTTTCGTTACACCGCTCTGATCGGGGAGTGCTGCATTACGCCTTTTCAGGGCGTCAAAGTATTTCCCGTAATCCATAGCGATCTTTTTTCAGCTCCTTTCGTACAGCTTGTTAAGGTATGCGTAATGCCTTCGGTCTATCGTTGAAAGCTGGTCATATGTCACCCTGTAAGACCAGTTACCTGCCGCATTCCCGGGGCGGTTGAGCCTCGTGTCCGAGCCGTATCCGAGAAGATCCTGAAGCGGAAATATCACGGCTCCCGCCGACGACGCAAGCATGCGGCGGATGATCGTTGAGATCGACGCCTCCCAATTGCCCGAATAACCCATATATTCAAGCATCCAGCTCCGTGTGCCAGGGTCAAGCTCCCATAACCATCCGAGCAGGGTGTTGTTATCGTGCGTTCCCGTATATGCCACACAGTTTTTTACATAGTTGTGCGGAAGGTGCGGGCTGTCGGGATCGCCGAGAAAGGCGAACTGAAGCACCCTCATTCCGGGGAAATTTCCGTATTCACGCAATGCGGCGACTTCATCTGTTATTACTCCGAGATCCTCGGCGATTATCAGTTTGCCGTCAGATATTTCGGAGAGCATTCTTATAAAGCTCTTTCCGGGTCCTTTTTCCCAGTGACCTTCTTTTGCGGTCTCGGCACCGGCAGGGACCGACCAATAGGATTCAAGTCCGCGGAAGTGATCTATCCTTACGCCGTCAAAAAGGCTCAGCTCATGCGCGAGCCTGGCGCGCCACCATCCGTAGCCGTCCTTCTTCATTTTCTTCCAGTCATATATGGGGTTGCCCCAAAGTTGACCGTCAGCCGAGAAATAATCGGGCGGTACTCCGGCGACCGCAGACGGTCTGCCCTCTCTGTCGGTCAGAAAAAGCTCTCTTCCGAAGCAAACATCGGCGCTGTCATAAGATACATAAATCGGAATGTCGCCGATTATCTTTACACCGCGGGAGGCGGCGTGTTTTCTGACCTTTTCCCACTGTCCGAAAAAGAAATACTGAACGAACCGACGGAAGAATAATTCTTCCTCGCTGTATTCGGAGACGGTCCATTCGTACCACGGCAGGTTATGGTTTGCCTCCTTAAGCGCGAGAAAGCGGCAGGCATCTGCGAGATATCTGTCAGCCTCGGTAAAATCGGTGATCGCCTTTTTAAGGTCATCGCCGGAACGCGAGGCAGCAAGTCTGAGAAGATCGAGCCTTTCTTTTCCGAGTCTCTCATATTCGCAGATATAGGGGGTCTTCTGTTCCGCTTCGGAAAGCTCTTTTTCGGTCAGCAGGCCTTCGTCTGCAAGTCTGCGAAGGTCTATGAAATACGGATTTCCCGCAAATGCCGAGAAAGATTTGTAAGGCGAGTTGTATTCGTCGGTCATGCAGAACGGCAGGACCTGCCAATACGAAAAGCCGCAGTCAGCGAGAAAATCAATGAAGTCGAATGCTTCCTTCCCGAATGAGCCGCAGGAATATTTCCCCGGCAGAGAGAATACGGGAAGAAGCACTCCGGATCCCCTTGCCGTGATACCGCTTTGTTTATCAGATGACATACCAGTTTTCGCCGTGACCTATATCCACGCTGAGCGGGACGCTGAGCTTCACGGCATTCTCCATTTCGTATTTGAGTATTGCCTCCGCTTCCTCAACGCAGTCCCGGTGAGCTTCGATAAGAAGCTCGTCGTGTACCTGAAGGATAAGGTGCGCGTCAAGTCCTTTGAGCTTTCTTGATACATTTATCATGGCTATCTTGATTATGTCCGCGGCACTTCCCTGTATCGGACTGTTCATGGCAACACGCTCACCGAAGCTCCGGAGGTTCTTGTTCTTTCCGGCAAGCTCGGGAATATACCGGCGCCTTCCCATGATCGTTGTAACATAGCCGTTTGCGCGCGCCTCGGCTTTTACATTTTCAAGGTAGGCGGCGATGTCCGGATAGCTTGCGAGGTAATTCTCTATATATTCTTTCGCCTGTTTCATCGGAATATGCAGGTCGTTTGAAAGTCTGAAATCCCCCATTCCGTAGAGTATCCCGAAGTTTACGGCTTTCGCTCTTTTTCTCATTTCAGGCGTCACATCTTCGGGTGCTACTCCGAATACCGTCGCCGCCGTCGAGGTGTGTATGTCGGCGCCCGAGTTGAACGCCCCGATCATATTTTTATCGCCCGAGATATGGGCAAGGATGCGAAGCTCTATCTGCGAATAGTCGGCATCTATTAAAAGGTAATTTTTGTTTTTCGGTATGAAGTAGCGCCTGAATTCCCTGCCGAGGTCGGTCTTTATCGGTATATTCTGAAGATTCGGTTCTGATGACGAGAGCCTTCCCGTCGCGGTTCCGGTCTGTCTGAAATTTGTGTGAACGCGGTCGTTTTCATCAGCCACCTTGACAAGCCCCTCGGCATAAGTCGACCTCAGCTTTGCCACCTGACGGTAATCGAGTATGTCCTCGATTATCTCGCTGTACGGGCGGAGCTTTTCAAGCGTTTCGGCGTTGGTCGAATATCCCGTTTTTGTCTTTTTGCCCGACGGAAGCCCGAGACGATCGAAAAGTACCTCGCCGAGCTGCTTCGGTGAATTTATGTTGAAGTGTCCGCCGGCGGCAAAATATATTCGCTCGGCGAGCAGGTTTTCGGTCTCGAGCAACCGCTCGCCGTACTTCTCTATTCCCATGCGGTCGATGCGGAAACCGGTAAGCTCCATGTCGGCAAGTATCGAGGCTGTCGGCATTTCAATATCATAGAGCAGTTTTTCTCCCCCGACCGAGGCAAGTTTTTCTTTTATTCCGGGGTATATCTCATAAACATATCGGACATTGTCGGTGTTTTCCGAATATGCCTCGCCCGTGTATTTCAGCACAAGGCGCGGAAGCGAGAAGTCATTCTCTCCCGAATCTATGATATATTCGGCGAGCATTATGTCAAATGAGAGGGTTATCCTGTCCGTTCCGTCGGTTTTCATGCGCTTGTAGATTTCTTTGCAGTCGTAGCAGGTCAGGATTTTTCCGGTAAGAGCGGCGGGAACAAATTCTTCTTTTCCGCACACATAGATATTTTTGCCGTCACAAAGCGTAAATTTCCCGTCACGGTAGTCAAGAGCCACCGTGTCCGATGCAAATGAGTCCGGCATACCGTCGATCTTCGCGAGGACCTCTGCATTTGATTCTCCTTTGGCGGATGCGGATTCCTCAAGTCCGAACTTCTTTATGAAAGCGGAAAATTCGAGCTTTGTAAACAGCGGATATGCCGTCTTTTTGTCTATACCGCGGTATTCGGTCTCGGAGACAGACGGAATATCTGGAACTTCGCGGCATATCTGTGCAAGTGTGCGCGAAAGATATGCACTGTCTTTGCCGGAGAGGAGCTTTTCATTCATCTTCGGTGAAAGCGAGGCATCGGGAAGATTTCCGTAAAGTCTGTCGAGCGAACCGAACTGCGAAATGAGCTTGAGCGCGGTCTTTTCTCCGATCCCGGGGACTCCCGGGATATTGTCGGAGGAATCGCCCATGAGCGCTTTTACATCGACGAACTGTTCGGGGTCAACACCGTATTTTGCTCTGAACGCCGCACGGTCAAAGGTTATCGGCTCGGCGTTTGTTGCGAGAAGTACCGTAGTCTTGTCATTTATGAGCTGCAAGGAGTCGCGGTCGCCTGTGAGGATGAAGGTCTCGGTCGTATCGTCGGCATTTTTGGCGAAGGTGCCGAGAATATCGTCGGCCTCGTAGCCTTCCTTTTCTATGACGGTTATGCCGAGTGCGGCGAGCGCCTGCTTGGCATAGGGAAACTGTGCGGCAAGCTCCTCGGGCATCGGTTTTCTGCCCGCCTTGTATTCCCCGTACATTTTGTGCCTGAAAGTGGGTGCCTTGAGGTCGAATGCCGCCGCACAGAAATCGGGAGAGACAAGCTCAAGGTTGCGGTTTATTATGTTTATGAAGCCGAACACTGCGTTTGTCGGTATTCCGTCCTTTGTGCTTAAGGGGCGCACACCGTAAAAAGCGCGGTTCAGTATGCTGTTTCCGTCAATTACCAGAAGCTTTTTCATTCTTTTCTTTCTCACTTTCATCTTGTTTTCCGAGCTTGCGGAAGTAGAGAAGCAGTCCCGTTACACTTCCCGCGACGATAGCAGTTCCGATGACCGCCGCAAGGATTATGCGTGATATTATCGGTGTCTCCGCGGCGGGAAGCCCGTATTCGTGAACCGTGACCGAGCGTATCTTAAGCTCCCCGTCAAGGTTGTCATCCGTTATGACTATATCCTGCGGTCTCACACTGTCGCTGTCCATATCGGTACGAAGAGTGCCGTTATTATGCCGTATCTTATATTCGAGCCTGAAATAATACGCGGTGAATTCTTTCCCTCCGTCGGTCCTTTTTGAACTTCCCATGTCGGTTATTACAGCGTCATAGACCTTCTGAGCCGTGAACTTTCCCTTGCGACCGAAGGAGATAAGCTCTTCTTGACCGTATCCCGATGGATCCTTACCTTCCGATCTCAGAACATCCTTTCCGACCGCGGCAAGGTAATCGTCACCGAAGCAGGAATTGTATGTGCCGTCGTCTCCGCTCTGGATCGCGAGAAGAAGTCTGATAAGAAGCCCCACGGCGCTGTTGTCGTAATCCGCATATGTTTCATCCGACACCGAAATGCTCTTGCCGACCGCCTCGTCACGGTATATTATGAAGGACGGGGTGATATGATCGCGGTAGATCGGATCCTGCATTATGTCATAGTTATAGTCGGCTTCGTAGAAGTTGAAGCTGCCTGAGGAACTGTCGGTCTTCTTGACAAAAAAGCCTTCGGAATAAAGCACAAAGGCGCCCGCGAAGACCGCGAGAATGAGGCAGACCGAAATCGCCGTCGCGATTATTTTTTTCTGGATCATTTTGCTTTTCATAAAAAGCTCCTGCTCTTTTATTCGGTAAGGATACCCGTTATCGGAATTATTTTATCATAAAAAACCCGTTATTACAATAACCGTATCAAATAAAACGCGAAAAAGTGTGATTTTATATTGCCGTGCGGGAGGTTTTATGATATAATATACTATAAATGTGATTTTTCAATCCGGTGGAGGTTTCTATGGTCGAAGAAAATATACCGAACGAAAACGAAGAAAACAAAAAGCCGAAGCGCTCTCCCATTCGGGAGATATTCGATTATGTTGAGATATTCATTCTGGCGGCGAGTGCGGTGCTTTTGCTGTTTACCTTCAGCATAAGGATATGCCGCGTTGACGGAAGCTCTATGTTCCCGACGCTGAAGGACGGGCAGACACTGCTGGCATCCGATCTTTTCTATACTCCGAAAACGGGTGATATTGTCGTTTTCCATCAGGATTACAATGTTGTCGAGAGCCTCAACAAGCCTCTGGTCAAACGCGTCATCGCGACAGGCGGTCAGTATTACAGGATAGAATACCTTGAGGATTACGACAAGGACAACAAAATGTTCCTCAGGATGAAGGTATATGTCGGAAGCTCGGAAAAACTTACCGAGAGCGACCTTCTTACCGAAGAATATATGGATTATTCGGTGGCTTATGAAAACAGGCGGATAAGTATCCTTCCCGGTACGGTCACGGAAGGCTTCGTTCCGGAAGGGCAGGTCTTCGTCATGGGCGACAACCGATACAATTCGATAGACAGCCGCTTCAATGTCGGGCTTGTCGATGAGCGATGCATACTCGGAAGGGTCATATTCAGCCTTTCGCCGTTCGGAGGTGTGTGACAATGCAGGAAAAGCAGATACAGTGGTTCCCCGGGCATATGGCGAAAACACGCCGTATGATCTCCGAGAATCTTAAAAATGTTGATATAGTTATAGAAATACTCGATGCAAGGATCCCGCGCAGCTCGAGAAACCCCGAGATATCAAGGCTTATCGGGCAGAAGCCGTCACTGATACTTCTCAACAAATGTTCGCTTGCCGATCCTGCGATGACGAAAGGGTGGGTGAACTTCTACACATCCGACAGCTCGGTCTGCATTGCGACCGATTGCATCACCGGAGAGGGACTAAAAGCTATCGCTCCTGCCGTGAAAGGGATACTTTTCGAGAAGGTCGAACGCTATGAGAAAAAAGGAATGAACGGCAGGACGCTTAAGGCTATGGTTCTCGGTATCCCGAATGTCGGGAAATCCTCGCTGATAAACAAGCTCTGCGGTTCCAAAAAGGCAAAGGTCGAAAACCGTCCCGGTGTTACCCTTGACAAGCAGTGGTTCGCAACGAGCGTCGGGCTTGATCTTCTCGATATGCCGGGCGTCCTCTGGCCGAAATTCGATGACAGGACGGTCGGAGAAAACCTCGCTCTCACCGGAGCGATCAAGGACAGCATCCTTGACATCGAATCGCTTGCTGCGGTGCTTTGCTCACGCCTTGTGAAGAGCTACCCTGCCCTGCTTTGCGCGAGATATAAGCTCGAGAGCATTCCCGAAGAGCTTCAACCTTATCAGGTGGTCGAGCTTATCGGAAAAAAGAGAGGCTTCCTTGTTTCAGGCGGCGAAATAAACACCGAACGCACGGCAAATATGCTGCTTGACGAATTCAGATCCGGAAAGATCGGAAGGATAACGCTTGACAATATATGAAAAATGAGCTTTCGTATTCAATAGAAAATGAACTTCGCGCCGAGGGCTATCGCGTAATCTGCGGAGTCGATGAAGCCGGGCGCGGTCCGCTTTGCGGACCTGTCTGCGCGGGAGCCTGCATACTTCGGGAGGGCGAAGTCATAGAGGGCTTGAACGACTCGAAAAAGCTCTCGGCTGCCCGTCGCGAGGCGCTCTTTGATGAGATAACCGAGAAAGCCGTCGCGTGGTCTGTCGCTCTCGGAACAGTCGAAGAAATAAACGAAACGAATATACTTGAAGCCACGCTTCTCGCCATGCGCCGCGCCATCGCGGGGCTTAAGGTAAAGCCAGATTTTGCTCTCATTGACGGGAACATCTGCCGCGGATTCGACCTTCCCGCTAAGAGCGTGATACACGGGGATGCGCTGTCGCCCTCGATAGCTGCGGCTTCGATACTTGCAAAGGTCACCCGTGACCGCATATGCGACGACCTTGATGAGGAATATCCGCAGTACGGTATCGCAAAGCACAAGGGCTACGGAACGAAGGAACATATGGATGCGCTCCGCCGTTACGGCCCCGCACCTATCTACCGCACCAAATTCATCAGATTTCTTGACAATGACAACAAAAACGATAGGTGATCTCGGCGAATACGAAGCCGTGCGGTTCCTCAAAAAGAAGCGGATAAAACCTATCGTGAGGAACTATCGCAGCGGCAGAAATGAGATAGATATAATTGCCGGAAACAAGGAGTATATTATCTTCGCCGAGGTAAAGACCCGCGCGCTGACGCCGGGTAACGAGCGCTTCGGCTCTGCGGCATCGGCGGTCGACCGTGAAAAGCGTCGGCGGCTCATCGCCGCGGCGAAGGATTACCTGCGCGAAAATTGCGAGATCCGTCAACCGAGATTCGATGTGATCGAGGTCTACCTTGACGGTTCGGACGGAAAATATCGGGTCGCCGAGATAAATCACATAGAGAACGCTTTCGGAAAGAACAGCGTATAATACTGTCGCGGTGTCTCTTGCCGCAAAGAAAGGATATTTATGAATTACTTTGATCTTCACTGCGATACACCTTACAGGATGTACGGAGAAAAGCAGGGATTTGACAAAAACGAGCTTCATGTCTCACTTGAGCGCGCGTCGTATTTCGGGCATTATGCCCAGCTTGCCGCCTACTGCTCGGCGAGAAAGCGCACCGACGAGGAGGCTTTTGAAAAATACATCCGTGTTAACGATTATTTTTGCCGCGAGCTTGAAAGGCTCTCCGACAGAGTAAAGGTATGCCTTGATTTTTCGGACCTTGAGGTAGCGGAGATTTCCGGTAAAGCCGCGATATTCCATATGGTCGAGGACGCAAGGATCCTTGCCGGCAATCTTTCAAGGCTCGATCTGCTTTACGGACGAGGCTGCCGCTTTCTGACCCTCGTCTGGGGACAGACCTCCTGCATCGGCGGTGCGCACGATACCAACGAGGGACTTACAGAGTTCGGAAAGGATGTCGCCCGCAGGTGCTTTGAGATAGGCATGGTTCCCGATATTTCTCATTCCTCCGAACAGTCGGTCGACGACCTTGCCGTTATCGCGCTTGAAAAAAACAAGCCTTTTATTGCTTCGCACTCCAATTCGTATGAGGTCTACGGTCATTCGAGAAACCTGCGTGACCGCCACCTTGATACACTGATAGAGCTTGGCGGACTCGTCGGCGTCAGTATGTGCGATTCGCACATAAAGCCTAAGAGCGAGGGGCATCCCGGAGTTGATGATGTTATCAGACATATAGAGCATTACCTTGAGCGCGGCGCCGAGGACTGCATTGCTTTCGGATGCGATTTCGACGGCTGTGATCTTCCCGACGGGATAGAAAGCATCTCGGATATATACAAGGTGCCGGAACGCATGGCGCAGCTAAATTACAGCGAAAAGCTGATAGAAAAGCTCTGCTACGAAAACGCCCGCAGCTTTATAAAAAGAAATCTGAAATAAAAAACGGGACCCCGAATACACGGGATCCCGCGAAAAGGGAGCTTACTCAGCCTTCGGCTTGAAGGTCGCGCAGACCGTATCGGCGCTCGTCTGAGCCGAGGTGGGACCTACCGCTATGCAGTCGGCAGTGCAGTAGCACTCGCCCGAATGATAGTGGCAGTTCTTGACATCGCATCTGATGCCGTCGTTGTGATGACGACAGGAATTGCAGCTCTTATCTTCACTCATAACAGTTTCTCCTTGCCGCTTTTGCGGCCAAAAAATTCTGTCGTTCTCGCAATGCCTTATTATTATATCCCGCTTTGCCCGCGCGATACACGGCGTCACAAAAATACCTTTACCGAAAGGCACGAAAAGCTAAAATGTCACTTTTTACGATCTCGGATCTGCATCTTTCGATCGGAAGCGGTCCCGGAAAATCAATGGAGGTCTTCGGCTCACGCTGGACCGATTATATGAACAAGCTCGAGAAAAACTGGCGGGCGGTCATAACTCCCGCGGACAGTGTCGTGATAGCCGGAGATATATCGTGGGCGCTGAGGCTTGAAGAAGCACGCGAAGACCTTCTCTTCCTTGATTCCCTTCCCGGTACGAAGTATATAAGCAAGGGCAATCACGATTTCTGGTGGTCGACGGGTGCAAAGATGCAAAAGCTGTTTGATGACTGCGGCATTAAGACAATAAAAATACTTTACAACAATGCCTACGAGGTTGAAAACAGGATAATCTGCGGCAGTCGGGGTTGGTTTACCGACAGAACGCTCCAGAAGACCGTCGGAGATGTCGAATATGACAAGATAATCAACCGCGAGACAGTACGGCTGAAGCTGGCGCTCGATGAGGCTGTTACGCTTCGCGGTGACACGGACCGTGAAATACTTGTATTTCTGCACTTCCCACCGGTCTATCGCGAATTTTCCTGTCCCGGAATAATTGCGCTCCTTCACGAATACGGTATCAGGCGATGTTTTTACGGTCACATTCACGGATGCTACACCATTCCGCGCTCTTTCGACTGTGAAGGCATCGAAATGATAATGACGGCGGCGGATTTTCTCGATTTTTCGGCACTTCCCGTCGTCTGACAATGAGAAAATTTGCCATATATATTGACATCGGAGAAAAAATACAGTAAAATATAGTGATGTGTAAAAAAATTTGGAGGATATAGAAATGAACCTTATCAAAGCCGAAAAGCAAGACCACAGCAAGTATGTACTTGAATTTAAAATTGACGCCGAAGCCTTTGCAGCTTCCGTCGAAAAGGTCGCAAGACGCGATCTGAAAAAATTCAACATTCCCGGATTCAGAAAAGGAAAGGCTCCCCGCAGCGTAGTCGAGAAGATGTACGGCAAGGGCGTTTTCTACGAAGATGCTCTCAACGATGCTCTTCCCGCAGCATATGAGGAAGCCGTCAAGGAAGCCGCTATCACTCCCGTTTCGCGCCCCGAGTTCGATGTCGTCTCGATGGACGAAAAAGAGGGTGTCACGATGAAGGCTGAGCTTTATGTAAAGCCCGAGGTCGCGGTTGCCGATTACCTTGGTATGGAAGCCGTTCAGAACAAGACCGAAGCTACCGACGAAGAGGTCAATGCCGAGATTGACAGAGTACGCCAGCAGAACTCCCGTGAGACCGAGGTCACCGACCGTCCGGCTCAGAACGACGATGTTGTGAACATCGACTATGAGGGCTTCTGCGACGGCAAGGCATTCGAAGGCGGAAAAGCCGAGAAAGCCTCCCTCAAGCTCGGATCGGGTCAGTTTATCCCCGGATTTGAGGATCAGATCGTCGGACATTCGATCGGCGATGAATTCGATGTCAATGTGACCTTCCCCGAGGAATATCACGCCGCAGAGCTTGCCGGCAAGGCTGTCGTGTTCAAGGTAAAACTCAACGGTATCAATGTTATCGAGCTTCCTGAAGTCGACGACGAATTTGCGAAGGATGTCTCCGAATTCGATACGATAGATGAATACAAGGCTGATCTGAAGGCAAAAATCCAGAGTAGGCATGACGCCAATACCGAAAACGAGGTCAAGGATCAGCTTATCGACAAGCTCGTCGACAAGCTCGATGCCGACATTCCCGACTCTATGTTCGAGACCGAGGTCGAAAATGTCATCAGAGACTACGACACGCGCCTTCGCATGCAGGGGATGAGCCTTGATATGTACTTCAAATACACCGGAATGGACCTTGACACCATGCGTCAGCAGGCACGCCCGCAGGCTGAAAAGCAGGTCAAGGTACGCCTCGCACTCGAGAAGATCGCCGAGCTTGAGAAGATCGAAGTCAGCGACGAAGACCTCAATGCAGAGATCAAGCGTATTGCCGACAGCAACCATATAACCGAGGATCAGGTCAAAGAGATCGTCGGCGCCGAAGCTGTCCGTGATGATATGAAGGTCGAGCGCGCTCTCAACCTTGTCCGCGAGAAGGCTGTCCTTACCGAGAAGAAGGAAGAAAAGGCAGAGACCGCCGAGAAGAAGCCGGCGAAGAAGACCACAAGAAAAACGACTAAGAAGAAGGTCGAAGAAAAAGCCGAGGAGAAGGCTGAAGAGACCGAAAACAAAGCAGAGTAATACAGGAGGTATTCACATTGTACGGCAGAAACTTTATGGGGGACTCGCTCGTCCCGATGGTCATTGAACAGACCGGACGCGGTGAGCGTTCGTTCGACATTTTTTCCCGTCTGCTGAATGACCGTATCATTATCCTTTCGGAGGAAGTAAACGACACGACCGCCTCTCTCGTCGTGGCGCAGATGCTTTATCTTGAAGCGCAGGATCCCGACAAGGATATTTCGCTCTATATCAACAGCCCCGGCGGTAATATAACTTCCGGGATGGCAATTTTCGATACGATGAACTTCGTGAAGTGCGATGTATCGACGATCTGCATCGGTATGGCGGCAAGCATGGGAGCTTTCCTTCTTGCCGCGGGAACAAAGGGTAAGCGCTATGCCCTTCCCAACAGTGAGATAATGATCCACCAGCCTCTCGGCGGATTCCAGGGTCAGGCGACCGATATAAAGATCCATGCCGACCTTATCCTGAGCATCCGTGAAAGGCTCAACAGGATCCTTGCCGAAAGAACCGGCAAGAGCTATGAGCAGATCTGTGCGGATACCGAAAGAGATAACTTTTTAACAGCGGAGGAAGCGCTTGAATACGGACTTATCGACAAGATAATGACAAAGCGCGCGTAATTCCAGATGGCACAGAACAACAACACAAAAAACGGCGGCAAAAACCTCAGATACTGCTCATTCTGCGCCAGAAGCGAGAATCAGGTCAACTACCTTATTCCCTCGCCCACGGGACTTTATATCTGTGATTTCTGCGTCGATGCCTGCGAGCATCTTCTCTATGAAAATGAAGAAGCCGAGGCTGAGGCAAAGGGAAATAAGCTCTCGCTTGATTCCCTTCCGAAGCCTAAGCAGATCAAGGCATCGCTCGATCAGTATGTCATAGGGCAGGATGACGCGAAGATCGCGCTTTCGGTCGCTGTCTACAACCACTACAAGCGCGTACTCAGCAAAGAACAGAAAAATCCGAAGTCGCAAAAGCGCAAGGGGCAGAATGACCGCGACACGCAGGATCGTAAGGAAGACGATACCGAGCTTCAGAAAAGCAATGTTCTTCTTATCGGTCCCACCGGAGTCGGTAAGACATTCCTTGCGCAGACGCTTGCAAAAACGCTTAAGGTCCCCTTTGCTATCGCCGATGCCACGACGCTTACCGAGGCGGGATATGTCGGAGAAGATGTAGAGAATATCCTGCTTCGCCTGATACAGGCGGCGGACTACGATATAGGGCTTGCCGAGCGAGGGATAATCTATATCGACGAGATAGATAAGATCGCGAGAAGAAGCGAAAACCGCTCGATCACTCGCGATGTCTCGGGCGAAGGAGTTCAGCAGGCACTGCTCAAGATACTTGAGGGGACCGTAGCGAATGTCCCTCCGCAGGGCGGCAGAAAGCATCCGAACCAGGAATTCATTCAGATAAATACGGAGAATATCCTGTTTATCTGCGGCGGAGCTTTCGATACTCTCGATCAGATAATCGAGCAGCGCAAAGGTAATCAGACGGTCGGATTTTCGGGTGAGATCCTAAAAAAAGAGGAAAAGCGCAAGACCGGCATATACAAGGATGTCATACCTCACGATATAGTGAAATTCGGTATGATCCCCGAGCTTGTCGGAAGGCTTCCGGTCATCGTATCTCTGAATGATCTTGACGAGAATGCACTTGTGCGGATCATCAGGGAGCCGAAAAATTCCCTTCTCAAGCAGTATGAGAAGCTCTTCAGGATGGACGGTGTGAGCCTTGAATTCGGTGAGGGCGCACTTGAAGCCGTTGCACACCTTGCAATAGAGCGCAACACCGGCGCACGCGGACTTCGCGCGATAATGGAGAATCTTATGACCTCCATAATGTACGAGATCCCGTCGCGTCCCGATATAGACAAGGTGGTAATCACCGCAGACACCGTAAACGGCAAGGCTCCGGCAACCTATGTGCTGAAGCGCGATACGGTCTGACAAACATAAAAAACCATCGGCGAACTTTGGTTCGCCGATGGTTTTCTTTTATTCTTTTATTGTTTTTTTCTTTCAAATGCAACGAGTCTGTACGATGCGAATATCCCGCCGGAAAAGAGTACCATGCCAAGTATAAGCTCCCACCATACGACTCCGGTAGCTGCCCAGCCGCAGTAGACTTCGTACATTTCGGGGTTGAAGAACATTGTGAGTATCGAGCCGAGCGAAAGTCCGGAAATAAAGTAGAATGACGGTGTCTTTGCCTTTTCAAGAAGGACCGAAAGGACCTTTGAAAATGTGAGCAGACCCGCGATGAATCCGATGAACATACATACAAATACGAGGAGTACCGGAATGTTTTTCAGCAGCCCGAAGCCTATTGACTGCATCATCGGGGTGAAATATCCGAGCATCATAAGCAGCGCGGTCGCGCTCATACCCGGGACTATCTGCGTCACGCCGACCGCATAGCCGAGGATAACGAACAGTATATAGTGATAAAATTTCAGATTCTCAAGCGAACGGTCCGCCGTGCTTATGAATGTTGAGCCTACCGCGATAAGTATCGGGATGATAATCCCCATAATCATCAGCACAGTTCGCTGAGGCGTTCTTTTTTCGCCCTTGAGCTGATCCGTGATCGCGGGATAGGCTCCGAACATAAGCCCCGCAAAGAGTGCGACTATTGCAAACGGTATCAGATCGAGCAGCTTTTTGACACCGAAAAATCCCCCACCGACGCCAATGACCGCACCGATGCCTATCGGAAGCAGAAATACAAAGCACTTGCCGAATTTTTTGAAGAGGTTTCCCATGGCGTAAAGCAGTTTTTCGTAGAGCTTGAATATTATCGCAACTGCCGCACCGCTGACGCCGGGGACTATTATCGCAAGACCTATGAATACACCGAGAAGTCCGCTTTTGACTACCTGCCCTTTGCTTTGATATTTCAGCGAAAGCTCTTCGCCTGTCTTTTCGTTTTCATTCATAAGACTACTTCCTTATTTTTTCAAACTGCAAAGTTAGAATAACACACAAATATGAATTCCCTGTTACGGTGATTTTCGTAACAGGGAATTTGCTTACTGCTATCCGAGGACTCTTGCGAGAAATTCGCGCGTCCTCGGATTTTTCGGTGCGGTGAATATTGTTTCCGGAGTTCCCTCCTCTGCTATCACTCCCTGATCCATGAAGATCACACGGTCGGAGACTTCGCGTGCAAACTGCATCTCGTGAGTGACGACTATCATCGTGAATCCGGTTTCGGCGAGCCTTCTCATTACCTCAAGAACCTCGCCGACCATTTCGGGGTCAAGTGCGCTTGTAGGCTCGTCAAAGAGTATCACATCGGGAGCCATCGAAAGAGTCCGCGCGATCGCGGCACGCTGCTTCTGACCGCCCGAGAGCTGCCTCGGAAATGCATTGACATATTGCGCCATGCCTACCTTCTCAAGGTATCCGAGCGCTGTTTTTTCAGCCTCGGGGCGCTTCTTTCCGAGTACCTTTATTTGTCCGACGGTGCAGTTCTTTAGCACTGTCATATTGTCGAAGAGGTTGAATTGCTGGAAGACCATCCCGACCTTTGTGCGGTAGTTTCCGAGCTTTACGCCCTTTGCGAGTATGCTGTTCCCCTCAAAGAGTATATCTCCCGAGGTGGGGGTCTCAAGAAGGTTTATGCAACGGAGCATCGTGGACTTTCCCGACCCCGACGATCCGATAACGCACACGACCTCGCCGCGATTGACCGAAAAGCCGATACCGCTCAGGACTTTGTGATCCCCGAATGATTTGCAAAGACCGCGTATTTCGAGAATAGGTTCAGTCGCCATAATGCTCTTCCTCCTCTTTTACACGGATCTCAGCTTTTGAGTCGGATTGCGAGCCGCAGATCACATAGTTTTCCTTACCCATCAGCTTCTTTTCAGCGAGCCGCAGAAGTCTTGTTACGGTGAAGGTAAGTATGAAGTATATTATGCAGACGACAAAGTAGGTCTGGAATGTCTTTGCGCTGTTGCGCTTGATTATGTCGGCGAAGTGATAAAGTTCGGTGACGCCGATAACATTGAGGACCGAAGTGTCCTTGATGTTGATAACGAATTCGTTGCTGACCGACGGAAGTATATTCTTCATGACCTGCGGTATTATCACGGAAAACATAGTCTGTCTGTGAGTCATACCGATCGATAGCGCGCCCTCGGTCTGACCTTTGTCTATTGACATGATACCGCCGCGGACGATCTCAGCCATGTAGGCTCCGGTGTTTATCGAGACGATTATTATTCCCGAAGGGATGAGCGGCAGGGTCTTGCCTCCGTTGAAGAGCGCAAATCCCCAATAGATCACCATTGCCTGAACCATCATAGGTGTGCCGCGGAAGATCTCTATGTAGACCGAGATAAGGGCATTTACGATCTTATGCAGAGCCTTGAGAAAGCCGTTGCGCGAAAGCGGCGCCGTTCTGATAATGCCGGAAAGAAGACCTATCGCAAGTCCGGCGATCGTACCGGTCAATGCAATGAGCATGGTATAACCTATTCCTTCGAGCAGGAACGGATAATACTTTATGATTATCTGAAGGATGTCGTTGAAAAATTCCATCTTATTTCTTCTTGTAGATTATTACGAGGTCGGAGGAGTAGTAGAGATCCGAGAAATCTACCTCCTGTTCCCTTTCGGGGGTAGGACTCATTCCGGCGACGATGGCATCGACTGTGCCGAGCTGCACTGCGGGAATGAGAGAATCCCATTTCATATCGTAGATCTCGAGCTTCATTCCGAGCTTGTTTGCGACATACTGTGCTATCTGGACATCGTAGCCGTTTGCATACTGGTTGTTCTTGACCTTCCCGCCGTCACCGTACATCGGCACAGCACCGAGCGTGGGAGTTCCGAGGTCTGTCCAGTTGTAGGGCTGATATGCGCATTCCATGGCTATTTTAAGGGTGCCGTTTGTGCTTGCGGGAGCTTCCGATTTCAGGGCAAGCTCTTTTACCTCTTTGCCGGCGCAGAGGTCAGCCATCTGAGACATGAGAGTTCTCTTGGTCTCGTCGGGGATCTCGGCAAGGACGGCATTGATCTTTTTTATGAGGTCGGAGCCTTTCTTGGTTGCAATGGCGATCCCCGTCTGCTTCGCGGTCGCGGTAAAGCCGGTGTCGTTGTTCTTCAGCGGGATATACCCGAGTTCGGGATCCTTTGCACACTCGGTGCGTGCGGTCGGATCTTCGGCGATATAGCCGTCGATGGCTCCGCTCTTGAGTGCCATGAGAAGGTCGGCAAATTCCGGATATGTAGAGCTTTTTACATCTTTGATCTGTGAGAGCGCTTCGGCATGGAAGGTTCCGTTCTGTGCCGCTATGCGCAGGCCCTCAAGCTCCGAGAGCTTTGTGAAGCCGCTCATATCTGTCGAGCTTTCCTGACCTCCGCACGAAGCGAGAAGGCAGATCAGAACGAGCGAAAGGGCTACGATCGAGACAAGTGTTTTTTTCATAACTGATTCTCCTTTTTATCTTTTACCGTAAAAGAGGTGCCGGAGCGAAAAGCTCCGGCACCTCAAACGAAAGTAACACGATATTCGTGATACCTGTTATTCAAGTCATCCGATAGCTCCCCGCTTGCGCGACAGTCGAAAGGATGTTATCCTTACGCCCAACTGAATACCGTTGCGAACCGGTCTCCGTTTCGGCAAAGTTCCCTTTCGCATACCGTCTTTGGTTTCGCAACCTCGGATATGCTACTCTTTAACTCTGCGCCTCTATCCCGATATTTTATAGTGTGAATTATATCACTTAAGGCCTTCCGTGTAAACACCCATTCTGCAATGTTTACATTTTATTAACCTGTTTATTTTTTCTTTTTCTTGTCCTCGGAGGGCATATTTTTGATATCCTCCGCCGTGGAGTCCGATTTTTCCTTCTTGTTCGAGAGGATTGCGTTTACGATGATGCCGAGGATGAGCGCCGTTGCGACCGCGGTAAGTGTGATCTTACCGAAGGAGACCGACAGACCGCCGATACCGGCGACGAGTATCGTGGATACCACGAAGAGGTTTCTGTTTTCGCCGAGGTCGATGCCGCTGAGCATCTTGAGTCCCGATACCGCGATGAAGCCGTAGAGCGCCATGCAGACGCCGCCCATTACGCAGGAGGGGATCGAGTTGACGAAGGCTACAAAGGGGGTCAGGAAGGAGATTATTATTGCTCCGATCGCCGCGCCGAGTATGCTGTAAACGCTTGCGTTTCTTGTGATAGCGACGCAACCTATCGATTCACCGTAGGTCGTGTTGGGGCAACCTCCGAATATCGCACCGACCATGGAGCCTACGCCGTCGCCGAGGAGCGTTCTGTGAAGTCCGGGGTTTTCGAGAAGGTTTGCTTCGATTATTGCCGAGATGTTTTCATGGTCTGCAATGTGCTCCGCGAAGACCACGAAGGCAACGGGTATGTAGGCGACAGCCAGTGTTCCGATATATGCGGGGCTAAGTTCCTTGAATCCGCCGAGTGCGGTGAGAAAGGTGAAATCAGGGACTGCGAAGAATGTCGAGAGCGCGACTTTGCCGTTATCGAGAAGGCTTGAGAAAACTCCGAAGTTTATGACCTTGAGAGCATCGACATCTGCAAGGTTTCCGATGACCGTGAAGACTGTTGCACAGAGATAACCGGCTCCGATACCTATTACGAAGGGGATGAGCTTTGCCATCTTCTTGCCGTAGGTCGAGCAGATTATGACTGTCAGAAGAGTGACGATCGCACAGATAAGAGCAATAAGAGGCGAGCAGACCGAAGCACCGGCGGCGTTTTTAAGTCCGCCGCTCACCGCATCGCCCGTTGCGTTCGAGGCGAGCGAAAGTCCGATGACTGCGACCGTCGGGCCTATTACCACGGGAGGCATCAGTTTGTTGATCCACTTAACACCGACGAGCTTGACCACTATCGCTATGACGACATAGACAAGACCGGCAAAGACGGCTCCGATTATGAGTCCGAGGTATCCGAGCGACATTGAGACGCCGCCGGCGAACGCCGCACTCATCGAGCCGATGAACGCAAAGGAAGAACCGAGGAACACGGGGCTTCTGAACAGGGTGAACAGTAGGTAGACGATCGTTCCGACACCGGCACCGAAGAGCGCCGCCGCCGAACTCATTCCGTTTCCGATGATAACGGGAACGACGAGCGTTGCGGTCATTATCGCAAGCAGCTGCTGAAGTGAAAAGATGATGAGTTGTCCGAACTTGGGTTTGTCTTTGACGCCGTAGATTAGTTTCATTTTCGTTTCTCCCTTTATTTTTACAGGCGGCCATCTGCACCGTCTGAATTTACAGAAAACAAAAAATCTTGCCCTGCGGCAAGACTAACGGCTCCGAAAATATTCATAAGACACACCGATATTCTTGCCGACCATCTGCCCCGGCAGGATATTATCTTAACTTGCGCCTATTGTACCACAAAAACGGGGTTTTGTAAACCGTTTTTCAGCAAAAAAACGGATTTTGTCCGATCAAACAAAAAAGAGCCTTATGCAAGGCTCCCTTTTGAGGTTATTTCACATAAAAGCAACTTTGCCTGTAAGCCGGGTTCTGTCTTGAACGGCCATCTATCTTTGCGTACCGTCGCCGGTACGCTCCCGGGCTTTTCGCCCGGTGCCACCCGGAGATATGTGTCGGGCAAACGATCTCCATGCGGTGTTGCTTCGGATAGGGTTTACAGCGGACCCGTGTTACCACGGGAACTCGTGGGCTCTTACCCCGCGTTTCCACCC
>CAKXXW010000012.1 GCA_934378145.1 uncultured Eubacteriales bacterium
GGTAAAGACACTTGAAAACAAGTACGCCGGACTTTCCGAGATGCTTAAGAACACCGACAAGACGCTTGATTTTGAGACATGGCTGAAAATAAACAACGAGCTCACCTCGGTCGAAAAGGAGCTTGCAAAGAGCCGCGCACAGTTTGACGCAATATCGAAGCAGGTCAATTATGCGACTGTCGAGCTGAGCGTTACCGAGATCGATAAGCTGACGGGTGAAGAGGATAAACCATTCGGTCAGGCGGTCACGGATGCGTTCAAGGGCAGCTTTGAGGTCTTCACGGATATTATGAAGGCTCTTGTGATCGTGGCGATATATGTGCTTCCTTTCCTGATACCTATGGCGCTTTTTGCCGGCGTGGTGCTTCTTGTCGTACTTCTCGTGCTGAGATCATCGAGAAAAAAGAAAAAGACTAAGACAGAATAAAAATCCGAAATAACGATAAAAGCCTCCGGAAATGTACAGACTAATGTTAACTGTACTTTCCGGAGGCACTTTTATGGATATTTTCGGGATACTTTCGTTTATCGGAGGAATATCTCTCTTTCTTTACGGGATGACCGTTATGGGCGCGGGGCTTGAAAAGACAGCCGGAGGGAAGCTCGAGAGCTTTCTTGAGAAGCTCAGCTCAAGCGTTTTCCGCGGCGTCATTTCGGGAGCCGTCGTCACTGCGGTGATCCAATCCTCGACTGCGACGACAGTCATGGTCATAGGCTTTGTTAATTCGGGTATTATGAAGCTCGGGAACGCGGTCGGCGTTATAATGGGCGCGAACCTCGGTACGACCGTGACATCGTGGCTTTTGAGCCTTACCGGTATCGGCGGGGACAATGTTTTTATAAACCTTCTGAAACCTTCGTCATTTGCTCCGGTGACGGCGCTGATAGGACTTATAATGCTTAAGACCGTCAGGCGCGACCGCGTGAAAAATATCGGCGAGATACTTCTCGGTTTTTCGGTGCTGATGACTGGAATGACTCTTATGAGCAATGCCGTAGAGCCGCTTTCGGAGGTGCCGGAATTCGTAAACCTTCTCGGGGCGTTCGATAATCCGCTGCTCGGGATCCTTGCTGGTGCGGCTCTGACCGCGATAATCCAGTCTTCGTCGGCGTCGATAGGGATCCTTCAGGCACTGTCGGTCACCGGAGCGCTCACGGTAGGTTCCGCCATGCCGATAGTCATGGGGCAGAATATCGGTACCTGCGTGACTGCGCTTATCTCGGCTGTCGGAGCGGGGAAGAATGCAAAGCGCGCCGCCTTCGTGCATCTTTACTTCAATATTATAGGCAGCGCGGTCATAATGGCGGCATTTTTCGGGATAAATGCGATAGTCGATCTCGGGATCGCGGGGCAGAGCATCACGCCCGCGGGGATCGCCGTGGTGCATACCGTGTTCAACCTTGTGTCGACACTTATCCTTCTGCCATTTGCGAAGGGACTTGAGAAGCTTGCGCGCCTCACCGTTCCCGACCGTGAGGAGGCAGCCTCTTCCGTGCCGGAGGAAGCCCTGCTTGACGAAAGGTTTCTGATAAAGCCGTCGTTTGCCCTGAAGCTTGCCGGTACGGCTCTCGGCAGAATGACGGCGAAGGCGTTCGGGAACCTCGACAAGGCAGTCGGGCAGTTTGAAAAATATTCGGAAAAAACTGCCGAGGCGATAGCTTCGGATGAAGAGCGTATCGACCTTTACGAGGACAGACTGCGTACCTATCTTCTGAAGATCAACGGAGGCTCGCTGTCCGAACGGGAGTCGTCCGAGCTTACTCGGATGCTTTATATCATGGAGGGTATCGAAAGCATTTCCGACCACGCCGAAAAGCTTTCCGAAAGCGCCGGGATGCTTGTCGGGGGCGAACGGGCGCTGTCCGATGAGGCGGCGCATGAGATACGCGTGCTTCTCGGGGCGATCGCAGAGACGGCTTCTCTGACCGATTCCGCCCTGCGTTCGAGAAGCCGTGAGGCAGCGGAGAAAATAGAACCGCTGCATTTTACGGTCTCGGAGCTTTGCTCGCGCATAAGGGAGAGGCATATCGAGCGCCTGCGCGCGGGGATATGCAGTCCCGAAAGTTCTCCTGCCTTCACGCGTGTGACCGATTCTGCGCTGAGGATTGCCGATCATTGCTCGGAGATCGCGGTCTTCATTATGGGAGATTCGGCGGAAGGCTATGACACCCATTTCTATGTCAGAAAGCTCCAATCGGATCCGTCCTTCCGCGAAAAGCTCGCGGAAAGTAAAGAAAAGTATAGGATATAAGCAAAAATTTACTCCGCAACTGTTGATTTATAGGCTGTAATAGTGTAAAATTACAGGGATAATTTTTTTGCGGAGGTTAATTATGACACGCTTTGAAAATGCCGCCGAAATCTATAAAAAATACGGCGTCGATGCCGAATCGGCACTGAAGAGACTTTCCGGAATCCCGATCTCGGTCCACTGCTGGCAGGGCGACGATGTTACCGGCTTTGAGAGCCGTGCGGCGCTTTCCGGCGGTATCCAGGCGACCGGAAACTATCCCGGGAAGGCAACGACTCCCGAAGAGCTTATGAGCGATTACGAATTTGCCCTTTCGCTCATGCCCGGAAAAAAGAGGATAAATCTTCATGCCATCTACGCGATAACCGATGAAAAGATCGAGAGGGACAATATAAAGCCCGAATACTTCGACAAATGGATAGAATTTGTGAAAAAGAACGGGCTTGGAATCGATTTCAATCCTACCTTCTTCTCGCATCCTATGAGCAGCGAGGGTCTGACGCTTTCTCACCCCGACAAGAATGTGAGGGATTTTTGGGTGCGTCACGGGATCACCTGCATGGAGACGGCGCATTATATTGCGCAGAAGCTCGGGGACAAGGTGCTTTATAATCTCTGGATCCCCGACGGGCTTAAGGATATTCCGGCTGACAGACTGACCCCGAGGCTCAGATTAAAGGAATCGCTTGACAGGATCTTTGCCGTAAGGTACGATGATGTCATATGCGCCGTGGAGAGCAAGGTCTTCGGTATCGGTGTCGAGAGCTATACCGTCGGGTCAAGCGAGTTTTATATGAACTATGCGGCAAAGAACGGCATATGCTGCCTGCTTGACAACGGTCACTATCACCCGACCGAGGTCGTTTCCGACAAGATACCGTCAATGCTTGCCTTCAACGAATATGTAGCCCTTCATGTCACCCGTCCGGTAAGGTGGGACAGCGACCATGTGGTGCTTTTTGAGGATGAGCTGCGCGAGATCGCCAAGGAGATCATCAGAAACAACGCCGAGGAGCGTGTGCTTATCGGGCTTGACTATTTTGACGCGAGCATCAACCGCATCTCGGCATGGGTCACGGGGCAGAGAGCTATGGAGAAAGCCCTGCTTTACGCTCTGCTTATGCCTTACGACGAGATGAAGAAGCTCCAGGACACCGGAGATTTCTCACGCCTGATGGTTCTCGGGGAAGAGCTTAAGACTCTTCCGTTCGGAGATATCTGGGACGAATACTGCCGCCGCTCGGGCGTTCCGTGCGGGATGGAGTGGTTTGATCTTATCCGCGGATATGAGGACAGGGTACTTAAAAAGAGATGAAATACTTTCTTGCGATAGACATAGGCGCTTCGAGCGGCAGACATATCCTCGGATACCGGGACGGCAAAGGCGGGGTCGTTCTGCGCGAGATATACAGGTTTGAAAACGGGGCGGAAAGGCGCGGAGAGCGGCTTTATTGGAATACAGAAAAGCTCTTTTCCCGTGTATGCGAGGGAATTGCGAAATGCCGCGAGATCGGGATAATCCCCGAATCGATAGGCATCGACACATGGGGTGTCGACTACGCGCTTCTTGATAAAAACGGGAAGATCATAGACGGGGTCATTTCGTACCGTGATGACCGAACGCTCGGGATCCCCGAGGAGGTCTACGGTATCGTGCCGAAGCGCGAGCTTTACCGCCGCACCGGTATCGCCGAACATACCTTCAACACGATATTTCAGCTTTACGAGGACAAGAAGAGCGGCAGGCTCGCTTCTGCCGGAAAAATGCTTTTTGTTCCGTGCTACCTGAATTACCTTCTGACCGGAAACGCGGTGAATGAGTACACATTTGCCTCAACGACAGGGCTTCTTGACGCAAAGACGCGCGATTGGGACAGGGAACTCATAGAGCTGCTCGGTCTGCCGCAGAAGCTGTTCGACCGGCTCGGACAGCCGGGAAGCGTTGTTGGGATGCTTGATCCTTCGATCGCCGGCTTTACCTGTCCCGTCGTTCTGCCCGCCTGCCATGATACTGCGAGCGCGGTAGCCGCGGTGCCGGAGGGAAAACGGCTCTGGATCTCGAGCGGCACATGGTCACTGATAGGTATCGAGTCCGACAGCCCCTGCACGACCGAGGAAGCCGAGAGCTCGGGATTTACAAATGAGGGCGGACTTGACGGCAGGATCAGATTCCTCAAAAATATAATGGGGCTTTGGATAATCCAATCGGTCAAACGCGAACTGAAAGGTCAATACAACTACGAACAGCTTATGAAGTTTGCCGAATCGAGCTTTTACGAAGGCTATCTCCGTGTGGATGACGACAGACTTCTTTCGCCGGCAAGCATGACAGAGGCGATAAAAAGCTCTCTCGCCGATTCGGGACAGCCGGCACCGCAGGACATAGGCGACCTTATGAAGGCTGTCTATCGGGGACTTGCGGCAAGCTATGCCGAAGCCGCCGATTCTATCGAAAGGATCACCGGTGAGCGCTTCGACACGATCGCGATAATCGGCGGAGGCAGCCGCGACAGATACCTTAACAGGCTCACGGGAGAGCTTTCTCACCGTCGCGTCGTTACAGGATCGCCCGAGGCTACGGCACTCGGAAATATACTTGTTCAAATGAAGTCTTCAAAGAAGAATCGAGGTAACTAAAATGGCAGAAAAGAAATGGGTGGCAGGCTGGGGAGCCGCCACAAGTGTAATATCGCAGAATCATACCGAATATTTTAAGGATCAGACCTTCCGTTACTCCTTCTTTCCGACGATGAACGGAGAGAAGGTAAGACTGCACTTTTCGAACCGCTACGGCGACGAGAGTGCGACGCTGACAAAGGCAAGCATTGCGCTTTCGGCGGGAAGTCACCGTATAGTTGCGGAAACTTCTGTTCCCGTGACCTTCAACGGGGGCGAGACCTCGCTGACTCTTCTTCCGGGGCAGGAGGACATAGTCAGTGATGAGATCGCCTTTCCGGTAGAGGCAGGGAAGGACTTTACCGTAAGCCTTTACTTTGCCGGACTCACAAAGATAATGACGGGTCACTCAAACAACGGTCCCTACATAAAGAAGTATTACGCGCGCGGCGAGCTTACCGAGGCTCCCGAGATACCGCTTGAGGTCCTCGGTGAGAACGGACCGTATGTTTTCCTCAATACGATAGATCTTCTTACGGATGATAACTGCCGCGCTATCGTCGCATTCGGAGATTCGATAACGGCTCAGCCGTGGCCCGATTGCCTCGCACATCGGCTTTACGACCTCGGCATCCGTGACCGTGCGGTGATCCGCCGCGGTATCGGAGGCAACAGGATTCTTCGCGATTACCGCTGGAGGATGAAGAAGCATTGGGGCGAGGCGGGCATCAAACGCTTTGAGCGCGATGTCACGGGTGTTGTCGGAGCCGACAGGGTCTTTGTGCTTCACGGAATAAACGATATGCTTCATCCGGCGGTCGACAGCAAGGTCTGCCCGATGTCGGAGCTTCCCGATGCCGATGAGATAATCGCGGGACTCAGAAAGTATGTCTCGATAGCGCATGACCACGGGATGAAGATATATATTGCCACCATTCTGCCCTGTATGCGGATCATCGGAGTTCCCGGCGACCGCGGAGAGATGAGGCTGAAGGTCAACGAGTGGATCCGGACAAACAAAGAAGCGGACGGATTTATCGACTTTGAGGAAGCGGTGAAAAAGCCCGGTACAGTCCATGAGATGATAGAGGAATATGACAGCGGAGATCACCTGCATCCCTCGCTTGCCGGAGCGCAGAAGCTCGCCGATTCGATCCCCGAGGCGCTTCTGAGATAAAAAATAACCGCCGCATTGCGGCGGTTATTTTTTATTCTGGGATCTTATTTGATCTCAAGTCGTCTTCCTTCGACTGTCGTCTTTTCCTTTTTCGGAAGGGTCACGCTGAGAACGCCGTCCTTGTATTCGGCGCCGATGGCATCCTCGTCGATGCCCGTGAGGTTGAAGCTCCTCGTAAACGAGCCATACGAACGCTCGGAGCAGATAACATTGTTATCCTTGTCCTTCTGTTCATTGTTGCTGTGACGCTCTGCGGTAATGGTCATAAGACCGTTCTTTATGTCTATGTGAATGTTTTCCTTGTCAAAGCCCGGCAAATCGGCTTCGAGCAGATAGGAATCGCCGTTGTCGCGTATGTCGGTAGAGAAGGCAACGCTGTTTTTGCCGAACAGACCGCGCTCAAAGTTGCCAAGCTCGCGGAAGGGGTCAAAAAGATCAAGTGAACGGTGAGTATAGGGTGTGATTTCAAACATACAAATTACCTCCTTTGAAATCAGTCAATATTTTCGTTTTTTTGTACCGCTTGTTTTCCTTTTCGGTACGACTATATTATAATCCGCAAATGTAAACCAAAAAAGCATTTTATATTGATTTTTTGTAAATGTTAGCAGATGACGATGGCGAGTGCTAAAATGGTGCGGATGCTCACGACCGCAGTTTGAAAATATCTCAATGTACAAGGCAAATTTTTAGCAGTTACCGCGAGACAAATGCCAATTCGCTTTGCCGTAAAAAAAGAGCGTCGAAAAGCAGATTGTAACATTACGGACACAATCAAGTATTATAATAAAACAAACAGTAATCTTTATACGGGAGCTGATGTTATGGATGAGCGGGAGATCTGCGGCGGAAACCTGATGCGTATTTCCGCGGCAGTGAAGAGCAACATTTTCCTTGCTGCGGCGATAGTTCTTACGGCATCTGCGGCGCTTGCTTTCGGCAGAGCCGATGAAGACATAACCCAGATATGTATGTTTGCCTACGCGGGAACGGTCGCAGCGGTCCTTTATACAATGAGAAGCTATGTGTCGAAGGGCGAATACCGCAAGCTGCGGAGCGATACGGTCGGGATAATAATGATCGAGGCGGTATGGTGCTTTATAACGGCGGGCGCTTTGCTCTATGCGGTTTCGCTGATACTGGCGACTCTGGTACCGGTGTCGAATATTCTGAAAAATCTTTCCGGCGCGGCAACGGTTATGTCGGCTGTCACGAGAGTCGTCTCGCTTGCCACCGCGGGAGGTGTGCCTGTGTCGGCGGGAGCGAAGGTCGCGGCGCTTATCCGAAGCCTTGCGGAGGGATACGGATATGAAACGGCAGGAGTGATCCTTAATATTGCCGTATGGGCCATGATAGTCTTCCTGTTTATCGGTATGCTGATCCGGGTGGCTTCCGGTATCCTTCTTGTCTGCTCGGCGAATGCACTTCGCAAGGCTTTCGACGATCCCGAGGGCATAGCGGACCTTTCGGTGACCGCAAAGTATCTGACCGTTGCGGGCATCGGGACAGCGGTCTGCTCCGGTATGCCCGGCGGAGGAATTGCACTGATCCTTGCCGGCAGAGCGCTCGGGCGTGCGGTCGGAGGCAATGATAAAGAAACCAAAGGCGATCCGGAGAGCGACACGGAAGTCTCCGGTGGACCTCTGCAATAAAATTATCAGGAGGAGATTTTACTATGTTATGTCCTTATTGCGGACTCGAGTATGATGATGGGTTCGGAAAATGCCCTCATTGCGGAGCCGGAACCGAAAAAGCCGGAACCGACGCTGCATATGACGCCACCGGCTCATCTCCGGAGATGCGGGATTATGCTTTCGAGGGAACGAAGGAGAAACTGATACGCTTTATTTCGGGCAAGGGCTTCCTTGCGGTGGCTGTCCTTCTCACGGTGATGACCGCGATCTCTCTGATGACTGTTGCCGGAAATACGGCAAGCATACTTGAGGTCACATTCGGAGTGCTTGCCACGGTCGCCGTGTGGATGGCGAGGTCCGCCGCACAGAAAGGCGAGCTGAAGCTCAAAAAAGGTATGCTTATGACTCTGCCGGTCTACGAATCGGTCTGGGCGATAGTAAGCGCGGTTATCTTTGTTTATGCGGCGGTCGTAATGATCATCGTAGGCACTGTTTCTATCTCATCTGTCGATGAGGCGCAGAAGATCTTTTCGGATATATCGGCTGCGACTCCTACATTTATGGGTAATGCTTTCAGGACGATTTCGGGAATGCTTGAGGAGGTTGTTTTTTCCGATCCATCGGCAAAGCGGGTCATCTTTATTTCTATGTCTTTCGGCATGGCATTCTCTTTCGTTGCTGCGGCTGTACTGGATCTTGTCGCGGGTATCTTTATGATCGTTGCAAACAAGAAGATAAAGAAGCTCATAGTTGCCGGACAATGTGACGGTGACCTTCCGAATAATCTCAAAAAATCGGGCGGAATGGTTATGGCTGCGGGTATAATCGGACTTTTTACGACGCTCAACGATATTTACTTTGTAATACTCATAATCATCGGTGTCGGTATGCGTAAACTTGCGGCAGAGAATACGCTCTCCGAGAACAAATGAGTTTTTTCAAAAACAAAAAATATCCCGACAGTATACTGTCGGGATATTTTTGTATGGTTCAGTCAAGAAGCCCGGGACATTCCTCGAGAATATGACGGATAGTACATTCAAAGCCGTCAGCCATCAGGGAATAGCCCATATCGTTCGGGTGAACGGCGTCAAGGGTGCAGTCGTTTTCATTCCTGCCGAGGAAGAATGACTCTCCGTCGATATACCATATCCGTCGGTCGCCGTTCTTACGGGCGTGACGGAAGGTGTCGATTATCACATCCCTGCGTTCGACGGCAGAGGCGGGATTCGACGAGATATTCGGACGGGAAACTATCACATAAGGCGTATCGGGCTGCTTTTCGCGGAAGCGGTCATACATACGCCGGTGAGTTGCCTGAAGGTGTTCGACATTCGGCGCATTGTGGTCGTAGTCGCATATGAATATGCTCATCGAAAGTCCGGCGATATAATCGGTCATCGCGTCCTCGCCTTTGGCATTACCCGAGAAACCGAGGTTGAAAATGTCCATATTAAGTCGCCTGATAAGCATATTTGAGTATATCAGTCCCGGTCTGGTCGCGCCGCTGCCGTGGACTATAGAGCTTCCGTATATGACTATCGGGCGCGAATTGCGGTATTTTGCTCCGTCACCGAGAGTCGCATCCTCCTGAAGCCCCACATAAAGGTTCTTTACGCAGGAATGAAGAGGGAAATTTATAGTGAAGCAGCGGGTCTTGCGTTTATCGCCGAGCTTTATTATCTGTTCGTAGCCTCCCTCGGATTTGTATGGCGGCAGGAAAGACTTTACATACCTGCTCTCACCGAAGTCCGGATAGTCCTCGTAGAGGTCGAAGCCTGCCGATGCCTCAAGAGGAGTGTGAGAATTCCTTCCGAATGCCGGCATCTCGGCTTTGATCGCAATATAGGAAGAGTCTGTGGAGAAGCGCACTCTGCCTCCGACGCTTTCCTTTGCGAGCTTTGCGACATTTGCGCTCGTCGCGTCCGCGACTTCTGCGGGGAGCCTTCTGAAGAAGGGCTGGCCGTAGGGGTCATAGAAACCGTAAATTTCGAATGGTTCCTTTCTTACATCGTAGAATTTTATATCGGGTTCGGTGATCGAGGTCTCGATCACCATATTTTTGTCTACCTCAACATACTCCGCGGCGGGAGTTGCGGTCTTTTCCGTATCCATAATCAAAAACCTCTCTTTCTCAGTCGCCAAGTTTTTTGCCGCGAAGGGCGCGCTCGAGCTTTCTTCCGATAGCATCAGCCATCTTAAGCATTCCTATATCGGTCGGGTGCGTGCCGTCAACAGTGCAGGAATCCTCGTCGGGACCGTGGAATATGCCCTCGCCGTCGAGGTAGAAGACCTTTTTGTCCCCATGCTCGCGGGCAAAACGGTATGTGTCGATGACAACATCGCGGCGCAGGAAATCGTCTTCGCCTCCGTGAAAGTCGCAGCGCGAGATCATAAGGTAGGGAATATCGGGGTGAGCCGCTCTGATTATTTCATACATTCTCTGATGCGTATCGCGGAGGAAATCGACGCTCGGCGCGTTGTGGTCGTAATCACTGACAAAGGCGAGCATATCGAGGGATGCCATGTAGTTGACTATCGGCAGCTCGGCTCTGCCGTTTCCCGAAAAACCGAGGTTGATATAGTCAAGATCATATTTGCGTGAGATCATATTTTCGTAGGTGAGTCCCGGACGCGACGAGCAGGCACCCTGCGTGATCGAATTTCCGTAAAACACGACAGGCAGCTTCGTGCGGTATTCTTTTCCGGCTTCAATGCGCGCTTTAGCCGACACGCCTATATAAAGCTCGTTTACCGCGTTGTAGGAGGGGAAGTTTATCGTATATGACCTCATTCCGCGTCCGCCGACCCTGATAAGGCTCTCGTATCCGCCTTTTATGTTCGCGTCGGGCTTGAAGGTCTTTACATACCGGCTGCCGCCGTCGCTGTCAAGGTAAAGGTCAAAGCCGGTCGTTCCGGTCATCGGCATATGGCTCAGCCGCTTTATGTAGGGCATCTTTACGCTTATGGCGATGTACTCCGAGTCGGTCGAGAAACGGAGCCTTCCGCCCGCTGTTTCAAGGGCGAGCTGCTTTACCCCCGCACTCGTCTCGGCAGCGATGTTCTCGGGCAGACGGCGGAAAACGCTTTGGTTTTGGTAATCGTAAAGTCCGTAGACCGCGAAAGGGGATTTCCTGACATCATAGAAAACTATGTCAGGTTCTTTTATCGATGTTTCGATACTTACTTTTGTTGCTTCTGGCATCGGATCTCTCCTTAAATATAATAATATAATGTAATTATATCACGCCATAAGGCTTTAGTCAATCGCGGCTTACGGGAAAACAAAAAATAAATTGCCCGAAAACCTCAAAAATAATAATAATGTCATATTGAAGTCATACGGCGTTATAATTTTTGGAATATGATATATTTGTATAAAAATGAGTCCGGAGGGCATTATGGTTACTGTCGAAAAGATAGAGAAATACGGAAAGAAAAAGCGCGTCGGAAAGCTCCGCAAGATCATCCGCAAGGGTGCGACTTACGACATCATTGATGCGGTTTTCGAACAGCTCGGTCAGATACATACAAAGGAAAACTTCTCGTATCTTTGCGAGATGTACCAATTCAAGGATCCTTTTGTACACCTTGCGGTGGTCAAGGCGATAGCCGAGTGCGCCCAGCCAGAGAATATCGAGATCGTGCGCCATTATCAGAACGGTGAAACAGATCCGCAGGCTGCCGAGATCCTTGGTCAGCGCGTGCTTGAGCTTAAGAAGGAAAACGACAGACTCAAAGCCGAAAAAGAAAGATTCTATTGATTTTCAAAACAAAAACACCTCGGAAAATCCGAGGTGTTTTTTGTGTCATATAATTTCGGCGAGATCTTTTTCGGTGATGCCTATCGCTTCACCGATGGCGTCGCCGTTGCGGATGTTTTCAAGTCCGCGGAGAGTATGAGAATCAGTACCGAAGCCGAATTTGCAACCCGCGTCACGGGCGATCCGCATAATTGCGACCATCGGGTCGTTTGCATAGTCTTCGGGCATACGGTAGGTCCCGATGTTTACATCAAGACCGACATTGAGGCGTGCGGCGGCGCTGAAATCATCGAAGAGTCTGTCCTTCTGCGCAAGGAGAATCCCGAGAACGCGGAAATGCTGTTCTTTCGACTCACCGCAGGGGTGGAAGGGATGCGCGATGAGTGTCGGTACCGTTGCCGCCAGCTTCAGAAATTCGGGATGTACCATAAGGGACTCAAAAGAGGTGAAAAGGAAGTCGGCAAGGTATTCGCCGTCGTCCACGGTGGGATCCTTTATCGCCGCGAGAGCCTCCTGATATTTGACGGTCGCCGCCATCCTCTGCGCCTGTTCCTCTGTGATTCCGGGGAGGTTTTCGCATATCTGTGCCGCGAGAGCTTTGCGGTAAGCCTTCACATCGGGATTTTCAGCCATAACGAAGTTTTTCTGATGCGTGTGGCTGTGAGGGACGAGTACATAGTCAAACTTTTTAGCCGTTTCCGCGAGCATACCGAGGTTGTTCGTCATTCCGCAGTATTCGGTCTCGGTGCCGAAGAGTACCTTTATGCCGTGAGTGTCGGAAGGAATGGCGTCCTTTTCCTCAAGTCCGTATCCTACGGTCTGTCCCTTGTACCAATTGCTCGCGCCGGGGACATTCTCGTCCCAGATGTGGTTTGAGAAGCCGAAGACTCTGTGTCCGAGTTCGTGAGCCTTCTCTATATACGCCGCGGCGGTCGCTTCGGGGTCGTAGCAGCAGGAGGAGAAGAGCGTGTGAGTATGTATATCGTGTCTGACCTTCATTTTCTGAAATTCCTTTCAATAATAATAAGCTTTCAAAAATGCGATCGGGAAGGGAACCTTCCCGATCGCATTATGATTTTTATGTAAGATAATCAGGAAGCCTTTGCGGAGCCGTCAGAGGGCTTTTCGGAGCTTTCGGGCTTTGCCGTTGTGGTGGTCGTAGCCGAGCCGTTCGGATCGACGGTCGTAAGCTGAGAGTTTCTGATGTAGTAGGTCTTGCCGTCCTCGGTCTTTACGCGGCTCCAACCGTACTCGGTGTTGCCTTCTTTTGTGATACCGGTCCTTGTGAGCTTTGTGCCGTCCTTGAACTTTGTTGCCCAGTCGTCGAAACTAGCGGTCGAATATGCATTGACCTCGCCGCCCTTGACATGGACATCCTTGCCGTTTTTATCCTCGGTCGGATATACGAAGACTATCTCGTTGCATTCGGTGAATTTATCGTCGGGAACTGCGGTGCCGGTGGGCTTTGTGGGATCATCGGTGCTGACCTTTTCGGCGGAGAGATAGCTCGTTGCGACATAGCGGACATTGCCCTGATATACTATGCGGCTCCAATCGGCGTTGTAGCCGGTGCGGTTGACTTCGGTACCTTTTGCGAGCTGACCGACGATATTCGTGGTCGAGCTTGAGTCGGGGGTTGAACGGACATTGAGGTTATCGGTATTAACATACATCTTGTCGTTGACATCGGTGAAGGTCATATTGACATTCGGTGCGTCCGACGAGTAAGGATTGCGTGTAGTCGTTCCGCTGCCGTCGTCGGGTGTGTCGGGCTGTGTGCAGGAAGCGAAGGCTGTCATGACGGCGATCGCCGCAAGAGCTGCTGCAATAAACTTTTTCATTTTTTTATAACTCCTTGATTTTAGAAATTGTTTGATTTAATGATACCATATATGGTAAAGGTTGTCAAGCGTTTTGGCGTAAAAAACACTATATTTTGATTATTCTTTCTGACAGGAAATGAGTCGTTTCACGGCTCCCACCGCAATTCTGACAGCACTCTCGGTGTCGTGGATTTCATCGGCACCCGTGTCGAGGCCGGCGAGCGCTCTTTCCTGATTCCATATCACATGGAAAACAGAGCCTGCACGAAGTCCGAGAGAAGCCGCGACGGTGTATATCGCCGCCGATTCCATCTCGGAGGCAAGCACACCGAGGCGTTTCCACGCCTCCCATTTGGCTTTCAGTTCTGTGTTTATCGGCATACGGTCGGGCGAATGCTGACCGTAGAAGGAATCCTTGCTCTGAACGACGCCGACGCGATAGGGAAGTCCGAGCGCACGCGCCTCTTCAACAAGAGCCGAGGTCACATCGAAATCCGCCGTTGCGGGATATTCGGGCGGAGCGTATTCGTGCGAGGTGCCGTCCTGCCTTACGGCGGACATGGCGATGACCGAATCACCGGCGTGTACCTTGAGAGATATTCCTCCGCAGGTCCCGACCCGTATAAAGGTGTGGACTCCGCAGGCGGCAAGCTCCTCTACCGCGATAGCCGAAGAAGGACCGCCGATGCCGGTAGAGCATACCGCTACGGGTTCACCGCAGAGCTTTCCTCTCCAGATCGTGTATTCTCGGTTGGATCTTAAAAATTCGGGTTCGTCGAAATGCGCCGCTATCTTTTCACAGCGCGCGGGGTCTCCGGGAAGGAGGCAGTAGCCTCCGAGGTCGCCCTTCCTGCATTTGATATGAAACTGTTCGGGATGAGTGTCAAGCATAGATCATTACCTCACCTCTGACAAGAGAAGTGTCCTTTCGGTTATAATCAGTTGAAGGTCATGTCGAATCCGGCGGTGTAGACCTTGCCGGGGGCGAGATGTACCGTGTCGGTCTTTGTAGAGAGGTCGTCGACTCTGCCGTCAAACGAAGGAAGTCCGTTCATCGGCTCGATGCACACATAGGGTGCCTCTTTTTTCACCGCGTGCCATACGCCGAGGTAATTCATCTCCGGAAAATCGACTCTTACGGATTTTGCCGACAGGTCGGATTTAAGTGTGACGGCGTGGCATACATTGCGGAAGAAGAGCGCATCGTGATCGAAGAGGTCGTGGCGGAGCGGAAGGATCTTTCCGTCCCTGAGCGGATACGTTTCGGTCTTTCCGGTCTGGAAGCAGGTGTCGGTGAAGCAGAACTTTTCGGGTTCGGCTTTTTCGTCGAACTCGAGGTACCAATCCTCAAAGCTGCCCTTGTCTATGGGTGCGTTGAAGCCGGGATGCCCTCCGAGCGCGAAGATGAGCGTTTTGTCGTCGCTCGGGTTTTTCACGGTCGCCGAGAAGCAGACCTTCTTGCCGACGAGAGTGTACTTTACGGCAAGCTCGAAGTCGAAGGGATACTGACTGCGGGTCAGATCGTTCGGTGTGAGCTTTACCGTTATCGAATTTTCGCCGACTTCGGCGGAGTCGCAGGGATTTTTGCGCAGGAAACCGTGGCAATTCATAAAATATTGGTTTCCTTCATAGGTGTAGTAGCCGCCGAACAGTCTGCAACATATCGGGAACAGTACAGGTGCCTGTCCGTTCCAGAAATGTTCGTCCCCCTGCCAAACATATTCGCATCCGTCGGCTTTTGAGATGACCGAGACAAGCTCGGCGCCGATATCCGAAACCGTAATTTTCAGATATTCGTTTTCAACAGAATAATTCACTTGAGAAATCCCCCCCTTTTTTTACGGTAGAATCATTATATCACAATTCTTTCGCCGCGACAAGGTATATTTCACTTTTTTTCTCAAATAATATCAGTAAAATAACTTATAGGAACCGGAGAAAAATATGGCGGGAGAAATAATCGGACTTGACGCCGTGATATGCGGTGCCGCGGGGGTCGTCGGAAAGAAGGAACACGAGGGTCCGCTCGGCGGATACTTTGATATGTACGACGGGACCGACGCTTTCGGAACGGATACATGGGAAAAAGCCGAGAGCGAGATGCAGCGGCGCGCGTTGGCGCTTGCTATGAAAAAGGCATCTGTAAAGGAGGACGGCATAGGCTCTCTCTTTGCCGGCGATCTTCTCAATCAGTGCGTAGGTTCGGCTTACGGTCTGCTTGACTTCAATATTCCTTATTTCGGGCTTTACGGAGCCTGCTCAACGGCGGCAGAGGGGCTTCTTCTTGCCTCCGTAATGGTGTCGAAGGGCATACACGCTCATTCGGCGGCGGTCACCTCATCGCATTACTGCTCGGCGGAGCGTCAGTACCGCACACCGCTCGAATACGGGTCGCAGAGACCCCCGACGGCGCAGTGGACGGTCACGGGAGCGGGAGCATTCATTGTCGGCGACGGTTCCTGTGACGGAAAAGTAAAAGTTACCGAGGCGCTGCCGGGGATCGTTGTGGAGAAGGGCATCTGCGACGCCAACAATATGGGAGCTGCTATGGCTCCGGCGGCGCTTTCGACACTGCTCCGGTACTTTGACGGATCGGGACTTTCGCCGGAGGACTTCGATATGATAATAACCGGAGACCTCGGATACGAGGGCGGAGCGATGCTCACCGACCTTGCCAGAGCCGAAGGACTTGATATTTCGGGCGTTTACAATGACTGCGGAATGATGATCTTCAATCGGGCGATGCAGGATGTCCATGCCGGCGGCTCGGGCTGCGGATGCTCCGCCGTCGTTATGGCGGACTATATCATCCCGAGGCTCGCCGATGGCAAGCTCGGCAATATACTTTTCCTCGGCACGGGAGCCATGATGAGTCCCGCGAGCCTTCAGCAGGGCTGCGCGATCCCTGCTGTCGCGCATCTTATAAGACTTGAAAGTCGGGTGAAATGAATGGAAACCTTCCTTAAATTTGTATGGGCGTTTATCGTCGGCGGGCTTTTCTGCGTTGTGGCACAGATACTGATCGACAGGACGAAGCTCACCCCCGCAAGGATCCTTGTCATTTATGTCGTTGCGGGAGTCGTTCTCGGCGCGGTGGGGCTTTATGAGCCGCTTGCCGAATTTGCCGGCGCGGGCGCGACGACCCCGCTGACGGGCTTCGGCTTCCTTATATCAAAAGGTGTCCGCGAGGCGGTCAATGAGAAGGGACTTCTCGGTGCGCTGACCGGCGGACTGACCGCCGCGGCGGGAGGTACTGCCGCCGCGATATGCTTCGGATACCTTGCCGCACTGATATTCAAGGGCGGTCCGAAGCGCTGAAAAGTCCGGAAAAAGCGTTTTTTGGCGAAAAAAAGTCGGACAAATCCGTGAAAATGTATTGTTTTTATACTTTGACGCGGATTTGTCTGTTTTATTTTGGGCGAAAATGCAGTATCATTTACAGTGTTGTAATTTATGCGTGCGCGGCGTATGACCGCGACGCGGAAAACGATTCTGCACGGAGGAGAATTTCAGATGAATAAAGTAAAGATCCTTACCGATTCCTGCGCCGACCTTTCGGGAGAAATACTCGAAAAGTACGGCATTGATTATGCCAGGATGAGCACCGTCCTTGACGGCAAGACAACTCCGGCTTCTCTCACATGGGAATATTACACGCCTCATGAGCTTTACGAGACAATAAGAAAGGGTCAGCGCGTGACCACGACGCAGGTCCCGGTTGACGAATTCCAGAGAATTTTTGAGCTTTACCTCGGCGAGGGCTATGATATAGTTTACATAGGATGCTCGCTGAAGCTGTCGGGTTCGGTCAACACCGCCCGTGTTGTTGCCGGTAAGCTTGCCGAGACCTTCCCGAATCAGTCCGTGTTCTGCATCGACGCGAAAAATTCGAGCGCCGGTGAGGGACTTCTTGCGATCTACGCCGCAACTCTTGCCGCCGAAGGAAAGAGCGCCAAGGAGGTAGCCGACGCAGTCTCGGAAAAGAGAGGCAATGTCCTCCAGTATGTCGCCGTTCAGTCGCTTGACTGCCTGCGCAAGGCGGGGCGCGTCAAGGGCTCAGCCGCATTTTTCGGCAACCTCTTCGGCGTAAGACCGATAATCATTTCGGATGCCGACGGTAACAATGCGCCGATAAAGAAGGTCAAGGGACGCGTAAATTCGCTCAAGGAATGTGTAAATCTTCTGAAAGAAAACGCATTTGACGACGGTCAGCCGATATATTTTGTGCATGCCGATTGTCAGGCGGAAGAGGTCGAGTCGATCAAGGCTATGATAAAGGAAGCCTTCCCGAAGTCCGAGATCATCGTAGGTTATATAGGGCCCATCGTCGGTGCCTGTGTAGGTCCCGATTCCGTTGGACTTTTCGCCTTCGGAAAAGAAGTGACATACAGGGTGGAAGCCAATGCCTGAGGAGAATGTACAGGAAAGATTGCTCGACGGCAAACTCCTTGCCGAACTTGTCAGAAGCGGAGCTGCGAACCTTTCACAGAATGTGAAGAAGGTCAATGACCTAAATGTTTTCCCGATCCCCGACGGAGATACGGGCGACAATATGCTTATGACGATGAAGGGCGGAGCGAATGCCTCACTTGAGGGTTGCGATTCGCTTTCCGATGTTTCGCGCCGTATATCCGAGGGCATGCTCCTCGGTGCGCGGGGAAATTCGGGAGTTATCCTTTCGCAGTTCTTTGAGGGCTTTGCATCGGCTTTTGCCGGTATGCCTACAGCCGATATAGATCAGATCAAGGCGGCGCTTCGCAAGGGCGTCGAATATGCCTACAACGCGGTGGTCGAACCTACCGAGGGTACGATACTTACTGTTATGAGAGAGGCTACCGAATATACCTATACATGCAATGCGGCAACGCCGGATGAGCTTCTCGGGGCATTTATCGACGAGGCTAAAAGATCGCTGAAAAAGACCCCCGACCTGCTTGATGTACTGAAAAAGGCGGGAGTCGTCGATTCGGGCGGTGCGGGACTTGTCTACATAGCAGAGGGGATACGGCAGGCGTACAACGGTCAGTCGGTCTCTGCGGGACTTGAGATCACCGTCGCCGACAAAAAAGCCGATGTGAATTACGACCTCTTTGACGAAAACAGTGTCATGAAGTACGGGTACTGCACCGAGCTTCTGATGAGGCTTCAGCGTTGCAAGGTCGATCCCGATACCTTTGACATCAATGTGATAATAGATTACCTCAAGACGATAGGCAATTCGGTCGTCGCCTTCAAGACCGGAACGGCTGTGAAGCTCCATGTTCATACGATGACCCCGGAGAAGGTCTTTGAATTCTGCCATCAGTTCGGCGAATTCCTCACTGTCAAGGTCGAGAATATGTCGCTCCAGCATTCCGGCACCGATCTCCCCGATACGGATGAGTTCGCGGTGAAGCAGAATAACGACCGCCGCAGATTCGGAGTCGTTGCCGTCGCATCGGGTAAGGGGATACAGAATACCTTCCGCGAGATGGGAGCCGACTTCGTTATTGAGGGCGGTCAGAGCATGAATCCCGCGGCATCGGATTTCATAGAGGCTTTTGATGCGGTCAATGCCGATACGATCATCGTTTTCCCGAACAACGGGAATGTTGTCCTTACGGCAAAGCAGGCGGCGAAGCTCTATACAGGGTCGGATGTGCGCGTCGTGGAGAGCAAGACGATAGGTCACGGTTACGCGGCACTTACCATGCTCAATCCCGATGCCGAAGATGTGGATGCCATGATGGAAGAGCTTGAAGAGGCTATGTCGGGAGTTGTGAATGTCGAGATCTCGCGTGCCGTGCGCGACGCGGAAATGGACGGTTTCACGGTTCACCCCGGGGATTATATAGGTTTCACAGGGAAGCAGATAGTGTCCTGCTCGGCTTCGAGAGAGCAGGCGTTATATGATGCCGCAGAGAAGATAAATCTCTCGGAACATTCGGTCTGTATGCTGATAAAGGGAGCCGATGCCTCAGACGAAGAGGCCGAAAGGCTCGTATTCGGGCTTCCGAAAAGCAACAGCGGTGTCGAGGTTTACAGAATAGACGGAGAACAGGATATTTACGACTATATCCTTGTCGCCGAATAAAAAATCCGGAGATTCCGGTAAAATGGGCTTGCCACACTGCCGCTCGCGGTGCGGCAAGCTCGCTTTGCCGAATAAGAAAGGAGGCTCATGCGTGCCGACCGATCAGAAAAGAGAAGATGAGGTCTTCAGAAACGCTCCGTTCACGAAGGAGATGAAGGCTACCCATAAGATACTTGCCCCCGATATTTTCCCGATACATATGAAGCTGATCGCGGGGATCTTCCGTATGTACGGATACGATTTCGAGGTGCTTCATTCAACCGGAAGAAACATAATAAACACCGGACTCAAATATGTGCATAACGATATGTGCTATCCGGCGATATGTATGAGCGGACAGCAGCTCAATGCCCTCGTATCGGGAGAATACGATCCGCACCGCGTGGCGCTCATCCAGTTCCAGACGGGCGGAGGCTGCCGTGCGTCAAACTATATATGGATGCTCCGCAAGGCGCTTCACAATATGAATATGGACTATGTCCCCGTTATTTCGCTGAGCTTCAACCGTATGGAGCGCTCGGACGGATTCAGAGTCACCCCCGATATGATCGCAAAGGGGCTTATGGCTCTTGTTTACGGAGATATGATAATGCTCCTGAAAAACCAGACACTGCCTTATGAGGCGCACGCGGGTGACACCGCCGCCACGGTCGAAAAATGGAACCGCGAGCTTCTCTCGCAATTTTCGCAGAACAAGGGACTTTTCGGCGAGGCTGTACGGAAAAATCTTCACAGCATGGCAGAGGATTTCAGCAAGATCGAGCGCCTTGATGTGAAGAGGACGAAGGTCGGTATCGTGGGCGAGATCTATGTCAAATATTCGCCGTTCGGAAACAACGGGCTGGAGGAATTTCTGCTTTCGCAGGGATGCGAGTTTATGGTCCCCGGCGTTATAGGCTTCTTTCAGTTTATGTTTGACAACAGGCAGACCGACTACCGCCTTTACGGAGGCAAAACGAGCAAGAAGGTCACGGCACAGCTCGGCGCCTTTGCCGCCGCGAGGATGGAAAAGGATATGCTCGATGTGCTGAAGGATTTTCCGTGCTTCACGGCGCCGGCCCCATTTTCGCATATACGCGAGCTTGGCGACCGTGTGATCGGACGCGGAGTCAAAATGGGAGAGGGCTGGCTCCTTCCCGCCGAGACCGCGGAGCTTATCGAAAAAGGCTACGACAATATAATCTGCGCCCAACCCTTCGGGTGCCTGCCGAACCACATAGTCGGCAAGGGCGCGATAAGGACAATACGGAATATGTATCCGGAGGCAAACATATGCCCGGTCGATTACGACTCGGGCGCTTCAAAGGTGAATCAGGAGAACCGTATCAAGCTGATGCTTGCTATGGCAAAGAAGGACTGAACGAAAGGAGCTGAGGCGAATATGAAACGCGCGGGACTTGATATAGGCTCAACGACCGTAAAGTGCGTCGTCATCGATGAAAACGGAAAAATACTTTTCAGCTCCTACGAGCGTCACAGATCTCACATACGCGAGACGGCGTCGCGCCTTCTTTCGGACGTCGCATCGGGATTCGGAAACGAACGGATGATGCTTTCGATTTCGGGCTCGGCGGGAATGGGGATCGCGGAGACTCTCGGGGTACCGTTTGCACAGGAGGTCTACGCCGCCGGAAGTGCGGTCAAAAAACTTTATCCCGATACCGACGCCGTCATAGAGCTTGGCGGAGAGGACGCGAAGATCCTTTTCCTCACCGGAGGTACAGAGGTAAGGATGAACGGCACCTGCGCCGGAGGTACGGGTGCCTTCATCGACCAGATGGCGGCGCTTATGAATGTCGAAACGGCGGAACTTGATACACTTGCGGAGTCTCATACGCAGGTCTATACCATAGCCTCGCGCTGCGGGGTCTTCGCAAAAAGCGACATTCAGCCGCTGATAAATCAGGGCGCGAGGAAAGAGGACATAGCCGCGGGCATTTTTTATGCCGTTGCGAACCAGACGGTCGCGGGACTTGCGCAGGGAAGGGAGATCGCCGGAAATGTGCTTTATCTCGGCGGTCCGCTGACCTTTTTCCCGCAGCTCCGCGCGGCGTTTGACGATGTTCTCGGGATAAAGGGCGTATGCCCCGAAAATTCTCTCTATTATGTTGCACTCGGAGCGGCACTCTCGCCGGCGTCGGAGGAAACGGACCTTTCCGCGCTTGCGAAGAAGACCGCGACATATTCTTCCGCCGAAGGATATTCGGCGTGCGCACCGCTTTTTACGGATAAGGCGGAATACGATGCCTTCATTTCAAGGCACGAAGCCGATTCGGAAAATATAATCTTCCGCGACACACCGGCAAAAGAAATGTATCTCGGCATAGATGCGGGGTCGACTACCGTGAAGGCGGTGCTTTGCGATGCGGACGGGAACCTTTTCCGCCCTCTCTACACGCCGAACAGCGGCAATCCGGTGCCGATCATAAAGAAATATCTTCAGGAGCTTTACCGTGATTTTCCCGACATAAAAATAGTCGGTTCGGCTGTGACCGGGTACGGCGAGGATATAATCAAAAACGCCTTTCATACCGATCTCGGCGTGGTCGAGACTATTGCGCATTACACCGCAGCGAAGAAATTCTGCCCCGATGTCGATTTTATAATTGACATAGGCGGTCAGGATATAAAATGCTTCAGGATCCGGAACGGCGCGATCGACAGTATTTTTCTCAATGAGGCGTGTTCGTCGGGATGCGGCTCGTTTTTGCAGACCTTTGCGGCAGTTCTCGGACTGACGCCGCAGGAATTTTCACAGAAGGCGCTCTTTGCCGACCGTCCCGTCGACCTCGGGTCGCGCTGTACCGTGTTTATGAACAGCTCGGTCAAGCAGGCGCAGAAGGACGGGGCGAGCGTCGGGAACATCGCAGCGGGACTGTCGATAAGTGTTGTGAAGAACGCGCTTTATAAGGTCATACGCTGTGCCGATCCCGAGAGCCTCGGTAAGAACATAGTCGTGCAGGGCGGTACCTTCGGAAGCGACGCGGTACTGAGAGCTTTTGAGCAGGAGATAGGCAGGAATGTGATCCGTCCGTCGGTCGCCGGACTTATGGGAGCCTACGGAGCGGCGCTCTATGCCCGCAAAAAATGTTGCGGACAGGAAAAGAGCGCTCTGGTAAGCGAAGAAGAGCTTAAGAACTTCACCCACGAGGTGAAGGCTGTCACCTGCAACGGTTGCGGAAACCATTGCCGCCTTACGGTGAATCTCTTTTCGGGGAAGACCTCGTACATTGCCGGAAACCGTTGCGAAAGACCGCTGAAAAAGAACCGAAACAGCGTTCGTTACGACCTTTTTGAGTATAAGAACGAGCTTCTCATGAAGTATCGGGAAAATATCCGCGAGGAAGGGAAACCGACCGTCGGGATCCCGATGGGGCTGAATCTTTATGAGCTTCTTCCTTTCTGGTACACCGCGCTGAAAAAGCTCGGCTTCAATGTTATCGTGTCGCCGGTATCGAACCATGAACTTTACCGTTCGGGACAGCATACGATTCCGTCCGATACCGTTTGCTTCCCGGCAAAGCTCATGCACGGTCATACCGAGGCTCTGCTGAAAGCGGGCGTCGACGCGGTATTTTATCCGAGTATGAGCTACAATATAGACGAACATAAAGGCTCGAATCACTTCAACTGCCCGGTCGTCGCCTATTATCCGGAGGTCATCGGCGCGAATGTCGCCGCGCTCTCGCGCGTGAAATATATAAACGATTTCATAGGAATACACGATAAAAACGAATTCGTGAAGCATTTCGGCGGAATACTTGCCGCTCACGGTTATGTTTTTGGCAAAAGGGAAATAAAAGCGGCTGCCGACGCGGCATACCTTGAATATGACGCATATAAGCGTAAAGTGCGCGAAAAGGCTGATGAATACCTTGAGCTTGCAAAGCGCGAAAAGCTTCCGGTCATCGTCCTTGCGGGGAGACCCTATCACATCGACCCCGAGATAAATCACGGCATAGATAAGCTGATATGCGAACTCGGCGCTGTCGTCGTGAGCGAGGATTCGGTCGCGGGAAGAACGGAAAAGTTTGCCACGACGGTGCTGAATCAGTGGACATATCATGCAAGACTCTATTCGGCGGCGAAGTTCGTCTCCGGATGTGAGGATCTTAAGATCAACCTTGTCCAGCTCGTTTCGTTCGGCTGCGGAGTCGATGCCGTGACGACCGACGAGGTCAGGTCGATACTCGAACGGAACGGAAAGCTCTACACTCAGATAAAAATTGACGAGATAACGAATCTCGGAGCCGTTAAGATAAGGCTGAGGAGCCTTTTCGCGGTGACGGAAGGAGAATAAGGATGCTTTACCTTACCTGCGCTCTTGCAGTACTTTGCGGATACCTTGTCGGAGGGATAAATCCTTCGATAATACTTTCAAGGCTCGTATATAAAAAGGATATAAGGGAATGCGGGAGCGGCAATCCCGGCTTTACGAATTTCAAGCGTACTTTCGGCAACGGAGCCGTGACATGGATAGTACTGCTTGCCGATATACTTAAAACGGCACTGCCGATCATCGTCTTTTCCTGCGTGATGGGGGCGGTGTTCGGGCAGAGGCAGCTCGGCGCGGCGCTTACGGGCTTTGCCTGTATGCTCGGTCACGCCTTTCCGGTCTGGTATGGCTTTCGCGGAGGAAAGAGCTTTGTCGCGGGATTTGCGACAGCCTGCTTTGTCGATTGGAGAGTGGGACTGATATTCCTCGGTGTCTTTATGATCCTTCTTTTCTCGGCGAAGTATATGTCTCTTGCGTCGATAGTCGGAACGCTCGTTTATCCGATAGCACTTCCGTTCTTTCATCCGTCTGTCGCTGTCGAGATCCTTGCGGTCTGCTCGGCGCTTCTTGTGGTCATCAGACACCGGAAGAATATAGCAAGGCTCTTTTCCGGTAAAGAACCGAAATTTCATCTTAAAAAATAATGATAAAAGCTCACGGCATCCGCGAAAAGCATTTTCGCGGATGCCGTGATTTTCTTTTATTCGTTTTTCGGAGGCGCTTTCAGTACTTTAAGAGCTTCATAGACCGATCGGACGGGGATCAGCTCGATGTTGCCGTCGGGCTTGTGCTTTTCGGCGTTGCGGAAGGGAATGACAGCCCGCCTGAATCCGAGGCGTTCGGCTTCGCGGAGCCTTACATCAAGGTTTGATACGGCGCGGCATTCGCCCGAGAGTCCAAGCTCGCCGAATGCGATGAGGTCGTCGGGTATCACGCGGTCGGTAAGACTCGATACGAGAGCCAGCGCCGCCGCAATGTCGCAGGCGGGCTCGTCGATGCGAAGACCTCCTATGACATTCATATAGACATCATTGGCGGAAAATTTAAGCCCGAGGCGCTTTTCAAGTACCGCGAGGATAAGGCACACGCGGTTGTACTCGATTCCGTTTGTTGTTCTTCGCGGAGAAGGGAACGAGGTCGGCGACACGAGCGCCTGCACCTCGGCGATGAGCGGACGGGTGCCCTCGAGCGTGCATACGGCACAGTTCCCGGGAACACCTGTCGGGCGCCCCTCCATGAGCATTTCGGAGGGATTTGCGACCTCCGACAGTCCGCTGTCGGTCATCTCGAAGACGCCGATCTCGTCCGTCGAGCCGTAACGGTTCTTGACGGCGCGGATTATCCGGTAGGATTGCCTGCGGTCGCCCTCGAAATAGAGTACCGCATCGACCATATGCTCAAGCACCTTAGGTCCTGCGATGCCGCCCTCCTTGTTGACATGACCGACAAGGATCACCGAGATGCCGTGATTTTTCGCCTTTTCTATAAAATCAAAGGCGCACTCGCGCACCTGTGTTATGCTTCCGGGAGAGGACGCGGAATCGTCGCTGTATATAGTCTGGATCGAATCGGCAATGATTATGTCGGGCTTCAGCTTGTCCGCCTCGGCAAGGATGGTCTCTATATTCGTTTCGTTAAGAAGGTAAAGGTTTTTGCCGCTCACTCCGAGCCTTTCGGCGCGGAGCTTCAGCTGACCGCCCGATTCCTCGCCCGAGACATAGAGGATCTTCTTGTGACTGCCGAGAATGTCCGAGATCTGCATGAGCAGTGTGGACTTGCCGATCCCGGGTTCGCCCGAAAGCAGAACTACCGAGCCTACTACGATCCCGCCGCCGAGAACGCGGTCAAATTCCGCAAGTCCCGTGGAGATCCTCATGTATTCCGGCATATCAAGCTCGTCGAATTTCACGGCGCGTGAAGGTGAAATAACGCTGCGTACCGAGCGCGAGGCGCCCTTTTCCTCTCGCACTATATCTTCTGTAAAGGAGTTCCACGCGCCGCAGGAAGGACACCTTCCGAGCCATTTGGGGCTTTTGTATTCACATTCGGAGCAGATATAAACGCTTTTTAGACCTTTCATTGTCCGACCGCCTTCATAAATTATCATATAGATTATACACCGAAGGCGGCGGGAAATCAAGGGGTATCGCCGTAAATATATTCGCAGACCGAGCAGGCGATAGAGAGCGCGATCTCGCGCCTGTATTCCTCGGTCGCAAGGCGCGCGCACTCCTCGGGGTTGCTCAAAAATCCGCATTCGACGAGAACAGCGGGGCAACTCAGGTTGTCAAGCAGGTATATGCTGCTCGTTGCCGCCTTTATTTTCCTTTTGTTTTCGGGCTGGAGCCTTTTTGCAATGTCGGTTTGGATTAGGTTTGCAAGCTCGCGGCTCTTTTCGTTGTTCGGCGAGTAATAGACCTGCAGTCCGCTGTATTTCTGTAACGGGAAGGAATTCATATGTATGCTGACAAATACGGCGTTTGTGTATCTCTCGGCAATCTTTTTCCTCGCGGCAAGGTCGCCGTTCTTCTTGCTTGATGAGCCGGGATTTTCGAGCATTATATCTTCGCTCCTCGTGAGCCTGTTCGGTATTCCGGCGGCACTCAGTATATCTGACAGACGGAGGGCTATGTCGAGGTTGAGATCCTTCTCGGCGACAGAGCCGACGCCGACCGCACCGCCGTCGATACCGCCGTGTCCGGCATCTATTATAACGACCGGAAGTTCCTTCTCGGGATCCGCCAGCACATCGTCGATACCCTTGACTGCGAGCTTGCCGATGAAGCTCCAGAGTGTGCATATCCCGACCCCGACAGCGACGAAGATCATGGCAAAAAGTATGAATTTCAGTATGTTGAGGCCGGTCTTTTCCTTCTCCATTTATCTGACGGTTCCTTTCCTCGAAACTCTGTTCAGATAAATTCTATATGATTTCGTCGGATAATATGACAGGATAAAAAAAGAAAAGCTCCGCAGCAGTTTGCTGCGGAGCTTTTCTTTCCGTTTTTCAGTTCTTTCCGGCTTTCTTTTCCTCAAGGTAATCGGCAATGTCCTTCACCGTTACGAATCTGCTCATATCGGTGTCGTCGATCTCGATCCCGAATTTGTCCTCGCACTGGCATACGAGGTCCGCAAGGTCGACAGAGCTGATACCGAGATCGGCAACGAGTTCCGATTCGGGTTTGATTTCCGCCGCGTCAATGAGAAGTTCGCTGACGAGCAGATCTTTTAATTCTTCATACATATTAGTGATCCTCCGATGCCGTGACGGGACATAGCGCCCCGCAGAACGGCAGATATTTCTGTGCAGTGTCCGCAATTACCGTTATTATATATAAAAAAACGATGCTTGTCAAGAAAATTCCGGAAATATCTTGAAAATTTCGGGAAAATGATATAAAATTAGTGCTGTTACATCGGATATTTGTAACTTTCAGCACTTCGGAGAGGCCGGTCTGTACTTATGGGCATATTTTACAGGCGTCCGCTTATGATTTGCTTCGGTTGTTTTATGATAACCGCGGTCGCCTTTTACAGCTTTTCGTTATTCTTCAAATATTTGATATTCTTCATTCTTGCCGCGTCTTTGCCGGCTCTTTTGGTGTTTATCGTTATGAGCAGGGAGAAAAAGCGAAAGATCACAGCCTGCGTGATCCTTACTGCCGTTATGTTTTCGGCGGTCGCAGCGGCTTCCTCATTTATATATTATGACTGTTTTATAGGCAAATATGAATCGGAAAGCGGAAAAGAGAAGACAGTCGAGGCTGTTGTGCTTGACACAGACGAATACGGCGGTTATATGACCTCGCACAGCATAATGCTCCGAAGCATCGACGGCGAGCGTGCTGTCGGAAAGGCAAAGCTCACCCTCGGCTATCACAGTGCGTTTCATACGGGTGATGTTATAAGGATAAAAGCTCTATGCACACCGCTTGCCGACGCGGTCTATGACAGCTCATATGTCGGTACTCTTCACGCAAAGGGCTTTACGGCGGCGTTCACGGTAGAGAATGAGGCTGACTCGGAGTCCGAAAAGCTCGGTGAGGATAGCGATATTTTTACTCTCTTTTCCGATTTTAACGGCAAGCTCGACCGTGTCCTTGACAAAGTGATCGGAGGTGACGCCGGAAGACTCGCTTCGGCGGTATTTCTCGGCAACCGTGAGGGACTTTCGGATACGATACTGCGGGACTTCAGAAGGACGGGAGTCTTTCACCTTCTCGCGATAAGCGGAGTGCATATTTCGGTCATTTCGGCGATCGCCGATCTCCTTCTGTCGCTTATCGGGCTCGGAAAACGACAGAGAGGTATCCTGATGATCCCCTTGCTTGTGTGCTATTGGTTCCTCAGCGGATGCTCGGTAACGGCACTGAGGGCGATACTTATGAGCGGCGCGGTATTTATCGGGTTTATTTTGAAGCATCCCGCCGATCCGACGACCGTCCTGTTTGCGGTATGCGGAGGAATAATGCTCGTGTCTCCCGGAGCCGTCGCCGATGTCGGATTCTGGATGACCTTTCTTGCGACACTCGGAATAATCACTGCGGCACCCTATATCACGAAGATACTCAAGAGAAATCAGAAGGAAAGCAGGCTCAGATATTTTCTGAAGACCGTCGGAAGATTTGTCGTGTCGGCGCTTCTTATGACACTTGCGGCAAATTTTATCCTCCTTTTCATTATGTGGTATGAATTCGGCGAGGTCTCGGTCGTCGCACCGCTGACGAACCTTCTCGTCGGAACGGCGACGAGCGCAGTCATTGCAGCAACGCCGGTATGCCTTCTGCTTTGCGGGATGCCGTGGCTCGCCGCTCCGGTGGCTTGGTTTATACGGAATGTCTCATCTTATATTTTCTCGGTTACGGGATACCTGTCGGAAAAGAGATATGCCGTACTGTCGCTCAGGTATGATTTTGCGGGTGTGATAGTTATTCTTTTCAGCGTCGCGCTTCTTATATTGCTTATCGTGAGACTTGACAAATTCAAGTGGCTGACTCTGGTTCCTCCGGCAGCGGCAGTCATAGCTTTCGCGGTGTGCCTCGGAGTTTACACTCCCGCGCACGCCGACGAGCTGTCATTCACATATCTGCGCCGCGGAGACCGCGAGATGACGATAGCTGTCGAAAGCGGCAGAGCCTTTATCTGCGATATGAGTGACGGAAGCTATACGAATCTCTATTACGCCGCCGAAGAGGCGAGAGACCTCTGCGCTGCCGAGACAGAAGTTCTTATGCTCACGCACTACCATAATAAATACCTTGTGTCGCTTGATACCTTCTTCGGAAGATACAGGGTGAGAAACATATGGCTGCCCGAACCCGAGAGCGAAAGCGAATTCACCGTTCTTTCGGGGATCTGCGGGATCGCGGAGACACACGGAGTGACTCCGACGGTCTACCGGCGCGGAGAAAAGCTCCGTATATTCGGGAAGGGAAGTATCGAGGTCTTCCCGTACGAAACGCTGAAGCGTTCGGTACAGCCCGCGATCGGATTTGCCGTAAGATACGGAAGTTGCGGGATCGCCTACATAGGCTCGTCTTATCTTGAAACGGAAAGCGCGTCGCTCGCGAAGGATATCGCATCGGAGTGCGACGCACTGATAATAGGTACCCACGGTCCGAATATGAAAGAGGACTATGTTCTTCCGGTCGGAAGCTCTGCCTCTCTCGTGATCTTTTCGGACGGCGACGCGAAAGCGAGAGCGCTTCTTCCGACCGATTATGACGGCAACGCCGAGTTTTTCGCTTCTCCCGAACGAAAAAATGCTGTTTTCAGATACAATGGTTAAAATAAACAAAATACAGCGGCGAAGATTGCCGCCCGCGACAAAATATTACAAAAAGCAGGCAAATCGTAAAAACAGCTTGACAGTGGAGGGCTTGTCTGCTATAATAATAGCGAATTCAATATTGGGTGTTCACCCGAACTTATATAATATCTGAGATAAGGTCAGAAAGTTTCTACCGGATAACCGTAAATCGTCCGACTATAAGTTTTTTACGCTCCTTTTGGCAGGCGTATTATTCTTATTTTCATTTTCGGCGTACACGGCTCGGATAACGGGATCGGTGTGCGCCGGATTTTGTTTTCAACAATCTAAAAACCGGGCATAGCCCCGGAAAATTATCGGAGGAACAGACATGTTCAAAAAAGCTCTTTCGCTCGCGATCGCCATCATTATGGTGCTTACCCTCGGCGCGGCATTCGCTTCCTGCGGTGACCTTGGCGGAGACAGCAAGGACTACACCATCGAATCGCCCCTTCCCGCAAAGGAACTGACCAGCACTGTTACGGTACCCGCCGACTTCAAGATCGGTTTCATCTTCCTTCACGACGAGAACTCGACCTATGACGCGAACTTCATCAATGCCGCAAAGACAATGAAAGCCGCTCTCAAGCTCAACGACGATCAGGTCATCTTCAAGAAGAACATCGGTGAGGACGATGCCTGCTACAACGCCGCGAAGGATCTTGCGAACGCAGGTTGCAAGGTGGTCTTCGCCGACTCCTTCGGTCATGAGGACTATATGATCCAGGCTGCAAAGGAATTCCCGAATGTCCAGTTCTGCCATGCCACCGGTACGAAGGCTCATACCGAGAAGCTTGCAAACTACCATAACGCATTTGCCTCGATCTACGAGGGCAGATACCTCGCCGGTATCGCCGCAGGCCTTAAGATCAACGAGATGATAGAGAACGGCACAAAGATCCAGGGCAAGACCGTCACCGCCGACAACGCGACTATCGGTTATGTCGGTGCCTTCACATACGCAGAAGTCATTTCCGGACTTTCTTCATTCTATCTTGGTGCAAAGTCGGTCTGTCCGACCGTCAAGATGAAGGTCCAGTTCACCGGCTCGTGGTACGATCAGGCTAAGGAGCGCGAGGCTGCTATCGCTCTTATCGAGCAGCAGGGTTGTGTCCTTATCAGCCAGCACGCCGACTCGATGGGCGCTCCCAGTGCCTGTGAAGAGAAGGGCGTTCCCAATGTTTCCTATAACGGAAGCACCGTGACAAGCTGCCCCGATACATTCATCGTTTCTTCGGCTATCAACTGGGCTCCTTACATGCTCTACATTTCCGAGTGCGTTATAAAGGGTGAAGCAATTGCTGTCGATTGGTGCGGTGGCATTGCAGAAGGTTCCGTCGTTCTCAGCGACATCAACGGCAAGGCTGCCGCGAAGGGAACCAAAGAGGCTCTTGACGCCGCTGTTGCAAAGTTCAAGGCAGGCACACTTCATGTCTTCAACACCGAGACATTCACCGTTGAAGGAAAGAAGCTTGAATCCTTCAAGTGCGAGGATACAACGGAAGTAATCAAGGACGGTTATTTTGCCGAATCCGTAGCCCGTTCGGCTCCTTACTTTGAGTTCAACATAGACGGAATCGAATTCCTCAACACAAAGTTCTGAGCTTCGGAATATCACAACAGAATAAGGCGGGACTTTATGCCCCGCCTTATACCCTTTTTTCGGAAATCTGCAATACGGAGGGAACCCCTTGGAAGCATACGCTCTTGAATTAAGAAATGTCACCAAACGCTTTGGCAGTATCATTGCCAACAAAAATGTAAACCTTGCCCTTAAAAAGGGAGAGATACTTGCCGTCCTCGGCGAGAACGGAAGCGGCAAGACCACACTTATGAATATGATCGCCGGGATATACTTCCCCGACGAAGGAGATATTTATATAAACGGGGAAAAGGTCGTCATTGCCTCCCCGAAGGATGCTTTCAGATACAAGATAGGCATGGTGCATCAGCATTTCAAGCTTATTGATGTATTTACGGCAGCTGAGAATATAGTTCTCGGTGTTAAAGACGGAAACAAGAGGCTCAGCAAAGCCACCGAAAGCGTTAAAGCTATCAGCGATAAATACGGCTTTGAGCTTGAACCCAAAAAGAAGATATATGAAATGTCGGTCTCCGAAAAGCAGACGGTTGAGATACTCAAGGTACTCTATCGCGGCGCCGATATACTTATCCTTGACGAACCGACCGCGGTCCTTACACCGCAGGAGACGCGGAAGCTCTTCTCGGTCATGCGCCGTATGAAAGAAGACGGAAAGTCTATTATAATCATCACCCACAAGATGCACGAGGTCATGGAGATCTCCGACCGCGTCGCTATCCTCAGAAAGGGCGAATACATAGACACCGTTGAAACGGCGAAGACAAACGAAAATGAGCTTACCGAGATGATGGTGGGCAAGAAGGTCGCTCTCAACATCGACCGTACAGATCCAGTAGATCCGAAGGAAAGGCTCCGTATCTCGGGACTCAATATAGTCAACAAAGAAAACTTAAAGACTCTGTCGGATGTTTCCTTCAGCGTTTACGGCGGAGAGATCCTCGGTATCGCGGGTATCGCGGGAAGCGGTCAGCGCGAGCTTCTCGAGGCGGTCGCGGGGCTTCAGCAGATAGAATCGGGTGAGATCACTTACTTTGCGCCTCAGCCCGAGGGAGAGGAAAAATCCGAAGACGAACCCGTGAATCTTCGCGACAAGACTCCGCTTCAGATAAGGGATCTCGGAGTAAGGCTTTCCTTCGTTCCCGAGGACAGACTCGGAATGGGACTTGTCGGAAATATGGACATCATCGACAATATGATGCTTCGCAGCTACCGCCGCGGAAAATCGGTGTTCGTTGACAGAAAACCTCCGCACGAGCTTGCAGATGAAATAATCAAGTCGCTCGAGGTCGTGACCCCGGGTGCGACCACTCCGGTGCGTCGCCTCTCGGGAGGAAATGTTCAGAAGGTCCTCGTCGGTCGTGAGATCGCGGCGGCACCGACGGTCCTTATGGCGGCGTATCCCGTCCGCGGACTTGACATCAACTCATCGTATATGATCTATAACCTTCTCAACCAGCAGAAGCAGCGCGGTGTTGCCGTTATATTCGTCGGAGAGGACCTTGATGTTCTCACCGAGCTTTGCGACAGGATCCTCGTCCTCTGCGGAGGAAAGATCACCGGTATTCTTGACGGCAGAAAGGCTCAGAAGGAAGAAATAGGTCTGCTTATGACTAAAGTAGAAGGAGGAAACGCCAATGAATGACGCGAAAAAAGCCGAGACCGGAAAGCACGGTCAGAAGCGCGAGCCGCTCATCCACATAACGAAGAGAGCTGGCGTTCCGATCTGGAAGTCGATCATGATACGCGCGATCGCGATCGTTGCCGCGCTTGTCATCTGCGGGATCCTTACGATGCTCTTTACGGGCGACAATCCCTTGTCGATCTACGCCTCATTCTTCTTCGGCGCTTTCGGAGATCCGCACAGGATATGGGTCACAATGCAAAACCTCGTCATCCTGCTCGGTATAGCGCTTGCCGTAACGCCGGCTTTCAGAATGAAGTTCTGGAACACCGGAGCCGAGGGTCAGGTACTTGCCGGAGGACTTGCGACAGCGATGTGTATGTTCTGGCTCGGAGGGAAGATCCCCGACTGGTTTCTCATCATCGTGATGTTCATCGCGGGTATCGCGGCGGGAATGCTTTGGGGCATCCTTCCCGCGATATTCAAGGCAAAGTGGAATACCAACGAAACGCTTTTTACGCTTATGATGAACTATGTGGCGATACAGCTTATCGAGTGGTTCCTCAAGATAGCCGACAAATCGGGATCCAATACGGTAGGACCTACGGTGCTGAAATACGGCTGGCTCCCCGATCTTTTCGGTCAGAAATACCTTTTCAATATCATAGTCGTCGCGGCGCTGACGGTAGTTATCTACATTTATCTGAAATACAGTAAGCACGGATATGAGATCTCTGTCGTCGGTGAGAGCGAGAACACCGCAAGGTACATAGGAATAAATGTCCCGAAGGTAATAATCAGAACGATGGCGCTTTCGGGTGCTATCTGCGGACTTATGGGAGTCCTTCTTGTCGGAGTCACATCGCATTCAATATCGGCAAACATTGCGGGCGGACGCGGCTTTACCGCGATCATGGTCTCGTGGCTTGCACACTTCAATCCCATATTTATGGTATTGACATCGCTTCTTCTCGTCTTCCTCGGAAGAGGAGCCGAGGAGGTCTCGACGAACTTCGGACTCAACCTGTCGTTTTCCGATATAATTACCGGAATAATCCTGTTTTTCATAATCGGTTGCGAATTCTTTATAAGATATAAGGTCAATTTCAGAAGCCGTCAAAGAAAGGAGAAAGCCTGATGAAGCTGGTCATAACCTTTATCCTGCGTGCGATCATGCAGGGAACGCCTCTGCTTTTCGGTTCGACAGGAGAGATAATAACGGAAAAATCGGGTAACCTTAACCTCGGGATCCCGGGAATCATGTATATCGGAGGTATTTCGGGAGTCATCGGCGGATTCTTTTATCAGAATTCGGGCGCAAGGCTCAATACATTCCTTGCTATTCTGATACCGACAGCCTGCGCGCTTCTCGGATCGGCGCTGGCTTCGCTCCTTTACTGCTTCCTGACGGTCACCCTGAGGGCAAATCAGAATGTTACCGGTCTCGCTCTGACGACATTCGGCGTCGGAGTCGGAAACTTCTTCGGCGGCTCGCTTATAACCCTCGTAAACAGTGATACCCCGAGCATCTCGCTCGTGAGGCTCTCGAAAGCGTTCAAGGATCCCTTTGGGATCGCAGATAAGCTCGGGCCGGTCGGCGATCTCGGCTTTATGGTCTACCTTGCGGTAATACTTGCCGTTGCGGCGGGCATAATACTTTCAAAGACGAGGATCGGACTCAATCTCCGCGCCGTAGGCGAAGGCCCTGCGACCGCCGATGCGGCGGGCATAAATGTCACGGCGTATAAGTACGGCGCGACGGTGATCGGCGGAATGATCGCCGGACTCGGCGGACTTTACTATGTTATGGACTACGCCAACGGCGGTTGGGAAAACAACGCCTTCGGCGACCGCGGCTGGCTTGCGATAGCGCTTGTTATTTTCGCTGTCTGGAAGCCCATCGTGGGTATTGCCGGTTCGTACCTTTTCGGCGGACTCTATATTCTTTATAATTACATAGGCGGCAGTATGGCGGCGCAGCCGTTGCTTCAGATGCTGCCTTACGCGGTTACGATAATAGTTCTTATACTTATCAGCATAAGGAAAAAGCGCGAAACACAGCCGCCTGCCTCACTCGGACAATCCTATTTCCGGGAGGAACGGTAGTACAGACGGTGTTAAAAAACTCATTTTGAGTTTTTTAACACCGTCGTGACATCTTGGCTCGACGGCTGAACCCCGTCGTTTTGCCGTATAAGAAAACCAAAAGCAAAGAAACACAAGGCAAAAACGCCAAAGATCGCTTCAAAATGCCGGATCCCGACTGGCATTTTGATGGGGCTGTTAAAAACATCGAATTTTTAACAGCCCCATTTTTTGCGAATAAAAGGCACCGTCGCGGCAATAATAATGACGATACCGAAATCAGGGAGGATAAAAATGTCTGATACAGTAAACAGAACGGGGGAACTTGCTGCCGCAATATATAAAAATGTGCGCATGGGTTCCGACCTTATTGTCACTATGATGCCGAAGATCGAAGATCAGCAGCTCAAGTCTGATGTCACCGAGCAGCTCGCGACCTACGAAAAGTATGCCGTTAAGGCAAAATCGCTTATCAAGCAAGCGGGCGACGACCCGAAGGAAGAATCAATGTTCAGCAAGTGGATGGCGAAGATGGGGATCCAGATGAACACCATGACCGATTCGACAACGAGCCACCTTGCCGAGATGATGATCCAGGGGTCGACCATGAATGTCACCGACCTTCTGCGCAAGATCCACGAGTCCGAAAGTTGCGACGGCGGCAGCAATGAGATGTCAATTGCCCGCGAAGTCGTCGAGTTCGAGGAAAACAATATCGAAAAGCTCAAGGATTACCTTTGAGCGGAAAAATTACCTGCTGTCGCAAGACGGCAGGTTTTTTGCTTTTAGGGCGTATGCAGGTATACCGTGTCGTTTTAGGGGACTTTCCGTCGAACGATTTATGCATGGAATATATTGACAATCATATGATATTATGGTAAAATTTGCCTGTAACCAAAATAAAAAGAGGTGTAAAATATGGAAACAATGACATGGAAGAAAAAACTGCTGATATGTCTGCCGATAATATTTGCGGCGGCGCTTGCGATAACTCTCGCGGCGTGTATGGCACAGGCGGGAAAGAATCTCGACGACCGTATAGGCGAAAAAAGCTCCGATGACGGAGTGAATCCCGACCTTCTGGCGACGACGAAGGGAAACTATTCGACGGGACTTCTGTTTACGAGCAACGGAGACGGTACCTGCGCACTTGCGGGAATCGGACAGTGCCGTGATCGGGATATAGTCGTTCCGCAGAGATCCGAGAAGGATGAGAAAGTCATCAGCGTCGCGTCAAGCGCCTTTGTCGGCTGTACGCAGATCTCGACCGTTAGCCTTCCCGTGGGAATAACGGTCATCGGAGACTATGCCTTCTACGGCACCTCGCTTACATATATTTCGGTGCCGTCTGCGGTGACATACATCGGGGAGTACGCCTTCTCGGATTGCGCTTCGCTGACAGCGGTCAATGTCGATCCGGGCAACGAAAAATATTGCAGTGTTGACGGAGTCCTTTTCGATAAAGGCAGGAACACGATCTTCTGCTATCCTTCCGGAAAAAAGGACAGCGAATATACTCTGCGGCTCGGCATCAGACGCATAGCGCCAGGGGCATTCAATAATTGTCCGACACTGACCGGGATCACCTTCAACGGAACCGAGAAGGAATGGCAGAGCGTAAAGATCGAGCCGAACAATAATGTTTTTGACAGGGTGAAGGTCAAATTCGCCAATATATCAAAAAAATAAGCCTGAAAGGCGGCGTTGCCGAAAAACTCAAACGAGTTTTTCGGCAACGCCATTTATTATTGCTTCCGCACTTTACAAGAGGGCAGAATTATGATATAATATAAAAAGTAATATTATGGAGCGGAATGATGTCTGAACCTATTTTTGACCTTGAATGCCTCAGCGCTTCGGAGACTGAAGCGGCGGGCGCGCGCCTTGCGGAGCTTGTAAAGCGGGGGAATTTTCCGCGCTTTGTGGCGCTTTGCGGAGGGCTTGGTGCGGGTAAGACCGCTTTTACAAGGGGATTTTGTTCGGTAGTATGCCCCGGCGCAGCAGTCAGGTCGCCCTCTTTTGCCATCGTGAACGAATACCGCGGGGCCCCCGATGTGTACCATTTCGATGTGTGGAGGATAAAGGACGATGATGACCTTTATTCGACCGGATTTTACGATTACGCCGACCGCAAGGGGATCATAATCTGCGAATGGGCGGACAATATATCCTACGCACTGCCCGGGAGCTACATAAAAGTAAGCTTTGATGGCAACGGCGACGATCCGAGGCATATCGTCGCGGAACTTATAAAAGGAGATGACAGGGACTGATGTTGATTCTGGCACTTGAAAGTACGGCGCTCGTTGCGTCCGTTGCACTTTGCGAGGATGAAAGGCTCATCGGCGAATACTCTCTGAATAACGGCAATACACACAGCGAAACGCTTCTGCCTATGGTCGAATCGCTTCTATCGCTTTCGTCGGTCGGTACCGATAAGATAGACCTTTTCGCCTGCGCGGCAGGCCCCGGCTCGTTTACCGGAGTGAGGATCGGCGCGGCTACAGTGAAAGGGTTGGCGTTCGGAAGAAATAAGCCCTGTATCGGTGTATCTTCACTCGAGGCGCTGGCATATAATTCAAGGGGCTTTGACGGGCTGATCTGCCCCTGCATGAACGCGCGCCGCGGACAGGTCTACAATGCACTGTTCGACGGGGGCGGCAACCGCCTCTGCGATGATCGGGCGCTTGCGATAGAGGAGCTTTGCAAAGAGCTTGCCGGAAAAGGCAAACGGGTACTTGTCTGCGGAGACGGAACGGGGATCACGCTTGACGGTTTTTGCGGAAGGGTCGATGCCGTGCCTGCTCCCGAAAGGTCAAGGTACCAGTCGGCATATGCGGTCGCACAGTGTGCGCTCGCCGAATACAGGGCGGGGAAGAGGACATCCGATGTCGAGCTTACACCAGTCTATCTGCGTCTGTCTCAGGCGGAGCGGATAAGGCTTGAGCGCGAATCGGGTTCTCTTGAAAATCTCGGAAAATAAACGGAGGAATTTTTGATATGATAAACAGAATCGTTATAGGCTCGGACCACGCGGGCTATGAGCTTAAGCTGAAGGTGATCGAGCATCTTGAAAATCAGGGGATCTCGGTCACGGATGTCGGGACCGACTCGACCGAGAGCTGTGATTATCCGGTCTTTGCCGATGCGCTCTGCAAGAGGATACAGCTCGGTGACTTTGAGCGCGGGATACTTGTCTGCGGTACCGGCATAGGTATGTCTATTGCGGCAAACAAGCATTCGGGGATTCGTGCGGCGTGCTGCTCCGATACCTACTCTGCGCGCCTGACACGCGAGCATAACGACGCAAATGTTCTTTGCTTCGGCGCAAGGGTCATAGGCGAAGGACTTGCCTGCGACCTTGCTGATATTTTCGTTTCCACCGAATATATGGGCGGAAAGCACGCGCGTCGGGTACAGATGCTTGACGAGCTGATGAAATAAAATGAAGAAGACCAAGGCGGAAAATATCACCTCTGCCGCGGCTGACATCGTCCGTGCCGCTGCGGGAAGGAAAAAATATAAGCGCACGACCGCCGTGATCCTTGCGGCGGGGAATTCGTGCAGGATGAAAGGGAAGGATAAACAGTTCCTTACCGTCTGCGGAATGCCGGTTCTTGCCCGAAGCATACGCGCTTTTGAAAACTCTCCCTGTATCAGGGATATCGTCGTCGTGACGCGCGAGGACAGGATACGCGATGTCATAACGCTTTGCGAAAAGTACGGTTTCAGCAAGGTCTATGCCGTAGTTGCCGGCGGAGAAAACCGCCAGACTTCGGCATGGCTTGGGTTCAGACAGGTGTCGGATAAGACAGAGTTCGTGGCGTTCCACGACGGTGCCAGATGCCTTGTCGACCCCGACGATATAGAAAGGGTATGCCTTGCGGCTTATGAATTCGGGGCTGCGACGGCTGCGGCCGCGGCGACCGACACGGTCAAGAAAGCTACCTCCGGTGGATTTATCGAAGGCTCGGAGGACAGAAACTTTATCTGGCTTGCGCAGACGCCGCAGGTATTCGGTACGAATCTCTACCGTGCGTCGGGCTATACCGCGCGTGAGGCTGACTTTTTTGCTACCGATGACTGCTCGCTCGCCGAAAGGATCGGCTTTAAGGGCATCAAGCTCGTCGAAACGGGCAGGAAGAATATAAAGATCACGACGCCCGACGATGTTTTCCTTGCCGAGGCACTTATAAGCGCCGAAAACCGCGCTCAGGAGAAGAAAAATGCGGATCGGTGAGGGTTACGATGTTCACCGTCTGATCGATGGCAGAAGGCTTATCCTCGGAGGCGTCGATATTCCGTATGAAAAGGGACTTGACGGTCATTCGGACGCCGATGTGCTTGCCCATGCAATAGCCGATGCGCTTCTCGGCGCCGCGGCGCTCGGCGACATCGGTAAGCTCTTTCCGGATAATGATCCGAAATACCTCGGAGCCGACAGCCTTGTCCTGCTGTCCGAGGTCGTAAAAAGAGTCGGTGAACGCGGATATTCGATAGTAAATGTCGATTCGACGGTCATTGCGCAAGCCCCGAAGCTCGCTCCGTATATTGACAGAATGAGAGCAAACCTTGCCGCATCAATGGGGATCCCTGTCGACCTTGTGAGCGTGAAGGCGACGACAGAGGAGCATCTCGGCTTTACGGGCAGAGGCGAAGGCATAGCCGCAAAAGCCGTGTGCCTTATCGAAGAGAAAAAACAAGGGGGCATCTGAGAAGCCCCCGAAAGCGCGCGGCGGAAGAATCTTATTCCCACATCCTTTGTTTTGAAATCTCATATCGCCGCCGACACACCTGTATATTACATAATATGTTGAATTTTGTCGTTTGACAATTTTTTATCGGGAGGACTAAAATGATCTACATTTCTCCATCGTTGCTTGCCGCCGATTTTTCCCGCCTCGGGGAAGAGGTCGAGAGGATCGAGACAGCGGGGGCAAACTATCTTCACCTTGATATAATGGACGGAAACTTTGTCCCGAATATCAGCTTCGGTCCGGGAGTCGTTGCGGCTCTCAGAAAGAAGAGCATGCTGATCTTCGATGTACATATGATGGTCTTCAATCCCGAGAGGTATATCGACAGGTTTATGAAGGCGGGAGCCGACATAATAACCGTGCATTATGAGGCAGTCAGGGATCCCGAGACACTTCTGCGCTCAATGCGTGAGCGCGAGATCCGCACGGGACTTGCCGTATCTCCCGAAACTCCGATAGAGAATGTTCTGCCGCTCGTTGACGCGGGGCTTTGCAATATGGTGCTTGTTATGACCGTGAGACCTGGATTCGGCGGACAGAAGCTGATGCCCGAAACACTTGACAAGGTAAGAAAGCTCCGTCGCTATACCGAAAGGCACGGGATCGAGCTTGATATTGAGGTCGACGGAGGTATCAGCGCCGACAATATCGCGCAATGCTCTTCGGCGGGTGCGAATGTCTTCGTTGCCGGAACGGCGATCTTCGGGTCAAAAAAGCCCAATTCGGTGATAAAGCAGATGAGGCTCAAGGCGCACGACAATCCCTTTATGGGGTGAAAAGAAGAAGAACAGGCTTCATACCGAAGCCTGTTCTTCTTCTTTTATATCCGGCGACGCCGGAGGCGATGAGTTCATACGCTTTTCTATCCGCCGGTACACGATGATAAGAGTTATCGTCTGTGCGATCACTGAGATCGTCCACGAGATCGGATATGACATATAGAGCCAGAAGATATTGTGGAAGAAATCCACCCGCTCGAAAAGCAGCTTTATCCAAAGGATACGGGTACCGCAGACGCCCGTCGCCGTGATTATCATAGGGACAAGCGAGCATCCGACGCCGCGAAGAAGTCCCGTCATAACATCCATTATGCCGCAGATGAAGTAGGTCAGCGCGGTTATATTGAAACGCATTATGCCGTTTTGAAGAGCTTCTGCTTTCGCAGGCGAGTCGTCAAGCCCGTAGATACCGAGAAGCGGTTTGCCGAAGGCGAAGACCACCCCTCCGAAGACAAGACCTATTACCGTAACGAGTACGATAGATGTGAAGGCGACCTTCTTGACTCTCTTCATATTTCCTGCGCCATAGCTCTGACCGACGAAGGCTATCGCGGCGTGATATACCGAGTTTTGTGCTATGTTTATGAAGCTGTCAATGCTGGATGCCGAGGCATTTCCCGCCATTGCCGCTTTTCCGAGGACATTGACGGAGGACTGGAGCATAACATTCGATATAGAGAAGACCACGCTCTGAAATCCCGCGGGAAGTCCGACGCGGATGATCCGGAGCAGCTTGTCCTTCTTTATCGAGAGCTTTTTAAGTATGAGCTTGCAGCTGTCCCTGAGCCGGCAGAGATAGATGACGACCATGACCGCCGAAATTACCTGTGAGGCTACTGTGGCGATCGCAACACCGTCGACCGTGCGGTCAAATACGAAGACCATGAGAAGATTCAGCAGCACATTTGCCGCTCCCGAAATGACAAGGACGAGGAGCGGGTACTTTGTGTCCCCCTTAGCCCGCAGAATGGCGGCGCCGAAGTTGTATATCATCGACGCGGGCAGTCCTGCAAAATATATCCGCATATAAAGAGTCGAAAGGTCTATGACCTCCGGATCGGTCTGCATAAGAAGGAGAAAGTCATCAGCGAAAGCTACGCCTATGCCGGCAAGGACAACGCCTATTATTGCCGACGCGAGCATCGAGGTATGTACGACCTCGGAGGCGTTTTTGTCGTCTCTTGCCCCAAGATACTGGGAAAGAACGACACACGAGCCGACCGAAAGCCCGAGAAAAAGACCTATTATGAGATTCGTAAGCGCGCCTGTTGCGCCGATTGCGGCGATGTAGATCTCACCTGCTTCTCCCTTGTTTCCGACAACAACAAGGTCGGCGGCATTGTAAAGAAGCTGAAGCGTTCCCGAAAAAAGAAGCGGCAGAGTGTAAAATATCATTCTGCTCAGAATCGGACCCTCGGCAAGGTTCTTTTCTTTTTTAGACATAATATCCTCTTATAAATCAGTAATGATATAATTATATAACTATAAGTGAGTTATGTCAAGGCTTTATCTCACTAACCTTTTTCAATAATCTCAGCAAAAAATATTGAAATAGTACGAAAACAGTGATATAATTATAAGGTATAACCAAGACAGGAAAATCCGGGTTACAGGAGCGTGCAATGGGCAGGGGAGCTAAGATATTTTTTCTTTCGGCATTGGCAGCGGGTTGCGTTTTCGGACTCGTGTCATTTCTGATAATATCCTCGTTTTCTGCCGGTACGCCTGCTGATACGCACAAGAGTGGGGAAACGGAGACTACACTGACCGTTTTCTGCCTTGACGAAAATGATGGGCTTTGCTCTGTGGTGAAAATATCTGCCGGCAAGAGCATTAATGTCGTTATTACACTGCCGGACGCAAAAACCGCAGAGACCTTCTGTACACGCGGCTATACGGCGGCTCTCGAAAAACTCGGAGCGAGTGATTATTACGCAATAGTGCCGCAGGGAGCAGTTGCCGAAATAGCGTCAAAGACCGGTGTTACAGCTCCCGCATCGCTCACAGACGAAAACGAGGCAAGGCGCTTTTCTTCCGAAGTCGCGGAAAGGCTGCTTAAATCCGACGGAGACAAAGTATTCGGCACAATGGTGGAAAGGCTCGATACCGACCTTACGCCGGAAGCCCTTGCACAGATCATCGAAAACAGAAAAAATATAAAATAAATAAATTGACAGGAGTCAGCAATGAAAAATCAGGAAAAAACAATGGATAAGATTGTCGCGCTCTGCAAAAACCGCGGCATAGTCTATCCCGGCTCGGAGATCTACGGCGGGCTTGCAAACTCGTGGGATTACGGTCCTCTCGGCGTTGAGCTGAAGAACAACATCAAGCGCGCATGGTGGAAGAAATTCGTTCAGGAAAACAAATACAATGTCGGACTTGACAGCGCGATACTTATGAACCCCGAGACATGGGTGGCTTCGGGTCATGTGGGCGGATTTTCCGACCCGCTTATCGACTGCAAGGGCTGCAAGATGCGCCATCGTGCCGATAAGCTGATAGAGGATTACAACGCTGAGAACGGTATCGAGGATGTCTCGGTCGAGGCTATGACCAATGACGAGATGATAGCCTATATCCGCGAAAAGCAGATACCCTGCCCGGGTTGCGGAAAATCGGACTTTACCGATATCCGCAAGTTCAATCTTATGTTCAAGACCTTCCAGGGAGTTACCGAGGACAGCGCATCGGAGCTTTACCTCCGTCCCGAGACTGCGCAGGGAATATTTGTAAACTTCAAGAATATTGCCCGCACGACTAGAAAAAAGATTCCCTTCGGCGTCGGTCAGATAGGCAAATCCTTCAGAAATGAGATAACCCCCGGAAACTTCATCTTCCGTATCCGCGAATTCGAGCAGATGGAGCTTGAATTCTTCTGCAAACCCGGAACAGACCTTGAATGGTTCGCTTATTGGAGAAATTACTGCCATCAGTGGCTGCTCAACCTCGGTATGCACGATGATTGCCTGAGGCTTCGTGACCACAGCCCCGAGGAGCTTTGCTTCTATTCAAAGGCTACGACCGACTTCGAGTATCTCTTCCCGTTCGGTTGGGGCGAGCTTTGGGGCGTCGCCGACAGGACCGATTACGACCTTACTCAGCATCAGAATCACAGCGGTCAGCCGCTTGATTACTTTGATCCCGAAACAAACGAGAAGTATGTGCCTTATGTTATCGAGCCGTCGCTCGGTGCCGACCGCGTTCTGCTCGCCTTCCTTATCGACGCTTACGATGAAGAGGTCATCGACGAGGCGAAGAACGATGTCAGAGTCGTCCTTCACTTCCATCCGGCGCTCGCGCCCTTCAAGGCTGCCGTGCTTCCGCTTTCAAAGAAGCTCGCAGAGCCGGCAGGGGAGATCGCCACGGAGCTTTCAAAGTATTTCAGCGTCGACTATGATGAGACGGGAAGTATCGGAAAGCGCTATCGCCGTCAGGACGAGATCGGAACGCCCTTCTGCATCACCTATGACTTTGAGTCTGAAAACGATCACTGCGTGACCGTCCGCGACCGCGACAGCATGGAGCAGGTGAGAATGCCCGTGTCCGAGCTTCGCGCTTACATTGAAAAGAGGCTCGAATTCTGACCCGATTAAAATACAAAAGCTCTCCCGCCGGATGCACAGCATCCGGCGGGAGAGCTTTATTTGCTATTTTCTTTTAGCCGAGAGAGACAGAAAAGAGCTGAGCCACAAATTGTGAAACTCCGATATTGCCTGCTTTGTCTCCGGTGATATAGGAGGTCTTGCTTGCACTGATTGTGTTGAAGTTGTTGTAGGTCCCGAGATAGTAGTCATTGCCCGCGACCGAAGCAACAAAGATCTTGAGGTCCGCGTTCCAGGTGTAAACGGCGGAAGCTGTGGCGGCATCGGCGATCCTTACGCCGACCTTGCCCGCCTGATACTCGTGAATGTCGATATACTTCTTGGTCTCGCCCTCAAGGAAGTAGAGCCTGTAACCGCCTTCGACCGCTTCCGTGTAAACATCAACGGCTTTGGAGAGCTTGTCGGTCGTGGCAAAGAAGTTGCCGTTCATAGCACCCGAGAAATAAAGAGTCTTTCCGAGGGTCGCCTGATACAGAGCAAGCTTGAAGCTCTTGTCGGCAACGGGAGCATCCGTAACCGTAAATTTCAGCGCCTTGACCGTTACTGTCGAAAGGAAAGCGGGGAACTGCGACACTCCGATCTTGCCTGCGTTTTCGCCGGATATATATGAGACATTGCTTGCGCTTATGGTGTTGTATGTGCCGTAGGTTCCGAGATAGTACTCAGCATTGTTCTTTTCGGTGGCGCATCCGGTGAGAGTATAGGTGAAGAGCTTGAGGTCAGCATTCCACTTCCATACATTTGCGGATGTGTCTGCAAGACGGACACGGACCTTGCCGGCAGCGTTTTCGTAGACTTCGATGAACTTGTCGCCGACCTTGAGCGTGTAGCCTTCACCTGATTTTGCAACGGTGACCTTTGCCGCTTTGTCAAATTTGTCCAAGGTTTCAAGGTACTCGCTTGCGTTGAGAGTGCCGATGAAATAGAGCACCTTCGAAAGGGTGGCTTGATTAAGTGCAAGGTAGAAATCGCCTTCCTTTGCTTCCGTGATGGCTTCAAACACATAGTCTGCGGGAACAAGGGTGCAGAGCTGAGCCACAAATTGCGAAACTCCGATATTGCCTGCTTTGTCTCCGGTGATATAGGAGGTCTTGCTTGCACTGATTGTGTTGAAGTTGTTGTAGGTCCCGAGATAGTAGTCATTGCCCGCGACCGAAGCAACAAAGATCTTGAGGTCCGCGTTCCAGGTGTAAACGGCGGAAGCTGTGGCGGCATCGGCGATCCTTACGCCGACCTTGCCCGCCTGATACTCGTGAATGTCGATATACTTCTTGGTCTCGCCCTCAAGGAAGTAGAGCCTGTAACCGCCTTCGACCGCTTCCGCATAAACATCGACGGCCTTGTCGGTCTTGTCGGTCGTGGCAAAGAAGTTGCCGTTCATAGCACCCGAGAAATAAAGAGTCTTTCCGAGGGTTGCCTGATAAAGAGCCAGCTTGAAGCCCTTGCCGGTGATGGCTTCGCCGATCGGGTTGGCGACATAAATATCCGTGGGAGCGGCATCGACCTTTATTTCAAATATCTTCGTATCGGTGACGGCTCCGCAGGTGAGCGTAGCGGTGATCTTAACGACCGTTTCGGCTTCGGGAAGAGTTATTATAAGCTTACCGTCCTTGACGACAGCCGCGGCGTTGTCCGATACCCAGGTGATCTGTACCTTGTCGTAGCTTATTCCGTTTGCGGGAAGCTTTAGTTCGGTGTTGTCGGTAACGGCGGATACGAGCGAGAGGTTATCCTTCTCAAATGCCACCATTCCGGCGTCGTCCTTTTCGGGAAGGCTTACATACTCGATAGCGTTTGCGTCAACAGGGGTGAGGTAGAAGGCGCCGTCGTAGATGCTTACGAGACCGGTGACATTAGCGATCCAGCCGGCGTGTTCGCCGTGAGCCTTCTTGAATGCGGTCTGCTCATCCTTTGTGAGCGGGCAGGTGGAGGAGGAGATGCGGATGTAGGAGATAAGATCGCCGAGCTGGAACTTGAAGTATCCGTTCGAGACGGTGTCGTCCTGAGCCCTGATCTCAACGCCCTTGATCGTTACAAGGAAGGACTGAACATTTACGAGAGCGCTGTCCTTGAGAGACTTTGCATTCTTGAATATTTCGGTATAGTCAGCGGGAGCGACCTCTTTCTTGTTTTGGTCGAGTATCTCAACGGTGCAGTTCTTTATCTCGTGAGTGCCGCTGTAAATATCCTTTACACCGCGGACTCTGATGGTCATACCGACCTCAAGTTTGTCGTCGGTCACGGGGTCGGTCGACATCTGGTAGGCGTAGTATCCGCCGTCGCTGTCCTGGAAGTAGATGCAGTTGTTCGATGCACCATTCGACTTTGCGACGATACCGGTGATGACACCTCTGACGGTGACAGCCTCATCGGCAGCCTTGGCTATGTATTCAGCCCACGAAAGTTCCTTGAATTTCGGAAGCGTGTGGTTGAAGACAAGCTCTTCGGTGTTGCCGGCGGCGTCCTTTATGGTAGCCTTAAGCTCGTACACGGCATCCTCGGCGGCGTCGGTGTTGAGTTCGACCTTGGTCTGCTTGTTTTCATCGTCGACGACGAGTTTGACATCGTCTGCCGAGCCGGAGGTCACATTGACCGACCACTCAACGGTGAATTCGGTCTCGCCGATGAGGACCACATTCACTACGGTGTAGCTTGCGGGGGTCACTTCCGCGCTGTCCTTGTACATTGCTCGGAGGTAGCTCTTCGCGTCCTGCAATGTGGGGGCCGCATCGCCGTTGTCTCCCGTGGTAGTTCCGCTGTCATTGCCGTCATCGGGAGTATTATTGCATCCCGAGCATCCGGCGAGGGCGAGTAACGAAACAGCCAAAATGAGAGCGAGGATCAAAATGAGAATTTTTTTCATATCTTTTCTCCTGTAAAAAATTTTTCAGTTTACTGTTATCGCGTCTTTTGAGAATACTTTTATCTGACAGTTGCCGTTGAAGGAATCGATGATACCCTTGACACTGATCGTCTTGCCTTCATATTCCGAAGCACCGATAAGCTCGTTGTTTTCGTAGAAGGGAAGGGTGCGTATCGTAAGGGTCACGCCGTCACATTCGCAGGTAAGGGTCATGGCTCCGTAGGACGAGGATGTCTTGTCATCGGTGACATAGACGCTCTTGACCTTGAGGTTCTTCATTGAAACAGAGGAATTGAGGGAAAGCTCGGCGGCAGAATATTCCTTTACCGTCTCATCATCCTGCGGAATGCTTATCTTGCCGTTTACGAAACGGTCGGCAGTCATTTCGGGATAAGCCGCGGTGTGTCCGTCGCTGATCTTCTGAATATTGTTCGGGTCGTTCGGCTTCATCGCGCGGTAGGTAAGTCCGGAGATCTGATAGGTGCCGGCAGTCTCATAGAGCTGGAGAGTGCCTACGATCCTCGACCTGTTGCCGACCGAGAGCACATCGAGTCCTTCGCCCGAAAGTCCGAAGCCGTAATAAACATAGATGCCGTAATAAAGTCCGGTCTCGGGGTCGTATTCCTCGACATACACGCCGTTATTGTTGTTGACGGTGATGACACCTTCGAATGCGACCTTGACTCCGTTGTATTTTTCGAGGTTGCAGCGAAGCTCCTTCAGGGTAAGCTCGACTGCTTCGCCGTAATACATATCGGGGTCTTTTTCGCCCGAGTGAACATTGAGTTTCAGGGCTTTTGCCTGCCCGAGAGCCTCAAGGCAGATCGAGCCGTAACGGTTGCTGCCGGTAGCCGATGCCACGGCAAGACCGTTCTGAAGGATCTCAAGGTTCAGATTGCGGTAATCCGCACTTTCGGAGGGCTTGTACCAGACCCACACGAGGTATCGGCTGCCGGTAGAGTCGTGATTCCAGCTTCCGTTGTCGGATTCGATGAGGATCGAAGAAGCGCCCGAGAGCTTTTCCTTCGTGAATCTTGAAGCTTTTTTACCGTAAGCCTCGATCTTTCCGGTCGATTCCGGAGTGTCAATGGCAAGGTAACGCGCTTTGAGAACGCCACCCTCGACAACGCTTTGGGGAACATTGAAGTGCGTCGTGTCGCCGTCGACATAGTTCTTGACCGTGACCTCCTGCTTGAGTGTCTCGGAGGACATATCGAGTTTGAGCTTTTCGACATAGTCAACGGCTTCGGCGGGCTTTACATCACCGCTATCGGCGCTGTCCGTGGTCCCGCTGTTTTCCGTTGTGCCTTCCGGCGAACCTCCGAAGAGGTTGCAGCCGGAAAGCATAATTGCGATAAGAGCCGTCAGCGCAAGGAGCGCCGACAAAGCTCTGACTGAGCTTTTTTTCATACTTTTTGTTTTAATTCCGGATATTGGGGATTATGTGCTGTATTTGCAGGTGTTGTAGGCTTCGTCAAATGCCTTCTTTATTTCGGCATCGACCTTGCTGTCATCGCTTATAGGCAGGCACTTCTGAAGGATCTTACCGACCTGGTCACGGGCCTCGGACGAGCCGTTGAACGCGGGAGAGGTGTAGTAAGCGTCTTCCTGTTCAAGGCAGACCTTTGCGCTGAGAGCCGAGACGTACTTGCCGCCGTCGGCTTTGGCAACGAAATCCTTGTATGTGGCATTTTCGGCTACCGATTTGAGTACCGGAACATAACCCGATGCCATCGAGAACTCCGCCTGGAACTCAACATTGGTGACGAGGTACTTGAGGAAGAGCCACGAAGCGATGACTTCCTGCGGATTGTCCTTCTTGAATATGCAGATGCTCGGACCCTGCGAGATTACCTTGGGATTCGAAGCGTCTACCTGCGGTACGGTCGCGATGCCTACCTCAAACGGATATTTGCCGTCGTTGTCTGCGGCGGGGCGCTGGTGGGTAGCACCGGCGGAGGAGCCTATCGACATATAGCTTCTGATGAGCTTGCCCTCTTCGTTCGGCTCAAGAGCGGTGAAGAGTCCGGAGGTGTAGGAACCGTAGAGGTTCTGGGT
>CAKXXW010000013.1 GCA_934378145.1 uncultured Eubacteriales bacterium
GGCAGGCTCGCGGACGACCCCGACGGGGATCTTTCCGCCGAGGAGATCGGAAATTATCAGCCTGTCGACATTCGGGTCGACCGTTCTGATCTTCACCGCGACCCCGTTCTCACGAAGAGATGCGACGGTCTCCGCAAAGCCTTCGACGACCGCATATCTTACATTTATGCAGGCACAGGCGGCTCCGTCCCTTGCCGCGTACATAGTAACGACACCCGGCTCGGAAGGCTGAAGCTCAGCCGGAACGGTTATACCGTGTTCGGCAAGAGCCTCCGCGCTTCCGGCGCACATCACTGTTTTACCGTCTATCAAAGCCTCCGCATACCTTTCCGATGCGGCGGTAAGCTCCGCCGATTCGGGATCACCGAGGTTTGCCGCGGTGAAGCGCATGATCTCCTTCATGGGTCCGCCGACCGCGGAAAAGAGCGCGTTTATCTCATAAAGTGTTGCGTATATCTTGCTGTTATCGAATATTTTTATGCCGAGTATTTTTGTTTTCGACGGATCGAAAACATCATCGTCGCCGAAGACCGCCGTATCGTTCTTCACCGTTTCATCGGGGAGCTGACTTCCTATCACGGTAGCCTTTTTCTTTCCGAGCAGGTCGGAAAGGCACATACACTGCAATGCCCCCGTAACGGTCCACGAAAGGGGCGCCGCAAAGGCAAACGCCGCAAAAAACGCGCTGAAGGCTCTCGCACCCGACTGACCGAAAATTGCTGCCATTATCGAAAGCACGGCTCCGAATGCCGCGAGCGGTATTACGGTGAAGATAAGCGCCGAATCGTACGAGCGGCTCACCATATTGCTGTCAAAGAAGCCATCGGCAAAGCCTATCCTGCCCGCGACGAGCATCTCCTTGCCGCTTCCGGTGGCTACCGGAACTATGCCGTAGAGCTTGTCCTTGCTTTCCTTCGACAGGAAAAGGAAGGTATAATATTCCCGGCGGCAGTCGAGAAGCTCCGATGTCACGCCGAAAAGAAATCCGAGCGAGACCGGGAAATTATAGAGTATCACTCCGTCTGTCGGAGCGATTATCGCCGTAACTATATTACATACGACGGCGACCGCAAAGGTGATGCAGAGTACCTGGTCGCCCTTCGCCTGTTTCCCCGTCATACAGAGGAATCCGTCAAATATCCTGCGGTATGAGGCTGCGGCGCAAAGGACAAGAAGCTGAAGCGAGATCAGCGTATATGAGGTCGGAAAGTCCCTGCAGTTGAATATCCCCGGGAATGTGATCCCGAAGATCGCGGCATTTTCGTAGACAAGAAGGACCAAAGAAAGCACCGCAGTGGCAACGAGCCGCAGGATTATCATACGAAGATCGTGCGAATATGCACTTTTTATTGCCTTTATGTCGGAATCGGGCGAATATTCCCTGCCGCGGTATCCGTAGGCGCTTCCTCCGGGGGCGTCCTTGTCCCAGCTCTTTTTAAGCTCGTTTTCAAGTCCGCGCACGCGGTCGTCCCCGTATTTTTCCTTCAGCTTGTCGCCGAATCCGAGCGCCACAAGCAGCTTGAGATTTGAATCGTCCGCGGTCACAAGTCCCTTCGGAGCCTCTGTCTGATGCCATTCGGTATCCGCACTGTCGTCATCGTCACCCTCAAGAGTCGGGATCTCTTCGTTTTTTGCCTCCTCTTCGGCGGGCTTTTCGGCGGGCTCTTCCGGATGAGGTTCATCGGAAGGCGTATCGGATTCTTTTTCGGCAGTATCCTTTTCCGCTGCCGCTTCGTCGACAAAAGCGACCGGAGCCTCGGCTTCGGGAACAGGCTCGGGCTGTTCCTCAGTCATCGCGGGAGTCGGCTCGGGGTCGTGTTCATGTCCGATCGGACTTATGTCTTTCTGACTTATATCGTCGACGGTATCGTATATGATCTCGTCAAGTGATTCTTCATCCGATGCCTCTTCTTCGGTTTCCTCCGCAGATTCGGGGTCCGGTTGTATTTCGGATTCCGCTTCCGGCTCGGGTTCGGATCCGACAGGCTCGGGCTGTATTTCGGGTTCAGGTTCGGGTATAACCTCGGGTTCGGGTACAGTTTCCGTCCCGATCTCCTGTTCGGATCCGACGGAAGTTTCGGACTTGACCTCCTCCGGCTTAGTCTCAGGTTCCGGTGCGGGTTCCGGTGCGGGAACAGGTTCGGCGGCATCCTCGGTGTCCGGGTCCGGTTCTGCAAAATCGGTCGTGTCCACCTCAAATGCGGGAGGCTTGTCCTCGGGCAGAGTGTCGGTGTCTCCGTAATATTTGCGAAGAAGCGCCTTTACATCGTCATCTGTCAGCTTTTTTTGCTTTTTTACGGCTTTTTTATCTTCCGTACCGCTTTTTGCGGTCTCTTCACGCAGTTTGCAGAGAAGCTCGGCTATTTCTGTATCGTCTCTGTCTTTTTTCGCAGGCATATGGACACCTCCCTCCGATCGGAATTTTTCTTGTCAGCCTCTCTGACCCTTTGCCGCGGCATAGAGTATCACTGCCGCCGCGGTCGAAACATTGAGCGAATTGACCTTACCGTACATCGGTATCGAAACGGTCATATCGCAGCATTTTTTTACGAGCTGAGAGACTCCGTTGCCTTCACTGCCGAACACGATCGCGGCGGGAAGGTCAAAATCGGTATCGTAATACATCTGCCCACCCGCCTCGGCGGCAAAGGTCCAGATGCCTTTCTTTTTAAGCTCCTCAACAGTCGAGGCGATGTTCGATACCTTCGCAACGGCAAGATGTTCGATAGCCCCGGCGGACGCCTTCGATACGACCGGCGTAAGTCCCGCGTTGCGGCGCTTCGGTATGATAAGCCCGTGCGCTCCCGCGCCCTCCGCACACCGTATCAGCGCACCGAGGTTATACGGATCGCAGATGCCGTCCGAAATGACGATAAGGGGCTTTTCTCCGCGCTCGCGGGCTATCTCAAGTATGTCATCGACCGTGGAATATTCCTTTTCGGCAGCCATCGCGATAACTCCCTGATGAGGTGTTCCGCACGACATCGAATCGAGCTTTGCCTTCTCGACCTCAATGACCGGGATGCGCATTTCGACAGCCTCGGCAACGAGGACTACGATCGAGCCTTCTCTTTCTCCGCGCTGTACAAGGAGCTTGTCCACGGCCCTGCCCGAACGGAGAAGCTCACGAACGGCGTTTCTGCCTATCACGAGTCCGTCAAAAGTATTTCCCTCTTCTTCCGTGCTTTCGGGCGCGGTCTGTCCGAGACCTTCACTCTTTCTGCGGTAGCCGTTATCGGATCCGCGCCTTGCATTTTCGTATATTTTTTTCCTGTTTTTATAATTTTTACCGTCCATTTTCCCTATGACCTTATGTTATTTTCGTACATTATAACATACCCGGGGCGATTTGTACATACGAAAACCGAAATTTTCCCGCAACAAACGCACGACTTTATTCGACCCGACGGTATTTTTTGTCGTTTTCGGGGAGAATACAAAGCCCCCGGCTCGGGAAGTTTGTTTTCCAAAGCCGAGGGATCTCTCGCTTTTACCGTATATGCGGTATCAGCTTTCGGGACCGCAGCCCCACTTTTTATTGTACTCGTCTATGAGCTTCTGTATCCCGAGCATTTCCGACTCCGACTCGAATATCTTGGTGAAATTCGTCGAAGAAGGATCGGTATAGTATTTATTCGGGTAGTCAGCGTAGGAAACACTGCCGTCGCCGTATTTCAGCTTCGTTCTCATGGAATATTTCTGCCCGACGGCGCTCCTGCCGGTCGCCGCACAGTAAGCCGCCTGCGCCTGGATATATCCCGCGAGAGGGTTCGGGTGATGCGTGTCGCTGCCCTTATTGTTAACAAAAGAATTTTTTGTGTATTTCAGGGTGCCGCCGGGAACCTTCACATTATCCGGATCCGAATAAAGGTCATAGCACACATGTCCCCAATCGACGATCGTCACTCCCGCCTTCTGAAGCTCGGGTAGCTTATTGAGCAAAGCCGTGTGATTTTTTGTGTACGAGTAGGTATGCGCAAGGTAGAAGAATCTCACCCCGGGCTTTGTGAAGCGCTTCATAACGCTCTTCGTATGAGTCACGAGGTTAGAGTTATTCTGACCCGCCTCAGAGAAGAATACAAGATCAACATCGGACAGGTCGAGCTTTCCGAGAAGATCTCCGTGACCGTCATTCATCGTACATCCCGATTCCGTAAAGTCCTTTATCGTATGATTTCCGTAAGTGCAGTCATAGACGGTTATATCGTCACCGTTTGCCTTTGCGATCTCGTAGAACCAGCCGTAATCCTTACCCTGCATGTTGCCCTTGGTGACAACTCCGCCATAATAGATCATTGAGTTTCCTATGAAAACGACCTTCATTCCGTTTATAGAGCCTCCGGTTTTCAATGTTTTCGTAATTCCCACCGCGAGCTTTCCCGACGAAGATGTCATATTATCAACAAATGTGTTTTTCAGTGAGATCAGCCCCGCCGCATTCGCCGCCGCAAGCACTACATTCGCGTCGGTGGTCTTGAAGCAGGCTTCGTTTTTCGCGTTGACGGCGCTGTCGGGACGGTTGGTCGCGCCGATAAGTATCTCGTGAGCCGACGGACTTTCGGCATCCGTAACGATGTCGAGGATCGCGCCTCCGTTCAGACCGATATACTCCGCAAGCTCTTCGGCAAGCTCTTTTTCACCGCTGTTGCCCGAAGCCGGCACGACTATACGGAACTCACCGGCAGGCACTCCGCAGAAGCTGAGATCGCCGAACTTGTATTTGTCGTAAGTATTGATATGGACATGTTTTTCACCGTAGCTTACCGAACCGTTTTCCGTGGTCAAGCTGTTAAAAAACCAATCTGCGGCTTCCTGCAGTCTTGTCGCGTCATTTGCGTAGATGCAGATCTTGTTTTCCACGACCATAACTACATAATCAAGGTAGGTACCGAGAGCCTTCTTCGCCGTTTCCGACTCGGGACGGTTCGTCATACCGACAAGTATCTCAAAGTTATCGTTGTCGGCTTCCTCGGGATTTTTTACCCAGTCGTCACTGATCTTTATGACGGAACGACCGGCAATATCCTCAAGCTTGTTGCAGAGTCCGGATGCCACACTGATGACATCTTTGTCTGCCTTTTCGGCTCTTACTATGCAGTAAGCCTTTTCGCCGTTCAGTAATATCGGATCATCTTTTTCTTCGGTCACCGAGGAATCACTTTTCGAATCGGTGACTTCGCCCCCCGTGGTGTTATTGCATCCGGCCAGCAATATGACCGAAAGCAACAGCAAAACAACCGTTGCGGCAAGAAATTTAACTTGTTTTTTCATACCGGGCGCTCCTTTTTGACCGTGATTTTCATAATTATAGCATATCTCTCCAAGAATTGCAAGAGTCTGTCAGCTTTTTTAATGTCTTATGCGCAGATAAAAAGTCCTGATCTGCCTCCCTTGTTAAATATTTATCACTAATTGAGGCGATGTCCCGTTTTTTTTGTGCGTGTTTACACTTGCAAAAAAGTGCATTATGATGTTATAATATGTTGTAATATGCGAAATTGCGGTTTTTTACTTTTGAAACCGCGGTTTTTCATACAACTCCGTCGTAAAAAAATTTATTTAATAATAAAAAAGGAAGGTTTTACAATGGAATACCGCATCGAACACGACTCTATGGGAGAAGTCAAAGTCCCCGCAGACAAGTACTGGGCTGCACAGACCGAAAGAAGCCACGAAAACTTCAAGATCGGAGTAGGCATCGAAACAATGCCCGCCGAGATCATCCACGCCTTCGGTATCCTCAAAAAGGCTGCCGCCGTCGCCAACCACTCGCTCAAGCCCGAAAAAATGACCGACGAAAAGCTCGCGGCTATCTCCGAGGCATGCGATGAAGTCATCGACGGCAAGCTCAACGAGCATTTCCCGCTCGTCGTATGGCAGACCGGAAGCGGCACACAGTCGAATATGAATGCCAACGAGGTCATAGCAAACCGCGCCAATGAGATCGCCGGCAAGAAGCTCTGCCATCCCAACGATGACATCAATATGAGCCAGTCCTCCAACGATACCTTCCCCACCGCCATGCACATCAGCGCAGTCATAGCTCTCGAAGACAAGGTCCTTCCCGCCGTAGAAATGCTCATCGCGACCTTCCGTCGCCTTGAGAAAGAAAACGAGGGGATCGTCAAGAGCGGACGCACTCACCTTCAGGACGCCACCCCGATCACCTTCTCGCAGGAGATCAGCGGCTGGAGATCCTCACTCGAAAAGGATGTTTCGCTTATAAAGCTCGCCGTCGAGCCTCTCCGTCAACTCGCGCTCGGCGGAACCGCCGTCGGAACCGGTCTGAACGCCCCCAAGGGCTTCGATGTAAAGGTAGCCGCAGCGATCTCCGAACTTACCGGCAAGGAATTCGTCACTGCCGAGAACAAGTTCCATGCTCTCACCTCGAAGGATGAGCTGGTATTCGCTCACGGTGCGCTGAAGGCTCTCGCCGCCGATATGATGAAGATCGCAAACGATATCCGTTGGCTCGCCAGCGGTCCCCGCGTCGGACTCGGTGAGATCCACATCCCTGAAAATGAGCCCGGCTCCTCCATCATGCCCGGAAAGGTCAACCCCACTCAGTGCGAGGCTGTCACCATGGTCGCCGTTCAGGTAATGGGCAACGATGTTGCGGTCGGTATGGCGGCATCGCAGGGCAACTTCGAGCTGAATGTCTTTATGCCCGTCTGCATCTACAACTTCCTTCAGTCCGCCCGTCTGCTTGCCGAGGCTATCGTTTCCTTCAATAACAACTGCGCCGTCGGCATCACCGCGAACCGTGAGAAGATGCACAACAACCTTCACAACTCGCTCATGCTCGTGACCGCGCTCAACCCCTACATAGGATATGAGAACGCCGCGAAGACCGTCAAGCTCGCCTTCAAGGAAAACATCTCGCTCAAAGAAGCCTGCGTAAAGCTCGGTTTCCTTTCCGCCGAGAAGTTTGACGAGGTATTCCACCCCGAACAGATGGTCTGATAAATAATAAATAAAAGGAAACGCCGTTTATTATGATTTACAGTTATTACCCCGGCTGCACGCTGAAAAACAAGGCTCAGCAGCTTGATGTCTACGCCCGCCGCTCGGCGGAAAAGCTCGGCATCACGCTTGAGGAGCTTCCCGAATGGCAGTGCTGCGGCGGTGTTTATCCGCTCGGACGCGATGAGATAGCCACAAAGCTCTCGTCGGTACGGGCGCTGATGGCGGCGCGCGACAGGGGGCACGATCTCGTGACCCTCTGTTCCGCCTGTCACAATGTTCTGAAACAGGTCAACCGCGATATGGCGGAGGACGAATACATTTCGGAGCGCGTAAACAATTACCTCGGCAAGGACGGCAGCTACCACGGTGAAACAAAGGTCGTTCATTTCCTTGAACTCCTTCGCGATACCGTCGGCTTTGACAAGCTCAAGGAAGCCGTCGTCAATCCCCTTACCGGAAGGAATATCGGAGCCTACTACGGCTGTCTGCTTCTCCGTCCCGGAAGGGTCATGAAGATGGACGATCCCGAAAATCCGAAGCTGATGGAGGATCTTCTCCGCGCTCTCGGTGCCGAGCCGGTCATCTACGCCGAGCGCAACGAATGTTGCGGAGGATATGTGACGCTTGACGACAAGTCCTTTGCTGCGCGCCGCGCCGATGCTATCGTTACCGATGCCTCGTCGCATGGAGCCGAGATGCTCGTAACAGCCTGCCCGCTCTGCCGCTACAACCTTGAGGTCAACGCGGGCGCAAAGCTCCCGACCGTCTATTTCACCGAGCTGCTTGCAGAAGCTCTCGGAGTAAAGGAGGACTGACCGCAGATGGAAAACAAGGTCACACGCGAAGACATCGAGCGCATCAGCGGAGTCAATCCTCTAAAATGTATGCGTTGCGGCAAATGCACCGCGACCTGCCCCGCATACGACGAGATGAACTATCATCCCCATGAGTTCGTATATATGGTCGAGCGCGGCGAGATCGACAAGCTGATGGCTGACACCTCAATATACAGGTGCCTTTCCTGCTTTGCCTGCGTCGAGCGTTGCCCGCGTCAGGTCGAACCCGCAAAACTCATCGAAGCCGTAAGGCTCGCCTGCATCAGACGGCAGGGCGAAAATCATCTGAAAGCCGACGACATCCCCTCAAAGCTCGACCCCGAGCTTCCTCAGCAGGCTATCGTCAGCGCATTCAGAAAATATTCTAAGTAATTTAAGGAGAATGCTATGCAAAGAATAGGCGTTTTTGTATGCTGGTGCGGAAGCAACATCGCGGCTACCGTCGATGTCAAAGCCGTCGCCGAAGCAATGAAATCCGAGCCGGGCGTGGTCTTCTCTGCGGATTACCAGTATATGTGTTCCGAATCGGGTCAGAACCTCATTAAAAATGCTATAAAGGAGCAGAAGCTCACCGGCGTCGTCGTATGCTCCTGCTCACCCCGTATGCACGAAAACACCTTCAGAAAGGCTGCCGCGGCGGCGGGACTCAATCCCTATATGCTTGAGATCGCCAACATCCGTGAGCAGTGTTCGTGGATACATAAAGACAAGACTCTTGCGACGCTCAAAGCCATCGTTCTTGCCAGAGCCGCAGTCGCAAAGGTCACTCTGAATGCCCCGCTTACCGCCGGACAGTCGCCCGTAACAAAGCGCGCGCTCGTAATCGGCGGTGGTATTGCCGGTATTCAGACGGCTCTCGATATCGCAGACGCGGGCTTCAAGGTCGACATCGTCGAAAAGAAACCTACGATCGGCGGAAAAATGGCTCAGCTCGACAAGACCTTCCCGACGCTCGACTGCGCGGCGTGTATCCTCACCCCGAAAATGGTCGAGGCTGCCCAGCACGAGAATATAAAGATATATTCTTACAGCGAGGTCAGCGAAGTCAAGGGCTTTGTCGGAAACTTCAAGGTAAAGATAAAACGCAAGGCGCGTTATGTCAAAGAGGATGTATGCACGGGCTGCGGGCTCTGCACCGAAAAATGTCCGCAGAAAAAGGTGCCGAACGAGTTCAACCTCGGCATGGACAACCGCCGCGCGATCTACATTCCCTTCGCACAGGCTGTTCCGAAGGTCGCGGTCATCGACCCCGATTACTGCAATATGCTTAAGAACGGCAAGTGCGGCGTCTGCTCGAAAGTCTGCGCCGCCGGCGCCATAGACTATCAGGCAAAGGATGAATTCGTAGAGGAACAGTACGGTGCGATCGTCGTTGCGACCGGCTTTGAACCTATCAAGGTCGACAAATACGACGAGTTTGCCTACACTCAGAGTCCCGATGTCGTGACCTCGCTTGAATTCGAGCGTCTTATGAACGCTGCCGGTCCTACCGGAGGAACGCTTCTGAGACCCTCCGACGGAAAGCACCCGAAGACGATCGTCTTCGTTCAGTGCGTAGGCTCGCGTGAATGCAATTCGTCAAAAGGCGGAAAGCCCTACTGCTCGAAGATATGCTGTATGTACACGGCAAAGCACGCGATGCTCACACGCGAAAAATATCCCGACACCGATGTTTATGTATTCTACATCGATGTCCGTACTCCCGGGAAGAACTTTGACGAATTCCAGCGCCGTGCCGTGGAGCAGTACGGTGTTCACTATGTCAAGGGCATGGTCGGAAAAGTCGTCCCCGACAACGGTGTGCTTAAAGTGCAGGCATCCGATCTGCTTGCCGGCAAACAGCTCCACATCGACGCCGATATGGTCGTCCTTGCCGCGGCGATAGAACCCGACAAGACCGCCCGTCCGCTCGCCGGTATGCTTACCGCAAGTATGGACACGAACGACTTCTTCACCGAAGCTCACCCGAAGCTCCGTCCGGTCGAAAGCCCGACGGCGGGCATATTCCTCTCCGGCGTATGCCAGGGACCGAAGGATATCCCCGAAACGGTCGCTCAGGCGGGCGCTGCCGCATCGAAGGTCATCGGACTCCTCGTTCACGACAGTCTCACCTGCAACCCCTGCGTCGCACACTCGGATGAAATGCTCTGCAACGGTTGCTCGCAGTGCGAGAAAGTATGTCCTTACGGCGCCATAACATATGTCGAGAAAGAATTCAGAATGCCCGACCGCACGATGAAGGTCCGCCGTGTTTCAAGCGTCAACCCCGCCGTATGTCAGGGCTGCGGTGCCTGCACCGTCGCCTGCCCGTCGGGAGCTATGGATCTTTCGGGCTTCTCTAACAAACAAATCCTGGCGGAGGTCGATGCTATATGCCGATGAATGATAACGAATTCAAGCCGAAGATCGTCGCGTTCTGCTGCAACTGGTGTTCCTACGCCGGTGCCGATCTTGCCGGAACGAACAGGCTCCAATATCCCGCGGATATAAAGATCATCCGCGTTCCCTGCTCCTGCCGTGTCAACCCGCTCTTCGTCCTCCGCGCCTTCCAGCGCGGTGCCGACGGAGTGATAATCTGCGGCTGTCACCCCGGCGACTGCCACTACACGACCGGAAACTACTACGCCAGAAGGCGTATGACTCTTCTCTTCTCCATGCTCGACTATCTCGGCATCGAGAGAGGCAGAACAAGAGTCGAATGGGTCTCCGCTGCAGAGGGCAACAAGTTTGCCGAAACCATGAACGACTTCGTTTCCACTGTCACAAAGCTCGGTGAAAACAAGAGACTGGAGGATCTGAGATGCGCGAAAAAATGATTGCGCGTGCCTGCGAGCTGCTCGAGAACGGCAGCGTTGACCGCGTCATCGGCTGGGAACGCGGCGAGTTCGTCTATGATGTCACTCCCGCCGTATTCGGTGATGCCGAGGCACTTAAGAACAGATTCGTATTTGACCTTTTCTGCGGTGCAAACCTCTCAAAGTACCTTGTCAGTGAAACTGCCAAGGGCGGAAAAGTTCTCGTATTCCTCAAGCCTTGCGATACATACAGCTTCAATCAGCTTCTTGCCGAGCATAGGCTGAAACGCGAAAATGTCTACATTATCGGTGTTGAATGCAACGGAATGGCTGACATCAACCGTATCCGTGAAGCCGGCGTATCGGGCATAAAGTCGATCTCCTCCGAAGGAGACAAAGTGACCGTGAAAACGGTCTACGGCGACAGAGAGTTCGCGCTTTCCGATGTTATCGCCGAAAGATGCGCAAGCTGCAAGAGCCGCCGTCATGTCGTCTATGACGAGCTTATCGGCGAGGACGGAGAAGTCCTTGACTCAAACCGCTTCGATATGGTCGAAAAGCTCGAAAAAATGACCCCCGACGAGAGATTCGAGTTCTGGCGCGGCGAGCTTTCAAGATGCATCCGCTGCAACGCCTGCCGCAATGTCTGCCCTGCCTGCACCTGCGAAAAGTGCATTTTCGACAACGCTTCGTCGGGCTTTGAAAACAAGGCTGCCGCCGATCCGTTTGAGGAAAATATGTTCCACATAATCCGCGCATTCCATGTCGCGGGACGCTGCACCGACTGCGGCGAATGCTCACGCGTATGCCCCGCTCACATTCCGCTTCACCTGCTCAACCGCAAGTTCATCAAGGATATAAACGAGCTTTACGGTGACTATCAGGCGGGCGCCGAGGTCAGCGAACGCGGCCCGCTAGTAAACTTCACGCAGGGTGATGCGAATCCCTCGATAGTCAACGAAAGGGGGAACGGCTGATATGTACAGAATATCGCTCGATTCACTTGATAAGTTTTTCGCGGCTGTCGCGGCTTCCGAAAGGCTTTACATCCCCGCCGACCGTGAGGACGGTCAGTCGTATTTCACCGAATGGAAAGAAGGAATGAAGCTCTCGGAGAATCTCAACACCTTCCGTTCGGCGAAGGGACTTTTCTTCCCGCAGGTGCAGGATCTTATGAGTTTCCGCACCGAGGGCAAGAAGATAGAGGTCATCGACACGAGAAAAGAGACTGAGGATTTCGTCGTTTTCGGCGTCCGCGCCTGTGACGCAGCGTCGTTCGAAATTCTTGACAGAGTCTTTCTCTCGGATCCGGTCGACAGCTACTACAAAAGCAATCGCGACCACGGCACGGTCATGACCCTTGCCTGCAACAAGCCCGACGACACCTGCTTCTGCGCTTCGTTCGGCATAGACCCCTCCGAGCCTGCGGGAGATGTTTCCTGCTGGAAGGATAATGAAAACCTCTACCTCAAGCCTTTGACCGAAAAGGGCGAAAAACTCATATCCTCCCTCGGAAGTCTTCTCACCGAGTGCGGTGAAAATGCCGCCGACGCGGTAAAGACCGAGGTCAAAAAGGTCATGAAAGAGCTTCCGCTCGCCGACCTCAAGCCCGATGATTTCACGGGCGACCAGCTCGCGGTCTTCAAATCCGAAAAATGGAAAGAGCTTTACCGTTCCTGCCTCGGATGCGGAACCTGCACCTTCGTCTGCCCGACCTGCCAGTGCTATGACATAAAGGATTTCAACACAGGCAACGGCATCGAGCGCTTCCGCTGCTGGGACAGTTGCATGTATTCGGATTTCACGATGATGGCAGCGGGAACACCGAGGCTTACACAGCTCGAACGCTTCCGTCAGAGATTTATGCACAAGCTCGTTTACTTCCCGATGAACAACGACGGAGTTTACGGTTGCGTCGGTTGCGGAAGATGCCTCAGAAAATGCCCCGTTTCAATGAATATAGTAAAGGTTATGAAGAGCCTCGGAGGTGACGCGAAATGATGAACGACACACTTATCCCGGCGGTCGCCGTTGTCACCGACATACGCACCGACACGCCCGATGTGAAGACCTTCCGTGTCGTCATGCCAGACGGCAAGAAGCCCTTCATCCACAAGCCCGGACAGTGCGCCATGCTCTCTATCCCCGGTGTCGGCGAGGCTATGTTCTCCATCACCTCGTCGCCTACGGTCGAAGACCATCTCGAATTCTCAATCAAAAAGTGCGGATGCCTCACCTCATGGCTCCATATGATCGAGCCGGGTCAGGAGATATGCATAAGGGGTCCCTACGGAAACGGATTCCCGGTCGACACCGACTTTGCCGGCAAGGATCTTCTATTCGTCGCCGGAGGTATAGGACTTGCTCCTCTCCGCTCGGTAATAAACTACTGCCGCGCAAACCGCGCAAATTACGGACACATCGATGTCGTTTACGGCGCGCGTTCGATGGACGATCTCGTCGATTATCAGGAGATCATCACCGAATGGCAGCAGGAAAAGGATATGACCGTCTACCTTACGATAGACCGCCCGCAGGATGGCTGGGAAGGTCATGTCGGCTTTGTCCCGAACTATGTCACCGAGCTTGGCTTTGAAAAGAACAGAACTGTCGTACTCTGCGGTCCCCCGATAATGATAAAGTTCACGCTTGCGGGGCTCACGACTCTCGGCTTTGAGAAGTCGCAGATCTACACCACTATGGAAATGAGAATGAAATGCGGCGTCGGCAAATGCGGCAGATGCAACATCGGCAACAAATATGTTTGCCACGACGGTCCGGTATTCCGCCTCGATCAGCTCAACGAGCTGCCGGACGAGTATTGATAAGGAGTATCAGAAATGCAAGATATGGTTAATGTTTACCTTATGGGTAAAAAATATGTCGTCCCCTCAAATCTCACTGTTATGGGAGCTATGGAGTACTCCGGCTATCAGCTCGTTCGCGGATGCGGATGCCGTTGCGGTTTCTGCGGAGCCTGCGCTACCATTTACAGGATCAAGGGCGAGCGTGAGCTTAAGGTCTGCCTCGCCTGCCAGACTCAGGTACAGGACAATATGTATGTCGCCACCCTGCCCTTCTTCCCGCTCGTAAAGCAGGTCTACGACATAGAAAAAGTCAAACCCGAGCAGGCTGTCATGATGCAGCTCTATCCCGAGATATACAGCTGCATAGGCTGCAATGCCTGCACAAAGGCATGTCCGCAGGGACTCAATGTCATGCAGTACATCGCCTACGCCCAGCGCGGAGACTTCAAGAAGTGCGCCGAGGAATCCTTTGACTGCGTTATGTGCGGAATATGCTCTTCAAGATGCCCCGCGGGTATCACTCATCCGCAGGTAGCCCTTCTTGCAAGACGCCTCACCGGTAAGTACCTCGCACCGAAGAGCGAACACCTTGAGGAAAGAGTCAAGGAGATCCACAACGGTGATTTCAATGAACTCATCGAGGGTCTTATGGGCAAGCCGGTATCCGAGCTTAAAGAGCTTTACAACACCAGAGTTATCGAGAAATAAGGGGGTTCTGAAATGTACACACAGGAAATGCTTGATTCAATCAAAAAGGTAGAAGCGACCCGCCCCTCCCGCATCGGAGTTGAACCCCGCCGTATGGATGCCGACGAGAAGGACAAACTGCTTCGCGAATTCCATCCCGACTATATCACATCTCAGTTTGCAGAGCTGAAGATGGGTCCCAACAAGGGCGAAAAGGTACCGCTCGAGCTTGCCGCGACCCTTCAGGCGCACAGCCGCATAAAGGCATCCGATGTTGACCTCTCAAATCCCGATTACGATGTCGATGTACTCGTTATCGGCGGAGGCGGCGCGGGTTCCTCGGCAGCAATAATGGCGCACGAGGGCGGCGCAAATGTAATGATAGTCACAAAGCTCCGTCACGGTGATGCCAACACGATGATGGCTGAGGGCGGAATTCAGGCGGCTGACAAGCCGAACGATTCTCCCGCTATCCATTACCTTGACGCCATAGGCGGCGGACATTTCAAGAATGTCCCCGAACTTCTTGAAAAGCTCGTATGCGAGGGCCCCGATGCCGTAAAGTGGCTCAATGACCTCGGCGTACTCTTCGACAAGGAACCCGACGGAACGATGATAACGACCCACGGCGGCGGAACCTCGAGAAAGCGTATGCACGCGGCAAAGGATTACACCGGTGCCGAGATCATGAGAGTTCTTCGCGATGAGGTCATCAACCGCGGTATTCCCGTAGTCGATTTCACCTCTGCCATCGAGATAATCCTTGACGAAAACGGCAAGGCTGCCGGTGCAGTCCTTATGAATATGGAGACGCACGACCTTCTCGTCGCAAAGGCAAAGACCGTCATAATCGCCACAGGCGGTGCGGGTCGTATGCACTATCAGGGCTTCCCGACCTCGAACCACTACGGTGCGACGGCTGACGGACTTGTACTTGCATACCGCGTCGGTGCTCCCCTGCTCTATGCCTACACGCTTCAGTACCATCCGACGGGCGTTGCTTATCCTTCGCAGATCTACGGCGCTCTCGTTACCGAGAAAGTCCGTTCGATCGGTGCTATGCTCGTCAACTCGGAGGGCGAAGCCTTCATGCACCCGCTTGAGACCCGCGATGTCTCGGCTGCCTCGATAATCCGTGAATGCAAAGCCCGTCACAAGGGCGTGAATATTCCCGGCGGAGGCTACGGTATCTGGCTTGACACGCCGATGATCGATATGATCCACGGTGAAGGTACCATCGAGAAGAGGATCCCCGCGATGCTCCGTATGTACCTCAAGTACGATATCGATATGCGCAAAGTGCCGATCCTTATCTACCCGACCCTTCACTATCAGAACGGCGGTATCAAGATCGCGGCTGACGGCATGAGCGATGTCGAGAACCTCTATGTCGCCGGTGAAGCCGTCGGCGGTATCCACGGTGAGAACCGTCTTATGGGCAACTCGCTCCTCGATGTCATAGTCTTCGGACGCAACGCCGGTGTCAGTGCCGCGGCGAAAGCCAAGGAAACCACCGTCGGAACGCTTACCCTTGACCACATCGCACGCTTTGAAAAAGAGCTTGCCGACGCGGGCATCGTAACCGACAAGGTCTCTCCGATACTCCTTCCGAGATACACTCACGGAAATCCGAGATACGAAGCGAAATAAGCGGGGGAAATCGATATAATGACAGCATATTTGGGTGAAGTCGTAAAATCGATCTTCTCTGTACTCTTCGTAGTCTTTGCGATAGGTGCGCTCGGCTATCTGCTCGGTGCAATAAAGATCAAAGGCATCTCGCTCGGCACGGCCGGCGTTCTCGTCGTTGCCCTGCTCTTCGGAATACTTGCGTTTTATGTTCCGAGTTTCAAGATCGGAGAAAGCACGATCAACCTTTTCAATGACAATCTGAAAGCGAATTACAGCCTCATTTCAAATATCGGTACGGCGCTGTTTGTCACAGCCGTCGGACTGATAGCCGGACCGAAGTTTTTCAGGACATTCAACAAAAAGTCCATCGCCTACATCGTAATGGGCGTCGTGGTCATCGGTATCGGTGCCGGCACTGCGGTGATTCTGACTCTTGTCGACCCGAATCTCACATCCGATATGGCGACCGGACTTCTCACCGGGGCGCTTACAAGTACCCCCGGACTTTCGGCGGCGAAGGATGCCGCAAAGAATCCCGATGCGGTAACGGCGGGCTACGGTATCGCATACCTCTTCGGCGTTCTCGGAGTCGTTCTCTTTGTTCAGCTTATGCCGAAGATACTTCGCGTCAACCTTGATGAGGAGAGAAAGAACTTCGTTGCCGCAAATGCGATAACAGTCAAGGAACACAAGGGAAAGCTCGTACAGCTTGAACCGCTCGGCGCGTTCCCCTTCTTCCTTGTCATCGCGCTCGGCTACATAATCGGCTCAATAAAGATCCCGGGGATCAATTTCTCGCTCGGCGGAACGGGCGGCATGCTTATTGCAGGACTTGTTATAGGTCACTTCGGGCATATAGGTCACATCGACTGCCGCGTCGGAAAAAGCACGCTGAACTTCTTCCGTGAACTGGGCCTCGTCCTCTTCCTTATCGGCGCCGGCGTTCCGGGAGGCGTTAACTTCGTAAACAACTTCAAACCCGTCTACTTCCTTTACGGAGCGCTTATGACCCTCGTTCCGATGGTTGTCGGTTTTATCCTTGCAAAATTCGTGTTCAAGCTCAGCATATTCAACAACCTCGGCTCGATCACGGGAGGTATGACCTCCACCCCCGCACTCGGTGCTCTCATCAGCACCGCGGGAACAGACGATGTTGCATCGGCGTATGCAGCGACATATCCCGTCGCTCTGATACTCGTCGTGCTTGCATCAAAGCTGATAGTTATGTTCTTATAAAAGCATAATAAAAGCCCCGCACCGCCTCCCGATAATCGGGAAGCGGTGCGGGGCTTTTTATCTTATTCAGTTCTGATATTCGACCTGAACATCCTTGAACATATATTTGTTCTGCGAGACATTAAGTTCGGTTCCTTTCGAGCCGACCTTGAGATTTTTTATCGTGATCTTTTCGGGAAGGACCACGGGATATGCCGGCTTGAAGCTGTCCGAAGTCCACGACGGGGTGATATTTGCGAAAAGATATGTCGAAGACACCGAAGCGCCCTTTATCTCAAGCCCGTCGATCGTGACATTCTTCGGCAGATAGCAGGTATAACCGAAGTTGTGCGTGCCGGGATTCGAGCCGTTGATAATGGTATATTTAGAGGGAGCCTTATCCGGATCAAAAACGCAGTTCCTTATAATAATGTCGCCCTCCCATGTGCTGCCGTAATCCGAACGGAGGTTTATGAAATAGCTGTTATGGCGTACTGTTGTATTCTCGATCAGTGCGGTACCGCCGCCGATAAGGTTTATACCCTGATGCCCGAGTTCGCAGTTTCTTATAGTAACATTCCTTACGCCGCGGTGCGCGTCAAAGCGCGAGAAGACACAATCCGAAAGCATGAGATTGCGACTGGTATTCGATGCGAACACACCCCAATACGCCGAATCGACTATACTGTTCGTCTGTGTACAGCGCAAAATCTCAATATTTATACAGTTTGTAACCGTAAAATCATAGGTACCCTTGCTTACCGTATTTCCGGCGCTTCCTATTGCCTTGTAGGTCTTGTGACCCGTGAATACACAGTTCACGAACTTGCTGTCTACCGATCCGTGGACGATAAGTATTCCGTAATACGGAGAACCGACCGGTCCTTCACCGGTAATGTAATGCTTTAATCCCTCGACCGTGACATTGGAACGATAGATACGGATCCCGCGGTAGTAATAATGCGACGAATCCTCTCTGTTTGCTTTGGTCGTGAATGTACCTCCCACTATCATAAGAGGGTCTTCGTCAACGCGACGGTAATTTATACTTGTCACGGTATCGAAATCCCACGTGATAGGCGTCGAGGGGTCTACATTTCCGTTCTCATCAACAAGGAATGTATCGGTCATATCCTGACCGCCGTCCTGATTGTTGCCGTACCTTATAAACTGCTTGACATTGGAGTTATATGCGGTAACGATGCACTTGCCGGGGAATTTGAAGTCGAGCTTTTTCTGTCCCTTTGAGAGCTTCGTGATCTGACCGGTTATATCCTGAACACCGTAGGTGGCATTCACGACAAATATTTCCTTATAGCGGTCATCGGTGTTGATCTCCGAGTCGTCGATGATGAAATTCGCATTCTGCCAATCGGTGTTGGTCATGATATGCGCGGTCATTGCTTTACCTATATAATAGGTCGCGCCTTCCTTTGCATAGACCGGAAGACCCTTCTGGTTCGCGTATTCGTGAGCCTTGCAGATAGCCTCCATATCATCCGTCTTACCGTCGCCGACCGCGCCGAAGTCCTCGTAGCAGACGACGGTACCGAAGTTATCGAGCTTTCCTTTAGGATTCGTCTCGATCTTATAGACCGGATCCGAGGCGCTGCCGGCGATCATCGACAGCGCAATATTTATCCCGCGGGAAAGTCCCGTGCGTTCCGTGCCGGTGAGATAGATATTTCCGTTCTCGGCTTTGAATTCAAAAGCCGTACCGTCCTTAACGGTCGAAAGAACGATCTTGTGCGTTCCGTCGCCCTTGCCGTCAAGGTAGATTCCCGAGAGCCTGAATATCCTTGAGCGGAGAGTCTCGACCGCGATCTCGCAGATCTTATTGCCTTCCGAATAAGAGAATGAGAAATCCTTCAGCGAGACGCCGTTGTATTCTATTCCTTCAAACATTTTGTTTGGCGAAGAATAGACAAAATAGTCCTTATCGAGCATAAAGGCGCCCTCCTTCGGGATCAGAGTCATAAATTTTCTGACACCTTCAAGCGTGCTTTTTTCGCTGCCGCCGCGTATAACAACGCGGGTGCCGATAACGCTTATGATGTAATCATCATTTTCAAGGTAGTCCTTGCCCGGGATCGGGACCGTTGTATCCTCATACCTTGTGCTTCCGATAAGTATCTCGTACTCCGAAAGATTTACCTTCGCCGTATCGGTATCAAGACCCGGCTTTGTGCCGATCGCCGAAAGCGCCGCTCTAAGCTCTCTCATTGCCGAGAGTATATCGCTTCCCGCCTTCTGAGGCCTTATGATAGTGTAGTCGCATTTTCCGTCCTTGTCAACGATAACGAGCTTGTTTTCGGGGACCTCGGGTCCATCGGGATTGCTGCCGCTTTCGGTGACAGAGGATGTGGGGCCGTCGGTAGCCTGCGATGTGTCTCCCTCATTCCCGTTCGTCGTGCAGGCACACAAAAGAGATGCCATAAGCAATGCGAGCGCAAGAATAAAAAAGATCTTCTTCATTTCCGTTCTTCTCCTTCTGATTGGTTTTTATTTCTTTTTCTTATAAAAAAGCTTCTTATGGGCAGGAGACATTCATCGGCAAGTACACCGCCGACTATCTCCGGCTTATGATTCAGCGGGAAAGAGTTGAGGTCGATAACACTTCCGAAGGCTCCCGCACGCAGGTCGGGTGCGCCGTATATCACCCTCACAAGCCTTGAATTGACGCAGGCGCCCGCGCACATCGGGCAGGGCTCGAGAGTCACATAAAGATCGCATCCGATAAGTCTCCAGCCGTGAAGCGCGGCGCAGGCTCGCTCTATCGCCGTGATCTCGGCATGGCGGGTCGCATCCTTAAGCGTTTCCCTTTCGTTATGGGCGCGTGCGATTATCTCTCCGTCGCGGACGATGACGGCTCCTATCGGGACCTCTCCTTCTTTTTCCGCGAGCATGGCTTCCTTTATTGCTTCCCGCATAAAGAAAGCGTCGTCCTTTATGATACAGCTACTGTCAGCCATGCCGTTAAGACCCTTGAAAATGCCATAAACACTGCCACAACGATGAAGATTATCACGGTCGGCGAGAAGAAGAGCCTTGTCGCCCTTCCCGCCGGCAGAGCCAGAGCGCCCGTGCAGTCATCGGACATGCCGTAAATACCGTCGTCGAGCCTTTTCCTGCGGCTGCTGCGGAGATCCCTTGAAAACTTCACCGCGAGATATATTATGCAGGGTATTCCGGCGGCAAAAATCAGGCACATCAGAGCGTAATATACTATGCTAAGTGTCGGATCCTTCATCCGGTCAAACAGGACCGATTGGAATACCGAGAAGAAATTCTGTGAAAAATGGATCAGCATACCGCAATAGAGCGATCCGGTCTCGCATGCAACCCATCCGAGGAATATTCCGGCAGCCGTCGCATAGAAGAACTGCGCGAAGTTCGTATGCATAAGCCCGAACATAACGGCGCTGATAAGTATTGCCGGAACCTTCCCGAATTTCAGAAGGCTGTGCATTATCGCACCGCGGAAGAGGAATTCCTCGCATATTGCCGGCACGATCGCCGTCGTTATGAACGCCAGAATAAATGTATAGTTATCAGCCGACACGCCACTGTCTTCGATGCTTCCCGAAGGAAGCCCGAGAAGAGACACGAGCATCGAATTTATATACGCCATCGCGGTTATCAGTGTGATGCCGGCAAAGATATAGACCACCGAATTTACGGGGATCTTTCTCTCAAGCGGTCTGGAGATTATATCCTTCCCGCACATTGCACAAAGGATAAACGCAGGTATCATAAAAGCCGCAAGATAGAGGAAACCGTAAACGAGCTGCAACACTATTTCCGCCGCGACCTCGTCAAGTGCCATCGGCAGACTCATATAAAGGATCGTGTAAATGACGGAAATAACATCGAAAAGCACTGCGAAGATAAGCATGACTATGCCTATTTTAAGCATGACCTTTCCGAATTTTTTCTCGTTTTCTTTCATTGGCATATGTCTCCCTTCTTCTTTTTGTCCCTGATAAAAATGACTGTATCCGTTACGAAGATACCGACAACAAACAACGCAGATATAAGTACGAAAACATCTCCGACAGCAGAATACAGCGTTCTGTCGCTCCTTATACGGACATCCCTGACAAGGTATCCGTCAACGAGAGGCTCTATCTCACCGAGTACCTTCCCGTCGGCTCTTATTATCGCCGAAACACCGGTATTCGCGGCGCGAAGTACATATCTTCCCGTCTCGACGGCGCGAAGCTTTGCCTGCGCCTCGTGCATCCAGACCGCCGCGGAATCCGAAAACCACGAGTCGTTGGTCTCTATCGCAAGTATCTCCGCGCCGTCATTTGCCGATTCGCGGAGAAGCGAGGAAAATATCGAATCGAAGCATATCGCCGAGCCTATCTTATATTCTCCGGTATCGAACACCGCGGAGGATTCACCGGGCGTGAGATCGTTATCAAGCATCGATATATCGGCAAGCGGCGGAAACAGCGCCGTGAAGAGATCGCGCCACGGCACATACTCACCGAACGGCACGAGATGACGCTTTGAATAATAGTTTTCCATATGGATCTCTCCGTCGGGCGTCACTGCAACGATGATATTGCGCTGCTTATCCTCCTCGTCGCTCGTCATAGTGCCGACGAGGATCGTAAGTCCGTTTTCCTTTGCCGTGTCGGACAGAGTTTTTCTGAGCAAAGAGCTGCTTTCTATGTAGATCGGAAACACCGTTTCGGGAATGACCACAAGCTCCGCGCCCTCGCCGGCAGCCTTTTCTATAAGGCTGATATAGCTGCCTTCGGTCCGTTCATACCAATCCGAACCCCATTTTTCGGTGCTTGAGATATTCCCCTGGATGACCGCGGCTTTTATCTCACGGGCATCCCTCTCACCGATCCTTCCGGTCAGGAGCGCAATACCTCCGAATACCGTATTGAAGACGAATATCCCGGCGCCGACAGCGGCAAAGAGCCTCTTTTTATCCTCTGCAAAGAGCGAATCGGCAACGAAAAAATTCGCGGCTACTATCAGAAAAGCGAGAAAACAGCAGCCGAAAAGCGAAACCGACTGAAATTCCGGCAGCACCTTTGTCTGACTTATCGCAAGCCTTGCCCATGGGACTCCGAACCAGAACAGATTCTGACACCATTCACCGACCGCCCAGAGTGCCGCTGCCGCAAGCGGCAAAAGGCAGGGCACGCACCGTGCCGCTCTTCCCCTTCCGACAAGCGCGGCAAGCGGAAAGAGGAATGCAAATCCGACCGACTGAACAAGAGGTATCCCGATCACGGCGAGAAGAATTATTACCAGAACCACAACCGGCGACAGACCCGTGAAGCTCATGGGATACATCGAAAAGAACCAATGCCACGAGGTCACAAAGTAGCACATAAAAAAGAAGAATCCGTAAAAGTATATGCTGACAAAGCGGTGCTTTTCACTTTTTACGAGCCGCAGAAGCACGACCGCCGCCGGTATCAGCGATACCCATGCGAAAAGTCCGATCACGGGAAAGCACACGGTAAGTCCCGTGAGTATTCCCGACAGCGCAAGAAATAGAAAGCGCATATACTTTTTATCGGCAAGCTCAGTTATCTTCTTCACCATATCCGAAATCTCCGCAAAACCATATCTGCCCGACGGGGATCGAAAATTCCCTGCCGTTTATCGGTTCAAGCACTCCATCCCTGTCGGGAAATTCAAACTTCACACGGTAAGAATAGAGCGCCTGATATTTATACCCTCTCGCCCGATCGTCACGGTTTATGCCGTACTTTCCGTCCCCGACGAGCGGATGACCGATATGTGAAAACTGCGCCCTTATCTGATGTGTCCTTCCGGTCACAAGGGCGATCTCAAGCAGCGAAAGATTATTTTTCCTGTCGACGGCAAGAGTCCTGTAATCGGTGATACATTCCTTGTATCCCTGCCGTTTTACATCACTGACGCTCACGGTATTCGCTTCGCTGTCCTTTTTCATCCATGAAACGAGCCGTCCCTTCGGCGGCTGTGCGATGCCGTGAATCTCACAAATGTAAAACTTATGCACTTCCCCGTTTCTGATCCTTTCGTTCATCTCACGGAGCGCCGCGGCGTTTTTGGCGGCGATGACGATACCTCCCGTATTCCTGTCGATACGGTTGCAGAGTGCCGGAGCAAAGCTCTGCTCGTCGCGCGGATCGTAGCACCCCTTCTGCGCAAGGTACGCCTTTATGTGCATAATGAGAGTATTTTCGTTGCCCTCGGTATCCTCATGAACGAGTACACCCGGGCGCTTATTGCAAAGGATTATATTGTCATCCTCAAAGATTATTTCGAGCTTGGGCTTTATGCGCAAAAGAGCGCCGCTGTCCTCCGACGGCGACGAAAAGAACTCCTCGGACACAAAAAGCTGCACCGTATCGCCCTCGCAAAGCCGCATATCCGGTTCGGCGCGTTTACGGTTCACCTTTATCTTCTTCGTCCTTATGCACTTGTACATCATCGACTGCGGCATTCCCCTGACAGCCTTCGAAAGGAACTTGTCAAGTCTCTGCCCCGCGTCGTTGCGCATTACGGTAAGCTCACGCATATCTGTACCCTTTACCCGTACTTCGTATCTTTATTCTCAAAGCGGGGGCTGAAAGAAGCCCCCGCAATATGATCTTGTGCTTTTCCGCTTACTTCGTACCGAAGATCCTGTCTCCGGCATCTCCGAGTCCCGGAACGATGTAGGCATGTTCGTTGAGTCTCTCATCGAGAGCCGCAGTGTAGATGTCGACATCGGGGCATTCCTCTCTGAACTTTGCAACGCCCTCGGGAGCCGCAACAAGGCACATCATTCTGATGGTGCCGCGGCAACCGTGCTGGCGGAGCAGCTTGATCGCGTCGATAGCCGAGCCGCCGGTGGCGAGCATCGGGTCGACAAGGATGACCATTCTGTCCTCAATGTCGGCGGGCAACTTGCAGTAATACTCAACGGGAAGGTGCGTTTCGGGATCACGGTAAAGACCGATGTGTCCTACCTTTGCAACGGGAACGAGCTTCAAAAGACCGTCAACCATTCCGAGGCCGGCGCGCAGTATCGGTACTACTGCCAGCTTCTTTCCTGAAATCATCTTGGCTTTCATTTTGGTGATAGGTGTTTCGATAGTTACGTCCTCCAACGGCAGGTCGCGGGTCAATTCATAACCCATAAGCATTCCAATCTCGCCGAGAAGCTCCCGGAAATCCTTTGATCCCGTTTTCTTGTTTCTCATAATAGAAAGTTTGTGCGTGATCAACGGATGGTCGATGATGTGAAGTTCGCTCATAAAATTCTCCTTATCAATATAAAATTGTATTTTGATTATACCGCACTTTTATCCGATTTTCAAGGTTTTTTTGTAAATACGCTTATTTTTACAATTTTTTCGTTATAAATCGCAATCGGCTCTTGAAAGACGGGCGATTTTGAGGTAAAATATCAAATATAAAATTCCGGAGGGACATTTACGATGACCTATGCTGTCGACTCTTACATTGAAGCACTCGTCGGTTATGCGGCCGAGCGCGGTCTTGCAAAGGAAAATGACCGCGTTTACCTTATAAACGGACTTCTCGAAAAACTCGGAAAGAACAGCTTTTCCGAGCCTTCCGAGGTTCCGTTCGGTGAATCTCTTGAAAAAATACTCGGCGCTCTTATAGACTTTGCCGAAGAAACCGGTGTGATACCGAAGGATTCGCCCTATATGCGCGACCTTTTCGACACCTCTCTTATGGGAGTCGTCACGCCGCGCCCGTCCGAGGTCATCGACCGATTCTCTGACCTTTACCGCAACAGTCCGCGCGAGGCGACCGATTGGTTCTACCGTTTCTGCCTTGACTGCGACTACATCCGCGAATACCGCATAAAAAAGGACATCAAGTGGCTTTACTCCTCTGAATACGGCAATATCGAGATCACGATAAACCTCTCGAAGCCCGAAAAGGATCCGAAGGTCATCGCGGCACTGAGAAACGCCGGAAAGACCTCCTACCCCGCTTGTGCGCTATGCCACGAGAACGAAGGCTTTGCCGGAAGTCTCAGTCAGGCGGCACGCCAGACCCTCCGCCAGATCCCCCTCACGCTCGGCGGCGCGCGCTGGTATTTACAGTATTCCCCTTATTCCTACTATAATGAACACTGTATCGTACTTTCCGGAAAGCATTCGCCGATGAAGATTGACCGCGGGCTTATCGAAAAAGCTCTCGATTTTGTCGGGCTCTTTCCGCATTACTTTGTCGGCTCGAATGCCGACCTCCCGATCGTCGGGGGCTCCATCCTCGCCCACGAGCATATGCAGGGCGGAAATCACCGCTTTGCGATGACCGATGCGCCGGACGAGTATCTTCTGTCCTTTGAAGGTTTTGAAGATATACACGCCTCGATCGTGCGCTGGCCGCTTTCGGTCATAAGGCTCCGTTCGGAATCAAAGGTGCGGCTTCTCGACCTTGCCGAAAGGATACTTGACGGCTGGAAAGACTATTCGGATCCCGACGCCTTCATCTTTGCCGTGACCGACGGTGAGCCTCACAACGCGATAACGCCCATTGCGCGACGCCGCGGAGATGATTTTGAGCTTGACCTTGTGCTTCGCAACAATATAACGACCGCTGCATATCCCGACGGCGTTTTCCACCCGCACAAGGAGCTTCACAATATCAAAAAGGAAAATATAGGTCTCATCGAGGTAATGGGTCTCGCGGTCCTTCCTTCAAGGCTGAAATCCGAGATGAAGCTCGTCGAGGATGCCGCGCTTTCGGGAAAAGCGATCCCCGACGACGCCCCCGCCGCAAAGCACCGTGAATGGTTCGCACGCTTTGCGAAAAGCTACACATTCACGGAGGAAAATGTTTCGGAGATCATCCGGAATGAGATCGGAAAGACCTTTGTCCGTGTCCTTGAGGACGCCGGGGTATATAAATGCACCGAGGACGGGAGACGCGCATTTCTGCGCTTCACCTCATCGCTCGGTGCAAAGGTGATTCACTGATCGAGATCGGCAAAAAAGCTGTTGCGGAGCCTCGGATGGACATAGACTTCCTTGTTGTTCAGCATATGCTGGGCATAGAAAAGCGATACATGCTCGTCCGGGGCTATCATAGCGTAAGATCCGGCGGCTCCGTTCCAGCCGAATTCGCAGGACGGCGAGAGCGAGCCTCCGGTCGGATCGGAGCCGTCCATCGTTCTCACACCGAAGCCGTAGCCGTAATCCGAAAGCCCCGGGAAACGGCGCCTGAATTCCGAGAGTGCCTCGCCGCAAAGGCAGTTTCTGCGCATCATTTTCACGGTCCGCGGCGAAAGAATACGCTCTCCGAGAGCCGAAACGCCGTCGCAGGCGAGCGCATCCTCAAACTTTATGTAATCCGCGACCGAGGATATAAGACCTGCGCCGCCCGAATCATACTCACTGCCGAGGATATACATATTGCTGAGCGGAGTCTTCTCCGCTCTTTTTGTTTTGTCATTGTAGCGGTACTGCGGCGCGAGCCTTGACCGTACCTCTTCGGTCTCGCGGAAACCGCTCTCGTTCATTCCGCAGGGCAAAAGGATATTCTTTCTCACATATTCGGAAAACCTTTCGCCCGAGATGACCTCGACGACAGCGGCAAGGACATCGTGACAAAGGCTGTACTGAAAATGCGTTCCGGGCTGAAAATCAAGCGGCATCTTCGCCATCGCCGCGACCGTTTCCCGCGTAGGGCAGCGACCGTTCGTTCTTTCCCTTACCTCCTGTATATACGCCGAGGTAAGATTATACGACATCCCCGCGGTCATGGTAAAAAGATGCTTCATCGTGACCGGAGTCTCGGTCTCGACGGTATAGGCACCGTTTCTGACCCTTACCGTGGCAAATTCGGGCAGGTATGCCGCAACCGGATCGCTCATAAGGAACTTTCCTCTTTCGTAAAGCTGCAAAGCCGCCGTCACGGTTACGGGCTTCGTGCAGGAATACATATAAAAAAGCTCATTACCGCTGAGCTTCCTGCCCGTATCGGTATCGGCAAACCCCGCAGAATATCTGAATATTACCTTATGATCCTTCATCGCTATCGCGTCGCAACCGGGGATCCCATACGCCGGAAGCGAATCCATGACCGCCTTAAGCTTCTTGAATTCCATTTTGTCTCCTTTTTATATATCGGAAAATAGTTTTTTCAGATCCTCGCCGCAGGAAAATCCCGAAACGGCTTCTTCTATCGCTTCAGGTGCAAAAAGTACACCTTTGAGCGCAGATTCAAGCTCTCCCGCAAGGTCGGCTTCAAGCGCGTCGGTCGTGACCCGGCAATCCGAGATGCGTCCGCCGTCAACGCAAAAGCCCACGGTGACCTCTCCCCACGGAAAGCGGCGGCTGACCGAATGGGAAAAGTCCGGATTGCTTCCGTATATCCATTCGGGTGAAGAAAAGATCTTCTCGCGCTCCTCTATCCTGCCGTCCTGCGGCAGGTCTTTTATTTCGGGGCGCATACCGTAAACATTCTCAAATGACCGCAAAAGTGCCTCGGTCATTTCCGCGGGGGTCAGCCCGGGTGCATATTCACAGAGGTTGCATACCCGCGAGCGCACGGAGGCGATCCCCTTCGCCCTGAGCTTCGATTCCGATACCGTCAGATATTTCCCGAGCCGCGTAAGGTCGGACGAGATGAGCAAAGTCCCGTGATGGCAACGGTTTCTTCCTATTCTGTAAAATGCGTTGCCGGAAAATTTCGCGCCTCCGGCAAGCAGATCGTTCCTGCCCGACGGCACGATCTCTATTCCGAAAGACCGGCAGGCGTCGGCGATCACCGAGAGTTGTCGGCTCACGCTGTAATCCTCTTCGTCGGCAATAAAGCTGAAACAGAGGTTGTTGAGGTCGTGAAAGACCGTTCCTCCGCCCGACAGTCTGCGAGCCGGAAAGCCCCCGTCGGCTGTCAGCGCGGCGATATTACATTCCGCGAAACAGTTCTGATTTTTTCCGAAGACCACGGTATCGCGGTTCTGCCAGAGAAAGAGTATCACCTTCCCCGGTTCGAGGTCGCGCGTAAGCACCTCTTCCGCCGCAAGGTTGAAGTAGGGCGAATTGCTTTTTGAAAGATAAAATTCCGTATTTTTCATAACGGTCTCATTATACACTTGCCACCGCCGCACTGTCAACACCGCGGAGACAATTATTTTTTTTGCATAAATGTAATTACATCAAAATCGCACTTTAGTCGCCTCTTTGACGTCTCTTTTTTCTTGACACCTCCCGAAGGGTGTGTTATACTCGGGTTGCAGGATATGCCTCAATGTAATTACACAAGGAGTGAGCAGTAAAATGTCAAAAATGACGACAAAAGAAAGAGCGCTCGGTATGTATTCCTCAATGTACGCGATAAGGCAGTACGAAGAAACGGTCAAATACCTTTTCTTTGAAGGAATAATGCCGGGAACGATCCACCAGAGCGCGGGCGAAGAAGCCTCCGCCGTCGGAATAATCTATGATCTGCGGCGCGAGGATGTCGTATTCTCGACCCACCGCCCCGCCGGACACGATATTGCGAAGGGCGTTTCGATCCGTTCGATGATGTGCGAAATGTTCGGAAAAGCCGAGGGCTGCTGCGGCGGCAAGGGCGGCGCAATGCATACAGGTGATTTTTCGCTCGGAGTACCTCCCGCAAATGCCATCGTCGGCGGCAATATACCGATCGCCGCGGGTGCGGCGCTTGCATTCAAAATGCAGAAAAAGGACAACATCGCGGTATCCTTCATGGGTGACGGTGCGACGAACGAGGGTGCTTTCCACGAGGGCATAAACTTTGCCGCCGTATGGAAGCTGCCGGTCGTTTATGTCTGCGAGAACAATCTTTACTCGGCAAACACTTCAATACATCTTACGACCCTTCTCGAGAATCCCGCCGCAGACCGCGGCACGGCTTACGGATGCCCCGGCGTCATAGTGGACGGAAACGATGTGCTTGCCGTAAACGAGGCGATGGCAGAGGCGACCGCCCGTGCAAGAGCCGGAGAAGGGCCCACGATCATCGAGCTTAAGACATACAGAAAATACGGTCATTCGAGAAACGACGCCTGCGGCTACCGCCCGAAGGACGAGGAAGCCGCGTGGTTTGCCCGCGATCCCGTGAAATGCTTCCGTGAGAGGATGCTCTCCGAAGGGGTCGCATCCGAAGACGAGCTTAAAAATATTGAAGACAGGCTTGACGAAGAGATCGACGAAGCCGTTGAATACGCGAAAAACGCTCCCTTCCCGACGCTTGATTGCGCCGAGAGAGATGTTTACGCCGACTGATAAGGAGGATTTACCGATATGGCAGTATTATCAATAGCCGACGCGCTCAAGGCGGCGATCGCCGAAGAAATGAGACGCGACCCGAGCGTCTTTGTTCTCGGAGAAGACGAGGACATCCCGGGCGGAATGGGCGGCGCCTTCACCGTCACAAAGGGCATCGGAGACGAATTCGGGAGAATGGAGAACATCGGCGGTAATGTCACCGAGGGTCGGTGCATAAACACGCCTATTTCCGAGATAGCGATAGGCGGACTCTGCGTCGGTGCGGCAATGTACGGTATGAGACCCGTTGCCGACCTTCAGTATTGCGACTTTCTCTTCTGTATGATGGATCAGCTCGTGAATCAGGCTGCAAAAATGCGCTATATGTCGGGCGGAAAGCTCAGCGTTCCGATGGTCATGCGCTGCCCCTCCGGAGCCACTAACCGCGGCGCTCAGCACGCCCAGAGTCCCGAGACCTACTTTGCACATGTGCCTGGGCTTAAGGTCATCTGCCCCTCGACCGCTTATGATGCAAAGGGCATGATGAAGTCGGCGATAAGGGACAACAACCCCGTTATAGTCTTCGAGCATAAGCTCCTTTACGGCTCAAAGCGCAAGGAAGCCGGTGCGCTCAATTCCGCCGGTGAAGTACCCGACGGAGACTATACCGTTCCCTTCGGAAAAGCGGCGATCCGTCGTGAAGGAAAGGACATCACGATAGTCGCAAACCTTCTTATGAGCTATCGCGCACAGGAAGCCGCCGCCGAGCTTGAAAAAGAGGGCATCTCGTGCGAAGTGATCGACCCGCGCTCCCTCCTTCCCTTCGATTACGAGACTGTCGTCGAATCCGTAAGGAAGACCGGGAAACTTATGATTGTTCATGAAGATACATACAACTGCGGCTGGGGCGCGCAGGTCGCATCGTACTTCGCGGAAAACGAAATATTCCTTCTCAACGCCCCGATAGTCCGCGTTGCCGCCCTCGACACTCCCGCCCCCTTCTCGCCCGTACTCGAAAATTATGTCATTCCTTCAAAGGAACGCATAATGGAAGAGGCAAGAAAGCTCGCAAAGCTTTGATGCCGGAGATAAAAGTATGATAAGAAAAGTAGTTATGCCCGCGGCGGGTCAGACCACCGATGTGGCAACTGTAACAAAAATAAATGTTTCGGTCGGTGACAGCGTGAAAAAGGGAGATATTCTCCTTGAGGTCGAGACCGACAAAGCCGTGCTTCCCATCGAGAGCTTTGCAAAGGGATTTGTCACGGAAATTTTCGTAAACGAGTTCGACAAGGTAGACGCAGGCTCGCCTCTTCTCTCAATAGGAGACAAGGATGACCTTGATAAGGCGGCCTCTTCGGCTCGGGAGAACGCTCCGGAAAAGGTCGTCGAAAAAGTCGACGAAAAGGACGACGAAGAAGACGATTTCAGACCCGTCATGCCCGAAAAGAAGGTCGAAGCTCCCGCTGTACCGCCTGTTGTGCAAGCCGCACCTTCGGCTCCTTCATCGGTAAAGGCTATGCCGAACGCGAAAAAGCTCGCCGCCGAATCCGGTATCGACCTTGAAAAAATAACCCCGTCGAACGGGCAGTTCGTTAAGATATCCGATGTTATGCTTGCGATAAACGAAAAGGCACCGGTCGCAAAAGAGTCCGGAGAAACGATCCCGACGGCAATGATGAGAAACACTCTTGCCCGCCGCCTTGACGAAGCGTCAAAAATCCCGACCTTCTCACTCACGGCAAAGATCGATCCGAATGCCGCAGACCTTCTCTGCGCGTCGTGCGAAGGCGTCGGCAGAGTCCACCTTCTGATGCTCGCGCTTGCAAAGCTCGCCGACCGCTATCCCCTGCTCCGCGTAAGATTTGAGGGCGGGGTGCAGAAACTCACCGACAGAGCCGTGATAGGATTCGGTGTGAGTGCCGAAAACGGCACCGTATCGGCGTCGGTCGGGGATCCCCTTGCGCTCGGAATAAAGAGAACCGCGCTCGAATGTGAGAAATGCGCCGAGGAGATCGGAAAGGGCGACCTTTCGTGCGTCGGAAACGCATCGCTTACGGTATTTGATGTGACAAAGTACGGACTTGAAAGCCTCTCTGCCCCTATCATGATCCCCGAGACATCTTCGTTCGGTCTCGCCGGAGATGATTCGGCTATGACAGTTACTGGCACCTTCGATGCCCGCGTGTTTGAGTGTGAAACTGCCGCATCGGTCATGGCTGACCTTCGCGGGCTTCTAACACAACCCGCGCTCATGCTTCTCTGATACTATGAAGAAATTCGATGTTATTGTTATCGGCGGAGGCCCCGGCGGAAGCTCCGCCGCGATGGCACTCTCGAAGGCAGGCCGCGCGGTCTGCCTCTTCGAGGGAGAAAATATCGGCGGGACCTGCCTGAATGTCGGATGTATCCCGACAAAATACCTGCTTGACAGAGCCGCCGCGCTTGAAAAGATACGAAAATGCACCGAAGAAGGCATACTTCGCGGTGCGGGTGAATTTTCGTGGAAGCGGATACAGGCGGGACGCGAAAAAACCGTTCTTAAGCTCCGTTCGGGGCTTGAAGCCTCTCTCCGCACCTGCGGTGTCGTAACGGTGAGCGGAAAGGCTGTTCTGAAAAAAGATCTTACTGTCGTCTGTGACGGTGAGGAATACTCTGCCGGCGACATTATAATCGCCACAGGCTCTTCGCCCGCAGCAAAAGTCCTTGCGGACAGCCCCTATACCGACAGCACCGGCGGACTTTCGCAGAAAAAGCTCCCCGAACGCCTTCTGATCGTCGGCGGCGGGGTGATAGGACTCGAGCTTGCCTCGGCTTACCGCTCCTTCGGGTCTGAGGTCACTGTGATCGAGCTTGCCGAAAACATCCTCGGCTCTGCCCTGCCCGCCGCGGCAAGGCTGCTCAAAAGCAGGCTCGAAGCCCGCGGGATAAGATTTTTCTGCGGCACGCGGCTTGAAAGCACCGAAAGATATGACGGCGGCATCAGAGTAAAGACCTCTTCGGGAGAATTCACCGCCGACGCCGTGATAATGGCGAACGGAAGAAAGCCTCGCCTTGACGGAATAGATGCAGAGGCTCTCGGGCTGAAGCTGAACGAAAGAGGCGGCATCGCGGTCGACGGAAGAATGAAGACGAATCTTCCCCACATATATGCGATAGGTGATGTGACGGGACGCGTGATGCTCGCCCACGCCGCCTATGCCGATGCCTCGGTCGCCGTCGCAAACATTCTCGGTAAGAGCGAAGTATCCGACACACGCATAATGCCGCAGTGCATATATACCTACCCGATGCTGGCGTCGGTCGGCATGACCGTATCCGACGCCGAAAGACTCGGGATCTCCGCATCGGTCGGGATGTCCGACTTCCGCGCAAACGGAATGGCGGTCGCTGAGGGCGAGGAAGGCTGTGCCTTTGCCGTGGTTGACAAAAGAAACGGAAAGAACCTCGGCTTCACGGTCGTCGGGGCATCGGCATGCGAGCTTATAGGAACGGCTTCGATAGCAGTCGAGCGGGGATATACTGCCGAGGATTGGCAGCACCTCACCGTTGCCCACCCGACACTCTCCGAATGTCTAAAGGATGCCGTACTTTCCGCAAAGACCGAAAACTGAAAGGACAAAAAATGACAACAGTTTACATTATCCGTCACGGAGAGACCGAAAACAACCGGCTCTACAAATTTGTCGGAAGCACCGACCAGCCGCTCAACGACCGAGGCATCGCGCAGGCGGAAACGCTTCGCAAGCCTATGTCGGAAGTTCACCTTGACAGGATCTACACAAGTCCATACCTTCGCACAACGATGACCGCGGAACGCGTCAGAAACGGAAGAGACATCGAAGTCATCGGCGACCGCGGGCTGTGCGAGATACACTGCGGCAAGTGGGAGGGACTCGGGAAACCCGAGATCGAAGCACTTTGGCCGGGTCAGATAGAACTTTGGGAACACACTCCCGACCTTCTTCATATGGAAGACGGGGAGACATTTTCGCAGGTCCAGGAACGCGCCGTGAAAGCCTTTACCGACATCGTAAAAAAAGAACACGGCAACTCTGTAGCCGTCGTGTCGCATATGCTGACGATCCAGCTCATCATGGCAAAGCTGCTCTCTGTCCCCATCCGCGATGTATGGCAGATGGTAAGGCTCGAAAACACCTCGATAACGACTATGCAAATCCATGACAACGGGGATTTTGAAGTCCTTCGCTGGGCTGACGAATCTCACCTTCCCGAAGAGCTTCGCAACAAAAATGTGAAGATCGCCGGAATACACAACACCGAATTCACCGCGAAATACACCGTCGGGGATGTCGAAGGCATACATCATTTCGATGCCTTCGCACTCTGACGGACGAGAAAGGACAGTACCTTTATGATAAACAAAAACCTTGTTGAGGGAAAAGTCGCCGTCGTCACAGGCTCGGGTCAGGGCATCGGACAGGCGATAGCCGAAAGGCTCGCCGAATTCGGCGCAAGGGTGATAATTACCGATATAAACGCCGAAAAGGGGCAGAAGGTTGCCGATGATATTTGTGCCTCCGGTATGACCGCCGTGTTCAGACGCTTCAATGTCACCGATTTCGACAATATGAAGGAAAATGTCGAAGAACTCAGAAACATCTTCGGAAGGATCGACATCTGGGTCAACAACGCCGGGATTACCGGCACGGCAAGGGTCGACGAGATAACCCTTTCCGATTGGGACCGTATGCAGGAGCTTGACCTCAAGAGCGTATTCTTCTGCACTCAGGCGGCATATGAGATAATGAAGGCGCAGAACTACGGAAAGCTCGTACACATTTCCTCGATGGCGGGTGAAAGAGGCGGAAGATCGTCCTCCTGCGCATACAGCTCGGCAAAGGCCGGCGTACTGAATCTCTCCAAATGCTTTGCGCTCTCGGGCGGAAAGTACAACATAACCTCTAACTGTGTCTGCCCGGGACGCACCCTTACGGCAATGGCAGAGGGACTTTCGTGGCTCAAAGATCCCGCCGACGCACCCGAAAAGACGATACCACTCTGCCGCTTCGGAACTCCCGATGATATAGCGAATGCGGTCCTCTTCCTTTCATCCGACCTCTCCTCCTATATCACGGGAGATGTCATTGATGTAAACGGCGGACTTTATATGAAATAAGACAAATAAGCCCGAGGCGCATATGCGCCTCGGGCGGGATCGTATTCTCAGATCAGTCTTCTCACGCTGTTCCTCTCGGTCAGAACAGGAGAAAAGATCACACGGCGCGGCGGCGCCTCGCGATTCTGCGATCTCTCGAGCATCAGCTCCGCTGCAGTCTGACCCATAACTATCGGATCCTGCGCATAGGTATTGAAATCCATAGGACACGGGATATAATCGCGGCTGTAATCGTCGTTACAGATGACACTTATGTCCTCCGGTACTCCGATGCCGCAGGAACGCAATCTGTCGACCATTCCCGCCGCCATAAGTCCGGTCGTGGAAAACACCGCGGTGAAGCGCTCGGACCGCGGCATAGAACATATCTTTTCGCCGAATTCAAGTCCGCAACGGTAGCTGCGGTCACCCGTATAAATGAATCCGGAGGATACATCAAGTCCGGCGTCCTTCATGGCATCAATATATCCGCGGGTCCTCTCGCGGCAGGTCATAGAGGTCGCGGGACCCGCTATATGTGCCACGCGGCGGTGTCCGTAGCCGATAAGATACGAAGTCGCCATATACCCGCACCTGTAATTATCGACCGTAACGACATCGGTGTCGAGCGTCCGGAGAAACCGGTTCACGAAGATCACCGGTTGCTTTGCCCGCGATACAAGTCCGACAAGCCTCTGATTCTCTATCGCATTGAGCATAAAAATGCCCGAAAAGCCGCTGCCCAAGGCATACGAGAGCGCATCACATTCGGCTCTGCTGTCAAAGTCGCTCAGCGCAATGACAGACCTTATTCCCGCCTCGGTCAGCCTCCGTCTGATGCCGTCGACAAAGCCGAGCGTAATGGGATTCTGAAGCTGTGCGGCAATTATCATCGCCGTCTTTTCGTTATGAAGCGCTGTCGAGCGTCTTCTCTGCCTCTTTCTGAAGCCGCTGTCATTTATCTCCTTCAGTATCTTTTCTCTTGTGGCATCGGCTACCGCGGGGTCGCCGTTAAGCACCCTTGATACGGTGGCGGTCGAGACTCCGAGTCTGCCTGCTATCTCTGCAAGTGTTTCCAATTCAGGATCCCCCGTTTTTATTACTTCGAATAAATTATACTGTATTTACACCAGAAAGTCAACTGTAATTACAAAGGATACAACAATGAAAAAAAGATTACTTGTTTTTTCGATCGACGCTATGGTGAGCGAGGATATAGATTATCTCCGCACCCGTAAAAACTTCTCAAAATATCTTGCCGGAGGGAGCGAGGTCAGAAAGATCCGCACGGTCTACCCTTCGGTGACCTATCCGGCTCATGTGAGCATGACGACAGGCTGCTATCCCGACAGAACCGGAGTCTTCAGCAATTTCAGGTTCACGACCGACAGCAAAGAGGACACATGGCAGTGGTTCGCCGAGAGCAACAAGGCGCGCGATATTTTCACCGCAGCCAAAGAGGCGGGCTATTCCACAGGCTCCGTCGCATGGCCGGTGACCGGAAGACATCCCTCGATAGACTTCCTCATTGACGAATATTGGATGCCGCTGAAGGGTGACACGCTCGCGGGATCCTTTGAACGCGCCGGCTCCTCTCCCGAGATCATCTCGATGATCGAAGCCAACGAAGGACTCCTCGCGCCGTCATATAAGCTCACGGGACGAAAGAATTTCTGCATATACCCGAACATCGACGATTTCTTCGTGAAAAACGCCTGCGATATTATCGAAAAATACTCGCCCGAGGTCATGTTCGTTCACGAGGGCAACATCGACCACGGCAGGCACACGAACGGCGTTTTCGGAAGCTGGCTCGAGCCTGAGCTTGACCGCGTCGACGACTATATCGGTCAGATAGGAAAAGCTCTCGAGGCTTCCGGCGAGCTTGAAAACACCGACTTCTTCCTTGTCAGCGACCACGGTCAGCGCGATATAAAGCGCACTGTGAAGCCGAATGTCCTGCTTGCAAAGCACGGCTATATCGACCTCTCGGAAAAGGGGCGTCCGATAAGTTACAGAGCATACTGCCTCTCGAATGCGATGTCGTCGCTCGTATATCTGCACGATCCCGACGACAGGGCAACGCACGATGCGCTCTATTCCCTGCTCTGTGAGCTGCGCGACGAGGGCATCTACGGCTTTACCGAAGTCCTCACGCGCGAGGAAGCGGCAGAGCGTTATCACCTTGACGGAGATTTCGCGTTCGTGCTTGAAAGCGACGGATACACCTCGTTTTCGGACAGCTGCAAGCTCCCATACCTTGCGCCGCTTGACCTTACCGATTTCCGTTTCGGTCACGCAACGCACGGATATATGCCCGAAAAGGGTCCCCAGCCGACCCTTGTTGCCAAGGGTCCGCACATAAAGTCGGGCGTCACGGTCGAAAATCGCAACATAGTCGACGAAGCCCCGACCTACGCGCGGCTTCTCGGAGTTTCACTGCCCGACGCGCAGGGGACACCGATAGAAGAAATACTTGACCTGTAAAATCCAAAAAGGCGGCAGAGATCTGCCGCCTTTTTCGGTTCCGAGGTTGAAAAACAATCCGAAATATGATAGAATACTGTCAGTATGCAATAAGGAGAATAAAATGAAAATGAGATATATGGCTGTATTCGATGTCGGAGGAACCAAGACCGACGCTGTTCTTTTCGACACTACCGGTAAAATAACGGCAAGAAAAACGACCGCAGGCGGCGTTCCGCTCGACATCGGCACCGAAGCCGCGCGCGAAAACTACCACAAAGTCCTCTCGGCTCTCACCGAAGAAACGGGAATAGTGCCGGATACCGTCTACGGCTCGATCGCGACCGTCGAATATTTCGGCACCGATATATACGATTACCTGTCGGAAAAGCTCGCGTCACCTCATATAAGGCTTGAAGGCGACGGGCCCTGCATGATCTCCGGTATGCTCGGCCACACCGACGGATGCAGTCTCGTCTGCGGCACAGGCTCATCTCTCTATACGCGAAAAGGCGACAAATATTGGCACACGGGTGGATGGGGATACCTTTTTGACAGCTGCGGAAGCGGATATGTCCTCGGAAGGCTCGCAATTCAGGCATCCCTGCGTGCGCATGACGGAAGAGCCGAGCCGACGCTTCTTTCCGACCTTATCGAAAAGCAGTGCGGCGAGCCGGCGTGGGAGCATTATGTGAAGCTCCACCGCGGAGGCAGACCCTACATTGCCTCGTTTGCCGGCACGGTATTTGAGGCGAGAGATGCCGGAGATCCCGTCGCAAGAAGGATATTCAACCTCTGTGCCTCCGAGCTTGCCGACACGGTATGGTCGGCGTACAGAACATACGGAGGTCCCTTCACTCTCGTCTACAACGGCGGGATACTCTTCAATCACCGCGAATATGCCGAGGCGGTCAGAAGCCTTTCTCCCGCCGACATCACCTCGGTCTTCTCGGATACAAAGCCTATCTACGGCTGCGCCGTCGAAGCTATGTACGACCTCGGACTGACCTGTGACGACGATTTCAAAAAGCGTTTTTTAAGCTCGTACCGTGAGCTTTCGGATAACTGAAAATTCCTTTTCGGGCTTTTTCGACGCTATATGTCAAAAAATACACAAATGCGGGCTTTAATATATGTAATAAAATACTGTTGATTTACGGGCGATTATGTGATATAATAGTGAGGAACGATTATATGCAAAGGAAATGAAGTTATGATCTTCGATATTCAGAAAGCGGGAATACTGAAGCGCGCCTCGGCATTTCTTCTGGATTTTATACTTTTAGTAATATTGACTACGGGATTTTCTTTGCTTCTGTCGGTCACGCTTCGCTATAATGACCGTCTTGACGACTATAAACAACTTGAAAACGAACTGGAAGAATCCTATGGAGTGGATCCCGGTATCGGTGTAACGGAGGAGCAGTATGCTGCTTGGCCGGAGGAACAAAAGAAATGCTACGCGGATATGATAAGCGCGCTTCGGCTGGTCCTCAATATGACGCTGATAATCGCCACTTTCGGGATTCTTCTTTCATACGCAGTCCTCGAATTTGTCGTGCCTCTTATCCTTAAGGACGGACAGACGGTCGGGAAAAAGATCTTCGGAATCGCGGTTATAAGGACCGACGGAGTGAAGATGTCGACACTCCAGCTCTTCGTCCGCACCGTTCTCGGAAAGTACACGATAGAGACCATGATACCGGTGCTTCTCATCGTGATGAGCATGGGCGGGATTATCGGATTCTACGGTCCCCTGCTCATAGCCCTGCTCACAGTGGCTCAGATAATCATTATGGCGGTAACGAAGAACAACTCGCTCATCCACGACCTCCTCGCGAACACGGTAACGGTCGACAAGGCAAGCCAACTTATCTTCGACACCGAGGAAGATATGATAGAATACAAACGCAGGGTCGCCGCAGAGGAAGCGGCAAAGCAGCCCTACTGAAAGAGTCAGATCATTCTGAGAATTTAATATAGAAACATAAGGAAAGGAACGCTATGAAAGTTGAATTAAGAAATCTGACGAAGATCTTTCCGAGCCGGAACAAGAAGGTCAAGGAAGAGGTCGTCGCAGTAAACGACTTCACCTTCACGATCCCGGACGGCAAGCTCGTCGGATTACTCGGTCCGTCGGGTTGCGGAAAAAGCACGACACTCTATATGATCTCGGGGCTTCAGCAGCCGACAAGCGGTCAGATATTCTTCGGAGAGGAAGATGTGACCGACCTTTCACCCGAAAACAGAGGCGTCGGCCTCGTTTTCCAGAACTACGCGCTCTACCCCCATATGACGGTCAAGCAGAACATTATGTTCCCGCTCCAGAACCTCAAGGGTGCAGACAAGCTGAGCAAGCAGGATATGATCGAGAGAGCCTATCAGGCTGCAAAGCTCGTTCAGATCGATGAACTTATGGACAGAAAGCCGAGCGAGCTTTCGGGCGGTCAGCAGCAGAGAGTTGCTATAGCCCGCGCGCTCGTGAAGATGCCGAAGGTACTGCTTCTTGACGAACCGCTGTCAAACCTTGACGCAAGGCTCCGCCTTCAGACCCGTGAGGAGATCAGAAGGATCCAGCGTGAGACAAAGATAACGACGGTATTCGTAACGCATGACCAGGAAGAAGCGATGAGCATCTCCGATATGATCATCGTTATGAAAAAGGGCGTCGTTCAGCAGATCGGAAAGCCTCAGGATGTTTACGAGGATCCGGTAAACCTCTTTGTGGCAAAGTTCCTCGGCACGCCTCCGATCAATGTCTTTGAAGGCAGGATCTCGGGCGGAAAGCTCTATATCGGCGGCGATGCCGTAATGGAATACGAGGATGCGGAAGATCAGGAAGTTTTCGTCGGTATCCGTCCCGAGGGCTTTATCCTCTCGGAAAGCGGTGCGCTCTCCTGCAAGATGAGCGGGATCGATGTTATGGGACGCGATGTCAGCATAGTCACGACAAACGCCGCCTCCTGCAATCCCGTAGTCCGTTCGATCATTGACGCGGACAACAAGGTCGATCCCTATACCGAGAATGTCAGATACTCACTCAAACCAGGGAAGGTCTACATATTCAATAAGGCAACCGAAGAGCGTATATACGCAAAGGGGAAAGCGCTATGACCGAACAGGATATGAAAAAGCCTATACCGAGCGCAAGACCGCCGAAGAAAAAGAAAAGATCGTCGGGTATCGTTTCGGGTAAGCATCAGTGGAAAGCATGGCTCTACCTCACGCCGGCGATAGTCCTTCTGCTCATATTCACCGTATGGCCTATTCTGAACACGGTCGGAATGGCGTTCCTTGATGACTACAACAGCCTTGCAGCGGCGGGCGGTCAGAGCTTCAATGTCGGTATCAAGAACTTTATGTGGGTCATCGAGATGCCTGATTTCTTGACCTGTCTTTCGAATACCACTATACTCTGCCTTCTCACCGTACCGATCTCGACGGTACTCGCTCTGCTGATAGCCGTCGCGCTCAATTCGATCAAGGCTCTTCAGAAGGTACTTCAGACGATATTCTTCCTGCCCTATGTCACGAACTCAATAGCCATAGGAATGGTCTTCGCGGCCATGTTCAACATAGTCGGAGTCACCGGAACGGCAAATGAGATTATTGTAACCAAAGGAATCATAAACAATATGCTGGAACTATTTGGTATACAATATATCAACTGGATAAACAACGGATCGTCACATATAGCGAATATGGCTGTAATGGTCATCTATATAGTATGGAATGCCCTGCCCTTCAAGATACTCATCCTTCTCGGCGGACTCCAGAGCATCAACCGCCAGTATTATGACGCGGCAAAGGTCGACGGCACCTCCAAATTCCGCATACTGACAAGGATAACGGTGCCGCTTCTATCACCGATGCTCGCATATGTCGTCATCACGGGCTTCATCGGCGGCTTTAAGGAATACACGAGCATCGTAGGTATATTCGGAGAAAACCTCGGCCCCGTTCACAATCCCGGAAGTATGAACACGATAGTCGGTCTCGTCTACGATCAGCTTCCGAAAGGCTTCTACGGGCGTGCGAGCGCAGCGGCACTGATCCTCTTCGCTATAATCTTCGTCATCACGATGATAAACCTTTGGGTCAGCAAGAAAAAAGTCCATTATTGAAAGGAGGCAGAGCATGAACAAAGCTGTTGAACCGAAAAGCAAAAAAATAATCAGACGCAGCCAGAAGGTCGGCAAGGTCTTTTACATGATCCTCGTATATGCCTTCCTTATAATAATGGCGTTTGTGATACTCTTCCCCTTCTACTGGATGATAAACTCATCGCTCAAATCACTTGCCGAATACAAGCTCTCTGTCCCGACGCTCTGGCCGAAGGTCGTGATGTTCAGCAACTACGCCGAAGCATTCACGAAGGCAAACCTCGGACGCCTCTTCCTCAACACAGCCTATGTCGGAATAGTCTCAACGATCCTCTCGCTTGTCATCACCGTACTGTCGGCGTTCGCATTTGCAAGACTTGAATTCAAGGGCAAAAACGCGCTCTTTGCCGCACTCCTTGCGACGATGATGATCCCCGGCGAGCTTTTCACGATAACAAACTATATAACAGTCGCAAACCTTAACTGGCTGAACACCTATGTAGTCCTTATCGTACCGTTCCTCGTCAGTGTGTTCTATATATACCTTCTGAGGCAGAATTTCATGCAGATACCGAATGAGCTTTACCTCGCCGCAAAGGTCGACGGCACGAGCGACATAAAGTATCTCTGGAAGGTAATGATCCCGCTCTCGCTCCCGACGCTCATATCCATCACGATACTTAAGATGATGGGCGCTTGGAACTCATATATCTGGCCCCGACTCGTCGCTAACGATGACGCACACAAGCTGATAACGAACGGCCTGCGCAACGCCTTCACGGAAAGCACGGGAGATGTAAACTACCCCGTCCAGATGGCGGCGGTCGCAATAGTATCCTTCCCGCTCTTCCTCGTCTTCATTTTCCTCAGAAAATATATAATGAAGGGCGTAAGCCGCAGCGGAATCAAAGGTTAAAGCAATTTTAATAATATAAATTTGCAAGAAAGGAAGAAAACCATGAAAAGAAGACTTTTGGCAATCGCACTCATCATCGTTCTCGCACTTTCGCTCGCAGCCTGCACCGTTAACGGAAACAATCCTAGCAACGGTGACAACGGCAACAACGGAGGCGTCAAAGGAACACCTAACTTCAATGTTCCCGAAGGCGGCTACGACAGCAGCAAAAAGGTCGAGATCACATTCTACCACACGATGGGTTCAAACCTCTCGGATGTCCTTGACCTCTACATCGCAGAGTTCAACAAGCTCTATCCGAACATCACGGTCAAGGCCGAAAAGATCGGCGGATACGATGATGTAAGAGACCAGATCAAGACAGAGATCAGCGCAAAGAAGCAGCCCAACCTCGCATACTGCTATCCCGACCATGTTGCTCTCTACAACCTTGCGAAGGCTGTCGTAACACTCGACAACCTCATTGACAGCACGATCGAAGTAACAAGAGCCGACGGAACGAAGGAAGTCCTCGGTCTTACCGAAGATCAGAAGAACGACTTCATCAAGGGCTACTACGAAGAAGGCAAACAGTTCGGCGACGGACTTATGTACACCCTTCCCTTCTCGAAGTCGACCGAGGTCCTCTACTACAACAAGACATTCTTTGAACAGCACAATCTGAAGGTACCGACCACATGGGACGAAATGGAAGAGACCTGCAAGAAGATCAAAGAGATCGATCCCTCCTCCATCCCGCTCGGATACGACAGCGAAGCAAACTGGTTCATCACCATGTGCGAACAGCTCAACTCGCCCTACACCAGCGCAACGGGCGATCACTTCCTCTTCAACAACGAGACCAACAAAGCCTTTGTAAGGCGCTACAGAGACTGGTATCAGAAGGGCTACATCGCCGAGGACTTCCTCACCAACAACGACCAGCCCCACGACCTGATGCGGGCCCATCGCGGCTTCGCCATGCCCACCGGCCTGAAACCCGGCTTCGACACCCAGGAAAGCAACGTTGTCGGTGAGCCCATGGTCTCCGTGGCCCTCAGTGAACGTTACACCACCACCACCCTGGTGGAGACCGCCCAGTGGTGCATCCCCCACAACTCCACCGAGCCCGAAGCGGCTATGAAGTTCTTAAACCTCCTCTTTACCGATGAAAAGCTCGTCAACCTCTTTGACTGGGGCATTGAAGGCAAGCACTATGTGAAAACCGCCGACGGCCACATCACCTACCCCGAAGGCATCACCTCCGAAAACACCGGCTACTCCCTGGGCTTGGGCTGGATCTTCGGCAACCAGTACCTGTCTTACGTCTGGGAAGGCGACGATATCGACGTTTACGACCAGCTGAAGGAGTTTAACCAGACCGCCATGAAGTCCGGCGCTTTCGGATTTGTCTATGACAACTCCAAGGTCAAGACCGAGGTGGCTGCGGTGAACAACGTCCTCAACGAGTACCGGGCCGGTCTGGAATTCGGCGTCCTGGACCCGGACACTGCCCTTCCGGAGTTCCTGAGCAAGCTGGAAACCGCCGGCATCGATAAGATCATTGCGGAAAAGCAGAGCCAGCTGGACGCTTGGCTTGCTTCCAAATAAGATATGTTTGTTGAAGGGCGCCGCGTAGTCTGCTGCGGGGCGTCCTTCCTGCGAAGGAGATGAGTACCACGGTGACCACGACAAAACGGGAGTCCAGATTCGTCCTAAACCTCCGGAAATACGGCCTGCTGTACCTGATGACCCTGCCGGGACTGGCCTACCT
>CAKXXW010000014.1 GCA_934378145.1 uncultured Eubacteriales bacterium
TTGAATACAGCCGAAGAGAAGCACAAAAGACGATGGACAGAAATATAAGCGATCTGAAAAAGCAAATCAACGATTACAATGAATTTCTGGCGGCGGATGAAGTAAAAAGCCTGATCAGACTGACCGAGCAGGCGGAAGACCTCAGCGAAACGCTTGCCATGCTCGATAAAAACAGAAGACAGGAATACATTGAAAGCATCTATGAAAGCCAGCGACTGAGCTGTATCTTTGTGCTTGACGAAAACCTGAATCCGGACGACTGCCTAAAAACCGCCAGAAGAAACGGTACGGCGGGGGAATGCTATGAAAATTGGATAGAAGAGGTGGGAAGCCCTGCCATAAAGGGCGTTCTGGAACATCCGAAGAAAATTTATTCGGCGAGAATCCGACACGAAGGAGCTGCTTATGATATTGCCGCCGTTGCAAGAACGGATGAAAAGGGTATTGTATTCTGCGCAACAAGGCAGGAAGACGAGAAGTTGGAGCTTCATTATTCTCCTGTCAGAAATCTTTTGGCGAGAAACGAAACGAGACTTAACGGAACGCTTTGCATCGCCGAAGGCGGCAGAATAATTGCCACAAATCTCGATGGCGTATATGCCGGAGCGGATGAGATACCGGAGCTTACAACTCTGAAGGAGCGGAAAGCCGGAAATGAGCTTACAAGGATTGTTTCGGGCGGAGCCGTCTTTTACGGAGGCAATGTCAAATGCTGGAATTATGATATTTATGCTTTCTATCCGGCGGGCGAAATATATTCGCCTTGTCGCGCCATCATGCTGTTTGCGTTTTCCGTCTATGCGGTGATTGTATTAGCAAGCGGCTTTTTCCATTTCAAAGCAAGAGCAGAACACGCCCGCGAGATCAGTCGGCAGCATGAAACCATACAGGCTATCAGCCATGTCTACAGGCTTACGGCATTGATCGATCTCAAAGCAAATCACTACGAGCTTTTGAAATATCCGCCGGATTTGAGTAATGTCGCAAAGGACGGACCGCTTGATACGCAGTTCTGCAAGGAAATTATCGGATTTGTCGATGAGCGTTTTCGTGAGGGCTATCGTGATTTTCTGAATACCGAAACTATGACCGAGCGTCTTACGGAGGCGGAATATACGGAATATGAATATCAGGACAGAAGCGGAGAGTGGCTCAACGACAAGCTGATTGTACACGAAAAAGACAAAGAAGGAAGAGTGGATTCCGTCATCCTTGCCCGAAGCAGCGTAAACGCGCAAAAGAAAGCAGAGCTGGAATATCAGGCAAAGTTGGAAACGGCGATACTAAGCGAGCAAAAAGCAAATCAGAGTAAAACGGACTTTCTGCGCAGAATGAGTCATGATATCCGCACGCCGATCAATGTCATACTCGGAATGCTTGAGATCGGAAGCCGAAATCCGACGGATACCGAGCTTTTGACAAGCTGTCGTATCAAGGCAAAGATGGCGGCGGACTACCTGCTTGAACTTGTCAATGATATTCTGACTCTCAACAAGGCGGATAGGAAGAGCGACGACGATATACCAACGGCAGAGGTGTTCCGTCTTTCAGAGGAGGTTCGAAAGCTGTACCTGCTAGCCGCAGAGCGGGTAAAGGGATATGACGGTGTGACGCTTGAACCGCCGCAGCTTTCCGGTGAGGATAAGCCGTTGGTCGGCGAATCGCTGTATCTTCGTCAGATTATGATGAACATCATTACCAATGCCGTCAGATACAGCAAAAAGGGCGGAACCGTGCGTTTCTCGGTCTCCCAGAATCCGGCGCGGAACCGCGACGGATATGCCGAGGTGCATTTCGTCTGCTAAGATAACGGCATCGGAATGAGCAAGGAGTTTCAGAAAAGCATGTTTGAACCGTTTGCACAGGAGAATGCGGACAGCGTCAGTCGCTTTGGCGGCGTGGGGCTTGGACTTTCCATTGTGCAAAAGCTGGTAAACAGACTGAACGGAACCATAGAGGTGGATAGTGAACAGGGACGCGGAACGCGATTTGAAATCAAAATTCCTTATCCTTATGCCGATGCTCCGGATAAGGCAGAACCGCAGGCAGACGCTCCCGCTTCTCTCGCAGGGCTTACCCTGTTGATTGTTGAGGACAATGAGCTGAATATGGAGATTGCCGAGTTTATGGTGACAGAGGCGGGAGGAAAGATCATAAAGGCATATGACGGCAGACAGGCAGTAGAAAAATTTGCCGCGTCGGCGGTCGGTGAAATCGATGTAATTCTCACGGATGTGATGATGCCGGAGATGGACGGACTTGAAGAAACGCGTCGGATCCGTACGCTCGACAGACCGGATGGCAAGACCGTGCCTGTCATTGCTATGACGGCAAATCTGTTTGAAGAGGACATTCGCGAATATACCGATGCCGGTGTGACGGGCGTCCTGCCGAAACCGCTGAACATCGACCAGCTGATTGAGACAGTGACAAAGCAAATAACGAAAGGAGGGAAGAACGATGGGTGAATTGAGAGAGATATACGATATTGCCGGATCGGATGCCGAAAAAGTACTTGCGCGGTTCGGCGGGAACGAGGAAATGCTGAAGCGTTTCCTCTGCCTTTTCGCACAGGACAGCAGCTTTTCCGAATTGCAGGCGGCGCTTGCCGCAGGGAATACGGAAGAAGCTTTCCGTGCCGTTCATACGCTGAAGGGCATATGCGCCAATCTCGGATTTGAGCGGCTGTATGAGAAGGCATCGACAATGACCGAATTTTTGCGTCGTGGCGAACTTGAAAATACGAAGCCGCTTTTTCCCGGATTTGCGGAAGAATATGAAAAGGTCATGGAAGCTTTGAATCAAAAGTGATTGCGGAATGGCGGCGCTTTCGGAACGAAAGTAATATCGGACTGAACATCAACAAATCTGCCGAAATAACGCAGAATGGCACGCGGAAAAAGCATTGCATCGCTTTTAGGGAACACATCCGCTGTTTGTGGGGAAGACTTTTTGCGAAAATCGTGCTATACTTTTCTTGGGAGGCACATAAAACCGGATCAAACGAAAATTGGAAAATTTATAGCTACCCTTCGGAAAGAGAAAGGCTTGACGCAGGAGAAGCTCGGAGAAAAGCTCGGCGAAGAGCAGGTCGATGCTATTGTCAGTGACGCAGTAGACCTTTGCAACGGATTATGCGAAGAATATAAGGGACTTTCCGAGAAGAAAAAGGTACATACCGAGCGGATGATCTTCCTTTTTACAGGGATTAAGCCTGAAGGATGCGACGGGGGACGCGGAGGACTCAGGGAAACCTTCTTTCGTAGAAGGTTTCCCCCAGCCTCACCCAAGGTGAGGCGTCCCCCTTCGAAGAACTCGCTCAAGGGCTACGGAAGTAATGCTTTGTCTCGGGGCATTTTGCCTACGGCAAAACTTTGGTGCCTTTTTGAAAAAGCTCCTCAAAAGTCTGCAAGCAGCCTTTTATCGGAGCTTCTCAAAAACCCACCGGAATTTCAGACGCTACGCGCTGAAATTCTGCCCGAGACAAGGGATTTGACCGTTTAACCTTAAAATTGCGCTCACTTACAGGGCGAATGCTCGCAGAACAAGAAGTCGTTACTCACAGCGTTTATTAAGTTTAGGTCAAGCCTTTCGGGAGGCTTGCGGAATCCAAAGGCAGAGCCTTTGGTCGCCCTCCGCAGAGGGCGAAAGCTCCTTTACGGCATTTTCTTTTTGCTTAGCTTTTTCTTTTGTGCCTGCTAAAGGCAAAAGAAAAAGCGCCAAACGATTTTCGAGGGCGAACGACCTATAAGCAAAACATTTCCCCAAACCCGTAGGGGAGGATATTATCCTCCCGAAAACAATGCTTTTACGAGAGACGCAGGAAACTTTCTTCTAAGAAAGTTTCCTGCGTCTCTCGCGTCCCCCGCGTCTCCCGTCCCGCATCTCCCGCGTCTCTCGTATCCTTCGTATCCCCCGTTCCCGGTAAAAACCTGCTTTTTTGTCTTTTCCGCTTGACAGGAGGGGCGAAAGCGGCTATAATATTGGTTGCACGGGCAACCGTTGCGCCGACAACCTTTTTTCTGAGGCTGCCGGCACTCTTTCTGGCACGGAGGAAAAGCTATGCCGTCACTTATGAGGCAGATAAATGTCATAAGCCGCTGCGGGGGACAGTACCGCACCGCGCGGCTCGAGGAGACCGGACTTGCCGGTTATCAGGGGAACTACCTTCTCTGCGTGTGCAAGAACCCGGGCATCTCGCAGGATCAGGTAGCGAGGCGGATATATGTCAACAAGAGCAACGCCGCGAGGGCGCTCTCGGCGCTCGAGACTCTCGGCTATGTCGAGAGGCGGCAGAGCGAGACAGACCGCCGCGTGACGCTCGTTTACCCGACCGAGAAGGCGCTCGGGATCGTGCCGCTTATAAATCAGGTCAACTGCGAATGGACAGAATACATAACCGAGGGATTCACGCCCGACGAACTTGACCAGTTCCTTCAGATGATGGAGCGCGTGTTCGAGCGGGCGAAGGACTATGTCGACGGAAAGACCGAGGAGCGCAGATGAAGTTTATTTTCAGATACCTCAGGCCCTACCTCGGGAGGATGGCGGGCGGCTTTTCGGTGAAGGCTGCCGGAACGCTCATCGAGCTTGCCCTGCCGTTCCTGCTCGGGCTTATACTTGACGAATGTCTTGACCGCGGGGTTGGGATGATCGTTGCCTGCGGCCTCGGGATGGTCGTTTGCGCCGCCGTTGCCCTTATATGCAATGTCGCGGCGAACCGTATGGCGGCGTCTGTCGCGCGCGACGCGGCGCAGAGGATACGCCATGACCTCTTTTCGTCGATAATGGCGCTCTCGGGCAGTCAGACCGACCGCTTCACGATCCCCTCGCTCGAATCGCGCCTTACGACCGATACCTACAATATCCACCACTTCATCGGAGTGATGCAGAGGATGGGAGTCCGCGCGCCGCTCCTTCTTGGCGGGGGACTTGTCGTTACGATTATTATCGATCCGGCGCTCTCGCTCGTTATGATAGCGCTCCTGCCGGTGATCTTCGGCGTGGTCTTTCTCATATCGAAGAAGGGAGTCCCCCTCTACACCCGCGTCCAGCATTCGGTCGACCGGATGGTGAGGGTCGTGCGCGAGGACGCGCAGGGCATCAGAGTCATAAAGGCGCTCTCAAAGGTCGACCACGAGCGCGAAAGGTATGACGGCGTCAACCGCAGCCTTGTCCGGGATGAGAAGCGCGCGAGCCTTACCATGGGCGTGGTGAATCCCGTGATGAACCTGCTCATGAACCTCGGCATCACCTTTGTCGTCGCGGTCGGAGCCTCAAGGGTCCTCGGCGGGCAGACCGAGCCGGGCAAGATCGTGACCTTCACGCAGTATTTCTCGATGATCTCGATGGCTATGATGTCGGTGACAAGGCTTTTCGTGATGTACACGAAGAGTGCAGCCTCGGCTGACCGCATAAAGGAGGTCGTCGACGCCGAACCCGACCTTGTGACACACGCAGAAGAGGACCATCCGCGAAAAGACGACGGAGCCTACATAGAATTTGACCGCGTGAGCTTCTCCTACAACGGAAAGAAGGATAACCTCTCGGACATCAGCTTCAGGCTGAAAAAGGGCGGCACGCTCGGCATCATAGGCGCGACGGGGTCGGGAAAGACGACGCTCGTGAGCCTTCTCATGCGATTTTACGATGTCGGCTCGGGCGCCATATACATAGACGGGCGCGACATCCGCACGATCCCGGACGACGAGCTTCACACGATGTTCGGCGTCGCACTTCAGAATGACTTCCTTTACGCCGACACGGTGGAGGAAAATATAAAGCTCGGCCGCGAGCTTTCCCACGAAGAAGTGGTGAAGGCGGCGAAGACCGCGCAGGCGGACGGCTTCATTACGGCTTTTCCGGAGGGATACGACCACCTTCTCTCGCAGAAGGGAACGAATGTCTCGGGCGGGCAGAAGCAGAGGCTCCTTATCGCGCGCGCCGTGGCGGGCGATCCCGATATTCTGATACTTGACGACAGCTCATCGGCTCTCGATTACAGGACCGACGCGGCGCTGAGGCAGGCGCTTGCCGCCGATATGGCGGGGACGACGACGATCGTCGTCGCGCAGAGGGTCAGCTCGGTGAAAAATTCCGACCTCATCCTCGTGATAGATGAGGGAAAGATAATCGGCTCGGGGACTCACGGCGAGCTGATGGAGGGCTGCACGGTCTACCGTGAGATAGCCGAATCGCAGATGGGAGGTGCTTTCGTTGAATAAAGGCGGAAACTTTATGCGCGACCCTCGCGCCTCGGACAATCCGAACACGAACGCCGCTCCCGTGAAGCAGACGAAGGAGGCTAAGGCGAAGGTCATCCGGCGCCTTCTCGGCTATACGGCAAGGCATTGGTACCTTGTCCTTGCGGCGATGGTGCTGACGGTGCTTTCAAACCTTCTCGCACTGATCGGACCCGACTGCCTCGGAAATGCGATAGACGCGATAGCCCTTCTTAATACCGAGGGTGCCGACAACGCCGCGCTCCTTCTGACGGTGAGGGACAATGTCGTGAAGATGCTCCTTTGCTACATAGCGGCGGCGTTCCTTGCCTACCTTATGACCTTTGTGATGGTGACATTGAGTCAGAGGATAACCTATCTTATGCGGAAGCAGCTCTTTGACAGCCTTACCTCGCTTCCGGTGTCCTACTTCGACACCCACGCGACGGGAGACATAATCAGCAGGATCTCATACGACATCGACACGGTGAACGCCTCGCTCTCGACAGACATCGTGCAGGTGCTGACGAGTATCTTCACGGTCGTCGGATCGCTCTACTTTATGATAAGGATCTCGCGTCCTATGATGCTCGTATTCCTTATCACGATCCCGATCTCGGTGATATTCACAAGGTACAAGTCAAAGAAGATCCGCCCGCTCTTCAGAACGCGTTCGGCGATGCTCGGCGAGCTTAACGGCTACGCGGAGGAGATGCTCTCGGGCGCGAAGACGATAAGGGCTTACCGGCGCGAGGCTACGATAGTCTCAAGGTTTGACCGGCGGAACCGCGCGGCGGTCGACGCGCACTACGACGCCGACTATTACGGCGCGATGATAGGGCCTTCGGTGAACTTCATAAACAACCTTTCGCTCTCGCTCGTGATGATCTTCGGCGGGATACTCTTCTACCTTTCGACGACGGGAAGCGTCGCCGACACGGGCGGGATATTCTCGCTCTATATGACGATGGGAAATGTGACGAAGTTCGTTATGTACTCGCGCAAGTTCGCGGGGCCGATAAACGAATTCGCGAATATCGTGAGTGAGTTTCAGTCCGCCTTTGCCGCCGCCGAGAGGGTCTTCCGCATAATCGACGAGGTGCCCGAGAAGCCCGATGCGCCCGATGCGGCAAGGCTCGAAGAGGTCCGCGGCGAGGTCACGATAGACGGCGTGAGATTCGGCTATACGAAGGAAAAGGAGATAATCCACGACCTGTCGCTGAAGGTAAAACCGGGTCAGACGGTCGCGATCGTCGGTCCGACCGGCGCGGGAAAGACGACGCTGATAAACCTGCTGATGCGCTTTTACGATGTTGACGACGGAAGAATAAGCCTTGACGGTCACGATATAAGGGAGGTCACGCGCGACTCGCTCCGCGGCTCCTATACGATGGTGCTTCAGGATACATGGCTCTTCTACGGAACGATAGCCGAAAATATCTCCTACGGCAGGGCCGATGCCTCGCGCGAGGAGGTCATAGCGGCGGCGAAGGCGGCGAAGATAGACTCCTTCATCGAACACCTGCCCGACGGCTATGACACTTTGCTATCGGACGACGGCGTGAATATCTCGAAGGGGCAGAAGCAGCTCATCACGATCGCGCGCGCCATGCTGCCGAAGACCCCGATGCTCATCCTTGACGAGGCGACCTCGAATGTCGACTCGCGCACCGAGATAAACATAAGGGAGGCAATGGCGCACCTCATGGAGAACCATACCTGCTTCGTCATCGCGCACAGACTCTCGACGATAAAGAACGCCGACCTCATCCTCGTCGTCAAGGACGGGAATATAATAGAGCAGGGAACACACGGCGACCTGCTCCGCGCCGGCGGCTTCTACGCCAGCCTCTATAATTCACAGTTCGCCTGACGGGGATACGACGGGGGATACGAAGGATTTGGGGGACTTTCTTTCGAGAAAGTCTATCCTCACCGCAGGTGAGGAAATACGCCCCCAAAGAACTTGCTGGAAGGTTATGGGAGCAATGCTTTGTCTCGCGGCATTTTGCCTGCGGCAAAACTTTGGTGTCTTTTTGAGAAAGCTCCTCAAAAGTCTGCAAGCAGACTTTTATCGGACATTTCTCAAAAACCCACCGGAATTTCACCTCTGCGAGGCGAAATTCTGTCCCGAGACAAGTCGTTACTGCCATATCATTTAACCGTGAAATAAGACATTACTTCCATAACCCGTCAACAAGTTCTTTGGGGGGGTGGGGGCTTTCTTCCAAGAAAGCCCCCGCGTCTCCCGTCGTTCCGTATCATATCTCGATCAACGGAAAAGGGGGGAAACTTTCTTTTAAGAAAGTTTCCCCCGCGTTCTGATATTTACTTTATCCTCAGAGGTCCCTTGTGACGACGACATCGACGCCGGTGCCGCAGACATCGGCGAGCGCAGTGTCGCCCGTTTTCACGGGAGCGTGAAGGGTCACGCTGTCGAGCGCCTTCATCACCTCGTCCATCATTCCCTTCGGGACGGGGGCGGCGGTCTTTACGGGGCAGCGCGCGTAGGCGGCGCCTTCTATCTTCACGGTCGAGGTTATGACTCTTGTCGGTGAGACAAGCTCTTTTTTGCCGTATTCGGCGCCTCTTTCGCAGCCGTTTCCGGTCACACTGTAACCGTTATTCTCGTCAACGCTGAGGTGACAGCCCTTCGGGCAGCATATGCAGATTACTTCTTTCACGGTTAAATCATCCTTTCTCGGAATTTTCGGCGGAAGCGTCAGGCTTCATCGTCGCAGACCTCGACGGTCAGCTCTTCTCCGACCTTCGCGAAGAGGAGCTTCGGTATCGAAATCTTCTCCATCTCGCCGGGAGCCATATGCTCGCGCCTGTACTGCGCGATGAGCGTATCTCCGCTCGTGACCTTTATCAGTGACTTTCCCCTGACCTTGTTCGTGCGGAAGAATATCTCGACCGATTTGTCAAGGTTCACGGGGCGGACGAGCTGCGGAACGGTATAATTCACGCCGTTTCCGTTCTTCACCGTGACCGTGGGGCTTTCCATGAAGGTCCCTGCGGCAAACTTAGCGGCGGCGGCGCCGGCACGAAGGCTCTCTGCCGTAACATAGTCGACAAGGTCGTGGACATGCGCAACATTTCCGCAGGCGAAGATGCCGGCGACGGAGGTCTCCATGTTCTCGTGAACTATTGCGCCGTTCGTGCGGCGGTCGATCTCGATCCCCGCGCCCCTCGTCAGCTCGTTCTCGGGTATAAGTCCGACCGATAGGAGAAGCGTGTCGCACTCTATCTCGAATTCGCTTCCCGGGACGGGCGTGAAGCCGTCGACGCGGCTTATCTGCACCTTCTCGACCCTGTTCTTGCCTATGACATTCGTCACGGTGTGCGAGAGGTAGAGCGGGATACCGAAATCGTTCAGGCACTGCACGATATTCCTCGTGAGTCCGTTCGAATAGGGGCAAAGCTCGACGCAGGCAAGCACCTTCGCGCCCTCAAGGGTGAGGCGCCTTGCCATGATGAGTCCTATATCACCCGAACCGAGGATGACTACTTTCTTTCCGGGCATATAGCCCTCGATATTTACATACCTCTGCGCCGTTCCGGCGGTAAGCACGCCCGCGGGACGGTCGCCGGGGATCGCTATCGCTCCCCTCGTGCGCTCGCGGCAGCCCATGCAGAGGATTATCGCGCCCGCCTCGTAGACCTGATAGCCCCTCTCGCGGCTGATGCAGACTACCTTTCTGTCGCTCGTGATGCTAAGCACCATGGTATTGCAGAGGACCTCTGCGTTCTTTCGCTCGGATACCATCTTTGCGAAGCGTCCGGCATATTCGGGACCGGTCAGCTCCTCCTTGAAGTAATGGAGCCCGAAGCCGTTGTGTATGCATTGGTTGAGGATTCCCCCGACCTCATGATCGCGCTCGATAACGAGCACGCGCCCGGCTCCGTTGTCACAAGCCGAGACCGCCGCGGCAAGTCCCGCGGGACCTCCGCCGACAACTATAACATCATAATACTTTTCGGCAGTCATCTGTCAGCCTCCTTGGTCTTTCCGGTAAGGATATAGCTCCCCTCGTTCCCGAGCGGGATGTCGAGTTGAGAGACCCCCAGCTCGCGCGCAAGTATCTCGTGTACCCTCGGTGAGCAGAAGCCGCCCTGGCACCTTCCGAGTCCGGCACCCGTGCGGCGCTTTATCGCGTCGATGCTGCGCGGGACTATCGGGCGGTGTATCGCCGCGACTATGTCGCCCTCGGTCACTGTCTCACAGCGGCAGATTATCTGTCCGTAGAGCGGATCTTTTTCGATCATTTCAGCCTTTTCCTCTTCGCTGAGGCGGTTGAAGCGGACGACCTTGCGCTCGTCGGTGAAGTTCGCCTTTTTCTTCGGTCTGAGTCCGCACAGGTAAAGGATCTTCACGCACTCGCGCGCGATGGCGGGAGCCGCCGAAAGTCCGGGGGACTTTATTCCGGCAAGGTTTATAAAGTTGTCGCTGACGGGTGAGGCGTTGACTATGAAGTCGCTGTCGGTCGTCGCGGGTCTGACGCCCGCGTATTCGTGGATGACCTGCCTGTAATCGATGCCGGGGACCGACTTAAGTCCGCTCGGCTTGAGCTTCGGAAGGGTCTCCGCGACCGTTCCGACCGTGTCGCCGTCCTTTACCGTGTAGGCGTCGGGACCGACTATCAGGTTCCCGTGGACGGTCGGAGAAACAAGGACGCCCTTGCCCTTCTCGTCGGGGCAACGGAAGACGACCGAGTTCACTTTTTTGCCCTCGCACTTGTCAAGCACATAATACTGACCGCAGAGGTTCACCGGAGTCATGCTGTTGTCGCCTATCATCGCGGCGATCTTCGGGGCATAGCAGCCGGCGGCGTTTACTATGTATTTTGCCGAGAAGTCCCCGCCGCTCGTGCGGACGGTGAAGCCTTCCTTTGCCTTTTCGATGGAAGTGACCTCGCAGCAGAGATTGACCTCGGCTCCGTTGACGACGGCGGTCTCAGCCATCGCGCAGGTGTATTCCCACGGATCGACGATCGCCGAGTGGGGAGCGTAGAGCGCACCGAGGATCTCCGGATTTATCGAAGGCTCGATGGCAAGCACCTCGTCGCGCGACAGCACCTCGCAGCCCTCGACTCCGTTCGCGTCGCCGCGGCGCTTAAGCTCGCGGACAAGCTCCATGTCCTTCTCGGTGAAGGCAAGGACGAAGGAGGGCAGCTCGCGGCGAAGGACCGAGAGCTTTTCGCATATCTCCTTTGCGAGCCTGACGCCCTCGACATTGAATTTCGCGCAGAGCGTTCCCGGCTCGGGGTCATATCCGGCGTGAAGGATCGCGCTGTTCGCTCTCGTCGCTCCGCAACCGACATCGTTGGCGCGTTCGACGACGCCCACCGACAGCTCGTAGCGCGACAGCTCGTATGCGGCGGCGGCACCCGTCACTCCGCATCCGATGATAAGCACATCATAACATTTCATACTTTAGGCTCCTGTTAGATAGAGTTATATATTTTGAATTTTGAAAGCTGTGTCGAATAATTCATCCCGCCGCGATATTCACGGCAAGGAGGGCTTCGGGAAGCACCGACGCTGTCGCCGAAGCTATGAACTGACTTATACCGAGGTATTTGTCCTTACCCTTCCCGTAAAGGCTGAGGACCAGTGCCGTGACCGCCGGCACCATAGCCGCTATGACTATGACATTGTATGCCGAGAAGAATAGCGGAAGCCCTTCCTCGGCTACGGTCATCTTCAGCTTTATGAGCTGAAGGAGAGCCGCGAAGGCGCAGAGCGCGAACGCAGGTATCACGCACCTCTTTATTTTCCACGAGGGTCGCAGCTCGGGGTCACAGGCATATCCGAAGAAGTTCACGAGCGCCCCCGCAAGCAGCAGCGCACCGAACAGGAGCGCCAGCGCGGGGTTGAACTTCGGTATGTTCCCCTCCGAGAGGGCATAGAAAGAATACCTGAACGGCAGAGCGGTGAAGGCTATCGAAAAGCCCGAAAGGCTCCTCGGGAGCAGCATCGAAACAAAGGCAAGGGCAAAAAGCAGGAGAAGGATAAAGAGAGTGACCTCCTGCGCCGAGCCTTTGAATTCGGGGATCTTCGTCGATTCGACAAAGCCCTTCTCGGCTGTGCGGTAGTTTATCGCGCAGAACACGAACGCACAGAAGGCGAGGAAGATCATGAACCTGCGGAAGATATTCACATTTTTCAAGGTGGGCATAAGCCTCCTTCCTTTTTGTCTTCTTATGGATTATACCACATCGGGCGGCAAAAAGGCAAGGATTTTACAGTAATTTTACACTATCGGTAACGAAGAGGACAGGAATCTGTAGTATGATATATAATTAACGAAATCTGCCCGTTTTTTCGGGCATGAAAGGACCTGTCATGACCGCAAACGCCCTTGCCGCGCTCCTGCGCGGAGAATGTTCCGATGCCCTTTTCCCGGTCTACGGAGAAAAAGCCGGAGAGCAGAAAAAAAGACTTTCATCACTCACCGATACCTTCGTGAAAAAGTACGGCGATATGCCCGACGCAGGGCTTTTTTCAGTCCCCGGAAGGATAGAGCTTTCGGGCAACCACACCGACCACAACCGCGGATGCGTCATCGCGGGATCGGTCGACCTTGACATCGCCGCGCTCGCCGCTCCGACCGACGATATGAAAATAAGGCTCAAGAGCGAGGGCTTCCCCGAGGATACCGTCGATATAAGCGCGGAAAATCTTCCCTCGGAGTCCGCCTTCGGAAGTTCGGCGGCGCTGATCGCCGGGGTCTGCGAGGGCTTTCGGCAGAGGGGCTACCGCGTCGGCGGCTTCTGCGCCTTCACGGTCTCGGATGTGCCGAAGGGTTCGGGGCTTTCTTCCTCCGCCGCCTTCGAAGTCATGGTCGGAAACATACTGAATCATCTCTACAACGGCGGGAAGGTCTCGCCGACGGAGCTTGCGCAGATCGCGCAGTATTCCGAGAATGTCTTCTTCGGCAAGCCCTGCGGGCTTATGGATCAGCTCGCCTGCGCATACGGCGGGGTCATCGCGATAGATTTCGCCGACCCGAAAGCGCCGGCGGTCGAGTGCCTTGATTTTTCGCCCGTGAACGAAAAATATTCGATCTGCGTCACCCATACGGGCGGCAGTCACGCCGACCTCACCGATGATTATGCCGCAGTCCCCGCCGAGATGAAGGCGGTCGCCGCGTGCTTCGCGAAGGAAGTCCTTCGCGAGGTCGACGAAGGCTCGGTCCTTTCGTCGATCCCCGCCCTGCGCGAGAAGGTCGGCGACCGTGCGATACTCCGCGCGCTCCACTTCTTTGAGGAGAACCGCCGTGTGGCTCTCCAGCGTGAGGCTCTGCGCTCGGGGGACACAGGCACCTACCTTGCGCTCGTGAAAAAGTCGGGCGAGTCGAGCTTTATGTTCCTCCAGAACGCCTACGCGCCGAAGGCGCCGACGAGCGAGGGCATCCCGCTCGCGCTCTTCCTGCTCGGAAAGCTTCTGCCGGATGACGGAGCTTACAGGCTTCAGGGCGGAGGCTTTGCCGGAACGGTGCAGGCGTACATACCGAACGAAAAGTATAAGACCGTCGAAGCCTCTCTTCTGTCGGTCTTCGGAAAAGAGAGCTGCGACCGCCTTTCGGTGCGCCGCGCGGGGGCGGTGAAGGTACTTTGAGCCGGCTGAAAGGAAAAAAGGCGATATACCTTATCGCCCTTATCGGAAACTTCGTCGTTTTCTTCCTGCTCTACGCCGTCGGTGTGAATCTCAATGCCCTTGTGACCTTCATAATATACGGGCTGGTCACGGCGGGGTTCGTCTTTTCCTATCTGATATACAACCGCGGGCTGTCGCGCCTTCGCGTGACTCCCGATATGTGTCCGCCCGAATGGCCCGAGGATAAGAAGCTCGAATTCGTTGCCGACGGAAAGCGGCGGCTCGAAAGGTCAAAATGGATGCTTACCGTGATAATCCCGCTGATAGCGATCTACGGCTACGAGGTGGTCGACCAGTTCGTCATCCCGACCGTGAAATCTTTTTTTGTGTAACGGAGGACTATGGGTAATATAAAGGTCATCTCACTCTATTCCGGTTCGTCGGGAAACGCCATGCTCGTCTCGACAGAGGGCGGAGACATACTTATCGACGCGGGAAAGAGCGCGAGAACGCTCTGTTCGACGCTCTGCCGCGCCGGATACGATATAAAGAAGATCAGGGCGGTCTTCATAACCCACGAGCATACCGACCACATATCGGCGCTCGCGGTGCTTCTCAAAAAGCATAACATTCCGGTACATATGACCGGACCGAGTGCCGACGCGGCAGAGGCTGCCTGCGGACACCTGCCCGGGATCGTGAGGCATCCGCCTCTCTTTTCCGAGAAGGTCGGGGATATGAATATCAGCTCGTTCGTCCTGTCTCACGACAGCGCGGCGTGCGTCGGCTACCGGATAGACACCGACGGCGGAGAGAGCCTCGGCATCGCCACCGACACGGGATATGTGACCGAGGGAATGGAGAAGATGCTCTGCGGCTGCGAGTCGGTCATAATAGAGTCGAATTACGACGAGGATATGCTGAAATTCGGGAGCTATCCCCTTGAGGTCAAGCGCAGGATAGGTTCGCGCTCGGGGCATCTCTCAAATACCGACTGCGCGAAATTCGCGAGCCGCCTTGCCGTTCGGGGCACGAAGCGTTTCATGCTCGCCCACATCAGCCGCGAGAACAACACGCCCGAGACGGCGCTGCTCACGGTGAAGAAGGCTCTCGCGCAATTCCCGGGCATCCGTGTCTCGGTCGCGCGGCCCGACGACGCGACGCCCTTCCCGTCGGTGTAAGGCTATGCTGTCGGTAAAAATAGTCGCGGTCGGCGGGCTCAAGGAAGCCTTTTCGCGTGAGGCGTGCGCCGAATACACAAAGCGCCTCTCGGCTTTCTGCCGCGTCGAGGTCACAGAGATAAAGGAAGCCCCGCTTCCCGACAAGCCCTCGGAGGAGCAGATCGCATCGGCTCTCGAGGCAGAAGGCGCGAAGATCCTTGCCGCTCTGCCGCAGAGGTCGAAAAAGGTCGCTCTCTGCGTAGAGGGAAAGCAGATGCCGTCGGAGAGGTTCGCCTCGTTGCTCTCGGACGCGGCAGGCGAGACGGGAGCCGTGTGCTTCGTCATCGGAAGCTCCTGCGGTCTGTCGCCGAAGGTCAAGCAGGCGTGCGACACGCGCCTTTCCTTCTCGGAGATGACCTTCCCGCATCAGCTCATGCGCGTGATACTCTTCGAGCAGATCTACCGCGGGATGATGATAAACTCAAACAGAAAATATCATAAATGATCGGGGGAAAAAGAAAAATGAAAAGGATAGTTGCGGCACTTACGGCGGCATTGCTCGTTGCCCTGCTGCTCTGCGGCTGTGCCGAAAACGGAAACGGCAACAATAACGGCAATGAAAACGGAAACGGAAGTGCAAAAAAGAGGGTAGCCTTCACCTTTGACGACGGGCCTCACGCACCGGCGGAAGATCTTGACGAGGGCTATTATCCCTATACGACCTATGTGCTTGACAAACTCGAAGCCCTCGGGATGAAGGCGACCTTCTTCGTCGTCGGCGAGAGAGCGGCGATCTCATACAACCGCGCGGCGATTGCGAGAGGGCTTGCGCTCGGCTGTGAGTACGGCTCGCATACATACGCGCATACCTCGCTGAACTCTCTCGGGGACGAGGCGTCGATCTCGCAGAGCCTCACCGATACCGAAAACGCGATAATGGCGGCGGGCGCACCGAAGCCTACGCTTTTCCGACCCGTCGGAGGCGCGGCGAACGAGGCTCAGCTCACCTACCTCTCGGGAAGAGGCTACCATTCGATCTATTGGAGCGTCGATACGCGCGATTGGGACGGACATCCGAAGACCTCGCAGAAGGGTACCGAGGAGTACGAGGCGTTCGTGAACGGCAGAGTCGACCTCATAATGGCGCAGGTCAAGGACGGCGATATAATCCTTATGCACGACATCTATATGTCCTCGGTCGATATATTCCTCCGCGCGGCGGACAGGCTCGTCGCAGAGGGCTATGAACTCGTCACCGTCTCGGAGCTGCTCAGCCTCGACGGCAAGACCGCCGAGCCTTGCCTCTATACCTCGAAGGATATAAAGATCACCCACGCCGGCTGACCGCGCGACGATACGGGAGATACGAAAGATGTGGGGAACTTTCTTGGAAGAAAGTTCCCCACGCCCTTCAAAGAACTTGAACAAATGGTTTGTAGGGGAGGATATTATCCTCCCGCAAAGAATGCCTTTGTGCAGAGAAACGGGAGATACGAGGGACTCGGGGAAACCTTCTTTCGGAGAAGGTTTCCCCGAACCCTTTCGAAGAACTTGCTGAAAGGCTATGGAAGAAACGCTTTGTCTCGCGGCATTTTGCCTGCGGCAAAACTTTGGTGGATTTTTGCCGAGGACTCGAGGGTATGCAAGCATCCCCTCCTCATCCTCGGGCAAAACCCACCGGAATTTTCCCCCGCGGGGGAAAATTCTGTCCCGAGACAAAGGGCAAAAACTGTTTGACCTTAAAGTTGCGCTCACTTACAGGGCGAACATTCGTGCAAATCTTACGCGTATTGCGACCTATAAGATTAAGAATGAAAAAATTGCACGGTATTGGCAACCAATGGTCGCCAATACTTGAAAAATAAAACCGAAGACCTCACCCGTGGCAATGCCTTCAAAAAGGCATCGTTAGAGTGAGATTTTTCTTACCCTTAACAAAGTATTGTCTCCTGGAGAAGGTTTCACTTTTAAGTGCATAAACCGCGAGGATTGGGTGCAGGCGCCGCCGGGCGGGAGGATGATATCCTCCCCTACGGGTTTGAGAAAAGGTTTGACCTTTTTATAGGGCGATTGTCTGCGCAAAGGCATTGGCGCTTTTTCTTTTGCCTGTAGCAGGCACAAAAGAAAAAGCTAAGCAAAAAGAAAATACCGTTGAGGAGAATTTCGACCTCTTCGGGCGGCGACGAGAGACGCGGGGCGCTGCTCCCCCGCAAGCTTTTGAAAAGGCTTGACCTAAACTTGATAAAGGCTGCGGGTGAAGACATCCCCTTCCGGTGAATAATCCGCGATCTGGCGCCGCGGGTCGCACCCGCAAAAGGCTTGACCTAAACTTTGACAAAATTAAAAGTGAAGACCTCACCCGTGGCAATGCCCTCAAAAAGGCATCGTTAAGAGTGAGATCTTCATCTTTCGGTGAGCATCGGTTTAATGGGGCGCGCGGTCTGTCGGCAAGCGTTGATTTAACGGTGCGTTCGCCCCGTTAGTGAATTTTGCCTTTAGGTTAAACGGTCAAACTCCTTGTCTCGGGACAGAATTTCACCCCGCGGGGTGAAATTCCGGTGGGTTTTTGAGAAATGTCCGATAAAAGTCTGCTTGCAGACTTTTGAGGAGCTTTCTCAAAAAGACACCAAAGTTTTGCCGCAGGCAAAATGCCGCGAGACAAAGCATTGCTCCCATAACCTTCCAGCAAGTTCTTTGGGGGCGTATTTCCTCACCTGCGGTGAGGATAGACTTTCTCGAAAGAAATTCCCCCACATCCTTCGTATCCCCCGTCGTATCCCCGCGTCTCCGTCCGGTGCTTGACGGGGGCGGGAAAAAATGATATAATTATTGAAATAAAACCCGAAACTGAGCCGGAACTGAATCTGAGTCGAACCTGAAACGCGATCGGGAAGGGAGGACATTCTGCCTTGAATAACATCATCACGGAAGCGGATTTCCGGAAGCAGATAAAAAAATGCGCGCCCGGGGGCTACCTTTTTTTCGGAGACGAGGACTATCTGAAGTCCTTTTCGCTGAACTCTCTGCGCGCCTCGGTCTGCCCCGACCCGTCGCTCGCGCCCTTCAACGACATACGCCTCGACCCTCAGGGCCTCACGCCCGAGGCTCTGCTCGGCGCGCTCTCGACCCTGCCCATGATGAGCGAAACGAAGCTCGTCGAGGTCTCGGGAATGAATTTCCGCGAGGTGAAGGGAAAGCTCCTTGACTCATTCTGCGAGGTCTTTTCGTCCCTTCCCGAGCTTGACTACAACATACTTGTCATAAGCGTTCCCGCCGACGCGATAGACGAGGGCTACCTGCCGAAGAGACCCTCGGCGACACTTAAGAAGCTCTCCGAGCTTCTCACTCCCGTGAGGTTTGAAAAATCAAGCCCCGCGATGCTCGCCCGCTGGGTCGGGAGGCACTTCGAGGCGAACGGAGTCGCCGCCGATCCGATGCTATGCCGCCGCCTTGTCGATTACTGCGGCACCGATATGTACAGGCTCTCGTCCGAGACCGACAAGCTCTCGTGGTATACCCTCGCGGCGGGGAAGACCTCGGCGAGTCCCGCCGACATCGAGCGTGTAAACATCGCCGACACCGATTACGACTCGTTCGCCTTCGCGAATGCCGTGATGGAGAACCGTTCGGCGGACGCTCTGCGGATCCTTGCCGAGATGAAGCGGCGGCGGATAGAGCCTACCGCGATCATGGGCGAGATAATCTCGACCTTCTGCATGATGCACTCGGTGCGCCTTCTGACCGACGGCGGGCTTTCAAAGGGCGAGATCTCGAAGAGGCTGAAAATACACGAATTCCGCGTCGGGCTCTGCCAGAGGAACGGGGCAGGTATCGAGAGGCTCCGGCGGGCGCTCGATCTCTGCGCCGACGCCGACGCCGCGATAAAGCTCTCGCCGCAGGGATATACCGCGATAGAGCGGCTCATCTGCGCCCTTTGATGCGGACGAAAGGAAGATAAAAATGGATCTTTTCGATACTATAGCCGCCGTCTCGACCCCGAGGGGGAAGGGCGGCGTTGCCGTAATAAGAGTCTCCGGCCCCGATGCCGCTGCGGTCGGCGACGCGGTGTTTTCAAAGAAACTGAGCCTTGCCGAACCGAACCGGATGCTTCACGGTGCGATCTTTCTGCCCGTGCCGGGGGAGGAGAGGCGGCAGATCGACGACGGGATGGCTGTATTTTTCCGCGCGCCGAGGTCGTTCACCGGCGAGGATACGGTCGAGATAAGCTGCCACGGAGGCACTCTCGTGACGCAGACGGTGCTTGCCGCCTGCATTGCCGCGGGAGCGAGACAGGCGGAGGCGGGAGAGTTCACGCGCCGCGCCTTCCTCAACGGTAAGCTGAGCCTTGACCGCGCCGAAGCCCTCGGAGCGCTGCTCGAGGCGGGAACGCTGCCTCAGCTCGCGCTGGCGCGTTCGGGCATGGACGGAAGGCTCTCGGCGGGGGTCGACGAAATATACGGATCGCTCCTTGCTGTCAGCTCGGAGCTTCGCGCCGATATAGACTTTCCCGACGAGGATGTCTCGGATATGAGCGCGGACGAGCTTTATCTGCGCCTTTCGGAGGCGAAGGAGAGAGCCGGAAGGCTCGCGTCGACCTACTCTGTCGGGCGGGCTGTCGCCGAAGGAGTCGCGACCGTGATCTGCGGGCGGACGAATTCGGGCAAGAGCAGCCTTTTCAACCGCCTTTCGGGGCATGAGAGCGCCATAGTTACCGATATTGAGGGAACAACGCGCGATATCCTCACCGAGAAGGTCTCCTTCGGCGGCGTGACGCTGAACCTTTTCGACACTGCGGGACTCAGAGATACAGAGGATCCGGTCGAGCGGATCGGCATCGGACGCGCCGAGCGGGCGATAGAGGACGCCGAGCTTATCTTCGCGGTTTTCGACGGCTCGAGTATGCCTTCTGAGGAGGACATAGCTCTCGCCGACAGGCTGTCAAAGGCTCACGCAAAAGTAATAGCGGTAATAAACAAGTCCGACCTGCCGCGCGCCGAAGGGCTTGACGCGATATGCTCGCGCCTGCCCCTTTCGGTAAGCGTATCGGCAAAGACCGGACTCGGTATCGGGGAACTCGGCAGGACTGTGTCGGAGCTGTTCAATTCCGACGGTATAGATATAATGAAGGATTCGGTCGTCGCCACGGCGAGGCAGTACGGTGCGCTCGCCTTCGCATGCGAATGTCTTGCCGAGGCGCTCGCGGGGATCGACGCCGGACTTCCCGTCGACCTTGTATGCTCGTCGGTCGAGCGCGCGATGGAGTCGCTCGCCGCGGTGAGCGGAAGGCTCGTCGGAGAAGACATAATAAGCTCGGTCTTCTCGAAATTCTGCGTGGGGAAGTAGACCCGCCGTCAGCCTTTGCCCTTTGCCTTTGCCTTCGGGACGAAGATTAATATTAGGGCGATGACGGCGATCACGACAAGGACGGCGATGACGACCGCGACGACGCTTCCCGTCGTGCTGTTGTCGGACCCCTGCGACCTTCCGGTCGGCATATTCGTGACCTCTGTCGTGCCGGACGCTTCGGCGGAGCTTCTTTCTGCCTGCTCAAGGGCAACGGGCGACGGATCCTGCCGCACGGCTCCGACAGAGAGGCAGAGGAGAGAGAGAAGAATGACCGGTGCGACGATCGCCGAAAGATACTTTGAGATATTTCTTTTCATAGACATACCCTTTCCTGAAAATTTTTTCCGAGGAGGAACAAAGTTTTGCGTATAGCTGTCTGCGACGGTACGGGAGCCGGGCCGTCACCGCTCGAGGGCGAGATCCGCGCGCTCGCCGCCGAGGTGGGAGCCGAGGTCTTCGTCTCGACCTTCATATCGTTCCGCTTTCTTTCCGCGGCGGTATGGCAGGAGAACTTCGACCTGCTGATCCTCGGTGCGGAGGTCGCGGGCGAGAGCGGGATCGACTTCGCACGGAAGCTGAGGCTCGCCGACGACTGCTGCGATATTATTTTTGTCGCCGAAAGCGCCGATTATGCGCTCGCGGCGTACAGTGTCTTTCCGACGGGCTATATTCTTTTGCCGGCGACAAGGAAAAAGCTCCGCCCGGTGTTCAGACGCGCGGCAAAGCGCTTTTCTTCGCGCCGTCGTCTGCTGCTCCGCACCGAGGAAGGCGAAAGGATCTCGATACCCGTCGATTCGATAGTTTATATCGAGGTCTCGGGGAGCGACCTGCTGATCCACTGCGGTACGCGGACATATTCGGCGACCGGAGCGCTTTCCGATGTATGCACGCACCTGCCGTCGGACGAGTTCTATCGCTCGCACCGGAGCTTCGTCGTGAATATGAACCATGCCGTCAGACTGTCCGAATACTTTTTCGAGATGGACACGGGCGAGAAGGTCAGCGTTGCGAAGAACCGGTATGCCGAGGCAAAGCAGGTAATGCGCGCCTTCGCCGGCACCGGTCCGGCGGGTCGGACAAAAACGAACTAAGGTAAATTTTGTAAATTCAAAGCACGAAAATTCCCGTTCATACGATATATCACCCGTTGGCACAAAGCTCTTGAAAAAATAAGAGCTTTGAGGTAAAATATAGGCATCAAAATTTTTATTTGGAGGGAACAGGATGAAAAAAACCAGCAAAACCGGTCTTGTCAGGGGCCTGTCTGTACTTATCGTACTGATACTTGCGCTCTCTCTGACACTGACCTCCTGTGCCGACAAGACCGCACAGTCGAAAGCCGACGAGGCGAAGACTGCGGCGGACGAGGCACAGAAATCTGCGGACGATGCAAAGACCGCGGCTTCCGAAGCGAAGGACAAGGCTGACAAAGCCGAAGCCGACGCCAAGAACAATGCCGACGCGATAGCCAAACTCCCCGACGAGGCGGCAGTCGCAGAGGCGATCAAGAACATACTCACCGAGTATGTCAAAGGAACGACACTTGATAAAGACTCGATAGTCACGACCGAGGAACTCAAGAAATTCCTCACTTCCGACCAGACGGCTAACGCGATATCCACCGCGCTTACCGACTACGCGAAGACCGAGACCGTGCTTGAGACACTGAAGGGCTATGTCACCTCGGCAAAGCTCGATGAGCTTAAGACCGAGATGAACAATGCAACGGCTGCGAAGCTCAATGATTACATAACCAAGGAAGCCGCCAAGTCGTTCATCACCGAGAAGGCAGCAAAGGACGCCATCGCCGCCGCTCTTACCGATATGGCAAAGAAGAGCGACCTTGAAGCCGCGAAGACCGACCTGAAGAACGCGCTCGCCTCGAAGACCGAGCTTGAGCAGGGACTCCGCGACGCGAAGACACAGCTCGAGAACATGCTCAACACCGCTCTCAAGGACCAGAAGGACCTGATCGACGCTCAGCAGACGAAGATCACCGCGCTTGAGACCGCTCTCGGTGCAGCGAACACAAAGATAACCGCAGCCGAAGGCAGGCTTGCGGCTGTCGAGGCGTATGAGGCAAGGATAAAGACGCTCGAGGATATGGTCACCGGAACCTCCGGCGGACTTGACGCCATGATAAAGGACCTTGCGCAGGCGCTTATCGACGAAAACAACAAGGCATACAACGACGCGACCGCGGTCGTTATCGAAAAGCTGAAGGAGCTTGACACGACCTACGACGCCATCGACAGAAGCCATTATTCCGCCGAGGGCGTAAAGAAGCTCGACGAGCAGTACAACGCTGCATGGATAACGATCCTCAGATCGCTTAACGCCGCCGCCGCGAATAAGGCGCTTGACGACGCGAAGACCGCCGCAAAGGAGGTCCCGAACCTCGCAGACGAGGCTTTCGCAAAGTACGGTGCCATAGGCAGCCCGATACTCATCGCCGCTCTTACCGAGTGCGAGAACAAGGAAGCCGACTCCAAGGCAGCGATAGCCGCCGCCAGAAGCGCACTTGACACCGCCAGAGCCGCCATGGGCGACGATGCGGTCGAAAAGTATATGAGCGCGGACGGCGAGGTCAACCTTGAGACCCGCGTTGCCGCCGCAGAGGCAGCCTACGCCACTCTCGAAGCCGCGAAGCTGACCGCTCCGACGACTCAGGCGAACATCAACGGGCTTATCCCCGACAAGAGCGTTTACGAAGCCTACGACAACAACGCCGACATTCTTGCCCTCAAGGCAAACCTTGAAGCGGCAAAGACGGAGTTCAGGTCATGGGTGACGGCAAGCTTTGCCGCCGATGAAGAGAATGTCAATATCCCGAGGCTTGTGGATATGAGCGGCTACGATGCAGCCTACAAGTTCCTCTCCGAGACGCTCAACGGCACTCTTCTGAACAACCTCAGAGAGCAGATCAGAACGGCTCTCTTCACCGCGAAGTACATAGATACCGCCGCGACTCCTTACAATGTGAACGGAACCTGCCTGCACAGCACTCTTGCCGCACTTGAGGCAGTGAAGACATCGGTCGATTCCGATGCCGCCGCCGCCGATATCGTCGAGGTTGCCACCGCAGTCGGTGCCGAATATACCGATCTCAGGAACGCTATCGAATACGCGCGTAAAATGACTGCCAAGAAGGCAGAGGCAGAAGCCGCCGGCGGACTTATCGAAAAGATAGTCGCTCTCGGTGAGGCAAAGAAGCTCGCATACAGCGCCTGCGGCGATGTCGCCACAGTGCAGGCTGCATTCACCGCATGGGCTGACGGTGTTGACGAAGCCAACATCGCCGACATCCTCGGTGTGAACAAGACCTCTCTCGACGATCATATCGCAAGAGCCGCGCTCCTTGCCGATGCAAAGGTAGCCGCCGATGAGATCAATGCGAAGATACTTGCCTGCGGAGACAAGATCACCGATATGGAAACCATTCAGGCACTTAAGGGCGAGGTCGCGGCATGGCTCACCACCTACGCCATCGTTGCCGACAGCGCAGATCCTTACTATGTCGCAGAGAACTACGACCTTGTGAACCACGCCGCACTCGAGGCACTCTACAACACCTCGAAGGGCAAAGCCGACACGGCGGTCGATGATGCAGATGCCACGGTGCTTCCGAAGCTCAACGCAGTCGATACCACCGGAAAGATCCTCCATCAGAAGAGCAACATCGAGGCAGCCGAGAAGGCTCTCGGCGATTGGCTCGTTGCCAACGGACTGACGGGACTTGACGACATCGACGCGACCGTCCTTGATACGGTCAATGCCGATAAGCTCAACAACCTCAAGACGGCAAAAGCAAAGCTCGACGCCGCAAGGACACTCTATGACGAGACTCTTGCAGCCGCGAAGGCAAAATATGAGGCAGACAAGACCGCATACTACGATGCCTTCAACGCACTTACCGCATATCAGCTCAAGAACGGCGAGACCGTGAAGGCAGCTGCAGCCGCCGCGACTGCATGGTTCGGTACCTATGTCGACGGTGCGCTCGGAATTGCCGACCTTGAAGCTCAGGGCGTCGTCACCGGATTTGCCGCCGCCGAATACGACAAGATAGTCAATGCGAAGACCGCATATGACGCAACGCTTGCCGCCGCTACCGCCGATGCCGATGCCGCACAGGCGCTTTACGACGCTGTCGGTACGGTCAATGTTTACAGCTACGCGAAGATCAAGGCAGCGAGAGACGCCTACACCGCATGGTGCGTCACCTACGGCGTTGCCGAGGCGGATTATGACAACGGTACCTTCGAATCGACCCTTGCCGCCCGTATGAAGACTCTCAGCGCGAACCTTACCGCCGCCGAAACCGAGTACGCCGAAAAGGTAGCCGCCGCGAAGGCAGCAGCCGATCCCGTAAAGGGAGCCGTCAACAGCTGGTCGACAGCCAATGTCACGATCTACTCGTACAATGATATGAAGGCTCTCAGAGAGCTTTACGACGCATGGTCGAACACTCACCTCATCGGCAACAGCTTTGCGGATATCAATGATACCGAGCTTGCCGCTATGGAGACCGTTTACAACAAGCTCGTAGCCCTTGAGACCGAGTTCAGCACCCTCAAGACCGCAAAGAAGGCAGAGACCGACACTGTAAAGGGTCTGCTCAACAACCTGAACAAGGTCGTCGTCCTCGGTGACAAGGCAGAGATCGAGGCAGCCCGCACCGCTTACAACGCATGGCTGAACGGAACGAACGACAAGACAAAGATCGACGCATCGAAGACCTTCACCGACGAGGCGGGCTACAAGTGCTACGAGATCACCGATGCGGAGCTTGCCTTCCTTACCGCCGCCGAGAACAACCTCACGGCACTCAACGACGCAAAGGCGAAGGCTCAGAACTCCATCAGACAGCTTGACCTTCTTGCCGCTCCGGGCTCGGGTATGTCCGCCGAGGTCATCGCCGCATACAAGAACCTTCTCAACGAGGCAAAGGCAAACGCCACGGCATTCAACGATATGGGTGCCGATAAGCTCTCCGACGACGAGATGAGAGTCATCACCAAGGCGGAGTTCTACTACGGAAGATACGAGACCGCCCAGCTGATCCAGATCGCATACGAGAAAGCCTGCCTTGACAACAAGCTCAAGAGCAACTACGAGTCGGTCCTCAAGAAGGAATTCGACAAGGCACTTGACAAGTACCTCGGTCAGGTCTATGACGATACTCTTCTCGCTCAATACTACACCGACAACACGGTGCTCAATACCATATACAACAATATGGTTGCCGAACTTGCCGCCATCGTTGCGAGCAACCCCGAGACCTGATAGCCGGACATAAGCTCCGAAAAAGGGTCAAAGCCCCCCGCGTCCGTCGGACGCGGGGGGATTCGTTTTTGGCATAAAAAAGACCCGAAGGCGATGCCTTGTGCAAGGCTTGCTTTCGGGTCTTTCTTACCTCGCCTTATTCAAAATCGGCGGGGGTCATCTTATTTGTCGGGATGTAATTAAGACCGAGGCTTATCATCCGGTCGGCGCTCTCGCGGGTGTCGCCGGCACGCAGGCAGAGTCTCACTCCCGCCTCGTGCGTTCTCTCGATAAGGCCCTCCGGAACCGTGTCAAGGTCGGGGTAATTGTAGGAAAGTCCGCCGTAGCCGAGATCCGAGATCTTCTCCATCAGCTCTTCGTTGCTGAAAATGTGATGCACGAAGATCTCCTTATTCAGCGCGCGCGCCGTCTCGATATGCGAAAAATCGACCGAGGAAAGCACGGCGTGGTCGATAAGGTCGAACTTCTTCACGGCGAAGAGCGTCTCCTCGACGACATTCTTCTTTGTCTCGATGAATGGGACGCACCCCGACTTTTTGCATATGTCAAGGTATTCGTCAAAGAGCGGCAGTCTCAGCTCGCCCGCGGTATAGTTCTCGTTGCAGTTTCCCGCCGTGACCTTCTCGGCGAAAAGCTCCTTCAGGGTATGCTCCTCTATCTTCATATCGCTGCCGTACATCTTTTTGAGCGAGGAGTTGTGGCAGCAGACAAGGATCCCGTCAAGCGTCAGATGCACATCCGTCTCGATCGCCCAGAAATGCCTCTCCGCCGCGTGAAGAAACGACACGAGAGTGTTTTCGGGCGCATCGGTCGTGTATCCGCGGTGCGCGAGCAGGAGCGGCGCTTTACCCTTCTTATCGAAGAGTCCGCCGCGGTTTTCAAATTCGGTTTTCATATTTTTTTATCAGACCTTTCAAAGAACTTGTAGGGGAGGATATTATCCTCCCGAAAACGATACCTTTGCGCAGAGAAACGAGAGATACGGGGGACACGGGAAACTTTCTTGAAAGAAAGGTTTCCCGCACCCTTCAAAGAACTTTTTGGCGGGTTACAGGAGTAACGCCTTGTCTCGCGGCATTTTGCCTACGGCAAAACTTTGGTGTATTTTGCCGAGGACTCGAGGTGATGCAAGCATCCCCTCCTCGTCCTCGGGCAAAATCCCCCGGAATTTTCCCCCGCGGGGGAAAATTCTGTCCCGAGACAAGGATTTTGACCGTTTAACCTTAAGGTTGTGCTCGCTTACAGGTCGCACGCACAGTCAATCCGAAAGCCCACAGAGTGAGAAGTCTTCACCCGTAGCCTTTTTGAAGTTTAGGTCAAGCCTTTTCAAAGGCTTGCGGGGTGTGGGGCGGCGCCCCGCATTCCCCGTCGCCCTCCGCAGAGGGCGAAAGCCTCTTTACGGCATTTTCTTTTTGCTTAGCTTTTTCTTTTGTGCCTGCTATAGGCAAAAGAAAAAGCGCCGTTAAATTTTCGAAGACAAACGACCTATAAAAAAGGTAAAAAATCTAATCTCCCGGTAGGGGCGCCCATTGGGCGCCCCTACCGTGAAAAGGAACATTCACCGCCTTCGGGATAGGTCTTCACCCTTAACATCTTTAGCAAAATATTATCTCCGGGTGACTATTCTCACCTTTCGGTGCATAAGCCGCGAGTATCGGGAGCGGACCTTGTCCGCTTATCTTACTTCGAAGGAGAAGATGTGGGCCTGAGCCGAGCCGTAGGTGTTCCACATTGCCTCCGAGAAATATGTTCCGAGAGGAATGAGGCGCACGCCGGTCGTCTCTATGTCGAGCTTTTCTCTTATCATTCTCTGATAGTTATCGTGTGTCTCGTAGACCGTCTTCCACTCGCCGGCGGCGTCCTTTGCCTCGACACGGAAGGACTTGAGCATACATTTCGGGAAGCCGAAGGTCGTGTAGTTATAATCTATCCTTCTGAAGAGGGTCGTCGAGATATTCAGCACGGCGGGATTGCCCTCGGTGTACTCGCGGTCGAGGTCGGAATCGACGATGAGGCGGAAGTCGTTTATCTTCGTGGGCTTATCGAAGGTATAGGTTATCGCGCGGTCGCACATACCCCAATAGCCGTTGTCGTTGCCCCAGATCTTTCTGTCGGTACCGTTCAGGAGGTTCGAGGCATCTCCCCACACTGCGCTGAGGTTCTCGGTCGTGCAGAGCGGCGAGATCTTTCTCCTGAAACCGGGGAGGAAGCAATCGTCCTCCATAAGGGTGTCCTGAAGCTCTCTGATATGATCCCTTCCGAAGTCGCGGATGTCCTGACCGGCGCTGACAGCCATCGCTGCCGCGGTTCCGGCTGCCTGACCCATAACGCCGCAGGTCCCCATCACGCGGACGGTCGCGAAGGCAATATGCGAGGCGCTGATATTCCTTCCCGCGAACATAAGGTTCGGGACATTCTTTGAATAGAGCGAGCGGAGCGGGATGCCGTAAGGCTCGGTGAGGCGCTTTTTCTGAAGGTGCGCGCCCTCTTTTCCCGACATGGCAAAGCCGCCCGGAAGGTGGTTGTCTATCTGCCATCCGCCGTAGGCTACCTCGTCGTCGAACTGCCTGCCCGACTCGACATCGTTCTGAGTCAGCACATAGTCGCCGACATACCTGCGGCTCTCTCTCTTGCCCGGCAGGAAGCCGAGGAAATCAAGCTCCCAATTCTCCGCGCCGTGGTCGCCCTGATTCTTTATATGATCCCACACGCCGAAGGCGATCTTGAGCAGTTCATCCCTGACCTCCTCGGTGTCGTGTATCGAATCGGCTTCGCCGCCGAGTTCGATCCAGTAGAAGTTCGTGCCGATCTTGTCAAGGCAGTCGTGGGGCTTGTTCTTCATATCCTCGTCGGTCCTGAAGGTGTACGCCCATGCGGGGGGAGTGAAGGGGCAGGCGTGATCGGTCTCGTGAGCCTGGATCATGAGGCTCATGCCCATGGTCTTCCTGTCTGCCTTTTCAAGGCCCCAATCCTCGCCGAATGTCTCGCGGGCTTCGCGTCCGACGGCGTATTCGGCGTCCGAAAGCTCGGCAAGGATGCTGTCGCCCGAGCAGTCGATGAAGATTTTCGCCTCGACGGTCTGCCATGTGTAGGTCGTGAGCTGGAAGCCCGTGACGCTCTTTATCCTGCCGCCCTCGCACTCTGCCTTGCAGCAGGCGCAGTTGAGCATAAGGGTTATGTTCTCCTCGGCTTTCACCTTGCCGTAAAGGATCCCGTCCCATACCGCGAAGTTGCGTGAGGGGTTGATGTGCATGTTTTCAAGCAGGACTTCCTCCATGATGCCGGTCTCCTGAAGGTTGCGGACGCGCGATCCGGCGCCCGAGACCCACATCCTGATCTCGCTCGAGCAGTTTCCGCCGAGCATCGGCCTGTCCTGCATAAGGACAACCTTCGCCCCGTGGCGGGCAGCCGCGATAGCCGCGAAGGTTCCCGCAAGTCCGCCGCCGACTACGCATACATCGGCTGCGGTGGTTATTTTTTTAAGTTCACTCATAGTGATCCTCCATCGGAAAAATATTATCGGTTCTATGATACCATAAAGGTGTTAATTTTCTGTGAAGCCCGCCGATTTATTTCCGCCTTTGGGTAGAAATAGCCAAGTAGGCAAAAAAATATTGCCCGGTAAAAGTAAAATTTGCGCAAATCGCTTTACAATCGGACGAAAAAGTGTTATGATAAGGGGAAGTGAAGTTTTTTGACTGAAACAATATTACATACACAGGAGGTTACCAATTCAAATGGCAATCAAACGCAAAAAGATCTCCATGGACGGCAATACAGCCGCGGCGCATGTATCGTATGCCTTCACGGAAGTAGCTGCCATCTACCCCATCACTCCTTCGTCTCCTATGGCGGAGCAGGTCGACGCATGGTCGGCAGTCGGAAAGAACTACACCGGTGATCCCGCGGTAAATGTCTTCGGCGACAAGGTAAAGGTCGTTGAGATGGAATCCGAGGCGGGAGCGGCGGGTGCCGTTCACGGATCCCTTGCAGCGGGTGCGCTCACGACGACCTACACGGCGTCGCAGGGACTCCTTCTTATGATCCCGAACCTTTACAAGATCGCGGGCGAGCTTCTCCCCTGCGTCATTCATGTTTCGGCGCGTACAGTCGCGTCGCACGCGCTGAATATCTTCGGCGATCACTCGGATGTCTACGCCTGCCGTCAGACCGGCTTTGCGATGCTCGCCGAGTCGAATCCGCAGGAGATCATGGACCTCGGTGCCGTTGCTCACCTTGCGGCGATCAAGGGCAGAGTTCCTTTCATCAACTTCTTCGACGGCTTCCGTACCTCACACGAGATCCAGAAGATCGAGGCTTGGGACTATGCCGACCTTGCGAAGCTCGTTGATATGAAGGCTGTCGAGGCGTTCCGCGCCCGTGCGCTGAACCCCGAACACCCCGTTCTCCGCGGCTCTGCCGAGAACGGTGATATATTCTTCCAGCACAGAGAAGCCTGCAACCCCTACTACGACGCCGTTCCCGGTATCGTTGAGGGATATATGAAGAAGGTCAATAAGCTGATCGGCACGAATTATCAGCTCTTCAACTACTACGGCGCTCCCGACGCGGAGCAGGTCATCGTCGCCATGGGTTCGGTCTGCGATGTCGCGGAGGAAGTCATCGACTACCTCACCGCGAAGGGCAAGAAGGTCGGACTTGTGAAGGTCAGACTTTACAGACCTTTCCGCGCGGACAAGCTCGCCGCCGCTCTCCCGAAGACAGTCAAGAGAATAGCTGTCCTTGACAGAACGAAGGAACCCGGCGCTCTCGGCGAACCCCTTTACCTCGATGTCGTTGCCTCGCTCGCGAGAGAGGGCATAAATGCAGAGGTATACGGCGGCCGCTACGGACTCGGATCGAAGGACACCACCCCTGCCTCGATCTTCGCGGTCTACGATAACCTCTCGAAGAAGAATCCGAAGAACGACTTCACGCTCGGCATCGTCGATGACCTCACGGGTCACTCGCTGCCCGAGAAGAAATGCCCCGACACCGCTGCGAAGGGAACCATCTCCTGCAAGTTCTGGGGTCTCGGCGGCGACGGAACGGTCGGCGCGAACAAGAACTCGATCAAGATCATCGGTGACCACACCGACAAATATATTCAGGCGTACTTCCAGTACGACTCGAAGAAGACCGGAGGCTTCACGGTATCGCACCTCCGCTTCGGCGATCAGCCCATAAAGAGCCCCTACTACATCACGAAGGCAGACTTCGTTGCCTGCCATAACCACGCTTACCTGCACCAGTACGAGAGCATGATCACCGACATAAAGCCGGGCGGAGTCTTCCTTCTCGACTGCCCGTGGACAGAGGCGGAGCTTGACGCCGAGCTGCCCGCGAAGGTAAAGCAGTACATCGCGAAGAACAATGTCAAGTTCTACATCATCGACGCGACGGGCATAGCCTCGAAGCGCATCGGTAACGCGAAGGTCAAGAACACCGTTCTTCAGTCGGCGTTCTTCTCGCTCGCGAAGATCCTTCCCGCCGCGGAAGCGATCGAATATATGAAGAAGATGGCGTACAAGTCCTACATCAAGAAGGGTCAGGCGATAGTCGACCTCAACTATGCCGCTATCGAAGCCGGCGCCGACGCGACCGTCGCCGTCAATGTTCCCGAGGCATGGAAGACCTGCGCCGATGACGCGCCGAAGGCTCCCGTCACCGACGAGAAGCGCCCCGAGCTTGCCGAATTCGTCAACAGGATCGTCAAGCCGGTCAACGCGATGCAGGGAGACGCTCTTCCCGTATCGGCATTCAAGGACTGCGCCGACGGTACATATCCGCAGGGCGCCGCTGCCTTCGATAAGAGAGGCGTTGCCGTTTATGTCCCCGTCTGGCACGAGGAAAACTGCATCCAGTGCAACCAGTGCGCCTTTGTCTGCCCGCACGCCGCTATCCGTCCCTTCGCCATGACCGAGGAAGAGGCAGCCGCCGCTCCCGCTCAGACGAAGTATGCCGCAAAGCCGGTAATAAAGACGAATTATAAGTTCACGATGGCGGTAAGCCCGCTCGACTGCATGGGATGCACCCTCTGCGTGAAGGCATGCCCGACGAAGCCCGAGAAGAGAGCGCTCGAGATGGTCCCGACAGAGACTCAGCTCGACCAGCAGCCCGTCTTCGACTACGCCGTAAAGAATGTGAAGGAAAAGCCCGAGATCATCGCCGCGACCGTCAAGGGAAGCCAGTTCAAGCAGCCGCTGCTTGAGTTCTCCGGCTCCTGCGCAGGATGTGCCGAGACCTCGTACGCGAGACTTGTCACACAGCTCTTCGGCGAGAGAATGTATATCTCGAACGCCACCGGATGTTCCTCCATCTGGGGCGGCTCGGCTCCCTCGACTCCTTACACGGTCAACAAAGAGACCGGCAAGGGTCCCGCGTGGGCAAACTCGCTCTTTGAGGATAACGCCGAGCATGGTCTCGGTATGTTCGTCGGTCAGAAGACCCTTCGCAACCGCCTTGTCGGTTATGTGAAGGAGCTTGCCGAAAAGGTCGAGGACGCCGACAAGAAGGCTGTCATCGACGAATACCTTGCCACCGTCGAGGACGGAGAGAAGAACGGTAAGGCGACCGATGCCCTCGTTTCGATGCTTGAAAACTGCGGATGCGACTGCGGGCTTCGTGAGAAGATCCTCGCCGGCAAGGATTACCTTGCCAAGAAGTCGGTCTGGATCTTCGGCGGAGACGGTTGGGCTTACGATATCGGATTCGGCGGACTTGACCATGTCCTCGCCTCGGGCGAAGATGTGAATGTCATGGTCTTCGATACCGAGGTCTACTCGAACACGGGCGGACAGGCGTCGAAGGCGTCGAACCTCGGACAGGTCGCGCAGTTTGCCGCCGCAGGTAAGGCAACGCAGAAGAAGAACCTTGCCGAGATCGCGATGTCCTACGGCTATGTCTATGTTGCGCAGGTCGCAATGGGCGCCGATATGAACCAGACGCTGAAGGCTCTCCGTGAGGCAGAGGCGTACCACGGTCCGTCGCTCGTCATCGGCTACGCTCCCTGCGAGATGCACGGAGTCAAGGGCGGCATGCAGAACTGCCAGCTCGAGATGAAGCGTGCGGTCGAAGCCGGATACTGGCAGATGTTCAGATTCAATCCGTCCGAGACAGGCGAGAAGAAGTTTGTCATCGACTCGAAGGCACCGAGCGCCGATTACCTCCAGTTCATCGAATCCGAGGTAAGATACGCAAGACTTATGCAGGCGTTCCCGAAGAGAGCCGAGGAACTCTTCAACGAGGCGGCTCAGAACGCCAAGGCAAAGTACGAGAAGCTCCTGAAACTCCAGAAGCTCTACACCGAGGAATAATTCAGGCAAGAATAGTCCAAGGTGAACCAATAGAAAAAGCCAAACATCCTTCCCCACCCGGGGAAGGATGTTTGGCTTTTTCGTCACAGGCGATGAGACGCGGGAAACTTTCTTAAAAGAAAGTTTCCCGAACCCTTCAAAGAACTTGCTGAAAGGCTATGGGAGTAAAGACTTGTCTCGCGGCATTTTGCCTGCGGCAAAACTTTGGTGTATTTTGCCGAGGACTCAAGGTGATGCAAGCATCCCCTTTTCATCCTCGGGCAAAATCCCCCGAATTTCAGCGCGTGCGCTGAAATTCAATGCCCGAGACAAGGACGGCACCCGTTTAACCCAAAGGCAAAATTCACCGACAGGGCGAACATGAAGCGAAGCGCACCCCTTTTCCCCTCCGTGCGGCGAAGCCGCGCTTCATATGGCGAAGCGCTGATTGCTATGATAATATTGTTTTCGGGTGACGGCATTACCTTCAAGCGCATACCCCGCCCGGCAGTCGTACACGCCGGGCGGGGTATGCGCACAATCATAGTGCAACGCACTTTGATTGTGTTCGCATTGTAGAGTCGTCAAAAAAAGGATACGGCGAATGCCGTACGGGAATTTCGCCTTTGGCGAATATACCTCCGCCCTTCGCCTTGCAAGCGAGCTTGCAGATCTTCGGGCGGGGTATGCGAACCCATAACCATCCGCAGATATATCTGCGGATGGTTTGCGTTTGATTTTGACGGGTCGTCAAAAAAAGGATACGGCGAATGCCGTATCCTTTTTTTTGGTGACCCATCGGGGAATCGAACCCCGGACACCTTGATTAAAAGTCAAGTGCTCTACCGCCTGAGCTAATGGGTCATTGCGTACCTTAGTATTGTACCACATCGGGTGGGATTTGTCAAGTTTTTTCTTTCGGCGATATGCACAAATACCTTGCGGCTGAGTTGTGAAAAGTTCACGACTTTTTGCATATTTTTGCGACGGTCGGTGCGTCGGGCAAGGGCAGGGGAGGCTTTTCCGAAGGCGTTCCCATGCCTTTTCTCTTTCCCGAGGCGGTTCCTATGCCGTCCTTTCCGCTTTTCAGCCCCTCGGCTTTATGATCTTTTCGGCGGCGCCGGCTATCGCTTCGGGGACGATCCCCGGCATCGTGCGCGCCTCGCTCTCGTCGTCCGAATCGCCGTTTTCCTCTATGTCGTTTATCATCGCACGGACGGCGAGCTTCGCGAAGATATTCTTCTGCTTTGCCGGTTTCAGCTCACCGCCGAAGTTTTCGGCGAAGACCGCACGGTCGAGCCGCTCTTTTCCGAATGTTTCCCCGATATATTCCTCCGCGAGGTCGGAAAAGGCGCAGCAGATGAAATACCCGGTGCGGGCAGTCTTAAGCTCGCTCTCCCTTTCCTTAAGGAATCGGCGGAGCCTTTTGTCGGCTTTTCCGAATCTTACCGCGCCGCCGAGGACGACGGTATCGAATCCGCCGAGCGGCGGGATCTTATCTTTGCCGAGTTCAAAGAGGCTTACCTCCTGTCTCTGAAGGCAGCGCCCGAGCCTTTCGGCGCACTCGCGCGCCGTGCCGGTCTTCGTTGCGTAAATGACTGCGATCTTCAAAAGGGAAGCACCTCTCTTTCTTTTTACGAAGCCGCGGGGCGATGCCCCGCGGCTCTTTATTTTTGTTTATCTGTTGCTTTTTCTGACCTCGATGCCGCCGAAGGAGCATTTTCCGGTGAGGATCACGGTCGGGCAGCCGGCGACAGGCTCGAGTCCCGATTTTATGTTGACCCCGCCGCAGAACGCCGAGCATCTGTTCTCGACGCCGACGCCGTCGGGCAGGATCACTTCCACGCCGCCGAAGGACACATCGAGCTTTATCTCGGCACCGGGCATGATATTTGCGGTCGAGAGGTCGAGCTTCGACGCTCCGAACGCCACCTCAAGCTCGGTTCCTGTGAAGTCCCTTCCGTCGTAATTGAAGTCCTTTGCGCTGAAATGCACCTCGTCGCCGCTCTTGCCGCTTCCGTCTTCGGAAGTCCATTCGGCGTAGTATGTGCCGCCGTTTTCGCTTCTGCTTTCGGCTCTCTTTTTCTTTTTGTTCCTGTGGACGAAGGGCGAGATTATGACTTTCAGCGCAAGGCTTATAATAAGGACCGCGCCGAAGACCGCGAGGGTCTTGCCCCACGTCCAGCCGAGGACGAACTTCGCGACGAAGAAGAATATTATGTCGCCGGCAAAGATCACCGAGCTTATGACGCTGAGTATATTCTTCCCGAAGAAGCTGTTCACGATGCTGTAAAGCATGGGAATGATTATGAAGATCACCCACCAGCCGTCAAAGAACAGCTCCTTTGACGAGACGACTCCGAATGCGCAGAGCAGGAGCAGTGTCGCAAGGCAGATGAGAAGGAGCGCCGTAAGGATACTGTTTGCTGTTTTTCTTCCCATAACGCTGTATGTCCTTTCGGAAAAGTCCCGTTCAGTGAGTCTTCACGCTGTTCCAGAGGCTCGTCATATAGTCGAGCATCTCGTCGCTGAGGTTCCTGAAGGCGTACTTTTTGTAGGATTCAAAGAAGTCGAAGCCCTCGGGGTAGAGGACATCGTAGGCGTCATCGAGGTACGCCTTGTAGTCGGCGTTCTCGTATACGGTCTTGTTCGGCGAGGCGTAGTAGGTCGTCTCGGCGTTCGCTACCGCGGCTTCCTCCGAGAGAAGGAAGTTTATGAACCTCTCGGCGACGGTCTTGTTCTTCGCGCCCTTCGGGATGCACATGGCATCGACATAGAGGTTGGTCGCCTCGGGGTAGTAGAATTTGAGGTCTACTCCCTCTGCCTGCTCGTCCCTCATGGTGAAGTAGTCGCCGGCGTAGTAGGCGCCGACAGCCATCTCGCCGGTCTCCATGGCGTTGAAGATCTCGTCCATGTAGTAGCAGCAGGACACATCGGCGAACTGTTTCTTGAGGTCGGCTGCGGCACGGTCCCATTCGGCTTTATCGGCAGTGTTTACATCAATGCCGAGCTTATACATCGAGGTGCCGAAGGCGTCTCTCGGGTTGTTGAACTGTATTATCTTGTCGTGATATGCGGGATTCCACATAATGCTCCAGTCCTTCGCCGCGACATCCTCCGCCTTCACGGTGTTCGCGTCGTAGATGACGCCGACCATGCCGTAGGTGTAGGGCACCGAGTATTCGTTCGTCGGGTCGTAGTAGAGGTTCCTGAAGCCCTCACCGATCGAGGTCGAGTAGAGCGGGATATTCGAGAAGTCGAGCTTTTCGAGCATATCGTGCTTCACGAAGTACTCTATCATATAGTCGGAGGGGATTATGACATCGACATTTATCGCGCCCGATTCGAGCTTTGCGCGAAGGTCCTCGTTCGAGGTGTAGGTGTCGTAGTTGACCTTGACTCTGACTCCGTAGGTCTCGTAGTAATAATTTTCAAAAGCCTTCGGAACATTGAGCAGCTCGGGATCGTTCCCGATCGACATGTATTCGCCCCAGTTGTAGACATTGAGCACGATGTCGTACTTTTCGGTGCAGGACGAGAGCGAGAGCGCGGCGGGTATCACGAGGACTGCCGCAAGGATGAGTGCGAGGATTCTTTTTTTCAATTCAGGTTATCTCCTTTTTTGGTTTTTCTTTGCTTTTTCAGCCTGTTTATATGCTTTCTTTCGTCCCTCGTGCTGATGAAGTTCGAGAGGATGAGAAGAAGCAGTATCGTGAAGAAAATTATTGTTGCGAGGGCGTAGATCTTCGGCGTGACCGTCTTTTTCGTCATACTGTAAATGAGTATCGGAAGGGTCTGGAAATCGCTGCCCTTCGTGAAATAGCTTATCACGAAGTCGTCGAGCGAGAGGGTGAACGCCATGATCGCACCCGTGAAGATGCCCGGAAGTATCTCCGGAAGCTCTACCTTGAAAAATGACTGCACGGGCGTACAGCCGAGGTCGAGTGCCGCCTCGGGGAGCGATCTGTCCATCTGTCTGAACTTCGGCAGTACCGAGAGGACGACATAGGGCAGGCTGAAGGTTATGTGTGCTATAAGGAGCGTCCGGAAGCTTAAGATGGGGTCAAGACCTATAAGAGTTCCGGCGAAGACGAAGAGGAGCATCAGGGATATACCCGTGATGATGTCGGGGTTCATGAGCGGGATATTCGTCGCGTTCATCACGAGCGACTTTATATACCTGTTTTTCATCCGGCTGATGCCGTATGCCGCCGCCGTTCCGAGTATTGTCGAGATGACCGTCGAGGTGATCGCGAGGACGACCGTGTTTTTGAGCGCGCCGAGCGTCATCTCGTCGCGGAAAAGCTCTCTGTACCATCTGAGAGAGAAGCCGTCCATGACCGCGGTGCTTTTGCCCGAGTTGAAGCTGAAATATATCAGCACGGCGATCGGAGCGAAGAGGAACACGAAGATCAGCACAAGGTAGATTATGCCGAAGATTCCGTTTTTCTGTCTGTGCTTTGTGTTTTTCAAGGCATTATCCCCCCTTCGGCATCGTCGCTGAATTTATTGAGGATCGCCATACTTGCAAGGATTATCAGCATCAGCACGAGCGAGATAGCCGCCGCGGCGTGGATGTTGTTCGCGTTGTACTGCGATTCGATGAGGTCGCCTATGAGGAAGAATTTGCCTCCGCCGAGCTTCTGCGATATATAGAAGGTGGAGATCGACGGCACGAATACCATCGTGATGCCCGAGAAGACTCCCGGTAGGCTGTGGGGGATTATGACCTTCATAAGCACCTGGAAGCCGTTGCACCCGAGGTCGGATGCCGCCTCGATGAGGCGTATGTCGAGCTTCGTCATGACCGAATAGATCGGAAGGATCATGTAGGGCAGGAAGTCATAGACCATTCCGACGATGACCGCGCCCTCGGTGTTTATCATCTTGAACGGCCCGAGTCCGACGAGCCCGACTATCGAGTTTATGATGCCCTTGTTCTGAAGGATGACCTGCCATGCGTAGGTCCTTATCAGGAAGTTCATCCACATCGGGAGCATTATGAGCATTATGAGGAGCTGCTGGGTCCTCGGGTTCGCCTTTGAGATGAAGTAGGCGGCGGGGTAGCCTATAAGGATGCATATCGCCGTCGCGATGAGGGCGAGCTTCACCGAGCGCCAGAGTATGTAGAGCTTTTCGGGGGTGAAGAAATCGAGGATGTTTGCGAAGGTGAAGTTCATCTCCCGGTCTGTGAAGGCGTAGATCGCCACGAAGACGAGCGGGACGACTATGAACAGCACCGTCCAGACTATGTGGGGCGCGGCGAGGAAGGCTGCAAGAAGGCTGCCTTTTTTCTTCTTCTTTTTGCCGAGCGGAGGCTTTTCCTTTGAAAGATTCATGTCAGCGCACCTCCGTCAGAGACCTTCGCCGTCGCCGGAGTCAGCCTCGGCTTCCTCGTCGGTGACGATATCGGAGAGGTGGTCGGCTTCCTCGCTGTATGTCGAGTAGTCGCCGAACCTGCCCGAATATTCGGACTTTTTCATTACATGAATGGCGTCGGGGACTATCTCAAGCCCGATGACGCTGCCCTCGGCAACGAAATCGGAGGTCTCAAGCATCCATTTGAAGCCCTTCACATCAATAATTATCTCGTAGTAGTCGCCCTTGAAGGTCACGGAGGTTATCTTGCCGGAGAGCATCCCGCGCCCGACGGGAACGACATCGACATCCTCGGGGCGGATGACGACATCGACAGGCTCGTTTTTCTCAAATCCGCCGTCAAGGCACTCGAAGGTGTGACCCGAGAACCTCACCGAGCGGTCGGCGAGCATCACTCCGTCGACGATATTGCTCTCGCCGATGAAGTCGGCGACGAAGGCATTCTGCGGCTCGTTGTAGACATCTGTCGGTGTGCCGATCTGCTGGATCTTTCCGTCAGCCATTACGACGACGGTGTCGGACATCGTGAGGGCTTCCTCCTGGTCGTGGGTGACATAGATGAAGGTGATCCCCGTGCGCTTCTGGATGCTCTTAAGCTCCTTCTGCATATCCTTGCGGAGCTTGAGGTCAAGCGCGCCGAGAGGCTCGTCAAGGAGAAGTACCTCGGGCTGATTGACCAGCGCGCGCGCGATGGCGACTCTCTGCTGCTGACCGCCCGAGAGGTTCGAGACATGCCGCTTCTCAAAACCCTTGAGGTTCACGAGCGCGAGCATCTCGGTCACCTTTTCGGTGATCTCGGATTTTGACAGCTTCGGGCGTTTGATCCTCAGCCCGAAGGCTATGTTGTCGAATACATTGAGGTGTGGAAAAAGCGCATACCGCTGAAAAACGGTGTTTACTCTGCGCTTGTGGGGTGGAAGGTCGTTGATCCTCTTCCCGTCAAAAATAACATCGCCCTCATCCGGCGTCTCAAAGCCGCCGATGATCCGCAAGGTCGTTGTTTTGCCGCAGCCCGAAGGCCCGAGCAGAGTAACGAACTCACTGTCGTGAATGTCGAGGTCGATGCCGCGCAGCACCGCCTCACCGTCAAAAGACTTGCTGATGTTCCTCAGCTCGATGAGCTTCTTTTCCATTCCGCATAAATACCTCTCAGAATATAATTTTTTGAGTCTTCTTCCGCCCGCGGAACCTATCGGGGCGGAAAAAAGTAAACTATGTATTATTTTATCAGAAAATCGCCCCGATTGCAATACTTTTCCCGCAATTTCCGAAAAAAGCCCGGCAGTGCCGGGAGCCCAATCTCGCGCCTTATACACCGAAGGGTGAGGTCGTCACCCGAAGCTGATGTTTTGTGTGGAAAAACGAAAGATACGGGGGGACGCGACGGGAGAGACGACGGGGGATACGAAGGATGCGGGGGCTTTCTTGGAAGAAAGCCCCCCACGCCCCCAAAGAACTTGCTTGCAGATTACGGAAGTAGCGACTTGTCTCGCGGCATTTTGCCTACGGCAAAACTATGGTGTCTTTTTGAGGAAGCTTCTCAAAAGTCTGCAAGCAGCCTTCTATCGAAGCTTTCTCAAAAACCCACCGGAATTTCCCCTCTGCGAGGCGAAATTCTGCCCGAGACAAGGGCAAAAACCGTTTGACCTTAATGCTATGCTTGCTTACGGGTCGTAAGTCTGTTAAAATTTGCGCTGATGTTCAATCCGTAAATGGGCGGTGCCTTAAAGATTTAAGGCTCGTGCAAATTGTTGCCTTGTCGGTGAGCATCGGCTTAACGGTGCGTGCGACCTGTAAATGAACGCAAACTTTAGATTAAACGCTTTAACCTCTTGTCTCGGGACAGAATTTCGCCTCGCAGAGGGGAAATTCCGGGGGATTTTGCCCGAGGACGAGGAGGGGATGCTCGCATACCCTTGAGTCCTCGGCAAAAATCCACCAAAGTTTTGCCGCAGGCAAAATGCCGCGAGACAAAGCGCTACTTCCATAACCTTTCAGCAAGTTCTTTGAAGGGTTCGGGAAACTTTCTTCCAAGAAAGTTTCCCGTGTTCCCCGTGTCTCCCGTATCTCCCGTTTTCTTGCGCAAAGGTATCGTTTTCGGGAGGATAATATCCTCCCCTACAAGTCCTTTGAGCAAAGTTCTTCGGGGGGCGTGGGGGACTTTCTCGAAAGAAAGTCCCCCGCATCTCCCGCATCTCCCGTCTCTCCCGTCTCTCCGTCGCGTCCCCCGTATCCTCCGGTGCGTCGAAGATTGTCACAAAGTGTCGGGCGGGGGCATATGATCGTTAGTGAATCGACAGAAAGGACCCGGAACATTAACGGGGAAACGCACAGATGAATCAGTCAATACTTTTTGCCCTTGCCGCGACAGTCGGCACATGGGCTGTGACGGCGCTCGGGGCGGCGACCGTTGTATTTTTCAGGCACACGAACCAGAAGGTCCTTAACCTTATGCTCGGCTTTGCCGCGGGGGTAATGGTGGCGGCGAGCTTCTGGTCGCTGCTTCAGCCGGCGATCGAGCTTGCCGAGGCGACCTACTCTGTCCCCGCGTGGCTTGCCGTGACGCTCGGGTTTATCTCGGGGGCGCTCTTTATGTGGCTGTCCGACAAGCTCGTGAGCTTTGCGCAGAGGAGGGTGGCGCTCGGCACGGGTGAGGCGAATGTCAGGCTGAACCGCATAATCATGCTCGTGCTTTCGATAACCCTTCACAATATCCCGGAGGGGCTTGCCGTCGGGGTCGCCTTCGGCGCGCTGAACAGCGAGGGAGCCTCGCCCGAGGCGTTCGCGCGGGCCGTCACCGTCGCCGTCGGGATAGGACTTCAGAACTTTCCGGAGGGCGCGGCGGTCTCGCTTCCGCTCCGGCGCGAGGGCTGCTCGAGGAAAAAGAGCTTCTTCCTCGGTCAGGCGTCGGGAATGGTCGAGCCGGTCGCGGGAGTCATCGGCGCGCTCGCCGTCGTCAGCATCGGGATGCTCCTTCCGATCGCCCTGTCTTTTGCCGCCGGCGCGATGATCCTTGTCGCCGTACACGAGCTTATCCCCGAATGTCAGCAGAACCGGGACGCCGAGCCTTACTTTGCGACCATGGGGATCGTTGCCGGCTTTGCCGTGATGATGCTGCTCGATGTGGCGCTCGGCTGATCTATCAGGAGCCGCTCAAGATAGGCGTCGGAGGCGAGCTGATCGCGGCTGTAAAGGATAAGCACCCGATCGCATATGCCGGCGATCTCCGTTATGTCGCCCCTGAAATACCTCGGGTCGACGACCTCAAGGTCAAAATGCCGCGCGAGGAAGGGGATCAGCGAGTTCGCGTAGCTGTCCTTCACGATGAGAAGGCGCTGCCTGCCGTCCCCGACGCCTTCGATCCTAAGATGTCCGTAGTTGCCGCCGAGAAAGACGGTGTAGCTGTCCTTTTTATCCTTCGCGCCCGCGTCGTAAAAGCCGCCCGTGAGCGGGAGCCGTTCGCCGCTCTGCATATCGGTCACGGTGAAGCCTTCGTCGCCGGCGTAGCGGAAAAGTTCCACCGTGTCGGAGGCAAAGTCATACAGCCCCGACCTTGACGCAAGGGTACCGCGGAAATCCTCGCAGAAGACCTCGGGCGTGAAGTCCTCCTTCACGTAAGGCTCGGCTCCGAGGAGCGGCGCGAGCCTGCGGTACGCCGAAAAAGCCCCCGCCGTCGTCCAGTGGTGGTCGGTGCGGTAGAAGC
>CAKXXW010000015.1 GCA_934378145.1 uncultured Eubacteriales bacterium
CATTATACCACCTCAAACCCGTCTTGTCAACCCCTTTTTCAGAAGTTTTTTCGTTTTTTTCTAGGTTTTTTGATTTTAACGGATACATGCACTCTCAAAAGCGTATTTATCGGTTGCTTTTTACAAAAACTATCCGTACAACATTACAGAAAGGCATTTTCCATGGTTGCAATATTTTTCAGGACAGTTGTAATATATCTTCTGCTCATTATCGCCATGCGGCTGATGGGCAAGCGGCAGATCGGCGAGCTTGAAGTTTCGGAGCTGATAACGACCATCCTTCTCTCCGAGATCGCCTCGCTTCCGATAACGAGCCACGAGATACCGGTCATGTACGCCGTGATCCCTATAATCACCCTTCTCTCGCTCGAGGTGATAATGTCGGTGCTGCTGATCAAGTTTCCGTCGATCAAGAACCTTCTCTCTCCCCGCCCGAATGTGATAATCAACAAGGGCAAGCTCGACCAGAAGGAACTCAAGCGCATCAGAATGTCGACCGACGAGCTTCTCTGCGAGATAAGACGCGCGGGGATCGCCGACCTCTCGGAGGTCTACTATGCCATCGTGGAGGAGAACGGCAAGCTCTCGGTCCTTCCAAAGGTATCCGCAAAGCCCCCGACACTTTCCCAGCTCGGCAGACCCGCCGACGAAACGGGACTCGCCCACATCATAATCTCCGACGGCAAGGTCAACAAAAACGGGATTTCGACTGTCGGGATGAGCGAGGACGACCTTGACTCCTATCTTCGGTTTACCGGCGAGAAAAAGGAGGACATCTTCCTGCTTCTCAAGGACGACGCGGGAAAATACACCGTAATAAAAAAGGAGGACAGCGGTAAATGAAGTCCTTTGTCATCACTCTCATTATATTTTCCCTGCTGATCGCCTTCATTATATTTAATTATGTCTTCGTAAACCGATATTCGAAGTGCCTCATGGATATGACCGAGGCTCTTCCGGACATCGGCGCCGACGACTGCACCGAAAAAATCGGTGCGCTCACGGAAGAATGGCAAAAGCACAGATGCTTCATCAGCTTTTCAACGGGGATCTCTTCATTGCAGAATATAGACGACCTGCTCGATTTGCTTCTCATCGCAAAGGAGACAGGCAACAGCTACGAATTCAGGAAGGCAAAGGAACTTCTCATAAACGCCTTCGATGATCTTGCGCAGTTCGAGAGCTTTTCTCCGGAGGATATATTCTGACCCTTGCAATACGCGCCGGATGATGCTATAATATTAAGGCATCACCGCGTAATTCCGAGCACGGATTGCGCGGTAATGCCTTAAGGTAATTTTTTTCACGGAGGACACTATGACAGAGGTATCGGTTACAGCCTGCCCCGATTATTCGGAGAAAAATGTCCGCGCGGCGCTTGAAAATGCGATAGGTGCGGTAGGCGGACTTGATTGGGTCAGGCAGGGTATGAAGATCGCGATAAAGGCAAACCTCGTTTCCTTCATGGCTCCCGACAAGGCGGCGACGACTCACCCCGCCCTTCTCTGCGCACTCTGCGATATGCTGTCCGAAAGGGGTGCTTCGGTGATCATCGGAGACAGCCCGGGAGGACTCTATAATGCCGCGTTCGTCGGCAAGGTCTATTCGGCAACCGGCATGCACGCGGCAGAGGCGCACGGCGGCAGGCTCAATTCGGACTTCGGACAGTCCGAGGCACACTTCCCCGCCGCCGCGCAGGCGAAGAGCTTTACATACACATCATATCTTGACAGTGCCGACGCCATAATAGATTTCTGCAAACTGAAATCGCACGGGATGATGGGAATGTCATGCGCCGTCAAGAATATGTTCGGGGTGGTCCCGGGGACTATGAAGCCCGAATATCACTACCGTTATCCGAACCATGCCGACTTTGCCGATATGCTGGTCGACCTCAACGAATATTTTACCCCGAAGGTGAAGCTCTGCCTCTGTGATGCCGTCGTAGGTATGGAGGGCAACGGACCTACCGCGGGTGATCCCAAGCAGATCGGCGCGGTGATAGCTTCGGCGTCGCCCTATCTTCTCGATCTCATCGCGGCAAAAATAATAGGTCTCGACATCTCGACCGTTCCGACACTCGAGGCTGCGTACCGCCGCGGGCTTGCTCCCGACAGCGCCGACAAGGTGAATGTCTCGGCGGGATACGGAGATTTCATTTCCGCGGATTTCAAGAACCTTCCCCATCACGAGAGCCTTGAATTCAGCGCCGACGGCAAAGGAGGCTTCACGGCGGGGGTGCTTAAAGCCCTGCTGAGATCCAAACCGGTCGTAAAGAAAGCCGAATGTGTCGGCTGCGGGGTCTGCATGAGAGTCTGCCCCGCTTCGGCGATAGTGATAAAGGACAAAAAAGCCGTCATAGACCGAACAAAGTGCATCAGATGCTTCTGCTGTCAGGAATTCTGCCCGAAGGGAGCCATGAAGGTCGGCAGAACTCTCGTCGCACGCGCGGTGACTCACGGCAAAAGGAGGTAACGACTTGAACAGAATAATAATTCCCGACTATGTAAACACCGTAGCCAAAAGACTTGAGGAACACGGACATGAATGCTTCATCGTCGGTGGATGCGTCCGCGACGCGCTGTCCGGTAAAAAGCCTCACGATTTCGATATGACGACCTCGGCGACGCCCGACGAGATGATCGTAATATTTTCCGATATGACCACGATACCGACGGGACTCAAGCACGGGACGATCACAGTCGTATCGGAGGGACACAACCTTGAGATAACGACATTCCGCACCGACGGAGACTACCTTGACAACCGTCATCCGTCGAGCGTAAACTTCTCCCGGAACCTCGGCGACGACCTGTCGCGGCGCGATTTCACCGTGAATGCCCTGGCATATTCGGAGCGCACGGGGCTTGTCGACCTTTTCGGCGGACGCGAGGACCTTGAAAACGGCATCATCCGCTGTGTCGGAGATCCCGACAAGCGCTTTGCCGAGGACGGACTGCGGATAATTAGGGGGCTTAGATTTGCCTCGGTACTCGGATTTGAGATCGAGGAAAAGACCTCCGCGAGCATCGAAAAAAATCGCGGGCTACTTCTAAACATAGCCTCCGAAAGGCTTCTGTCCGAGCTTCGGAAGCTTATCTGCGGCATAAAAGCCGACGAAGTGCTTGCAAAATACTACCGCGTGATCGGAGTCATCATTCCCGAACTGCTCCCCTGCGTCGGCTTCGATCAGAAGAATCCGCACCACAGCCTTGATGTCTACGGTCACACCCTTCTGACCCTGAAAAACTGTGACGCGGGCGACAAAGTCCTTCGCTTCGCGGCGCTCTTTCACGATATCGGAAAACCGAAAACATTCACGGTCGATGAAAACGGTATCGGACATTTCCCCGACCACGCAAAGCTCGGGGCGGAGATCACCGATACGGTGCTGCGGCGCCTGCGCGCATCAAACGAGCTTAGGGAAAAGGTCGTACGGCTCGTCGCCGAGCATACAAGGCAGATAGAACCGACCGAAAAATCGGTGAAACGCTTCCTTGCATCGCACGGTGAAGAGGACGCCCGCCGCGCTTTCGCGCTCCGTATCGCCGACCGACTTGCCTGTGCCGAGGGCTTCCGTGACACCTCCGACACCGAAAGGGTCGCATCTGTCGCCGAAGCGATCTTAGCCGAAAAAGCCTGCCTTAATCTCGGCAGTCTCGCCGTAAAGGGGCAGGACATGACAGCTCTCGGACTTCGCGGCAGAGAGATCGGCGCGATGCTTTCTCAACTTCTGGACAGGGTAATAGACGGCGACCTTGAAAACGATCGTGAAATTCTTATCGAATATGCCGAAAAATGCAAAAGTCAGGTTGACACGAACGGAAAATAATGCTATAATGCCAATGAATACTATAAATTATGGAGGTATTTCATGAAAACAAGGATCATAGCACTTGCGCTCGCGCTTGTAATGCTGATCACAGCTCTCTGCGCCTGCACCACAGGCAACGGCAACAACGGAGATGATTCCGGAACCAAAGATAACGGTAACACCCCCGGTGAACCCTCGGGAAGCGTGACCGACAGCTCGACAAAGGAGCTTGGTTATTACGAAACCCCCGATGACCTCGGCACCATGAATCTCAAAAAGACGATACGCCTTCTCTGCTGGGAAGCCGAACAGCCCGAGTTCTATGTCGAGAACCAGACCGGAGACGACATCACCGACGCTATCTTCTTCAAGAATCAGGCAGTCGAGTCCCGTCTCGGAGTCACGCTTGACTTCACAATGATCCCCGGCAACTATGGCAACCGCACACCCTTTATTCAGCAAGTCGAAACGGGTAAATCGGGCAGAGACTATGACATCGTAGCCTGCTATTCTCTCACCTCTTCGTCCCTTGCACTCAAGGGTCTCTCTTCCGACCTTCTTGAGCTTGACTATCTCAACTTTGATAAGCCGTGGTGGCCCGATTCGCTCGTAGGCCAGGCTACTATCAACAACAAGCTCTATTTTGCATCTGGCGACATCTCGACAAACCTTCTCCATATGATGTACGCCACCTTCTTCAACAAGACCATGTTCGAGGAAATAACCGAGCTTCAGGATGTCGATCCCTATAAGCTCGTCACAACCAAGAAATGGACGCTTCAGAGATTCATCAAGCTCTGCGAAAGCGCCAGCGGAACCGAAAGCACCGGAGAAGTCTACGGACTTTCGATAAGAGACATCAACTACGATGCCTTCTATACCAGCTGCGGATTCAAATCTATCGTAAAATCCGACAACGGACTCGTCATTTCCGATGATTTCAAGTCCGGCTCGCAGAAAACCATCAATTTCATTGATACTCTCGTAAGCTTCGTAAGAGGCAGATATGTTGAAGCCGTCGGCGGCGGCTCGAGCGCCAAGACCTTTGCGGAAAACCGCGCACTCTTCACGATCGACAGATCCTACCTGCCCATCTCCAGCCCCAATATGATCGAAGCCGGCGACAATATCAAATTCGGTGTTCTCCCCTGCCCGATGTACGATACAAAGCAGGATAACTATGTCACGGTCCTCGGCTTCCCCTACACCATGTATCAGATAGCCTCTTATTCCGAATTGCAGAACGAATCGGCAGCCGTTCTCGAATGTCTCGCGGCAGAGGGCTTCCGCCGCGTCACTCCCGTCCTCTTTGAAAAGACCATGAAAGTAAGAAACACTTCGGACACCAATGCCGCTACGATGTATGACATAATCAAGTCAACGATATACATCGACCTCGGCAGAGTCTTTGCCATGAACTTTGAAGAATGGACATGGAAGATGTTCCGCAACTGCCTCCAGAAGGCAACCAACTCCTACACCAACGAATACAGATCCAATGTGAACAAGATCCAGAAGGCTCTTGACGACGAGATCAATCCCTACTTCTTCGGAACAAAATAACTAAGCAAAAAAGGATTAAATCTATCGATGACACTTTTTGACGAACTCAAAGCACGCGGACTCGTCGCGCAGGTAACCGACGAACCCGAAATAAAAGAACTGATAAACAACGGAAAAGCCACATTCTACATCGGCTTTGACCCGACCGCCGATTCGCTGACAGCCGGACATTTCATGGCGCTGACGCTTATGAAAAGGCTTCAAAGCGCCGGAAACCGCCCGATCGCCCTGATCGGCGGTGGCACAGGTATGATCGGCGACCCGTCGGGAAGGACCGATATGCGCAAAATGATGACGCAGGACACGGTCGATCACAACTGCGACTGCTTCCGCCGTCAGATGAGCCGCTTCATCGACTTTTCCGAGGGCAAGGCTCTGATGGTAAACAATGCCGATTGGCTGCTCGGACTCAACTATATCGAGTTCATAAGAGACATAGGTCCCCACTTCAGCGTCAACAAGATGCTGAGCGCCGAATGCTATAAGCAGAGGCTCGAAAAGGGTCTTTCTTTCCTTGAATTCAACTATATGCTGCTCCAGAGCTACGATTTCTATGAGCTTTATCAGAGATACGGATGCAATATCCAGTGCGGAGGCGACGACCAGTGGTCGAATATGCTCGGCGGTACCGAGCTTATCCGCCGCAAGCTCGGCAAAGATGCCTACGCCATGACCATCCCGCTTCTCTGCGACTCTAACGGAAACAAGATGGGCAAGACCGCCGGAAACGCCGTCTGGCTCGATCCGAAGAGGACCTCGCCCTACGACTTCTATCAGTATTGGCGCAATGTCGGCGATGCCGATGTTCTCAAGTGCATAAGAGTTCTCACCTTCCTCCCGATCGAACAGATCGAAGAGATGAACTCGTGGGAAGGCGCAAAACTCAACGAGGCGAAGGACATCCTCGCCTACGAGCTTACGAGCCTTGTACACGGAGAGGAAGAAGCGGAAAAGGCGAGAGCCGGCGCAAGAGCGCTCTTCTCTGCCGGCGCGGATGCCGAGATCCCCACCGCGACGCTTGATGCGGGCGACTTCACCGATGATGAGATAGATGTTCTTACGCTTCTCGTAAAATCCGGACTCGTTGCCTCGAAATCCGAGGCACGCCGCGCAGTTGAGCAGGGCGGAGTCACCGCAGACGGTGAAAAGGTGACCGACATCAAGGCTGCTTTCGGAATGGACGCCCTCAAAAAAGGCATAGTCCTCAGAAGGGGCAAGAAGGCATTCAAAAAGGTCATCTGCAACTGACAGACCTCAGTAAAACAAAAACAGCAACCGCCGCCGCGGATCTCCGCGGCGGCGGTATTGTTTTGTTTTCGGTTCACTTAATCAAGCCCTAAAAATACGAGCAGAACGGTTATATCGGCGGGATTCACGCCGCTGATGCGCGAAGCCTGTCCGACCGTCAGCGGCCTTACCGCAGCGAGTTTTTGCGCCGCTTCAAGCCTCAATCCCTTTATGCCCTTGTAATCGAGGTCGGGCGATAGGCGCTTTTCTTCGAGCTTTGCGTGCCTTGCGACCTCGGCGACCTCTTTCTTTATATATCCGGCGTACTTTACACTGACCTCGACCGTCGTCGCAGCACCGCGCGGCATCACCGGACGCCCGGGGTCTATCTCCGACAGCGCCGCATAGCTTATTGCCGGACGGCGCAAAAGATCTGCAAGCGACACGCCGGCGTTCACGGGAGTTTCGTCTATCGAAGAAAGGAAACCGTTCACCTTTTCGGGTGAGAGGAAGGTCGTCTCGAGGCGCTTTACTTCCGCCTCCTCAGCCGCCTTTTTCGCTTCAAATTCCGCATAGCGGGCGTCGGAGATAAGCCCCACCCTGTACCCGGTCGGAGTCAGGCGCAGATCGGCGTTGTCCTGCCTTAAGAGGAGCCTGTATTCGGCTCTTGAAGTCATCATACGGTACGGTTCATTCGTTCCCTTCGTCACAAGGTCGTCGATAAGCGTCCCGATGTAGCTGTTGTCGCGTGTAAGGATCATCGGAGCCTCACCCTTCAGCTTCAGCGCGGCGTTGATTCCCGCGACAAGCCCCTGTGCCGCCGCTTCCTCATAGCCCGAGGTGCCGTTGAACTGTCCCGCACCGTAAAGTCCGCCGATCGCCTTGAATTCAAGGGTCGGGAGAAGCTGCGTCGGGTCGGCACAATCGTACTCTATCGCATAGGCATAGCGCATTATCTCGGCATTTTCAAACCCAGTGAGAGAATGTATCATCTCCTGCTGAACATCCGTCGGCATAGAGGTCGAAAAGCCCTGTATGTACATCTCGTCGGTATCACTGCCGATCGGCTCGACGAAGAGCTGATGCCTCGGCTTGTCGGCAAAGCGCACGACCTTGTCCTCTATCGACGGGCAGTAGCGCGGGCCCGTGCCTCTTATCTGCCCCGAATACATCGCCGAGCGACCTATGTTTTCCCTGATTATCCTGTGCGTTTCGCTATTCGTGTAGACAATATGGCAGGGATACTGCGCAACGGCGTCAAGGTCCTCCTTCGTCCGCGCCGAATAAGGCGTTACCGGACGCTCGCCCTGCTGGACATCGAGGAGCGAGAAGTCTATCGAGCGGCGGTTGACCCTTGCGGGAGTGCCGGTCTTGAAACGCATAAGGCGCACACCGAGAGATTCAAGCGAGGCGCTCAGACCTTCCGCCGCCAGTGAGCCGTCGGGACCGCCGGAATAGTTTACATTTCCGACGAATATCCTTCCGGCAAGGTATGTTCCGGTCGCAATTATCACCGCACGGCATGAAAAAACTTCTCCGAGCCTCGTTTTCACACTGCAGACGCGAAGGTCTTCACCATCGCCTTCGGTGAGTATTTCGGTTATCTCTCCCTGTATCAGGCGCAGTTTTTCCTGCTTTTCGAGTACCGATTTCATAATGCAGTGGTATTTCACTCTGTCCGCCTGATTGCGCTTCGAGTGGACGGCGGCGCCCTTGCCGAGGTTCAGCGTTCTTGACTGAAGCATCGTAAGATCCGCCGATCTCCCCATCTCACCGCCGAGCGCGTCAAGCTCAAAGACAAGATGCCCCTTCCCTGTTCCCCCTATTGACGGGTTGCAGGGCATATTTGCCACTCCGTCAAGCGAAAGGGTAAAAAGCACCGTGTCAAGCCCGAGCCTTGCTGATGCGAGCGCCGCCTCGATCCCCGCGTGACCCGCACCGATGACGGCGACTTCCGTTCTGTTGTTTATATCAGTCATAATAAAATGATCCTTTGGAGTTTATTTCAATATATTATAATCCTTTTGAACCGTCCCGTCAATAGCTGTTCCGAACATTGCCGGCTCTTGACTTTATCTGCCTTTTGTGGTATAATACCGTTGTAATCTGAAAGGAGATTTAATTATGAAAAAAAGTATGAAAGTGATTGCTCTGACACTGACTGTGCTTCTCTGCCTCCCTCTGCTCTTCTCGTGCGGAGAGACAAAGAAGGATGACAAAGTATCGAGAATGACAGTAGATATCAACCCCTCGGTCGAATTCATCGTCGATTCGGACAACAAGGTCGTGACCGCGACCGCGCTCAATGATGACGGCGCGATAATCCTTGCCGGTGAGGCATTCGTAGGAATGACCGCCGATGAGGCTGCCGCACTTGTCGTCTCTGTCGCCAACGAGCAGGGCTACCTTGTCAAAGGTTCCGCCGAGGTGGGCAACAAGGAGATAAAGATCAGCGTCACCGGCGACGAGGCTGCCGCAAAGGCTATCTACGACAAAGCCGCAGACAAGGTCGACAAATTCGTAAAGTCGCACAACCTCGAAGCCGCGGTGGTCAAGGCGGAAGCCCTCAACCACGAAGCGCTTGCGCGTATGGCGGCACATGTAACCGCCGGTCTTGAGTACGAGGATGCGCTTGAGATGAGCGACGAGGAGTTGCTCCGTCTCATAAAGCTCTCACGCATAGAGACCGCGGAACTCATCTCCGCCGAGATGAGAGAAAAATACTACCAGTTCCGCGACTACAAGCTCTGCCTTGCCGAAAGCGAAGCCGTGCTTGAGATCATCGGCGTAGCCGATGAGAAGTACAGACAGTTTGTAGAAGAGTACCGCAATGCCATAAAGGCTCTCGAAAATGCACTTGAAGCGCTGAACAATGTGCAGGAAGAGTACCTCTTCTCCGAGGACAGCAATTATCAGAAGGCTTTGAAGACCGTGCTTGAGGCGAAAGCCGAATATCAGGCTAAGAGAGTCGAAGCCGAAGGTCTTGCCGACGGTACCGAGAAGGCGGCAAAGCTGCTCGCACTCAAACATATGGAAGAAAGTCTCAAGCTTGCGGAAAAGGCTCTCGAAACCTACTATGCCGTTGCGAACGCCGCAATCGAGGGTGCCAAATCAGCTCTTGAAGCCGCAATTGCCGCGATGAAGGAGAAGGAAAAGGATTTTCCCGAGGAAATAAAGTCGACTCTCACTGCAAAGGCATCCGAAATAGACTCGAAGGTCAACGAATCGAAGAAGACCTTCTGCGATGAATTCGAGAAGGCGCATAAGGACGACATCGAGGCTTATGACAAGATGATAGCAGACCTCAAGGAAAAATACTCAAAGCCCGCGGAAGAAACCACCGCCGAGGCAAAATAAACCGAATAAGCAAAAACATCCGCCGGCACGATGTGCCGGCGGATGTTTTGTATTTTTAATGAAGCAAAGGCTTATTTGCCGCCGTTGGCGAGCTTCGCGACCTCAGCCGCGTAATCCTCTTCCTTCTTCTGGATGCCTTCACCCTTCTCGTAGCGCCAGAACGCCTTGACGGCGATCTTGCCGCCGAGAGCCTTCTCGCTCGCCGCGATATACTGACCGACGGTCAGCTTATCTTCCTTGAAGTATTCCATATCGACAAGGCAGTTGTTCTCGTAGAACTTGCCGAGCTTTCCGACGACCATCTTGTCGATGATCTGAGCGGGCTTGCTCGCATTCTTCGGATCGTTTGCTATCTGCGCACGGACGATCTCGCGTTCTTCGTTAAGAACACTCTCGGGGACCTCTGTTCTGTCAACATAGAAGACGGGGTAAGCCGCGACCTGAAGCGCGATGTTCTTCGCGAATTCCGCAAAGCCCGCGTTGTTCACTGCCGCATCGTCAGCCTCAAACTTGACCACAACGCCGATGGCGCCGTTGCCGTGAATATAGGTGCTGGTCACGCCGTCGGTATATGCAAAGCGGCGGATCGTGATCTTCTCTTTGATTATGAAGATAAGCTCCTGGAGCTTCTCGGTAACGGTCGTGTTCCCCTCGTACTTGAGAGCGCAAAGCTCCTCGACGGTGTTCGGATGCTCGGTAACGATAAGCTCAAGGACCTTATTGACGAATTCCTTGAAGGTCTCGTTCTTCGCAACGAAGTCGGTCTCGGTGTTAACCTCGATAATGGCGGTGTAACCGTCCTTCTTGAGGGTGGCAACAAGTCCGTCCGCGGCGATCCTCTCCTGCTTCTTTGCGGCAGCGGCAAGTCCCTTTTCGCGGAGCAGCTTTACTGCCTCTTCCATATTGCCGTCAGCCTCAACAAGTGCCTTCTTGCAATCCATCATGCCGGCGCTCGTCTTTGAACGAAGCTCGGCTACATCTTTTGCTGTAATATTTGCCATTTCAAACTTCCTCCGTTATACTGAATTATTCAGCCTTCTTCTCGGCGTCTTCGGCTTCCTCAGCCGCGGTAGCTTCGGCAACAGCCTCGGTGAGCTGCTCGCCCTGCTTGCCCTCGATAACGGCGTCAGCCATGACCGAAGAGATGAGCTTTATCGCGCGGATAGCGTCATCGTTACCCGGGATGATGTAGTCGGCGTCATCGGGATCGCAGTTGGTATCGACGATAGCGATTACCGGAATACCGAGCTTCTTCGCCTCAAGAACGGCGATATGCTCCTTGCGGGGGTCGACGATGAATACAGCGTCGGGAAGAGTGTCCATGTTCTTGATACCGCCGAGGTTCTTCTCAAGGTCGAAGATCTCCTTCTGCTTTGCGGCGGCTTCCTTCTTTGTCAGCATATCGAAGGTGCCGTCTTCCTGCATCTTCTCAAGGCTGTTGAGACGGGCGATGGACTTTCTGATCGTCTTGAAGTTGGTGAGCATTCCGCCCGGCCAACGGACATTTACATAGTACTGACCACAACGGGTAGCCTCTTCCTTGATGGCGTCGGCTGCCTGCTTCTTCGTTCCGACGAAGAGGATAGTACCGTTGTTGGCGGCGAGATCGCGGACGAACATATATGCTTCATCGAATTTCTTTACGGTCTTCTGCAGGTCGATGATGTAGATACCGTTTCTTTCGGTGAAGATGTATTCCGCCATCTTAGGGTTCCATCTTCTGGTGTGGTGTCCGAAATGGACGCCGGCTTCAAGCAGCTGCTTGATAGTGATAACTGACATTTTTCATGTCCTCCTTCGGTTTTCCCACCACGCGCGCGCCGTGCGCAAAACCGTTCGTGAAAACGGCACCGTCCGCACCTTCCGCCGCGTGTGTGTAATTATTACTTTGCGATTTACGCAAGCTTTAGCATTATACCATATCCTTCATTATATTTCAATGGCGCCTGCCGCTTTTTACACTTTTTTTACATTTCAGCACTTCTTTTTCTTCTTTTTCCCGCATTCGCGGGTGAAATGCTCGCACTCACCCGGTTCGAGCTTCACAAGGATCGTATCGTCGCCGATGCACTGTATCCTCTCCCACGGAATGACAAGCTCGTACTTCTTACCGAAACCGAGGAATCCCGTCTCGCATATTATGATGAGCGCCGTGATCCTTCCGGTGCAGATGTCGAACTCAAAGTCCCCGGCGCATCCGAGTTTTGAGCCATCGCAAAGATTTATGACCTCCTTTTCGCGCAGGTCGGCGGTATTTCCGCATTTCAAAAGACCTCACCTCCCGTATATACATATGACATAGGCTTTTATTCTATGTATTTCCGCCATTTTCCGCGTTTATTTACGAAAAGGCTCTTGAATAATCCGCAAAATGTGATAAAATAAATGTATATATGCAGGCATACATATAAAAATGCGAAAGGAGATCACCGATATGGCGCGTAATGTTACCGAAACAAAAGTGCAGGCTGCCGGAAGAGTGAAGGCAGAGTCAAAGCAGACCATCAGTGAAGCGAAGACCAATATTGCCGAAATGAAAAGGAAAATATCCGAGCAGAAAGCAAGCATCAAGGCTCTGAACAAAAGCATAAAGAGCCAGAAAGCCATTATCAAACAGGCAAAAGCCGACCTCAAGCGTGCGCAGACCGAGGCAAAATACGAAGTTGCCGCCGAAAAAGCCGCAAAGAAAGCCGATGCCGCGGCAAAGAAAGCCGAAAGAGCTGCCAATGCCGCCGGAAAGTCCGAAAAGGACATACTGCCGTCCGACAAAGACGGTCAAAACTGACCTATGGCAAACGCTGTATTCATAATCAAGCCCGCCGGGGACGGCGGCAGGATGTTCAACCTTGTGTCTGCCGAAGGGCAGAACCTTGCAACCTCGCAGATATACACGACCGTCGATGCCTGCTACGGCGGGATAAAGAGCGTATCAGTGAACTCGGGAGCGCCGATAGAAGATCAGACACTTAAGAAATTCAAGACTCTTCCCTACCCGAAATATGAGGTCTACCTCGATAAAAGCGGAGAGGCATACCGTTTCAGGCTCCGCGCAAAGAACGGTATGAATGTTCTGGCTTCCCCCGCTTACAAGACAAAAAAGGCATGCCTTGCCGGAATCGAAAGAATCCGTGAGAACGCCTATGCAAAGATAATCGAAACGGACAAATAAGCTTTACCGGCAAACGGTGTAACGGATAAAAACGCTGCGCCGTTTTGCTTTATACAAAATACAATACGGAAAAGGAAAAAAACAGTGAAATACTTTGATGAAGTGAAGAAAAACTTCGGCTTCGGCTGTATGCGTTTCCCGATGAAGGACGGCGAGGTCGATAAAAATGAGCTGTGCGCAATGGTCGATGCCTTCATTGCCGAAGGCTTCAATTATTTCGACACGGCGCACGGATACCTCGGCGGAAAGAGTGAGATCGCCGTCCGCGAATGTCTCACCTCACGCTATCCGAGAGAGGCATACCTGCTCGCCGACAAGCTGACCGCGCCCTTCTTCTCGTCCGAGGCGGACATACGCCCTTTCTTTGAGAGCCAGCTCAAAATATGCAGCGTGGATTACTTCGATTTTTACCTTATGCACGCGCAGAACAATGAGATATTCGAACAATTCAAGGCCTGCCGCGCCTACGAGACGGCATTTGCACTCAAAGCTGAGGGCAAGATCCGCCATGTCGGACTTTCCTTCCACGACCGCGCGGATGTTCTCGATATGATACTCAACACCTATCCGCAGGTAGAATTCGTACAGCTCCAGCTCAACTACATAGATTGGGACGATCCGGTCGTGCAGTCGAAGCTCTGCTACGAAGTCTGCCGCAAGCACGGCAAGCCGGTGATAGTCATGGAACCCGTCAAGGGCGGAACGCTTGTGAACCTGCCGGCTAAGGCAAAAGAGATACTCGACAGCCTTAACGGCGGCAGCACCGCGAGCTATGCCGTCCGCTTCGCCGCCGGGCACGAGGGTGTCTTCATGGTGCTCTCGGGCATGAGCAACAGAGAGCAGATGGACGACAACCTTTCCTATATGAAGGATTTCAAGCCGCTGTCCGAAATAGAGCTTGACGCCGTAAAAAAGGTCTGCGCTGTCATAAGAGCACAGCATCTTATTCCCTGCACCGCCTGCCGCTACTGCACCGACGGATGTCCGAAGCATATCCGTATCCCCGACGCCTTCGCATGCCTGAACGCAAAGCAAAGCAAGCACGGCTGGAATTCGGCGGTCTATTACAATAACATATGCCTTAAAAACGGCGGCAGGGCTTCCGATTGCATCGGTTGCGGAAAATGCGAAAAAGTATGCCCCCAGCACCTTCCGATCCGCGAGCTGCTCAAAAAGGTCGCGGCAACATTCGAATATAATATCTGAGAAAGGAAAAAACATATGATAAACGCTGTACTCGAAAGAAAAGAGCTGACAAAGTCGGCAAAAATAAGCATAAAAGCCCTTCTGACCTTCGCAACGGTCGTCGCGGCAGTCGGGCTTCCCCAAATTGTACACCTCATCGCCGGAAGCGGCGGAGGCGTGAAATGGCTCCCGATGTACCTGCCGGTACTCTTCGGTGCCTGCCTGCTCGGACCGAGATGGGGAGTGATCGCCGGAATAGCCTCGCCCGCAGTGAGCTTCCTTCTCACCTCCGCGGCGGGAGATCCGATGCCCGCGGCAGCAAGACTGCCTTTCATGGCGTCGGAGCTTGCGCTGATGGCACTCGTCTGCGGACTCTTTTCCGCTAAACTCGAAGAAAAGCCCCTGCTCTCCTTCGCTGCGGTCGCATCGGCACTTGTCGCCGGACGCGCGTTCTTCCTGCTTCTCGTGACGGTCTTTGCGTCGCTGGTACCCTTCACGCCGCAGGTCATCCTCGGACAGATAGTGACCGGCATACCCGGACTTATCCTCTGCGCGACGGCAGTCCCGCTCGCACTTATCGCCGTCTCGCACATTTCGGCCCGCGATGAGAGACATTGAGCTTGCCCGCGCGTCTCTTGAGGGTCATTCGATAGCCCTCTGCCGCGACGGAGAGCTTCTGACCTCCGACAAGCGCGGGATCGCGCCGATGACAGACTTCATCGCCGAGGGCAAAGACCTTCACGGATATTCCGCCGCCGATCTCGTGGTGGGCAAAGCCGCCGCAATGCTCTTCGTAAAAGCGGGCATAAAGGAAGTTTATGCGCAGACCCTCTCGGCCGGAGGAAAAGAGTATCTCGAAGCCCACGGTATCACAGTGAACTTTTCCGAGCTGACCGGACACATAATGAACCGCGCCGGAACCGGCATATGCCCTATGGAGGAAACGGTAAGCGGCATAAGCGACCCCGAAGAGGGCTATGCCGCCCTTGCCGCAAAGCTCGCGCTTCTCCGAAGAAAATAAATATCATAAAAAGCTCCGAAGCTTCCGCTCCGGGGCTTTTTTGTTCACAGAAAGGTTACACTGCTTCCTGTTGACAAAATCCGAATTCGGATTTATACTATTACAGTCCGATTTCGGATTTTGCATTGAAAGGACCTGTACCGCTATGAATGATAAAATAAAGGCACAGAATATCGCACTCAATCAGATCTCAAAAAGGCTCGATGTCCTGTACCACACCTACGGAGTCCATACGGGGCTTTCCAATCCCGCAATATGGATGCTCTACTCTGTTTTCGAGGCTAAAGGTGAAACCATCACGCAAAACGACCTTGCAGCGATGTGGTTCTATCCGAAGCAGACCGTGAACTCAACGGTAGCCGTCCTTGCCGGGAAAGGATATCTGCGTCTTGAGCAGCTCCCGGGAATGAGAAGCGGCAAGGCTGTACGGCTGACCGACGAGGGAGAGCGCCTTTGCGAAGAAAAGATTGCCCCGCTGATCGCCGCCGAAGAGCGGTCGCTCATGCGTCTGACGGAAGAGGAGCGCGAAGAGCTTGTCAGACTGACCGAAAAGCAGTGCAATATGTTCGGTGAAGAGATCGCAAAGCTGACGAAAAAAGGAGACAACAGTAAAATATAACCATGAAAACACTCATCCCATATCTTAAACCATACCGATGGCAATGCCTTGCCATGATGCTGATAACCCTTGCCGATGTCGGAGGCTCACTTCTCGTGCCGACGATCACCGCCGATATGATAAACGCGGCGGTCAGCGGCGGAAACGATATGCGCGGAATAGTGATACGGGGCATCATCATGCTTCTCACGGCGCTCCTGTCGGGCGGACTCACACTGCTCGGCGGATGGCTCTGCGCGCGCATCTCGGCAAACCTCGGGCGGGATCTTCGCAATGCCGTCTACAACAGGTCGCTTGATTTCTCGGCATCGGATTTCGAGAATTTCGGCACCGCGTCGATGATAACCCGCACGCTCAGCGACATAAGCGTCATACAGCAGGCTTTCGTTAGCTTTGTGCAGATGATACTTCCCGTCCCCGTTATGTGCATCCTCGGAGTGATATTTTCCTTCCGGATCAACCGCAGCATGGGCTTCGTCATCCTCGGAGCAACAGTGTTTGTGCTTCTTTTTGCCCTTCTGATAATGAGAAAGGCATCACCGATATTCGAGAAACTGCAAAAGCTCCTTGACCGCATGAATGTGGTCCTTCGCGAGAATCTCACGGGAGTGAGAGTCATAAGAGCCTTCAATAAAGAGCCTTATGAGGCTTCGAGAATGAAGAATACCTTCAGCGAATACGCCACATCATCCGTGAGCGCCAACCGGCTCTTTGCGGGGCTTGACTGCCTCACGACGGTCGCGATAAATATCTGCATCGTTGCGATACTCTACTTCGGCGGAAACGGCGTCGGTGCCGGCTCCATGGAGATCGGAGACATCACCGCGGTGACCGAATACGCGATATGGATACTCTTCTACATAATGATGGCGCAGATGACCGTCCTGCTCCTTCCCCGCGCGCTCACCTGCATAAAGAGAGTTTCCGAGGTGCTTGAATACTCCCCCGCGATACACGACGGCAAGGAGAAGCCCGCAGTGTCCGGCGGGAACGAGGTCGCGGCATTTGAAAATGTATCCTTCAGCTTTGCCGATGCCGACGAGAACACCCTCTCGAAGATAAACTTTGCCTGCCGCAAGGGGCAGACCACCGCCTTGATCGGCGGAACGGGAAGCGGCAAATCGACGATCACGAAGCTGTTGCTCAGGTACCACGATGTCACCGACGGCAAAATAACCCTTAACGGGCAGGACATACGCGATATAAGCCAGCGCGACCTTCGCGAAAGGATCTCCTATGTCCCGCAGAAGGCGTGGCTCTTCTCGGGAACGATCGCCGACAACCTTCGCTACGGCAACCCGGACGCGAGCGACGAAGAGCTTGACCATGCGCTGAAAGTGGCGCAGTCAGACTTCGTTTTCGATCTTCCGCTCGGGAAGAACTCTCCCGTGGCGCAGGGCGGAACGAACTTCTCGGGAGGTCAGAAGCAAAGACTCTCGATAGCCCGCGCGCTCGTGAAAAAGGCAGACCTCTACATTTTCGACGACAGCTTCTCGGCACTCGATTTCAAGACCGACGCCGCGCTTCGCCACGCCCTTGTCGATGAGGTAAAGAACAGCGCGACCCTTATAATCGCGCAGAGGATCAGCACAATAAGCCATGCCGATCTCATTCTCGTCCTCAGCGACGGAAAGATAGTCGGAGCGGGCAGGCATGAGGAGCTTATGCAAAACTGCCCCGTCTACCGCGATATAGCCGATTCACAGATGAAAGGAGGCAGCCTCAATGGATGAAAACGAATTCAATACCGAAGAATTTGCCGATGACGATATAGAAACGGCAAAGGACGCGAAAAAAACATTGCGCCGCTTCCTTCACTCTGTCGGGAAGCAGAAGCTGAGACTTGCGATAGTCCTCTTCTCTGTCGCATTTTACAGCTTCGTAAACATCATTGCCCCGCTTTACAGCGCACGGGTCGTTGACTTTATTTGGGAGAGAATAAAGGCTCTCCGCGCGGTCGGCGAAAGCTTCAGCATCACATGGGAGGACGGCGGCAGGCAGATACTTATCCTGCTCCTTATCTACCTTTTGTCGGGTGTGTTCTATATACTCCAGAATTTCCTTATGTCGAGCTTTGCCGAACGCCTCAGCTACCAACTCAGGAGCGAAGCGGCGGATAAGCTGAACCGACTTCCCCTTTCCTTCTTCGACCGTCACAGACCGGGAGAGGTCATGAGCAATATCACAAACGACCTTGACAAGGTATCCGAGGCGCTCCAGACAGGAATGCTGAGGCTGTTCATCTCCTTCGGCACCGTGATAGGCTCGATCATTATGATGTTCACATTCAGCTGGGTCCTGACACTTGTATTTCTCGGCTTTGCCGCAATATCCTTCGTCCTTGCGAACCTTGTATCAAAGCGCACACTGCGCTATGCCCTCGAGCGTCAGAAGGCGGTCGGAAAGATCACCGGACTGACCGAGGAATCCTACAGCGGCAGAGCGGTGATAAAGGCTTTCAATTACGAAAAGAAAAGCTCGGCGCGCATCGGAAATGCGACCGAACGCCTTGCCCGAGCCGCAGAGAAGACCGACTTCCTGATGAACGCCGTAAACCCCGGCATCCGACTCGTAAACCGTTGCGGACTTGTCACGGTCGCGATCATCGGCGGCGGGATGCTGCTCTCGGGCGCTATGAGTCCCGGTATATTCCAGGCATTCTTCCAATATGTCAACCAGGCGGGCGAGCCTATCACCGACCTTGCATATATGATAAACTCGCTCCAATCGGCGCTGGCATCGGTCGAGAGGGTCTATGAGCTTCTCGACGAACCCGAAGTAACTCCCGATCCGGAGAAACCGGAGTTCCCCGAAAATGTCCGCGGAAGGATATGCTTCTCACACATAAAATTCGGATATACCCCCGAGAAGACCCTTATGTCGGATGTTTCGTTCACCGCCGAACCCGGGCAGAAGATAGCCATTGTCGGCAGCACGGGCGCCGGAAAGACGACCCTTGTAAACCTCCTTATGAGGTTTTACGAGATAAACGGAGGGCAGATAACGCTCGACGGTGTAAAGACCTCCGACATGACGCGTTCGGAACTGAGAAGCTGTTTCGGAATGGTGCTTCAGGACACATGGCTCTTTGAAGGCACGATCGCCGAAAACATAGCTTACGGCAGACCCGATGCGAGCGACGAGGAGATCAGAGCCGCGGCAAGGGCTGCGCGCGCCGACTTCTTCATAAGGACAATGCCGCAGGGCTATGATACCGTCCTCACGAACGACGCCGAAAACATCTCGGTCGGTCAGCGCCAGCTCCTCACGATAGCGAGGGTCTTCCTCGCCGATCCGGCAATACTTATACTCGACGAGGCTACCTCATCGGTCGACACGCGCACCGAGATGGAGATAGGAAAGGCTATGAAAGCCCTTATGAATGGCAGAACGAGCTTCGTGATAGCGCACAGGCTCTCGACCATCGTCGACGCCGACCTCATCCTCTTTATGAAGGAAGGCAATATAATCGAACAGGGCGACCACAGGACTCTGCTCGAAAAGAACGGCGCCTACGCCGAGCTGTACAACAGCCAATTCGCCTGAAACAAAGAAACAAATACGCCCTCACACGGACAGCGTACAGTCCCGTGCGAGGGCGCGTTTTTTGTCACATCCTGTCGTCTTCCGAATACAATTATATCAGCGGCAAGTCCGCAATACACAAGAAGGAGTCCGGGATATTCCCGGAGGTAAAGATATGAACAGAGGCTTTACAAATCAGAGAGGAGGCTGCGGCTGCGGGCGCGGCGGGCGTGACCTTCCTCCGACGACGCAGAGAGGCGACTCATGCCCTCTCACACCATCATCCCGCTCGGGGCCGGCGCTCGCAATAGCGTATGTCCCATCTCAGAGGTTCGGCGACCTTTACCCTATGTCCGAAGCTCTCGGCAAGGGTACGCTTTTCAGGGATCTTTATATGCCCTATCGGGAAGGAGGCGGCAGAAAATGTACGAAAATATAAGAAACTGCCGTGAGCGCGATACGCTGATGGATGAAATAGGAACGATCAGCTTCGCCCTTGACGAGCTGAGGCTATTCCTTGACACTCACCCGAATGACAGAGAGGCGCTGAATCTCTTAAACACGAACGCGAAGAAGCGGCGCGAGCTTATGAACTACTACACCGAAAATTTCGGCCCGCTTGACGCGTACAGCGAAAATACCGTCGACGGATGGAGCTGGAACTGCCCGCCCATGCCGTACGAGAAGGAGGCAAACTGATGTGGGAATATGAGAAAAGGTTACAGTTTCCGGTAAAGATAAAGAATCCGGACGCGAGAGCCGCTAAAATAATAATCAGCCAGTACGGCGGTCCCGACGGAGAGCTTGGCGCTTCCCTGCGCTACCTTTCGCAGAGATTCTCGATGCCCTATGCAAGGGTCTCGGGACTTCTCACCGATATAGGTACCGAAGAGCTTGCCCACCTTGAGATGATAGGCGCGATCGTCAGTCAGCTGACAAGGAATCTCTCGCCCGACGAGATCAAGGCGCAGGGGTTCGACGCCTACTTTGTGGATCATACCCTCGGAGTATATCCTCAGTCGGCGGGCGGAACACCCTTCAACGCGGCGTGCATAGCCTCGAAGGGCGACCCGATCACCGACCTCACCGAGGATATGGCGGCAGAGCAGAAGGCAAGGACGACCTACGACAACATCCTGAAGCTCATCGACGACCCCGATGTCATCGAGCCGATCAAATTTCTCCGCCAGCGCGAGATAGTCCACTTCCAGCGCTTTGGCGAGGCGCTCGGCATGGTGCGCGATCACCTCAACGAGAAGAACTATTACTACTGCAACCCCGCATTCGACAGAAACTGCGGAAGACAGTGAGGTTTTTCCCCTTCCCTCCTTCGGCGTAAAAAGCCGAAGGAGGGATCTGCAACAAAACGCAAAAAAGGCAGAAAATGCCGCCCTGAAGCGGGGTAAACCCACTTCAGGGCGGCAATAATATTTTTTAACTGTTCTTGTTACTTGACCGTGATACGCCCCTCGGTGGCGGCGTACTTTTCGCCGAGCCTGCCCTTGAGGGTGTCGCGGATATAGGTTATCAGCGCCTGATTGTCTATCATGATATTATCCAGCAAAAGCTCGTTTCCGACAAACATATTGAGGCCGTCCCCGCCCTCTTTTATCAGATAGTTGTGCGACGCCAGCGTGTAGGTAGCCTGCGGATCTATATCGGCATATGTGCCATCCTTTTTCTGCACCTGAACATTCTTCACGCGACGCTCGCCGTCGACCGAGAGGAAAAAGCCCTTCTCGTCGAGCTTCACGGACGAAGGAACCGAGGTATCTATGGTATATTTCAGCCCAGAGACCTGCATAAACCCGCCGAATTCCCCGGTCGCGTTGCCGTTTTCCTCGTAGGCGGCCTTTGTATTGCGGGATGCCGTTTCAAGCATATCAAGGATCTGCTGCCCCGTCGCTTTCACAACACAGAGCGTATTTCCGTGAGGATGAACAGATATTATATCCGAATAGGTTATATTGCCCTTCGGCAGATCCGCCCGTATACCTCCTCCGTTGACGACGGCAATATCGGCGCCCGACACACTGCGGTAGGCATCCGCGCAGAGGTTCCCTATCGCGGTCTCGCGAGTCCTCACGATACGGATACCCTTTTCATCCGAGACAGACAGCGCTATGTCACTCGTTGCGACGACCTCTTTAAGGATACTGTCGAAGTCGGACTTTGCTTTTTCCACCGCCACCGCAGTCGCGCTGTCCTTCTCGTCAAATTCGGTGATAAGTCCGGTGCTGATATATCCGTCGGCGGTGATGACCATCTGACCTATCGCGTTCAGTTTTGTTCCCGTTGAGGAAAGCAGCACGGCATTTCCGTCTTTGTCCCGTATCACACGGGAGGATATGGTGCTGTGCGAATGACCGTCAAGAACAGCGTCGATGCCGGTCGTATTCTTTATCAGTCCGATCGAGGAAGGCACCTCACCGTCATCTTCATCGCCGAGGTGCGCGAGTATGACAATATGATCCGCGCCCTCTTCTTTGCAGGCATCAATGTTTTTCTGTACCTGAGAGTAGAACGCCTCATTGCTTTCACCGCAAAAGCCGTAAACAAACTCTCCGTCTTCCTTGAAGCTCGAAGGCAGAGAGGAGGTCAGCGACGCGGGAGTAAGCACACCTATGTAGGCTACCTTTTTCCCGCCGTATTCTTTGATCTCGTAAGGCTTTACCTCGGACAGAAGGCTCGTGCCTTTCCCCGTATAGGTGATATTGCAGCCGAGGTAGGTCGCCTCCGATCTTCCGATAAGCGATGAGAGCTGCTCCATCCCGTAGCCGAATTCGTGATTCCCGGGAACGGCGTAGTCATATCCGACGCAATTCATAAGGTCGACTATAAGCTCGCCCTTTGAAACGGTCCCGAGCGCGTCGCCCTGGATCGCGTCGCCGCAGTCGACAAGGGCGACATTCTTTGTCATTGACTCCACGAGCTTTTTGTATGCGGCAAGCCCCGCGTATCCTATGTTTTCGTCAATGCCGCAATGGACATCATTGGTGTAAAGCACGACGATGTCCTCCGCCGAGACGGTCGTACCGCCGTTTTCGGCTTCGGTCGTGCCTTCACCCGTCCCCGAGCCGGGGGCGTTTATCTCATTCTGTACGCAGGATGCCAGCGTCGACAGGACAAGCAATAAGGCAAAAATTGCCGCAAAAATACGGTGTCCGGTTTTCATAAGGTCTGATCCTTTCGTTACATAACAGTCCGATAATCGGGAAGCAGCTCTGCGATCTTTTTGTCGTAGCCCTCTTCCCAGAAAAGGCATTTTGAGGGGTCGATGCCGAGCTTGTCTCCCGTCAGCGCAAGCGCGATGGCGCGGCATCCGCCGTTACAACGCTCAAAATATTCGCAGCTGCCGCACTTCTTATTCGTTTCGCGCAGAGTACCGAGAGTCGTGCATACCTCGTCAAGGTACCTGCCCCCCGAGAGAAGTACTCTGAGCGAAGTTTCCTTCACATTGCCGAGAACATCGCCGTGCTGTTCATAATACCCCGACATCTGATGGCAGGGATAGACATTTCCGTTCGCACCGACGGCGACCATTCCGCGGTTGCCCTTGCATACCGGCGCGCTGTCACGGTATTTGCCCGTGCAGGAGTTCACGGCAGCGAGCGTGTAAAATTTTGCCTTCGGGAACAGTGTCCCGACCTGCCATACGGTGAGATCCATTCCGTGATCCCCCTGCGAATATTTCTGCCAAAGCCCGAGAGCCTCGTCAAAATACTCCCGCAGGGTAAGGCAGGCGTCCCCCGCATTCTGCACCCACCGCGGCGCCTCGGTCGTGCGGATGATCCGCATCTCATCAACGCCCATGGAGTCAAACATCTCCGCCGTTTTCAGCATGCAATCGCTGTTTCGGCGGTTCATATTCGTCTGCACCTTGACGCGGAAGCCGCTCTCAAGGCAGAGCGAGATCGCCTGTATCGCCGATTCCTCGGCACCCTTGCGGTTGCGCATCCAATCGTGGTAGCCGATGCCGTCAAATGAGATCTTCATAAGCGGCATACACCCGAGCGCCTTCATACGCTCAAGCGTATCACGGTTTATGAAATATCCGTTCGTGTTCAGCTCCTCCACATACATTCCGCGGAGATAGATGCCCTCCAAAATATCGAAAAAGTTCCTGTGAAGCATCGGCTCGCCGCCCGTGATCGTAAAGGCATTTATCCCGCAGTCGCGGGCTTCATCGAGCAGGTGTTCCGCCTCCTCCATGCTCCATTCGCTCATGAGCGGCGCATTGTCCGCGGCGTTGAAGCAGTGGATGCAGTTGTAGTTGCACTTGCCCGTTATCATCCAGTTCATTGCGGGAAAATACCTGTTGGAGCAGACCATCGGTCTGCTCCAACAGGACATTGTCTCCCCGTCCTTTGCCACGCGGATAAGGCCCCTTTCAAGGAGGCTTCCGGCAAGCAGGCTTTCATCCCCGGACGGAAGCTCGGTCTTGCCGTCGCACGCGGAAAGGAATTCAAATTCTTCTTTTTTTAGCCCCTGCGCATTCCGCTCGCCCCTGATATAGAAGGCATAGGGCACGAGCATCCATGAGCGCAGAGCTATATTGGGATTCAATATGTAGCGCACGGTATTCTCCGTTCTTAAGCTTTTTTTCTGTAATTATTCGGATTGAGGCACTTGAGCGGAATTCCGAACGCCTCGTTGCCGCTTGCATTGTCAATATCCCAATATCTGCACCTGTGGCAGGTACCTTTCACGCCAAAGGAACGATCCGGGGCTGCTTCATATAATTTGCATTTGTAACCGATAGTTGTCATAAGAGCACCGTCATTTGCGTAGCATCCGCCGCCGACGACATTGTCAAGCTCATCGTCGGAAAGCTCACCCGTCTTCGGATGAAGTTGACCGAAGTATGTTTTTGCGCTCTCCCCTGTCATCTCCACGCCCTTCTCTTTTGCAAGTGCGAGGAGCTCCTCGGGAGAGCCGGCTTTTCTCGCAGCCTCAATAAGTTCCTTGTTGTGTTCCATTATCTTTTATCCTCAATTTTTAATTTTGTTTTCGTTGGTGCAGAGCCAGAGACCTTTTTCGTAAACGCAGCTCTGGCATATGCTGCAGTGCGCCAATGCACGACAGATAGTGCAAGTGCCGCCATACTTGGCAGTCCTCATATAACCGCCGTCATAAACGCACCTGAAATTCTTACACTTATTAGTTGCCGAAACAACAAGCCTGCCGTCCTTGGTATAGCAGCCTCCGCCGGCAACATTGTCAAGCTCATCATCGGAAAGCTCGCCTGTTGCCGGATGGAGCAGCTCAAAGTAAGCCTTTGCGCTCTCTTCAGTCATTTCGTTCCCGTTTTCCTTTGCGAGAGCCATAAGCTCCTCGGGGGTATTCGCACCTTTTGCCTTGAAAATAAGTTCTTTTTCCATAGTGAGCTCCTTATCAATAAGTATTTTTAAGAAGTATGCCGTGTCCGCCAAGGGACTCTTTGCGCCGCTGCGCTCCGTTTATTTTTTCAGAATTCCACCTTGGTGTCCAGAATGCCGTCGTCCTTTGCACTGCATCCGCCGCCGGCTACATTGTCAAGTTCATCATCGGGAAGTTCGCCCGCCGCCGGATGGAGCTTTGCAAAGTAGGTCTCCGCGGTCTCATCGGTCAGTTCCATTCCGTTTTCCTTTGCGAGAGCCATCAGCTCTTCGGGGGTCTTTGCTCCTTTTGCCTTGAGAATAAGTTCTTTTTCCATTGTCGGCCTCCGTTATTTATGATTTTTTTCTGTTAGCAGGGTGGTAGCACTGACGGGGCGTCGCCACATCCGCCAGCTTCATAAACAGCTCAAGAACATCCGTCCAGAGAGAAGCACACTGAGCATTCGGGTCATTGCCCCAATATCTGCACCTGTAACAGGTGCCTTTCACGCCGTCCGTCCTGCCGCCTTCTTCATAATGCTTGCATTTGTAGCCGCCGGTAGTCTTAAGGTTTCCGTCATCCGCATAGCATCCGCCGCCGGCGACATTATCAAGCTCCTCGTCGGAAAGCTCGCCCGTCTTCGGGTGGAGATAATCATAAAGAGTCTGTGCGTTCTCTTCGGTAAGGTCTATACCGTTTTCTTTGCCGAGAGCTATAAGCTCCTCTGTGTTCTTTGCCTCTTTTGCCTTGGTAACAAGTTCTTTATTCATTTTTATGTACTCCGATCAGGATTTTTTCATATTATTCGGGTTGAGACATTTTAAGGGGCGTCCGACCTCCTCGTAACCGATACGGGAATCCTGATCCCACCATTTGCACGCACAGCAGGTACCCTTTATGCCGCCGATCGTCTCACTTTTTTCAAAATACTTGCATCCGTAGCCGATAGTGGTCTTGAGATATCCGTCCTTTGAATAGCATCCGCCGCCGGCGACATTGTCAAGCTCGTCATCGGACAGCTCGCCCGTCTTCGGATGGAGCTGATCAAAGTAGTTCTTTGCTTCTTCCTCGGTAAGTTCGGTGCCGTTTTCCTTTGCAAGGTCCATAAGCTCCCCGACGCTGTTTGTTTCCTTCGCCTTTGCGATAATTTCTTTGCTGAAATCCATGATGTGGTATCTCCTTCTGTATTTTTTATTTTTAAAATAAAATGGTTACTGTTTTCAGTTGCTCTTTTTATAGCCGCATCTGACACACTTCAGAAAGCGTCCGCTGTCAAGCAGCGAGCCGCAGGTGAAAAGGCTGCCATCGCTCCACGAGCCGAAGCAGGCGCCCTCTTTCGGGAGTTCATCGGCGGTGCATTTGTCGCAGGAGGCAGAGGCGCTCCGTCCGCCGGAGACTTCTTTCAGTTCCTCCTCGGCAAGTTCCCTGCCGCTCTCTTTCTTTTTCTGTTCGTCCTTATGGCGCTTCTCCCTATCAGTTCATAAAATCCCGCAGGCTGTTCAGGGCACTTTTGTGCAAAACCTTTGCATATGCGTATGATATGCCGAGCCGCTCCGCAATTTCCTTCAGCGACATCTGCCTGTAATATCTGAAGATTATCAATGTGCGTGATCTCTCGTCAAGCTGTGAAAGCGCCCGGCTGAGTTCCTTCAGCGATTCCTCGCGCAGGATCCCGTCGCTGAGACATTCCCCGTCCGGAAGGTCATCGGGCAGCTCGGAATATGTACGGTTCCTTCGGAGGTAGTCCGTGACCGTGTTTTTCGTTATCGTGTAGATCCAGGTCGAGACCGACGCCCGAGCCGGATCAAAGGTGCTGTATTTTTCGTAGACCTTAAGAAAGATCTCGCTTACAAGATCCTCCGCGTCCTTCGTGTCATAAAGCTTTGAGAAAACATACCCGCTTACCTTATCGCGGTATTCCCGATACAGTTCTTCCTTTTCCGTCATCGTATTCATAAGCTACCGTCCCGGGGATCCTTAGGCTTTTTTACGGGTACCGCCTCCCCTGCCGCGCTTACATCGAAAAGCTCGTCGTCGGAGATCTCGGCACCGTAGCGGCGCTCGGAATTTTCGATCAGCGCCTCAAGTGACGGTTCGTTCTCAAACCTCTGATAATCAAAGAGTGCGGAAAGCATTTTTTCATTCACGGAGATATCTTCGGCTCCGTGTCCGTTTTTGTTTTTCACTGCGCTCTTTCTCCCTTCTGTTTATTTATACGGCGGAAAACCCGAAAGAGCTACAAAAAGACTCAAAATATTTTTCCGCAACCGGTCCGTTTTCAGTCGTGGATCGTTTCGGGGACGCTGTCAAGCCTCTGACGGGAAACAAGCTCGGCAAAAAAGCCGTTCTTCTCGATAAGCTCGTCGTATTTGCCGTCCTCGATGATCTTTCCCTTATCAAGGACTATGATCCTGTCGCACTGTTTTATGGTCGACAGACGGTGAGCTATCACTATCCTCGTGCATTTAAGGCTGTCAAGCGACTCCGAGATCTTCTTCTGTGTAATATTGTCAAGCGCGCTCGTCGCCTCGTCAAACATGAGGATCTTCGGCTTCGGTGCGATCGCACGGGCGATCATGAGCCTTTGACGCTGACCTCCCGATATGCCTCCCGCGCCCTCGGAGATCATGGTGTCCATTCCCATAGGCATACTTCTTATATCGTCGGCAATGCCGGCAAGCTCTGCAGCTTCCCATGCATCCTGCCGTGACAGCCACGGGGCGGAGATCACTATATTTGAATAGATATCCCCCTGAAACAGCTTGCCGTTCTGCATAACGACGCCGATGCGCCGTCTCAGCGAACGCAGTTCGATCTTCTCAAGATCCTTTCCGTCATAATATATCGCACCCTTCTTCGGATGCTCGAAGCCGAGAAGGAGCCTCATAAGCGTGGACTTTCCGCATCCGGTCTTTCCGACGATCGCCACATACTGCCCGGGACGGATCTTGAGCGACAGGTCGTCGATCACAAGAGGCATATTCTCGGAATAACCGAAGGATACATTGTTAAGCTCGATACCGCCCGAAAGCCTTGTCAGCACCTGCTTGCCGTCGGACACCTCGGGGACCGCATCGAAAAAGGGCTTGACCATGGTAAGTATCGGCTTTATCTGCGCTGCGGTGAGCGCTATTCCGGCAAGCGACATAAATGCACCCGAGACCATACCGTATGCGGTACTGAAGGCGTAATAATCGGCGACCGAAATGCCCGATTCGACCGCAAGGACATACATCACGATAGTCCCCACAAGGCTTATCGCAAGGCTTATGACCGAGTTAAGCTCGATAAATGCCGGGGGACCGTACTCAAGGTCGGCGCTCTTCGCATAAAGATTTCCCCACCTTGCGAAGGCTCGCTTCTCCGCCCCCGCCAGCCTTATCTTCTGTATCCCCGTGATGAATGAGTAGATCATACCGCTCTCCTTGCCGGAGATCTCCATCTGCTGAGTGCTGAGATTCATCTCCACAAGGGACGAAACGATCGAAAACACGACGGTCACAAGGATTATTATCAGCGCCGGCACAACGAGCGTCGGAGCATAAGCAAATATCTGCGATATATATATGAGAGAAAACAGCGATGTAAGCCCCGTCGACAACACCGTTGACACGAGCATCCGGCAAAGCACTCCTACCTGTGACGCGCGGCTTGAAAGCTCACCCGAGCTGTATTGCTTGAAAAAGTCTGCCGGAAGCGACATCACGCGCATCATCGTAGCCGCCTCGACCGAGATATTCAGCTTCGTCTCGATCCTCGCCGTTATCATATTTTTCACGGCGGTAATGAGCAGCGTGCTTATCGACACACATACCGAGAAAACGGCGATCGAGGCAAGCAGCCGCACGCTCCCCGACATCAGCACACGCCCGAAAAGGAGCTTGTTCAGCATCGGAGTTATCATCCCCACAAGCGACAGAGCAAGCGTCACCAGAGCGATCATAACAAGGTCCGCCGCCGATAAAGCATGTACAATATATTTGGCAAGCGAAGGGATACTCATCTTTTTCAGCGGGAAGGGCTTGTAAAATGCTATCGCTTCCTCTTCAAAAAGATGAACATTCCGGCGGTTTATCTTCCTTTTCCTGCCGGTCTCGTAGTCATAATAGCTGTAACCCGACAGCCCTGACGGCAGCAGCGCCACGACCCTGCCGCTCTCTTTGAGTACGCCGAGCATAGCTCCGACGGCATCGCGGTACCACTTGCCCTCGAGCTTTACCGTGCGCCGCATGATACCGTAAGGGCGCATGAGGTACTCAAGCTGCTCGTTCATATCGGATATGTTGTCCGGGACCTCCCGGCTCTTTATGTGATAATATTTAAGTATCTCGTCGATCGCGTCCTTCGTTACCGTGCGGTCGTCGTTGAGGGCGGCATCTACCCTTTTGCCGGTCACGGCGGCTGCCATATTGGCAAATGCCTCGGCAAAGGCTTCGTCGTCGTTCTTCTTGCGGTCTCTTATCTGCTCGTCAAACCAACCCATATGCGTCTTTGCCCTCCTTATTCGTTTGATACGAGCTGTGTATAGGCTCCGCCGTTCTTCATCAGCTCTTCGTGAGTTCCGCGCTCCACGACATTTCCGTGATCAAGGACTATTATCTCGTCGCAGTCGCGTATCGTCGACAGACGGTGCGCCACGACGATGCAGGTGATACCGCGGTCCTTGATCGACCTTACCACATCGTACTCTGTCTTTGCGTCAAGCGCACTCGTCGCCTCATCAAGGATTATGACGGTGGGATCCTGCGCAAGCACACGGGCGATCTCCATACGCTGTCTCTGACCGCCCGAGAAGTCCTTTCCTCCCTCGGTCAGCTTATACTGATAGCCGCCTTCACGCTGCATGATGTCCTCGTGAAGCTGCGCGTCGCGGGCAGCCATTATCATCTCGAAGTCCTCGATCGAGTTGTCCCACATCTTTATATTGTTTGCGATGGTATCCTCAAAAAGGATAATATCCTGATCCACTACGGCAAGAGAACCCGTGAACACACCGCGGTCGATCTGCGACATAGGCTTCCCGTCGAAGAGTATCTCGCCGCTCCAGGGCTGGTAAAGCCCCGATATGAGCTTTGAGAGCGTGGACTTTCCGCAACCCGAGGGCCCGACGAAAGCCACGCGGCTTCCGGGCTTCAGCGTCATGCTGAAATCCTTTATCAGAGGCTCGGCAAGGCGCGAATAACCGAAGGTGACATTTTTCAGCTCGATATTGCCGGAGAGCTTATCGTACTCCCCTTCCTCAGCCTCGACATTGTTTTCGAATACCGGATCGGAGGGATATTTCATGACATCCTCTATCCGTTCCATATCGGTGCGCATCTCCTGAAGCGACTGACCCGCCGAAATAAGCGTCATAGCGGGCGAAACAAAGGATGAAAGGAACCCCTGAAACGCCATTATCATACCTACGGTGAATTCGCCTTCCATGGCAAGGAAAACGCCGGTCACAAGTACCGCCGTGCCGCAGACAGAATTTATCAGCCCCGGAAGAAGCCCGAGGATCTGATTCATCCGCAGAAAGCGCACCTTGTTTGTGTTTACGCTCGCCTGATATCCCGCCCATTTCTCAAAAAAACCGTTCTCGGCGCCGCTCGCCTTTATCGTTTCTATCATTTCTATACCGGCGACGGTCGTTCCGGCGAGCTTGCCGGCGTCGCGCATCTGAACGCGCGTGATATTTATGCGCTTTTTTGAGATTATCCTCGAGATCACGAGGTTTGCGACAACGGAAAGAAGACCTATCAAGGTCAGCATTACACTGTATCTGAGCATAACGACAAGATAGAACACCATCATTATCGCCTCAAGTGCGAGGGGCGCGAAGGTGTTCACGAGCTGTTCGGCTATCATTGCATTCGATTGCTGTCTGCCCTGTATGTCTCCCGCCATGCGCTGGGAGAAGAATTCCATCGGCATACGGAGGAGCTTCCACATAAATGTGGTGTTCCCCACCATAGCAAGCTTGCCGCTGATCCTCAGCGAATAGACCGCCTGTATCCACGCGACGATGAGTTGCACGACACCGATCCCCGCAAACGCAAGGGTAAAGGGCATTAGCCAATCGGGATTTTCGTGCGTCAGCAGTCTGTCGAGGAATATCCTCGAGAATGCCGGCGTGATAACGCCGAGAAGCGAGGATATTATCGTGGTCAGGGTGACGAAGACTATCGCAGCACCCGCGCCGACGAGCCTCTTCTTCGCATAGGAGATCATCGACTGCGGCTTTCCTCCGGGCAAAAAGTCCTCTCCCGGCTCAAAGAGCAGGCAGATGCCCGTGAAGGATTCGTCGAATGTCTTCATCGGGACGGTATATGTACCCTTTGCGGGGTCGTTCAGCACGGCTTTGTTGCCGCGGAAGCCGTCAAGGACCACGAAATGGTTGAAATTCCAGTGGATTATGCAGGGGAACTTTCCCTCTTTTCTGAGAGCCTCCGGCTCGTAGCGATAACCCTTCGCAACAAGTCCGTAGCTTCGGGCGGCGCGGAGGATGTTCCTCGCATTAGAGCCGTCGCGCGAAACTCCGCAGTCAACGCGCACCTGCTCGAGCGGGATCCACTTTTCATAATAGGCAAGGATCATCGCAAGGCTCGCGGCACCGCATTCGAGCGCCTCCATCTGCATAACGACGGGGACCTTGGCAACTCCCTTTGTAACGGGGGCTTTTATCTTTTTTGTCTTCTTCATTTCCCTGCCTCAGTTAAGCACAAAGTCAAGCGGTCTTACACGCTCGGTGATGACTTCCACAGAGTAGGTCCCGTCCTTCACATCCGCGGCATCGACCCTGACAACATAGACCCATTCGCCCTCGTTAAGTCCCGTAAGGTGAATGAGATAGGGATCGTAGCTCGCGTCGAGCTTCACGGGAGATTCGGCGATCTCCGACACGGCAAGCTCTTTCCCGTCGACCGAAACGAGGGTGCCTTCTCCGAGCTTGTCGATATCCTTCTCTCCGACATAAAGGACAAGCTGTCCGTCCTTGCATACTCCCCCCGTTTGCAGGGTGGTGTCAAGGCTTCCGAACATCCCCCAGACGCAGACTCCGATAAGCAGCACGATAACTGCCGCAAGGATCATCCATACGCTCGGATTTGAGACGCGGATATAGTCATTCACCTGTTCGGGCGAGGTGATCTTGTCGATACTCTTCTGGCGGAATAGCTGTTTACTCATATTCTTACCTCACTGATCGTTTCCCGGTCGAAATCATATATCCTTGCGGATACGGAGGATATTCTGTCCGTCCTTGTATTCGTAGGTGATCTCATCCATGGTCTTCTTGACCATAAATATCCCGAGTCCTCCGATCCCGCGCTCCTCCGCCGACAGAGTGATATCGGGGTCGTCCTTTTTCAGCGGATCGTAAGGGATCCCGCGGTCGATAAAGGTTATTATGACCGAGATAGGCTCCTCCGTGACCTCGACCCTCACGGTAGCCGGACCCGTTTCGGGATTGTAGGCATAGTGCGCGATGTTGCCGAAAAGCTCATCTATCGCTATGTCTATCTGCATCTGCGCTTTCATCGGGCAGTCGATCTTCTCAAGATGCCCGTTCACGAAATCGGTCACCTTCTCAATATTCTCAATAGTTGCGGGAATGGTCAGTTCGTTCATTCTTCGTTTCCTCCGTTATATTTCAGATACAGCATGGTAATATCGTCAAACTGCGGGGCGGCTCCGACAAATGCGTCTATGTCGTCCTTAACAGTACGGCAGATCTCTTCTCCCGAGATGCCGTGCAGACTGTTCAGCAGTGCGTTCAGCCGTTCCTCTCCGTAAAGCCCGTTGTTAGTATCGGTAGCCTCGGTCACGCCGTCGGTGTAAAGATATATCTCGTCGCCGGGGGCAAGGTAAAGCTCGTTTTTACGGTATTTTACGCCCTCCATACCCGCGAGGACAAAGCCGGGTCTTGATTTCAGATATTCAAAGGTCCCGTCCGCGTGCCTTACGAGCGGCGGGTTATGACCCGCGTTGGCGAATTCGACCTTTCCGGTCCTTATGTCAAGCACCCCCATCCACGCGGTGACGAACATTCCCGCGTCATTCGATTCGCAGAGCTTCGCGTTCGCCGTCGTGAATACCTCTTCAACAGGGATCCCCGACTCGGCGTAGCCCTTTATTATGGTCTTTGCCGTCATCATGAACATCGCCGCGGGAATACCCTTGCCCGAGACATCGGCGATGAGGAAGCCGAGCCTGTCTTCGCCGACAAAGTAGAAATCATAGAAATCTCCGCCGACCTCCTTCGCCGTATCCATAGTGGCAAAAATGTCAAATTCGCCGTGTCCCGGATAAGGCGGGAATACCGAGGGGATCGCCGAATGCTGTATCGACCTTGCAAATTCAAGTTCGCGGTCGATCCTTGCCGCCTCCTCCGCGATATAGCGCTTGAGGGTCAGCACCGTCGAGTTGATGTCGTCCGACAGCGAGGCAAACTCCTCGTTCGTCCTGACATCCACCACGGTATCAAGGTTGCCGCTCGTAATCTTCGCAAGCGACTTGTTTATCTTCGCCATATTGTCTACGACGAGCTTCTTTATGAGGAAATATACGACGATGAAGAGCATCCCGAAGACGACGAACTCCATAAACACCGTCACATATACCGCAATATCGCGCGAGAACATAGCCTCCGCCCGTGGGATAGACGCAACGATGTAATAGCCCTCCGAGACGATGTACGCGCAGATCGAATCCTCGCCGTAGACCGTCGCATCAAAAGGCTTTTCCTCTGGCATTGTGCTACGGTCAATGTAGATGCCCGAGACATCAAGGTTCTTATTCTCGTTCCCGTGCCTGTCGCTGACTATGTTCCAATCCTCGCCGGCGATTATGATGCTTCCGTTTTCGCCTATATGACGGTTGCGGGTGGCGCCGATGACGGCATCGTCAATGTCGCGCTGAAACCTCTCGGCATCGTATGCGACCTGCACGAATCCTCCCCTGTCAAGCGCAATTCCGGCGTATTTGCGCAGAATGGAGGGGTCAAACGAGGTGGGCTGATAGTTCTGCACATATTCCTTCGTTTTCCCTTCAAGCAGAACAAGAAATTCCGCGGACTGAAGCCCGCCGCGCATATCGTAATTCAGAAAGTCCTCATGGGTAGATGCCTTGATGATACCGCAATGGTCGATAAGATTTATCTCTGCTACATCGAATTCCTTCGCAAGCTCCGAAAGCAGCGCCGAATCGGCGTTCTCTTCGGAATTTATACGGAGCGAGATGCTCTCTGCGAGCTTTAACAGATTTTCGTTCGAAACATCAAGAACATCCTCGCGCACATCTTCAAGGTTGAGTTTAACAAGATCGTGTGCTTCGTTCTCGGCAAGCTCGGTCTGGAGCGCCCAAGTGAAGATAGTGGTCATAAGGAAGCCAGCAGTCACGCATATCAGCAGCCAGCGCTGGAATGACTGCGAAATGTTCTTCAGATCGTGGCGCGAGCCTTTTCTTTCCCTGCCCGCAAGAAGCGAGAGCAGGATGCCGGCAAGCATCACAGCAAGTCCGTTTACGGCGATCATCGGAAGCGAACAGGCGCGTACAAACGAAAAAGCCGTGCGCGCGTCGGTCATATTCGTGAGGAATATCATAAGCATATGTATGACTTCCGCAATGACGGCGGTCGCAAGGCAGTAATACCATTTCGGCTTCTTGTTGTCAAACATATACTTCCGCAGAACGGCTGCAAAAACGCCCGCAAGCACGGTCGATATGCTGCAGGCAAGGCGTGTATATTCTCCGGCGCCCCAAAAAACGGCAAGCCAGCGTTCAACTCCGCCGATAACTCCCGCGATGATGCCGGCGGGCGCACCGAAGAGAAGCCCCGCACACACCGGCGAAGCATCCCTCGCATTTATTACGGCGCCGTCGATCTTGATACCGAATTCGGTCCCGATTATCGCAAGCACGCCGAAAAGTACGCCTATTATGATCTGACGGTTGGCGTAGGAGATCTTTTCCGCCGCTTTCGTGCGTCCGGTAAGGTAGACAAGAGCCGACAGCGCCACCGGAAGAAGCGAAATCAGAAAGAGCAGTAAATAGTCTTTCATAATCTTCCGATCACTCTATCGTAAGAATGTCGGCAAAGCCCGTGATCTCAAATACCTCCATGACCTCGTCACTTACACCGATGAGCTTCATGCTACCCTGACGGTTCATGACCTTCTGCGCCGCGAGAAGGACGCGAAGTCCGGCTGACGATATATACTCCACCTCCGAAAAGTCGAAGACAAGCTCTGTCACGCCCCCGACCGACTGCCGAAGCTCAGCCTCCAGCCTCGGCGACGAGTTCGTGTCAAGCCGCCCCGATATTGCAAGGGTCAGTTTCTCACCCTCGGAAATTTTGTTGATCGTCATAATTATTCCTCCGTTTTACCTGTTTATAACTATTTTTACGCCAATGTATAATTACAGTATATCATAAACCCGAAGTAAAAGCAAGAAAATTTTCCAAAAGTCACAAAATTCCGCCCTTCAATGAAATCATCCCCGCCGCACGGCTCGCGCGAGCCGTGCGGCGGGGATTTTCAGGTCAGTATTTTTTTCTTACAATGACTAACCAGATGGAACTGATGATAATCTGCGCCAAATGTTGAAATTCCCTATTGCAAAACACTTGATTATATGATATACTGTAAATATAATACGATAGCCGAAAGAAAACGAACAACAACCCCGCAAACAATATGTAGTCATGCTTATTGTTGCTGAGTTGTTCTCGCATGGAAGCGAGGAGTCAAGGCGAGACTATTTGGCAAAAATCATGAGCGCATAAAGATAGTGGGGACTGTTGTCTGCCTATCTTTATGCGCTGTTTTTATTGAATATCGTTTTTCAAGGAGGGATTGCCTTATGATGATGAGATGCAATCAACAGGTTCACCCGTTCACCGACCGCAGATGCCCTCTGCTCTTGCACCTATAAGTTCGCACAGCATATTGCTATATACTTTTGAATATGCGAGTACAGAAGTGGGATTTATAGTATCAAAAATAATCATAGGAGGGGAAGAAAAATGAAAAGAAATAAGAAAACCGTTCTTGCTACCATAGTATTTGTCGCTGTTTTCGCAATCGCAGTCGTGATTATTTGTTCTGCGACAGGTGTTTTTGATAAAAACGACCACAATACTTGGTATGAAGAAGCAAGAAACGGTGGCATAAGTGACGAGATGGCTGAAAAAATCACAGTTGGAATGACTTTTAGCGAGGTAGTGGATATTATCGGGAAGCCACAGCGTGACACGGGGTCGGGAGTATGGATTATGGAATGGGACATGAAGTCGGGAAAAGTACTTGCTGTATGTTTCAATCCTGTGACGGATGCCAAAGCCAAAGGGAGTTCAAACGCTGACTACGAAAGATCCGACCTGATTTCATATCACATTGAGGTTAAAAACAAGAACTAACGTACCACTCGGAAGCATTTTTGTTTCAACACATCAGGCACATGACATTTTATAATTAATTCGATAAGGAGGGTAAGATTTATGAAAAAACATACAATTATTTTGATTGCATTGTTGCTTTTGGCGTTATGCGCTTGTAGTTCCAATGATTTACAAGGCACAACGAACAACACTGATGAAAGCGATATGGCCGGAAGTAACACAGTTTATCCCCCGGGGAATGATGCAGATTATATCTATCCCTTGCATTATAACTCCGTTGACGAATTAAAAAATGCCATAAGCAAAGAAAATGTAGATCAATTATATGCAAAATATTCAATATCCGAACTCCCTGCTGAAAAAGCAAATGAACTAAAAGGAAATGTAAATAAAATACAAACGCAAGGCGTTATTGTTCCTTGCCTAAACGGAAAGGCGGTAGAACTTCGGGACAAAGACGGCTTTCCGAATATTTCACTATTTGTTTCTGAAGCATACGGGCTCCCATGGGTGTATTATTACCCCAGCGTATCTACAGGGGAAAATTTCTATATCAAAATAACACAGTTGCCAAACAATGTTTTGCACAAGCAGAACATTTTGAATGCTTCAGAGGCAATAAAGGAGCTGTCTCCAAATTCACCTAATGTTGGCAAACTCGGCGAACAGCACAAGGATATTTATAATCAAGCCCTGCATCTTCTCGACCGTGAAGTTACAGCATTGATATATGAATATAAAACAGATAATAGAAACAGTATTATATTTACTTACGATGAGTTACTTATAGAAATCAGATGCGACCCGAAAGTTTGGTCTGACCAATGGTTTTCTGCATTATCATTTGACAGTCTGAAGGAATAAAAATTTATGGCACAGAGGTCCTCGGACCTCTGTGCCGATTCTTTTTTACCAAAAGCACCCGAGAGTTGAAAAACTCTCGGGTGCTTTTTGAGGTTGGGCTTTTTTTCAGCCCTTTCAGGTCAGTATTTTTTTCTTACAATGATGAAACCGGTGAAGCCTATAATAAGAGCAAGTAAGGCTATGCCCGTAACCGAGCCGCTGCATGAGGTACAGCTCTCACCTTCTCCGGCGGGATCCGTCGTCGATCCGTCGGGCTTTTCGGTGTCTGTGGGTCCATCCGTATCGGTGGGCCTGTTCGTATCCGTAGGCTTGTCGGTATCGGTAGGCTTATCCGTATCTGTCGGCTTATCGGTATCGGTCGGTTTTGTGAGCTTGCCGACCGGATTCTGAGCAACGAGAACTTCGCCGCATTCGGAGCAATGTTTGCCCTCGGTCTTGCCTTCGCTGTCATATGTCGGCTCGACCGCAGGGGCGATCACTTCGGTGTATCCCTTCGCGGCAAGTATCTGCTGACCGATAATTACCGTGCCGCAGACCGAACAGTGCTTTCCTTCGGTAAGTCCTGTCTCGGTGCAGGTAGGCTCAACAGCGGCGTCAATTACTTTCGTATGACCCTTTGCTGCAATCTCACGGGTTTCGTATAGATGCCTTTCCGATGCTCCTTTATGAATGCCAACCGTAATCTTCCGTATTTGTCAATGGGGTAGTGCGTTTGCTCTGGCAAAACGAAGTCGGGGTAGAGCAGACCGTTTTCCTCTTTGTAGGTGATTTCGTATTTCATATTTATCATCCTTTCAAGCTGTTTTCTTATATTCATTGCAATAGAAAGGATTTCCGGCGGCGCACGCGCATGTTCCATAGACACGCTCATGACAGGTCACCAAGGTAAAAAGAAAATCCGAACCCAAAATCCATCAGGATTAGGTTCGGATTATTCTTGTTTGGTGCGGGTAAAAGGACTTGAACCTTCACCGAGGAACCCCCACTAGAACCTGATGGTTGCGACACCTCGGTGACAAGTCAACCTGCCCACACGAATTGTTATGCACCCAGTATACCATAGAACTAACGAAAATGCAACTGCTAAGTCAAAACTCAATGAAATATCACAGAACTTTTTCAAGTACTTCTCCGATATCCCCGTCAACGCAAATCGCTCTGTCGGCAATTTCGTCGGGACAGAACACCTCGCCGCGGTTGATACAGGCGTAAGTCGCACGGGGATTCTTCGCTGTCATCTGCCAGAAGGGATACTTGATGATGACAGGCGTGTTATACCCGACACCGAGTTCGAGAAACAATATCTTTTGTCCCTCACGGGTGCGCAGGAAGTTTGCATACCGCCCCGCCGCCGCGTGCCAGCCCTCGTCCTCGACAAACCTGTCGTCTGAACGAAGATTCATGGTCAAGGGCTTTCCGCAGTGCGGGCAGCGCGGGATAAGCGCAGACGGAATTTTCATGTCCTTTTGCTCTGCGACCATTTGCCTGATTATCGCTTCATTGTCCCATGTCTCCTGACAGCAAGGCTCGCTGCATTGAAACAGCCCATAATCGCCCTGCGTATAAAACAGCCGCTTTTTGCCGAAGCCCGTCCTCTGAAAACAGTGGTCAACATTTGTTGTGATGACAAAATAGTCCTTGTCCCTCACAAGACGGAACAGTTCTTCATAGACCGGCTTCGGCGCGTCCGTATAGCGATTGATGAGGATATACCTGCTCCAATATGCCCAGTGTTCCTCCGGTGTTGCGTACGGATAAAACCCGCCCGAATACATATCGTGAAAGCCGTATTTCGCCTCAAAATCAGCAAAATATTGATGAAACCGCTCGCCGTTGTAGGTAAATCCCGCCGAGGTTGAAAGCCCCGCACCCGCGCCGATGACAACCGCGTCGGCTTCGTCAAGTGCGGTTTTCAGCCTTTGTATCTGCACCGAGCAATCGGGTGTAAATTTCGTAATCCTTGTTCTTCCAAACATCAAATATCACCTTGATTCCGCTTTTCGTTTCTTTTTTATAATCCTTTACAGCCTGTAT
>CAKXXW010000016.1 GCA_934378145.1 uncultured Eubacteriales bacterium
ATTTACGATTGCAAACGGCTTGTTTGCCTGTATAAAAAATTTTATGCCGCACTCTCCTTCAGTCTTTCCTCCCCTGCGGGTCGGAAATCCAGCTCCCTCCCGGAGGGAGCCTCGTTAAAAGCATCGCCTTTTTACAGACTGTTTCCCCTCAAAAAGGCAAAAAATCTCTTTTTTCCGGTAGGGGCGTCCCATCGGGCGCCCGGCGTGAACGGTGCAGAAAATCTTCACCTAAGGCGGCGAGGCGACGCGGAAAGAAAATAAAAAATCCCCCCGCCGCGAGGAATCCTCGCGGCGGGGGGATTAGACAAAATATTTTTAATAATTATTATTAACTTTCGACAGATTCTGTGGAGATCAATTCTTTAACAGTGGCGTGTATATTAGTATTGCCGTTTGAAGTATCGTATGTAGAATCAATCTTGAAAGATGACCCTGAGACTTTGGTTGTGTTTTCTTCGCCACTTTTAAGCTCATTCACGTCAAACAAACCGATTATGCACGCGTTGTCGCTGTTTTTAACCGTCAAACACTTTTCTTTCCCGGGCGTGGTCTCTGCCTGCGATCCTTCACCCGTTGTAAAGTTCTTGACTGTTATTATCACTTTGGTAGCACACCCGCTCGTAAACAGACCGCACCAGCTCCGACCGTCCTTTGTATTTGCCGTGACATTTCCGGTGTACGAGCAATTCGCGACAGTGCCTGCGCACGAGGACATATAACCGAAAAGTCCGCCGGCACGATAGCCGCTGTCCTCTGCCGCCGCTGCGGATATATCTGCGTTGACCTTACAATCAGTCACTTGTACATTTGCAACATACTGCACATATCCGACAAGTCCGGCGACCTTGTCTTTGCCTTTTATATTACCGTTTACTACGATATTTGTAAGGGTTAACGATGTTGTAACGGACGTCTCTGAATTATCATTTCCGTCTGTGCGGTTCGTGTCACCGATGACAGCCGCACAGACGCTCGCGGTTTTCGAATTGATATTGACATTTTCAAAGGTGATATTCTTGACAGCGACTGCGCCCTTCGTATATGCGATAAAGCCGTAATGGTCACCGGAAATCGGGGTATATTTGTTTTCTACGATCTGACCGACATATCCGCCGTTCGAAAGACCGATTATTTTATTTCCCTGACCGTCGATCGTGCCGGAGAACCCGTTAGCTTTGTCAAATCCGAACGGCTGCCACGATTTACCCGTAAGGTCAATATCGTTTGCGAGCTTTATTGTCTTGCCTTCATAGTTAATTCCCGCGGTGGACGCAAGGGCAAGGCCCTGCAGCTGAGCATAGGTGGATACCGTTATTTCTGTATTTTCACCGCCGATGAACGAGCCGGCATCTTGTACGACTGCGGTGGCTCCGGCACCTTCGAGCTTACCTACGACCGCGGTGGCTTTGAGAACGACGCTCTTGTCTGCGGCAACAGTCATCTTTCCGACGATACCGTGCTCGACATAGGTGGTGGCAGAGACATCCTGAATATCAGCTTCATTGGCAAGTCCGTAATGCTCAACATGACCGTTTGCGGCGTTAACAATGAGCTTGCCGCCGTTGGTGCGGACGACAGCATTTCCCTTGACGGTGATCTCCGCGACATTCACATCGCCGACATCAAGTCCCGACGTGACTTCGAGCTTGTTCCCTGCGGGCAGCGTCGCGCCCCTCGAGAGGTAGTACGAATAACCGAGCTTATCCTCGCCTATCTTCGTTGCATCCTTGCAGAAAAGGAAGTAATCGGCGGGGTTGCTTATCGAGTTCTCGGCGGTGTTTTCCGAGGTCGGGTAGATGTACTTCTTCGCATCCTTGTCAACCAGCACGAAGCGGTCGTTCGCGCTGTCCCATGCGATATTATAGCCCGATTTTGCCACGATGGTATCGACATCGTAGCCCGCAGCCTGCGCCGTCATGAGCGCTTCGTGCATCGTCGAGTGCTTTGCGTTGCTGCTCGCCTTCTCTATCTCGACAGCCATATTGAGGTTGCGGACGAGCTGTGTATCGGCGGAAACATTAGCCTTCTTTACAAGGCTCGCAAATGTCGGAATGAGTACCGCCGCAAGTATCGCAATAATTGCTATGACTATAACAAGCTCTACGATAGTAAAGCCCTTTTTATTCGATTTCATTACTTTGCTCCTTCATAAATATAATTTGTTGAAACTTTTTTTGCGCGCAAAAAAGGTATAACACTTATGCCCCCCGCATCCGGAGAGCTTTTAGTGTTATACCGACAGGTGTTTCAACAATTATACCTGCAAAGCACAAGGTGGAGCCTGCGTGACGACACGCGGCTCTTCCTCTTCATATTTAATTTAAGACGCGGATATACAAAGCGACGCTCGCCGCTCTTCTTGCATATACGGCACACGGCTCCGATCGCAAGGATCGCCACCGATATTGCGGACACGCAAAGAAACAGCGACAGAACTATCGCTATGACAAACGAATATGTAAGGGCGGGGTTTATGACCGCGAAGGGATTCTGCACATTCTGCGACAGAGCCATGAAAAGCTCGTTCGAGATCACGCAGGTGCGAAGGCTGTCGCCTATCTCATTCCCCGCATAGACCGGCAGGTAAACGAGAAGCACCGGAAAGACCGCGGTGTAGGCGATATACGCCACCCGCATCTTATATTTCGACAGAATGTATATCGTGCAGAGTCCGACCACGATATAGGTAAGGTAGATGATTATAAGTCCGAAACTCATAATGCCACCTCACCGCCCGCGGCAGAGGCGAAGCCCTCTACCCTCTCGGCAAAGTACGGGTATGTATGTATGTATGTATGTATGTATGTATGTATGTATGTATGTATGTATGTAGACGATACACGACCCGCACCTCCTTTGTCAAGACTTTTTACGAAAATTATTTGTGACTTGTGAATTTATTCGAAAATATTGTACACTACTTTTTCGGGTTTGTCAAGCCCTCCCCGCGATAATTTACATTTCAAAAGTTTTACGCCGATTGTGAATTATGCTTAATCGGCTCAAAACAGCGCCTCGCATTTCGTGTAAAACTCACGAAATTGAAGAAATCGCTCGAAAAACCTTGACATTTTGCATTTTCGGGAATATACTTATACACAGTTAGCGAGAGCTAACTATCAGAATCTTCGTGCCCCTTCCGGGCGCGGGGATATTCCCCGAAAAGGAGGATTTATATGTTACCCCTTATTGTTGCCGACATCGGCGAGGAGAACATTATAAAAAAAGTCGGCGGCAGCGCCGAAATGAAAAAGCATCTTGAGGATCTCGGATTCGTCGTCGGCGGCACAGTCACCGTCGTGAACTCGATGGGCGGAAACCTTATCGTGAACATCAAGGACTCAAGAGTGGCTATCAGCCGCGAAATGGCTCAGAAAATAATGGTCTGATCTTTTCGCCGCTTCATCAACCCTGTTATATTTATTGAAAGGAGCTGCATATATGAAAACTCTCAGAGATCTCAAGGTCGGTGAAACCGCCAAGGTAGTGAAGCTCCACGGTGAAGGTGCCGTAAAGCGCCGCATCATGGATATGGGCCTCACGAAAGGCACCGAGGTTTATGTACGCAAGGTCGCGCCTCTCGGCGATCCGGTCGAGCTTACCGTCCGCGGATATGAGCTTTCACTCAGGAAGGCCGACGCGGAAATGATAGAGGTCGAATAAACAGGCATCCGGATCCTTTTCCCCGGAAAACAAAGCAATTCGGTCGGTCATGCACCGATCAAAGAAAGGATATTCGTTTATGGATACTAACACCATCAGAATTGCTCTTGCCGGCAACCCCAACTGCGGCAAGACCACGCTGTTTAACGCTCTGACAGGCTCCAACCAGTTCGTCGGAAACTGGCCCGGCGTAACGGTAGAAAAGAAGGAAGGCAAACTCAAAAAGCACAGTGATGTCATCATCACCGACCTTCCCGGTATTTATTCTCTCTCGCCTTACACCCTTGAAGAGGTCGTAGCGAGAAATTACCTCATCGGCGAGCGCCCCGATGCGATACTCAATCTTATCGACGGCACGAACCTTGAGCGTAACCTTTACCTCACCACTCAGCTCACCGAACTCGGCATCCCGGTCGTCGTTGCGATCAACATGATGGATGTCGTGAAGAAGCACGGAGACAAGATCAACACCGACGAACTCGGCAAGCAGCTCGGCTGTAAGGTCGTCGAGATCTCGGCTCTCAAGGGCACGGGCATCATGGAGGCTGCCGAAGAGGCAATAAAAGCCGCCAAGAACACAAAGACCGTCCCGATGCACAGCTTCTCGGGCTGCGTTGAACACGCGATAGCCCACATCGAGGAAGCGGCGGTACATAACCTTCCCGCAGAGCAGCAGAGATGGTACGCCATCAAGATCTTCGAGCGCGACGACAAGGTTCTCGCTCAGCTTGATCTCAAGAAAGAAGTCCTCGACCACATTGAGGGCGACATCAAGGCAGCCGAGGCTGAAATGGACGACGATGCCGAATCGATCATCACGAACGAAAGGTATGTCTACATCGCCTCGATCATAAAGAGCTGCTACAAGAAGAAAAATGTCGGAAAGCTCTCGGCCTCCGATAAGATAGATAAGGTAGTCACGAACCGTTGGCTCGGTCTCCCGATCTTCGCACTTATAATGTTCCTCGTCTACTACCTCTCGATGGTCACGGTGGGAACCGCCGCTACCGACTGGGCAAACGACGGACTCTTCGGCGACGGCTGGCACCTCTTCGGTATCGGCTCGAAAGCCTATGAGGAAGCCGCCGGCGAGTACGGCGACGCTATGAACGCCGTCAGCGCCTTCATTGATGTCGATGAATACACCAATGAAGAGGGCGAGCTTGACACCGCCGCACTTCTCGCCGCCATGAAGGCATACACCCCCGCGGGTGAAAATCCCTCGAAGACAATAAACATCGTCATTGATGAAGACACCCTTGAACAGGGCGATGTAACGGTCTATTATTCGGAGATCCCGAAGGGCGCCGATGAGGATACAACGGTCGGTATGACCTACCTTGAGGCTGTCGAATACTTCGAGAAGAACAACACAGAGTTTGCCGAACCCGATCCCGCCGCCTACGGCGTATGGGTCCCCGGTATTCCGGTACTCATCGGAAACGGCCTTGAAGCGGCAAACGCTCCCGAATGGCTCTCCGGACTTATCCTTGACGGTATCGTGGCCGGTGTCGGTGCGGTCCTCGGATTCGTTCCTCAGATGCTCGTACTCTTCCTCCTGCTCGCCTTCCTTGAGGCTTGCGGATATATGTCCCGTATCGCATTCGTCCTTGACCGTATCTTCAGAAAGTTCGGTCTTTCGGGTAAGTCCTTCATCCCGATGCTCATCGGCTCGGGCTGCGGCGTTCCCGGGATAATGGCATCGCGTACGATCGAAAACGAACGCGACCGCCGTATGACGATAATTACGACCACCTTCATTCCCTGCGGTGCAAAGATGCCCTTCATCGGAATGATCGCCGGCGCGCTCTTCGGAGGCTCGGCATGGGTCGCGACCTCCTCCTACTTCATCGGTATGGCAGCCATCATAATCTCGGGTATCATGCTCAAGAAGACAAAGATGTTTGCCGGCGAGCCTGCTCCCTTCGTTATGGAGCTTCCCGCTTACCATTGGCCGACCCCCTCGAATGTTCTCCGCTCTATGTGGGAACGCGGCTGGTCGTTCATAAAGAAGGCAGGTACGATAATCCTTCTCTCGACGATCCTTGTCTGGTTCACCTCCAACTTCGGTGTTGTTGACGGAGCCTTCCGTATGCTCGCCGAGGAAGAGATCGGTTCTTCGATACTCGCCGTTATAGGTAATGCCATCGCGTGGATCTTCGCTCCTCTCGGTTGGGGCAACTGGCAGGCTGCTGTCGCTTCGATCACCGGACTCGTTGCAAAAGAGAATATCGTCGGCACTCTCGGCGTTCTCTACGGCGGCGGAAACGGAAATGTCTACCAGAACATCGCGGCAGCCTTCACGGGTGTCAGCGGATTCTCGTTCCTCGTATTCAACCTTCTCTGCGCTCCCTGCTTCGCGGCTATCGGCGCTATCAAGCGCGAGATGAACAACGCGAAGTGGACATGGTTCGCGATCGGTTACCAGTGCGGCTTTGCATATGTGATAGCCCTTATGATAAATTCGTTCGGCACTCTCTTCTCGGGCAATTATCTTAACGGCAATGTTGCAATGAACGCTGTATGCCTCATCGTTTCACTCATCCTTCTCGGCCTTATGGTCTACATGCTCGTCCGTCCTTACAAGGAAGCAACGAAGCTGACGAAGGAAGTAGATGTCGGCAAATAAAAAAATTCTCTCAAATAATGAAAGGAGACTGTCATGCTTGCATGGATCGTAAGTAACATCTGGACGATAGTTATATGCGTCGTCCTCGCGGCTATCGTAGCGGCGATAATCGTTTCGATCGTGAAGGATAAGAAAAAAGGAAAATCCTCCTGCGGTTGCAATTGTGCACACTGCGCCATGGCAGGAACCTGCCACGGTCAGAATCAGAAGACCGCAAAGAAATAAACTTTCAAATTCCACCTTCCTACCGGGAGCTGCCGAAAGGCAGCTCCCATTTTTAGCACTTGCTGCGTTGTGATTGCTCGCTTTTAATTTTCAGTCAATGCGTGTTCCAAATATATTCGGCCTGAATTTTAGCACTCTTTGCAATAGACTGCTAAAATTAACTTTGAGTACACATTTGACTGCTAAAAATGTTAACATATATGGTCTATACTTTATATGCTTAAAAAGCAACATACACTAAAGTCGCAAAAGCGGCAGGAGGTGCTTTATTATGAACACACAGAAACTTACACAGAAAAGCATTGAAGTAATAAATAACGCGCAGAGCATCGCGCAGGAGTACGGCAACCAGCAGCTTGAGCAGGCGCACTTTCTTAAGGCGCTCGTCGATCAGGAAAACGGGATCACCGGCGAGCTTCTCAAAAAGTGCGGCGTCGATACGAAAGCCTTTGCCGACTCGGTGAAAAAGCTCATCGAGGGCTATCCGAAGGTATCGGGCAACGGCAGCGTTTACCTTTCGCAGACAGCCGACCGCGCGCTGACGGCAGCCGAAAAGCTCGCCGAAAGAATGGGCGACGAATATACCTCGGTCGAACATCTCTTCCTCGGCATCGTAAACGAGGCTGACCGGAATATAAAGGAGATACTCAGGAGCTTCGGCGTATCGTCCGACAAACTTATGTCGGCTCTTAAGGACATCCGCGGAAACAGGCGCGTCACCGGCGACAATCCCGAGGATACCTACGACGCGCTGAAGAAGTTCGGCACAGACCTTGTCGAGCGCGCGCGTCAGCAGAAGCTCGACCCCGTCATAGGGCGTGACGACGAGATCAGGAATGTCATAAGGATCCTTTCGCGTAAGACCAAGAACAACCCTTGCCTTATCGGTGAACCGGGTGTCGGTAAAACGGCTATCGCGGAGGGCCTTGCCCAGCGTATCGTGCGCGGAGATGTCCCCGAAAACCTTCGTGACCGCTCGATATTCTCGCTCGATATGGGCGCACTTATTGCGGGCGCCAAGTACCGCGGAGAATTTGAAGAGCGCCTAAAAGCCGTCCTTGAGGACATACGCAAGAGCGAAGGCAGGATAATCCTCTTTATCGACGAGCTTCACACGATCGTCGGCGCCGGCAGGACCGAAGGCTCTATGGACGCCTCTAACCTACTGAAGCCTATGCTCGCGCGCGGTGAGCTTCACTGCATCGGCGCGACGACGCTTGACGAATACAGAAAATATATCGAAAAGGACGCGGCTCTCGAACGCCGTTTCCAGCCCGTAACGGTCAATGAACCGACGGTCGAGGACACCATCTCGATACTGAGAGGTCTTAAGGAGCGCTACGAGGTCTACCACGGCGTGAAGATCCACGACCAAGCGCTTATCGCCGCCGCGACACTCTCCGACCGTTATATCACCGACCGTTTCCTTCCCGACAAGGCTATCGACCTCGTCGACGAGGCGTGCGCACTCATCAAGACCGAGATGAACTCGATGCCGACCGAGCTTGACGAGATCAGAAGAAAGATCATACAGCTCGAGATAGAGGAAGCCGCGCTCGGCAAGGAAAGCGACAAGCTCTCGGTCGCGCACCTTGAGGAGACCCGCAAGGAGCTTTCCGAGCTTCGCGAAAAATTCAACGCGATGAAGGCGAAATGGGAGAACGAAAAGAACAGCATCGACAGGATAAGCTCGCTCCGCAAGCAGATAGAGGACACCAACGCAGAAATAGAAAAGGCGCAGAACTCCTATGACCTTGCGAAGGCTGCGGAGCTGAAATACGGCGTACTTCCTAACCTTCAGAAGAAGCTCGAATCGGAGGAAAAGGCTGCCGGTGAGGGCGAACGCGATACCCTTCTCCGCAGCAGCGTGACCGACACCGAGATCGCAAAGATCGTCGCACGCTGGACGGGAATACCGGTAGACAAGCTGCTTGAAAGCGAGCGCCAGAAGCTCCTTTCTATGCCGGCTCTCCTTCACAAGAGAGTCATAGGTCAGGATGAAGCCGTTCAGACCGTCGCCGACGCGATCCTTCGCTCACGCGCAGGAATAAAGGACCCGAACCGTCCGATAGGCTCGTTCCTCTTCCTCGGTCCGACCGGCGTCGGCAAGACCGAGCTTGCAAAGGCTCTCGCCGAAGCGCTCTTTGACGACGAAAAGAATATCGTCCGTATCGACATGAGCGAATATATGGAGAAATACTCGGTATCAAGGCTCATCGGAGCGCCTCCCGGATATGTCGGCTACGACGAGGGCGGTCAGCTCACCGAAGCCGTCCGCCGCAAACCCTACTCTGTCGTCCTGTTCGATGAGATCGAGAAGGCTCATCCCGATGTCTTCAACCTCCTGCTCCAGGTGCTTGACGACGGCAGGATAACCGACAGCCAGGGACGCACGGTCAACTTCCGCAACACGATAATCATCATGACCTCGAACCTCGGCTCGGATATAATCCTTGACGGTATCTCATCCGACGGCTCGATAAGCGAGGACGCGAAGAGCAAGGTCACCTCCCTGCTCCGCCGCAGCTTCCGCCCCGAATTTCTCAACCGTATCGACGAGACGGTATTCTACCGCCCGCTTACCGAAAGTGATATCCGTTCGATATGCCGTCTGCAGCTTGAAGCGCTCAGGCATCGTCTTGAGGACAATCGCCTCGGACTCTCCGTCAGCGACGCGGCAGAGGAATATATCGCAAAATCGGGCTACGATCCGATCTACGGTGCGCGTCCGCTCAAGAGATTCATTCAGTCGAAGCTCGAGACTCTCGTCGCGCAGTACATCATCGGCAAGGATCCCGCTCCCGAGACCGTACTCAGGGTCGACTACACAGAGGATCGCGGACTGTATATCGAATAACAGCAAAAAAAGCATCCCCCACGGGGGGATGCTTTTTTTATTATATTACCGTCAATTTTCGGGTTTTGCTTCGGTAGTCTCGGGTGTCGCGGGAGCTGCCGGAGCCTCGGTAACATTTTTCTCGCGCTTGAGGAAAGCTCCGAGCGCGTAGAAGATAAAGGGAAGAACATACATGAATCCGTACAGGAAATCGGAAATCATCTGGATCTGCTCGGTCGCACCGCTGGCGATAACATCCAGAATAAACGGATAGGGTGTGATAAAAACATATCTTACAATATGAAGCACGATAGCCGCTATTCCGAGCCCCTTGACCACTTTCTTGCGGTTCAAAATCATAACTATCAGACCGAAAAGCCATCCGAGGAACATCGCAAATCCGCCGAAGGAAAGAGGAAGTGACTTTATCATTGTCTCGAGAAAGACCTCCGCCGCCGCTGCGGCAACATCACTGCTGTTCGAACCGCTCACAACCTGAAACAGTTCGAGGCTATTGAATGTTATGATGCAGAGCGATATGCACGCCGTGCCGAAAATAAGTGCGACCGCCGCGATTATCGAGAGCGCATAGCTCTTTTTGAGCTTTACCATTGCCGCTATGACAAGACCGGCACAAAGGCACCCGAGGAGAATGTAAAATACCGTCGAAAATGTTCTGTAACTGTCCGTTACCTCAAATTGCAGCATTTTAAAAAATTTCTCGATATCAAAACCTTCGCCAACTGACATAAACTATACCTCCAAAAATAAAATGTTGCCTTAATTATAGCACATCAGATTCAAAATGTCAACCGTTTATTATGTTTTTTGTGATTCCGATTTCATATTTTTGCAAGCATAGTAAAATCATTAAGCCCCCTCTCAAGCGCCTCATAAAATCTTCCCATATGAAGTCCGTCGGCAAGCGCATGATTCAGAAGAACGGTCACCGGCAGGGTCGTTCTGCCGTCCTTCGTTATGTATTTGCCCCAGCAGATGCGCGGATTGCTGTCGGGGGGAGTCGGGGTCGGCTGAAAGAGATCGGTATAATGTATCCACGGGATCGACGACACAAAAAGGCAGCTGAGCAGCTCTCCGTCCTCCTTAAGTCCCACGGTATGCTTTGCCGCTTCAAGGCGCGCAGCAGCCCTCGGCAGATATTCGTCAAAAGGCAGGCAGCAATTTATCCTGCAATAACCGTAGGTACCGTTATCGCGCATTACGGTCGTGGATGTGTCGCAACTGTCAAATTCGACCGGCGCACCGTCAACTATCCTCTGTCTGAACTCGGGCACCGAATTCGCCGCCCGTCCGACGCAGTAAAGAAGGCTCAGGAAAAACGGAAGTCCCGCCGCCCGTCTCGCCTCAAAGAAATCGGTTATGTCCACCTCGACGGTAAATCCCGCGTAGGGATTCTGCATCGAGCTGAAATACATGAAGTGATCCTTCCTCGGGAAGGTGTCGAGGTCTATTTTTCTGTAATCCATATCGTCCTCCAAAAAACAGGGTCTGACTGATTATACCACACGGCAAATACAGGGTCAAGTCCCGCGCGCATATTTTGCCGTTTCCCTTGAAATTATTCCCGAATGATGATATAATATAGGTAATAAAAATCATGAAGGAGATGATTCGGTTGATTAAGATCGGAACATATAAGGTAAAGACCTCCGCACACACTCCGGAGGAATGCCTTCGTATAACAAAGGACGCGGGCTTTGACTTTGTCTGCCTTGCGGCGCACTGCCTCTATCCCGGAGATACAACGGGCTTCACACCCGAGCTTTGCGGAAAGGTCGGGATCGACTTTGACAATGTACACCTCACGAGCAACGGCACACACGCCATCTGGGCGGAGGGCGAAGACGGCGATGCCATCATTGACCGCTACATATACGAGATAAAGCTCTTCTCTTCCCTCGGTGTGAAGACGGGTATCTGCCATGTCACATGGGGAACTAAGACCCCGCCCCCGATAAGCGAGCTGGGACTTCACCGCCTCGAAAAGGTCGCCGAATGTGCCGACAAGTGCGGCTTTACCGTCGCGCTCGAGAATTCGGCGTTCCCCGAATACCTTCACTATGTCCTGCCGAAGCTCGCCGCGGAATATAAAAACAGCATCGGCTACTGCTTTGACAGCGGACACAGGAATGCCTTCGCCCCCGGAGAGGACTTCCTCGCGCAGTACGGAAACCTTCTCTGCGCCACGCATATCCAGGACAATGAGGGCAAGACCGATATGCACATCCTTCCGGGCGACGGCAGCATAAATTGGGACAAGGTGACATCCGAGCTTGCCTCCACTGCCTTCGCGCGCAAAATGCTCTGCGCCGAAGTCGCGGGAGCCTACCATAAGGAGCGCCCGGGCAAGACTGCCGCAGAGATACGCGAGAGCCTTTCGTCGCTCGCGATAATCGACGACGAAAGCCTTCTCAGGATCTACGACGGCGGGTTCTCGGTCTACGAGGAAATCACATACGAGCAGTATATCGCAAGGCTCGCCGATCATATGAGGAAGATCGCCGCCGCCGTTGAGGCTAAGGCAGGCGCCTGAAAGATACATATATAAAATTCCCGACGGAAGGGTCTTCCCGTCGGGAATTTTTATGCTGAAAAGCTATTGACTTTTGCTCTTCCGTGTGATAAAATCCCGACCGTAATGATATTTTGTTGCGAGGCTTTTTTCTTATGAAAGAAAGATCATCCGGATCGGAGCTTTTCGGGACGGAAAGCATAGGCAAAGTCCTTCTGAAAATCGCTCCGCCGGTAATGCTTGCCCAGCTCATTCAGGCACTTTACAATATAGTCGACAGCTTCTTTGTCGGTAAATATTCCGACGACGCGCTGACGGCGATCACGGTGATATACCCGCTCCAGCTCATAATAATCGCCGTGGCGGTCGGCACGGGCGTCGGCGTAAACACCTATATGGCGCGGAAATACGCCCTCGGCGAACCCGAAACAGCAAATGCCACAGCCGGAACGGGAACTATTCTCGCCCTTGTCTCATGGGCGGTCTTCGCGTTGATCTCATTTTTCATAATGCCCGCGTATGTGAAGACCTCCGCAAGTGAGGCGCAGGCTATCGGGCAGGCGGTGACATACGGCAGGATCGTATGCGTCGGAAGCATCGGCACCTTCCTTGAGGGCAACTGGTCAAAGGTACATCAGGCGAGGGGAAACATGAAGCTCCCGATGATAGCACAGGTCGCGGGCGCTCTTACGAATATAATCCTTGACCCGATCCTCATATTCGGACTCGGACCGATCCCCGAAATGGGAGTCGCAGGCGCCGCCTATGCCACGGTCGCGGGGCAGGTCATCTCAGCCGTGATAACGGGTATCAGAGGCTTCTCAAAGCCCCCCGCCCTGCCGCGGATGCTGAAGCTCGCCGGTCAGATATACCGTTGCGGCTACTCGTCGATACTCATGCAGGCGCTCTACACGGTCTACATAGTTATGCTCAATATGATCCTCTCGGGCTTCTCGGATGCCGCGGTCACGGTTCTCGGACTCTACTACAAACTCCAGAGCTTCTTCTTCATCCCGCTGTTCGGACTTCAGACCTGCATAGTCCCGGTACTCAGCTACAACTGCGCAAAGAAAGCGTACCGGCGCTGCCGCGAGACCATGAGGGATTCATTCATCATCTCCCTTGTCTTTATGCTGCTCGGAACGGTCTGCTTCCTGTTTATACCCGAGACACTGATAAGGCTCTTCTCAAACTCGGCAGAGGTCATAAAGGACGGCGTCGCAGCCTTCCCGATAATAGGCTGCAGCTTCTTCGCCGCGGTGTTTTCTCTCATAATGCCGACCTTCTTTCAGGCGATCGGAAAGGGACTGCAAAGCCTTCTTCTCTCGCTTACACGGCAGATATTCGCACTCGTTCCCGTCTTCTGGCTCCTGTCCAAAATAGGACTCAACTATGCGTGGATCGCATTCCCGGTAGCCGAGGTGACCGCCGGCACGATAGGTATGATCCTTTATATAAGGCAGCTCAGAAAATGGAAGCGCGAGGAAGAAGCCGCTGCGCCGCCATCCCCTTCAGCTTCAGCTCAATAAAAACAAAAATCACCCTGACCCGTGGGTCGGGGTGATTTGATTTTTCTTTTTCAGTTTCCGCTCTTCTGCTGTGCGAGCTTATCCCATTCGGAAATATCGGAGGTGATGTCCTCACCGAAGATAGCCGCGATAGCCTTGATGTTTTCCTCAAGCGTGGCTTTTTCTTCTTCGTTCATATCGGGAACATTCTCAACATAGTATTCCTTGCATTTTTCCTTTATGGTCTCAATATCTTTCTTATCGACCTTCTCTGTCAGATTCAGCGCGTCCTGCGTGAGGTTGTTGTTCTCGTCATATGCGACAGACTTTATGGCAGCAGTGGTCAGCTTCGATTCAGCCATGGACTCTACCATATCCTTGATCCCGTCGGGATCGTCGTTGTATATATCCTTGATCTGACCGGAGGACATACCGCCCTCGGCTTCGGATTTGTCGGTCGATGCCTTCACGAGCTTGAGCGCATAGTCGAGCGCCTTTGCCTCTTTTTCAAGCTCCTCCTCGGTGAAATCCTCGCTCGCCATAACATCGAGCATGGTCGAGATGAGCTTCTGCGTGTGCTTGTTGTCCCCACCGTTCTGTCCCATGAGCATCGAGGAGTTCAGCACCGAGCTGTCGTTCACTATTTCCTTGACAATCTCACCGGTGCTTCCGTCAAGAGATTTCACAAGGGCATTGAGGGTCACGGTGATCTCCGCGATATCGGTCTTACCGTCGCCGTTCTGATAGATCGCAAGCAGCTCGGTAACGCGCTTGACCGCCGAGAGAAGATTCTCCATATCAAGATCCTCGCCCGCTTCAAGGTGCTTCACTATGATGTCGGCAACGCTGCGGATATCGTTAAGCATAGAGGACTTCAGCACCGCGATCACGGTGCGGCGGACGCCCGTGCCGACGAGAGCGCTTTCTTCCGCCGCGTCAAGGAAGCGACCGAGAGCCTCCACATCACTGTTCTCTATGACCTTCATGACATCCTTGTCATTTCCGACGGCGGCGAAGGATTCTATCACATCCATACCGTTGCCGAAGAGCTTTGCAAGATGCCCCGCCTCGATTTTAAGCTCTTCGTCGGTCATCGTGCCGACATCCGCGGCGACGGTTATATCGTCATAGACATTGAAGCTCAGAAAAAACCGTTCAAAGGCATATGAAAGTCCCGGAGAGACAAGCCCCCTGTAATCCTCGTTGTGGAATATCGAGAGAAGAAGCTCGTATATCAGCTCCTCGTTTCCGACAAGGGCCCTGAAATTCTTATATGATGAGGTCTTTATCGACACGACGACTTCGTAAGGAACACCGTACCTTATCATTATCTTACCTATCTCTCCGATCGTGTTGACATCCTTCACGACCGAATCGGCGGTGACATTCGCAAATGTTCTTAAAAGCGGCTCGACTATCGTGGAATGCTGACCGTTGACTATCTCGTCGGAATAATTGTTCATAACATTCTGCGCAAACTGCGAGAGCAGTTCGGCACCGATTTTTGCGTGAAGATCGGACTGCGATACATAGGCGGTGATGCCGTCGATAGCCGCTATCTGATCGTCTCCGAAATCTCCGAAATCATCGAGAAAGTAGATCGAATTCTTAACGAGCGAGAAGAGCTGTTCTACCTCGTCGCAGAGACTGTAATCGTGACCGTCTATCCTCGCCGTGGAAAGGCTGTGATAAAACGCCCTGGAGGGTGCGCAGTAGGCGGCACGGAAGATTATATTGCTTCTCACGGGTTCGATAACATCGGTGGTGATGCCCTTCACTCCCGCGTAATTGAGCATCCCTTCCTCATCGGTAAGGTCATATCCGAGTATCGAGAGCGAGTTCTGCCCCGTCGGGACATCCGCACCGACCGTCTCGGCGGTGTCGACCACTTCATAGACCCCGTCGGTAAGGCAGTACATAAGCCCCGCAACGGGAAGGACTATCACAAGCACCGTAAAAGCAACGACTCCGGCGCGTATCGCTCCGCCGACAAGGCGGCTCCAGACCGGCATCGTGCTTTTCTTTTTCTTCTGCTCAGGCTCCGCCTTCGATCCGGCTGCCGCATCGGCTTTGACCTCGGACTGCGTCTCGGCGGCAGTCACGGGTGCCTGTTCTGCGGCGACCTCTGCCGTCGGCTCGGCGGGTGCGGCTGCGGGAGAGGTCGTTCCCTTCTTCGCGGCGCGTTTGGCTTCCTTCTTTTTTCTGCGTTCCTCGAGCTTTTCGGGCTTCACGCCGATACCGAAGGCTCTGCCTATAAAATACGCCGGAAGTATCAGGATGAGGTCTGTCAAAACAAAGAGCGCCGTAAAGACAAAGGGTATCGCTCCCGAAACGGTGAGGACTCCCGCGAGCGAGGCAAGTCCGTCCGCCGACTCAAAGCCCACCCCGGCAAGCAGTCCCTTTATCGACGAAAGCAGGAGGTCGCGTATCGCCTCGGGTGAGACTATCACGAAAAGGAGCTTCGTTATCAGGAATGCAAGAAGCAGCGACACGGCAAGCCGGCATACGGTAAGCACACCGTTCTTCCAGCCCTTGAATACGCCGAGCAGCATTCCGAGCGCGATAAACAGACCGACAGCGACCGTCGAGCCTATCATCACGGCACTTATTATTCCACTCATCAGGAAACACCTCCGATATAATTTCCAAGTATAACAATAATATATCACATTTCCTGTAATTTGTCAATAATCAGTTTCTTTAAAGCTTTTAATGTCAAATGACTTGAAAAAAAGGCTGTAATATGGTATAATAACTTTAATTATAAAAAATCGGAGCCGAAATGAAAAAAGAATACCTTGAATGCGGAAAAATAATAAATACTCACGGCATCGCGGGTGCGGTCAAGATAGACCCGTGGTGCGATTCGCCCGAAGTACTTGCATCGCTCGGGCAGGTCTTCATAAAAAGGGGCGAAAGCTATGAAAAAGTAAAGGTCCTTCGCGCCTCGGTCTTCAAGCGATTCGTCATAGCGACACTTGAGGGCGTAAACGGTATCGACGGGGCGCAGGCTCTGCGGGACACGGTTCTCTACGCCGCGCGCGAGGACATCCCTCTCGGCGACGGGGACTTCTTTATCTCCGACCTTGTCGGACTTGAGGTAAAGGACGCCGGCGACGGAAAAGTCTACGGAAAGCTCTGCGGCGTGATAAACAACGGAGCATCCGACATATACGAGATAGAAACTCCCGACGGCATAAAAATGATGCCCGCGGTCCCGGAATTCGTGGTCTCGGTCGATCCGGACAAAGAGATCCTCGTATCTCCCATCGAAGGAATGTTCGACTGATATGCGCTTTGATATAATGACGCTTTTCCCCGAGCTTGTCGACCGCGTACTCGGAGAAAGCATAATCGGAAGGGCGCAGGCGTCGGGTGCCGTCACCGTAAAAACATGGGATATCAGAGACTATTCGGAAAACAAGCACAGAAGGGTCGACGACACTCCCTACGGCGGTGGGTTCGGGATGCTCATGGCGGCACCCCCGATATATAACTGCTACCGTGCGGTGCTTGATGCCACGCCCGGAGAGGATATCCGCCGCAGGGTCATCTATATGTCTCCGAAGGGACCCGTGCTGAAGCAAAGCACCGGTGTGCGCCTTGCCGCGGGATATGATCAGCTCATAATCCTCTGCGGTCATTACGAGGGTGTCGACTGCCGGATCGTCGATGAGATAGTCGACGAGGAGATCTCGATCGGTGACTTTGTGCTGACGGGGGGAGAGATCCCCGCCTGCATCCTCACAGACTGCGTCGCGCGGCTCTGCCCCGGGGTCCTCTCCGATCCCGAATGTTTTGACCGCGAGAGCCTCACCGACGGACTTCTCGAATATCCGCAATACACAAGACCCTATGAATTTCACGGCGTGAAGGTCCCCGATGTTCTTATCTCGGGTCATCACGCGAATATAGAAAAATGGCGTGCCGCCAAGGCGCGCGAGGAGACCGAAAGGAAGCGCCCCGACCTGCTTTCGGGGTGCAACGGGGAGGTGAAAGATTGATAAACGAAAAAAGGCGTGAAAAGATACGGAACGGCGGAAGTATGATAATGCATTGGCTGAATTCCTTCGCCGCCGCCGTACACCGTGCCGCGCACAGAGGCATAATCGGAAGGCTCATGAGCCGCTATACCGCCGAAAACGATACGATGAAGAAGAGCTTCTCGGCGTCGGCGGCAAGGAGAGGTTCGAAGGTCGGAGAGTTTATCGGTAAGGCAAGATTCGTGATCGGCGATCAGTTTGAATCGAGCCTGCTCATGAAGATCCTGCGCAGATGCCTTGCCTTCCTTGTGGGATGCAGAGTACGCTTCTACGGAGCGTTTTTCGTGACCTTCGGGATATATACCGCCCTCGCTTACGCGATAGGGGTCTATATTTTCAGAGCCGGAACGGGAGTCGAGACGCTCGTATGCGGTATAGTCACCGCCGTCGGCGCTCTGCCGCTGCTCTTCAGCAGAAGGACTCTCGCCGACGCGATGATCTCGAGCCGGGTGGGCGAATATGTCTTCTGCGAATTCTTCGGCATCCCGAGCGAAAAGTTCCGTGCGGCTCCCGAAAAACACGGCGACGCGTATAACTTCGCAATAATCGCCGGAGTCGCGGCGGGAAGCCTTACCTTCCTCATTCAGCCGCTCGACATTCTGATCACCGCGCTGAAGCTCACGGTATCGGTCCTGATCCTCATATTCCCCGAATCGGGAGTCGTCGCTACGGTGCTTCTCCTTCCGTTTCTCGGATCTACGGCAACGACGGGGCTTACCGGAAATCTCATCTTCCTTTTCACCGCAGGATATCTCATAAAGCTGATAAGGGGCAAGCGTGTCCTTCATTTTGATATTTACGACCTCTCGCTGGCGCTCTTCTCCTTCGTCGTACTCTTTGCCGAGCTGGTAAGGAGCGACGGAGCCGCAAGCTCGGCGGCAAGCGGATATGTTTCGCTTCTCGTCGGCTGCTTCGTAGCCGCAAACCTTATGAGGACCCGCAAATGGCTCTCGCGCTGTCAGTCGGCACTGGCGGCATCGGCTACCGTTTCCTCGCTAGTGTTCATCTGGCAGAAGGCGGCGACGGGTGTCGGAGAGCTGACCTTCGGGGAGGTTTCATTCAGGCTCTTCCCCGAAAATGTGACCCTCTTTTTCGACGACCCCGATGTGTACGCGGCATACCTTCTGACGGCGTTCATAATGACCTTCTGCGCGATAGGCACGAAAAAAGGCTTCAGACACCATATAGTCGGTCTGCTCTCGTCGCTCTCTATAGCCGCGGCGATCGTGCTTACCGGCTCGGTATCCGGCATTGCGGGAACTGTCATTGCCTTCCTTGTCTTCGCTATCGTTATGAGCCGCAGAACGATAGTCGTATCGGTCTTCACGGTGTTTATCGGAGGCAGTGTCCTTCTCACCCTTCCGGCGTTCATAACATCAAGGATAGGAATGTTCCTCGGCTATATCACAGGCTCGGCAAACACCGCCGTTAAGACATGGCAGGGTTCGGCAAAGCTCGCCGCCGCCGCCCTCTTCGGAGGTACCGGATTCGGCGGATTCGCGGAATTCTACCCGAGCTTCGCCGTCCCGGGCTTCGAGGCTTCGGCTGACAGCTCGGCGCTCTGGCTCCAGCTCCTCTGCGAGACCGGCATCGTCGGACTTCTGCTCTTCTCGGCGACGGTCTTCCTCTTCGCTCAGAACTGCTTTGAGTTCGCGTCAAAGGCAGGAAACGGCACGCCGAAAAAGTTCGTTCTGGCATCCTTTGCGACGGTATTCGGACTTCTGGCACAGTCGATGTTCTGCAATATCTTCGGCGACACTCGTATGTTCTTCGGCTTCTTTGTCCTTATGTCGCTTATCTGCGCGTATATAAGAATATGCAGGACCGAATACGCCGACTCGAAGATAGGTATCGTGATGACCGAATCCTCCGCCTCCGTGGATCTCTGATCCCGCATCATATAGAAAGGAATTGATCCCTCATGGATGAAAATAAAGGCAAACACACAGAAAGCCCGCGCAAAGGCGCAAAGCTCAATGTCCTCGACCTCATAATAATAATGTTCTTCGTCTTCGTTGCGGCGCTCGCCGTGCTTCTCACGATCCAAGGGTTTGAGGAAGCGGCAAGCTCCGGCAAGAAGGTCAGGATCTCCTACACCGTCATAATAAAGGACATCGACGACACGGTCTACAAGAATGTCTTCGAGAGTGCGAACCCCGCCGACAACACCTACAAGGTCGAGGTCGGACAGACCGTCACCGACGCACTGACCGGTGCGAACCTCGGAAGCGTCGAAAAGCTCCCCGAATCGGTTCCCTACTATGAATTCGTCCTCAGCACCGACGAAGCGGGCGCCTACTCGGCGGTAAAGCATCAGTACACCGACCGCCACAATGTCATAATCACGGTCACGGCAGAAGCGGTATATACCGAAGGTACCGGCTACACCGTCGACGGCAAGCGAATCGCCGTCGGACGCGAGCTCAACCTCCGTATAGCCGGATTTTCCGAGACCGGTGTGTGCGAGACCATAAATGTTCAGTCGGAAAACTGACGGGAGGCTTCCATGAAAGATAAGAAAGAAATCAAACAGAATCCGGCGGGAAAGCCGACCTTCAATGTAATAGACCTGCTTATAATAATAGTGGTGCTTGCCTGCGTCGCCGGAGTCATCCTGCGCTATACCGTGCTGAATGACAAATGGAACAGCAAGAACGACGAGGTCTACTATATAACCTTCCGTGCCGATTCGCTGTCGTATTCGGCGTATTCGACCCTTCTTGCCTCCTCCTCGGAGCAGGGCGACAACTGGATATACCTTGACGACGGGGTAACAAGGCTCGGCACCGTCAGCATCAGCAACAGCGGTACCCTTGCCGGTGTACCCGAAACGCTGAAATTCAGACTGCCCGACGGGAGCGAGGTCACTGCATCCTATTCCGAATCGGAGAGCGAGGACGATGTCACCTGGACTCTCACGGGCAAGATCAGATGTAACGGAAGCGTCTCTCAGGACGGCGGCTTCCTTCTCAACGGAAAACGCTATATAGGCGTCAACGATAAGCTCTCGGTCTACTCGAAATACTGCGACTTTGACCTCACGGTAACGGGTATCGCAAGGTCTGTAACGGCGGATCAGGAGGGCTGAACGCCTCCTTATGTGAAAATTGCATTGATTCTCCCCCGCCCTGCTGTGCATTTTCATTAAAAAATGCAAGAGCTTGCCTCTTGATTTTAGGACGGTTTCTTGTTATAATTGTAACAATGTAAAAGTATAGTACGAAATTGTGCCTGCGCAAATTCTTTTGTGCGGCGAAAAGGCACGATCTGGAGGGTATTTATGATCTCGCGCGATGTAACAATAGTAAACAGTATGGGGCTTCACGCCCGTCCGGCAACCTTTTTCGTTCAGAGCGCTCATAAGTTCAAGAGCAATATCTGGATCGAGAGCGGGGATCGGAAGGTCAATGCAAAGAGCCTTCTCGGCGTCCTGTCGCTCGGTATCGCAAAGGGTATGACCGTCTCGCTCGTAGCAGAGGGTTACGATGAGGAAAAGGCGGTAAACGAACTCGCCGAACTCATTGATTCCGGCATCGGCGAACAACCCGACAAGAACGCCTGAATTTCGCAAAAAAGCCGATGCGGTACTCTGCGTCGGCTTTTTGCTTATAAAGGCAACACCGAAAGGAGTGGCAGAATGTCATCACGACTGCCTTACCTGCTTGAAAAGGCAAATTCGCTTCCCTTCACCCCCGGAGTCTACATCATGCGCGACCGCTCGGGCAAGATCATCTATGTCGGAAAATCAAGAAAGCTCAAAGCCCGCGTTTCGCAGTATTTTCAGAACAGCAGAAAAAATATAAAGACGCAGAAGATGGTCGATTCGGTGTACGACTTCGACTACATCCTCTGCTCGACGGAGATAGAGGCGCTCTCGCTCGAGAACACCCTCATCAAACAGCACACCCCGAGATACAATATAAAGCTCAAGGACGCAAAGTCCTATCCTTATATAAAAATAACCGCCGGAGAGTACCCGCGCCTCTCCGTAACAAGGACAAGGAGCGCCGACAAGGCTAAATACTTCGGTCCCTATTCGGGGACGGCGACGGCTTACGGTGCGCTGCACACGATAGAAAAGATCCTCGACCTGCCGACCTGCAAGCGTTCTTTCCCCCGCGACTTCGGCAAAGAGCGCCCCTGTATCTACTATCAGATGGGAAGATGCTGCGGACTCTGCACCGGAAATGTGTCAAAGGAGGAATACGCATCGCTCATCCGTGCCGCCGCCGAGATACTTCGCGGCAACACGGCGCAGGTCAGGCGTGAGCTTGAAGCCGAAATGTACCGCCATGCCGATGCCGAACGCTACGAGGCGGCGGCGCGCTGCCGAGACACGGTGAACGCACTCAATGCCCTGAGCGAGCGTCAGCATGTCGTCGGCGCCCCCGGGACCGAAGCCGACATCGTGGGTTTCTATTCCGATGACCTCTGCTCGGCGGTCTCATTCCTCTATGTGCGCGACGGCGCGCTCAGCGACAGTCAGGCTTTCGCATTCGGCTCTGATGAGATCACCGAACATGCCGACCTTGCCTCACTTATCTGCCGCCACTACCGCTCGCGGGAATATATCCCCGGTGAGGTCTGCCTCTCCTTCCCGCTCGAGGACGCCGAGCTTTCGCTCGTCTGCGAATACCTGACGGGTCTTGCCGGCAGAAAGGTGAATGTCCATATCCCGCAGAGGGGAGATATGAAGGCTCTCTGCTCGGTCGCCGACGGCAACGCCGCCGAAAAGGCAAAACAGCACCTTGAATCCTTCAAAAAGGACGAGAAAAGCCTTCTGCGCCTCTCGGAGCTGCTCCGTCTCGAGGTCTATCCCGAGAGGATCGAGGCTTACGATATATCGAATATAGGAAGCGAATATCTGACCGCGGGAATGATAGTCTGCGTGAACGGCAAATTCTCCAAAAAGGATTACCGCACCTTCAGGATAAAATCGGTGGACGGTACCGACGACTACGCAAGTATGCGTGAAGCCCTCACCCGCCGCTTCACTCACCGTGACGGAGAGAACGGGAGCTTTCCCGACAAGCCCGACCTTATCCTGCTCGACGGCGGAAAAGGTCATGTCTCGGTCATACGCGGACTTTTTTCCGAAATGGGCATAGATATACCCGTCTTCGGCATGGTAAAGGACGAGCATCACAAGACCCGCGCGCTCACGACCGACACGGACGAGATAAATATCGCGCGCGAGCAGGCGGTCTTTACCTTTATCTACCGCATACAGGAGGAGGTCCACCGCTTCACCGTCTCGCGCATGGAAAACGCCAAGCGAAAGACCCTCAAACATTCCTCGCTCGAAGCGATAAAAGGTATCGGTCAGACAAAGGCGAAAGCCCTGCTCACACATTTCGGCGGCCTTGCCGGAGTGAAGGCGGCGGAAATTTCCGAGCTTTCGTCGGTCAAGGGTATCTCTGCCGCGGACGCCGCAGAGATCTACCGGCACTTTCACAAAAACTGAAAAAGAAGGTACAGACATATGAGAATAATCACCGGAAGCGCACGCGGCACGAAGCTCTTCACCCTTGAGGGTGAGGCGACCCGCCCGACCTCGGAAAGAGTAAAGGAAGCCGTTTTTTCAATGATACAGTTTGAGATCGAAGGCAGAAGCGTCCTCGATCCCTTCGGCGGCTCGGGTCAGCTGGCACTCGAAGCGCTCAGCCGCGGCGCCGCCTTCGCATCCGTTTCCGACAGCTCGCGTGCGGCGGTCGCGATAATCGAAAAGAACGCCGCGAAAACGCATTTTGACGACGGCAGGTGCGAGATCTCCTGCTGTGACTGTTCGGAGGCGCTTCGCCGCGCCGAAAGGAGCGGAAAAAAGTTCGATATAGTCTTCCTCGATCCGCCCTACCGCGCCGGACTGCTCCTTCCGACCCTTTCAAAGCTCGGAAAGCTGCTGAAGCCCACCTCTACGGTCATCTGCGAGAGCGGCGAGCCGATTGCCGACAGACTGCCCGCCGGCTTTGAGGTCATAAAGGAAGCAAAATACGGGGTCGCTTATGTAACGCTCTTAAGACCCGCGAAGGAGGAAACGAAAGAATGAAGACCTGTGTAATTCCCGGCAGCTTCGACCCCTTTACCCTCGGTCACCGCGACCTTGTTCTCCGCGCATCAAGGCTCTTTGACCGTGTATATGTCGCCGTAATGGTGAACGGTGAAAAGAAGGGACTGCTTGATTTTGCTACCCGAAAAGCGGTCGCCGAGGTCTCCTGCGCAGACATCCCCGGCGTGACGGTCATCACCGCCGAGGGGCTTCTCTGCGACCTCTGCACGGCACTCGGTGCCGATGCGATAGTCAAGGGCGCACGCAACGCCTCGGATTTCGACTACGAAAAATCGCTTGCCGACATAAACCGCAGGCTTGACGCCGACCTTGAGACCGTCATCCTCCCCGCAAGATCCGGCTGCGAATGTCTCAGCTCGACCTTTGCCCGCGAGATGATAAAATACGGCAGACCTCTTGATAATATCCTCCATCCGGATGCGATAAAGCTCCTCGAAAGCAAATAAAAAGAAGCCTGTCCCGCCTAAATTAAACAAGCCCGAATAAGAACCGCCCTCCCGGCATATATTTTACTGAAAAATATACGGGAGGGTTATTTTATGAGTGAAAATACAATCTACCGCGACATAGCGGAGCGCACGGGAGGCGACATATACATAGGCGTTGTCGGACCCGTCAGAAGCGGAAAGTCCACCTTTATCAAGAGATTTATGGAATCCCTCGTGCTTCCGAACATAAAGGAAGGCTACGACCGCGACCGTGCGCGCGACGAGATGCCCCAATCGGCAGCCGGCAAGACCGTCATGACAACAGAGCCGAAATTCATTCCCGACGGAGGGGTCGAGATAACCCTTTCGGACGACGCGGCGTCACTTCGCGTAAAAATGATCGACTGCGTCGGCTATATAGTCCCCGATGCGCTCGGCACCGCCGAGAACGGTCAGCCGAGAATGGTGAGGACCCCTTGGCGCGACGAGCCTATGCCCTTTGTCGAGGCCGCCGAGATGGGAACGCACAAGGTCATCACCGAACACGCCACGATAGGTATGCTCGTGACGACCGACGGCACGATAGGCGACATTCCGCGCGACAGCTACATAGCCGCCGAAGAGCGCGTCGTAAAAGAGCTTAAGGAAATGGGAAAGCCCTTCGCCATGATACTCAATTCCGCAAATCCCGGCGCGGATTCGGCGATCTCGCTCGCATATGAGCTTGAGGAAAAATACAAGGTCCCCGTGGCGCTCGTGAGCTGCCTTGACCTTGATGCCGAGGATATACGCCACATCCTTGAGCTTGTTCTGAACGAATTCCCGGTCACCGAGGTACGCATCGAATGTCCCGAATGGATAAAAGCACTCGATCCTTCGCATCCCGTCCGTCGCTCGCTCACCGAATCGGTCGCAGCGTGTGCCGGAAAGGCTACTAAGATGGGAGAGATCAGGGACGCTTTCTCGGCGCTTTCCGAGAACGAGTACCTCAAAGCCGCGAACATCGACACGATAGACCTCGGAAGCGGCTCGGCAACTGTCGTCGTGACCCCCGCCGACGGACTCTATTACGGCGTTATAAGCGAGCTTACCGGTTTTGATATTCCGGGTGAGAAAGAGCTTATCGCTCTTCTTCGCGACCTCTCCGAAAAGAAAGAACGCTTTGACCGCGTCGCCGCCGCGCTTGACGAGGTAGACGAAACGGGATACGGAATAATCATGCCCGATGTGGGATCGCTCAAGCTCGAGGAGCCTCAGATCGTCAAGCAGGCGGGGGGCTACGGCGTAAGGCTCCGTGCCGCCGCCGAGTCGATACACCTTCTCCGTGCGAACATAGAGACCGAGGTAAATCCGATAGTCGGCACTGAACAGCAGTCGGAGGAGCTTGTAAAATACCTGCTCCATGAATTTGAAGAGGATCCGCACAGGATCTGGGAATCCGACATATTCGGCAAGCCGCTTTACGCTCTTGTCAACGAAGGCATCCACGCAAAGCTCGAGCATATGCCCGAAGAAGCGCGCAGGAAGCTCTCCGGCACTCTTGAGAGGATAATCAACGAGGGTTCGGGCGGACTCATCTGTATACTTCTCTGATAAACAAAAGCCCGCAGACCTCTGCGGGCTTTGCTTTGTGATTTTTTATAGGACGATTGTCTGCGTAAAAGCATTGGCGCTTTTTCTTTTGCCTATAAAAGGCACAAAAGAAAAAGCTAAGCAAAAAGAAAATGCCGACAAGTAAACCGATAATATCTTCGGGTGAAAGACCTCACTATTCGGGGTATAATCCGCGATTAATGGGTGCAGGCACCGCCTGCCGCCCTCTGCGGAGGGCGACGGGGGACGCGGGGCGCTGCCCCTGCACCCCGCAAGCCTTTGAAAAGGCTTGACCTAAACTTTCAAAAAGACTAAAAGTGAAAACCTCACTTTTCGGTGTATAAACCGCGATTTATGGGTGCAGGCTCAGCCTGCATTCCTCAATAATTCACCCTGAGCGGGGTCAGTCTTCCGTTATCCATCTTCATTATGCGGTCGGCCCTCTCGGCTATCTTCATGTCGTGCGTGACGATTATCAGAGTCTGCGTCAGAAGCTCCTTCGTGCGGAGGAGCAACTCAAGCACCTCGTCGGCATTCGCCCTGTCAAGGTTCCCCGTCGGCTCGTCGGCAAAGACTATCTGCGGCAGGTTTATCAGCGCCCGCGCGATCGCCACTCTCTGCTGCTGACCGCCCGAAAGCTCACTCGGCAGGTGATGCAGCCGATCCCCGAGGTCAAGGCTCGAAACGAGCTTTTTGAAATTCTCCTCATAGGACAGCTTCTTCTTCCCGCACATCACGGTCGGCACAAGGATATTCTCCATCGCCGTGAACTGTGGGATGAGGTTATGGCTCTGAAACACCATTCCGATATAATTCCCGCGGAATTCGGCAAGCTCATCGGGGGACATCGAGGTGATCTCGGTGCCCCTTATCTTTATCATTCCCGAATCGGGACGGTCAAGACCGGCGCAAAGGTGCAGGAATGTACTCTTCCCCGATCCCGACGAACCGATTATGGCAACGAATTCGCCCTCATAGACCTTGAGATTCACGCGGTCGACCGCCGTGACCGTCTCGTCATACTGCTTATACTGCTTTATCACATTCTCGGATTCAAGAATTATTCTTCCGTTCTCGTTTATCATTTTCCTTATCTCCTATCAAAGATCATCCTTGCGCGTGTCCCCGTTCATCCGTGAGGCAAACACACCCGGCAGCCACGACGACAAAAATCCGCAGGCGAACGCCGTAAGAAGGCACAATATCAGCGCCTCGGGCGGCATATAGAATCTGAAAACAACTCCTCCCGTGTTTCCGAGCGTCGGCACAAAGGTCGCACACAGCAGGTATATAAGCAGGTCGGCGGCAAACCCGAGCGCCAGCGTCGCTATCGAGCTGAGGCAGGCAAGCATGAGTCCCTCGGTGATGAACAACCGCAGGATCCCCTTTCGTTTTGCCCCGAGAGAAGAGAGGATATATATCTCACCGTCCCGCCTTCTGATGAATCTCGACTGTGAGAAGAACCATATCATGGGCGATACAAGCATCACGGCTACCGACATGAATATTATCAGCCCGTAATGATTTTCATCGGTCGTGATACGCGATCTTATAAGGTTATATGTCTCGCTGACCGAATAGGAATAGAGAGAGACCGCCGCAGAGAGCTTTGTCTTTATCGAATCAAGGTCTGCCGTCGCATACGAATCCTCGTTCATATAGACCCGTATCTCGTTGTGAAGGGCTACCTTGCCAGTCACCTTCCGGTATTCATCGGCGCCCATACCTATCATAATGCAGTCATCGTTGCCCGCGTAGTCGACTATCGCGCCGACCGTATATACCTTATAGTTGAAATAAGAGTCCTTCAGGAGCTTCTCAAGTATCATACGGCGGTCGCCGCTCTGTATCACCGATTCGTCGGGTTCCTTCATAAACTCTCCGGGAGTCGCTATAACGATCTTATCCCCGACATTGAAGTTGAACGCAGGGATGCTCCTTATACTTTCGCTGATAATTATTGTATCGGGTTCGGTAAGCACTGAGGAAAGGTCCCCTTCGACCGAATAGACCGAGTTTTTCTCTATCGGCGAGATAAGGTGTTCGTCAAACGAGACGAACTTATAATAGTCTGTCGTGAGCGGATAGCCGCCGTCAAGGTAGCCGTCCCTGTCATTGCCGAGTCCCCTTATACTGTATGCGTACCTACGGTCGCTCACCGCGCTCTCGGGAAACAGCGCATGGGCGTATTTTGAGGTTGCCTTCGTCTCATCGTTCCAATAAAGGTACTTTATATGCCCGGCAAGCTCGGGGTCGCTCTCTATCTCGTCGATTATTATCCCAAGCTCCTCTTCATCGACCGTATATGCCGCAGAGTCGGCGGAAATGAGAAATTCGTATGTATCATTGCCGTAGGTATCACCGATCATCCTCGCGATATACATACCGCAAAGGAATATGATGGTAAAGGACACCGCCGTCGCGACAAGGCGGACAAAATACTTTCTGAACCGCTTCATTCCGGCGATCCCGTAGCCTATCGGAAAACTCTTCTTCCCCATGTCGAACGACCTTCTCGGAGAAGAGACGAGATTCGAGTTATCCTGCGCCGTGAGAAGTCCGACCGGTGTACTCACGGCTATCTTCTTCACGGGAAGGTAGGTCGACACAAGCACTATGAGAAGGTCGATAATAACGAATTTCAGCAGCGCGGGAAGCATGGATGCCGTAAGTGATACTCCGCGCGCTCCGTAAAGCAGGAAAAGCATCAGCGCCGACATTCCCGCCGACGGCAGAAATGTAAGGAGCGAGATCACGGCAAGCTCGGAGGCACCTATCCGGTAAAGCCTTGAAAATCCCGCTCCGAACGCCATATAAAGCCCGTAGCGGTACTTGTAATGATTTATCCTCATAGAAAAGAGGGTGGTCATAAAGGCTGTGCATATAAAGAACGCCGCAAGATATATAAGGAAATAGACCGGCTTGTTCCCCTGATTCGCCAGAAGCAGGAAGCAGACGAGCGAACCGCAGGCAAAGATCGCCGTCAGTACCGAAAGCGCGCGGCTCGCGGCAAGCCTTGCCCCCTCTCCCATCGTCGAACTGTACTCTCTGTCCTCGGGATCGGTGTAACTTCTCACCTTTCTGTGGTTGAGTGAATGATAGATCCTACCCGTAACAGCTGCAACGGCAAGAAACAGCACACAAAGCACTGTCTGTACCGTGGCTCCCGACCTGTTCATCTCGGGGTCGTCGGTATAGAGCGGAGTATAATCCATCGACGAATACTTAAGGCTTATACCGTACCTGTCGGTCTCGCTCACCGAGAAAAAGAGCTTCTCCGACGCATACGGCTCCTTCTCGGCGAGCTTTATTTTCAGCACATTTCCCTTCACCGTGCGGATATAGGTTATTTCGGGCCAAAGCTCGGACGCCGTAGTGTAGTTTTTCAGTCCCGTGTACGACTGCTCGCTCACCCCCGACAGGATAATGTGACAGTCGTACTTTTCGGACAGTATGCTGTGGGAATTTTTCCGGTTGACCTCGGCTCCGATGAGCAGGGTCAGAAAAAGAGTCTGTATGATGATACTCGCAATGATGAAGATCAGGTACTGCCTCGGCGCGAGCAGCACGCTCCTGAACGAAAGCGCCGCGCCGCCGCGTGATTTCTTGGTTTTCTCTTTCATATAAGGCTCCAGAATGACCGCTGACTTCGGCAAAATCCCCAACCGAATCCCGCCCGTGCGATCAACTTTTTTTCATTATATCATCTTTTTCCGGGAATTGCAACAAATACCCTGACACGGGTATGTCAACTTGAATAAAAAACCTTCCGACGACTTAGTTAATTTGTTAACAAAGTAGATTTTGCCGAAAGCCTCTTGAAATTCGCCGCGATTTGGGATAAAATTACACTGTAGAAAAAGCAAATTTTATGGAGGAAAGAAATATGGCTTTGACTTCTAACAAGTACATTCTTAATTGGATCGACGATATGGCGGCTATGACCAAGCCCGATAAGATCGTCTGGATCGACGGATCCGAGGAGCAGGCTGAAGCGCTCCGTGCCGAGGCTTGCAGCACCGGCGAAATGGTCAAGCTCAACGAAAAGCTTCTCCCCAACTGCTACCTGCACCGCACCGCGGTAAACGATGTCGCGCGCGTCGAGGGCAGGACATTCATCTGCACAAAGACAAAAGAGGATGCGGGAAACATCAACAACTGGCTTGAGCCGCAGGAGTGCTATGCAAGGCTCACAAAGCTCTTCACCGGCTCGATGACCGGCAGAACGATGTATGTCATCCCCTACTCGATGGGCATCGTCGGCTCCGACTTCGCAAAGTACGGGATCGAGCTGACCGACTCGATCTATGTCGTTCTCAACATGCTGATAATGACAAGAGTCGGCGTCAATGTCCTTGAGGCTATCGGCGACAGCGACAACTACATCAAGGGGCTTCATTCGAAGGCTCAGCTTGACGAGAACAACAGATACATCTGCCACTTCCCGGAGGATAACACCATCTGGTCGGTAAACTCGGGCTACGGCGGAAATGTTCTGCTCGGCAAGAAGTGCTTCGCTCTCAGGATCGCATCCTTCCTCGGACGCAAGGAGAACTGGATGGCTGAGCATATGCTCATCCTCGGCATCGACTACCCGAACGGTGAGACAAAATATGTCTGCGCCGCCTTCCCGTCCGCCTGCGGCAAGACCAACCTCGCAATGCTCATCCCGCCCGAGATCTACAGAAAGAAGGGCTACTCGGTACATACCGTCGGCGACGACATTGCATGGCTCCGTATCGGCAAGGACGGCAGACTTTGGGCTGTCAACCCCGAGAACGGCTTCTTCGGCGTTGCCCCCGGCACGAACGAAAAGTCGAACCCGAATGCCCTTGCGACCACACGCCGCGACACCATCTTCACGAATGTCTGCCACGACCTCGACAACAACACCGTGTGGTGGGAAGGTCTCAACAACGAGCCCCCGAAGAACGCTCTCAACTGGAGAGGCGAGAAGTGGGACTACACGAAGTACGACAAGAACGACAAGGTCGGCACCGCGGGCGCTCATCCGAACAGCCGCTTCACGGCTATGGCAAAGAACTGCCCCTGCCTGTCCGATAAGTTCTATGATCCCGCGGGCGTTCCCGTCAGCGCGATAATCTTCGGCGGACGCCGTGCAAAGACCGCTCCGCTGGTATATCAGTCGACAAGCTGGCAGAACGGTACATTCGTAGGCTCGATCATGGCATCCGAGACTACGGCAGCCGCTTCGGGAGCCGTCGGCGTTGTCCGCCGCGATCCTATGGCGATGCGTCCTTTCGTAGGCTACAACATGGGCGACTACTTCCGTCATTGGCTCGATATGGGCAAGATCATCCCGAACGCTCCGAAGATCTTCCATGTCAACTGGTTCAGAACCGATGAGAACGGCAACTTCATCTGGCCCGGATTCGGCGATAACTTCCGTGTCCTTCTCTGGATACTCAAGAGATGCGAAGGCACGATCGACGCCGATCTCACTCCTATCGGCTATATTCCCCATGCCGAGGATATCGACATCGAGGGACTTGAGGGTGTCGACCTTGACACTGTCAAGGGTCTGCTCTCGGTCGATAAAGAAGCATGGCTTGCCGATGTCGAGAACATCAAGGACTTCTACAAGCTCGTCGGCGACAGCGTACCCGCTGAGCTTTACGACGAACTCAAGGGACTTGAGGAAAGACTCTCGAAGTAATCGTAAACCGATTATAAAAAAGCACCGTCCCGCCGGATTCCGGCGGGACGGTGCTTTTCGGCATTTTTGATTTTTATTTGTTTTTCTTCTTCGATATATCGTCTATCGTCATGGTGCCGTTATGCTCTATCGCCTTCCATTCGACGGGGCGGAAGATCGCAACTATCGAGGTGGCGAAGATGACCGCAAGGATCAGCGGGAACTGAAAGATCGACTTCACCTTGTCGCCGGTCGAGCAGCGTATCTCCTTCCACGCGTTGATCGCGATAAGCAGCCCGAGAAAAACTCCGCCGAGGTACATATTAAGGACCATTCCGACAAGCATCACGCCGAGGACGAGGAAGGGATAGCTCACCGGGTCAAATCCCGTGAGTGCGTTGATAAGTCCGCCGAAAAAGCCCACCGGAAACGGGAGCTGCCCCGTCACGGCTCCGGTTATCATTAACGCAAGGTTGAGTATCGTGCCTATGATGCCGAGGAGCATAAACGGCAGGTTGTTCATCAGCATATCGTAAGCCGAGAACTTGTTTCCTTTCAGTTTAAACGAGCGGCAGAGCGGGATAAAGTAAGCGAAATAAGCCTGAAGGTAGCCCTTTGACCAGCGCATACGCTGATTCCAGAGCTGCTTTATGTTGATCGGCTGTTCGTCGTAGAGTTTCGCCTCGTGCGCGTATCCTATCTTCACGCCGAGCGAGACACACTCAAGCGAAAACTCGATGTCCTCGGTCAGCATATAGTGATTCCAACCGTCCATGCGCTCGATAAGCTCGTGTCCCGTGACAAATCCGGTACCCGCAACGGTGCAGGAATTGCCGAGGATCATTCGAGCGTTGTTGAGGTGAAGAGTCTCGCGCAGTAGCATCAGCGCGCTGCCCGAGGACTCCCAGCACTGCTCGTAGTTCTTCGAGTTTCTGTAACTCGTAACAACACGGTAGCCGGCGGAGAATACCTTGTTTATCTCGGTGATGAAGCTCCTGTCGAGCAGATTGTCCGCGTCGACGACAAGGTAGCCGTCGTAGTATGAATATCCGGAATACTTCTCTTTTATCCTGTGAAGCAGATAATCGAGCGCATAGCCCTTGCCGCGCTTTTCCTTGTTGAAACGCTCGACGACATTCGCGCCGTGCGCCCTCGCCACCTCTGCTGTGCGGTCGGTGCAGTTGTCGGCGACCACATAGACATCGAAAAGCTCCTTCGGATAATCCTGCGCCGCTATGCTGTCAAGAAGGTACCCGATGACCTTTTCCTCGTTTCTCGCCGAGATAAGGACGGCAAAGCGGTTTGGCTTGCCGGGGCCGAAGGTCTTCGGCTTGCAGAATAGCGAAACGGCTATGTAGACCGCCTGATAAAAACACAGGCAGGTCATAAGGAAGGTAAATACTCCGGTTATTATTGTAAGGACTTGCATTGTATTTCTCCTGAATCATATTCGGTGTAAAATCCGCAAGCTATTATACTACATATTCCCTCTTTTGTCAACCTTCACCGTAGGTGCGCGTAAGAGTTGAAAAAAATCCGCAAATATGGTATAATGAATCGTATAATTTCCGGAGGCGGCAGAGAATGAAAAAATTTCTTGACACGGTTTATAAAAGAGAGCGGACATGGCATAATGCCGCCTTTTTCGGCACGGTCATGATCTGCCTTATCCTCTGCTTTGTCACGGCGGGCAATGTCGGTAAGGGCTACGAATACCCTCTCAAGAATGTCTATATGCAGTACGACCAATATGCCCTGCAATTCAACGCCTTCCTGAACGGGCATATCGAGCTTGACGCCGCCCCGGATGAGAGGCTCGCCGAGCTTGAAAATCCCTATGACAAGGCGCAAAGGAGCGGAATCTATTACCTCTGGGATGTCGCATACTATAACGGAAACTATTACTCGTACTTCGGGATAGCGCCGATACTGACCGTCTATTACCCGGTGTATTTGCTGACCGGAACGATAGCCCCGAAGGCGCTCGTATGCCTCCTTCTCGGGCTTGCGGCGATAATATTCCTTGCGCTCGCTTATCGGGAGATAATATTCCGTTTCTGCGGCGAGCCGAACCTGCTCCTCACCTGTGCGGGCTTTGTCGCGGTGGCGGCAGCGTCGGGAGTCTATGTGGGCATCCTCTATGCCGATACATATTATATCGCCGTGCTGTCGGCGCTCGCCTGCTCCTCGGCGTTTCTTTACTTCGGATTCCGGGCGATGAGGACATGGCGCCTTGTACCGAGAGCCTTGCTGCTCGTCGCGGCGGCAGTCGCACTCACCCTCACTGTTTGGTCGCGCCCGACGGTGACGCTCATGTGCCTTATGATCCTTCCGCTTTTCATAGGCTTTGCGGCGAAGATAAGGAAGGATACCCTTAAAGACGGTCTTCTCACGATAGCTTCCTTCGTTCTGCCGCTCGCGCTCGGAGCCGCCGCAGTGATGATATATAACGGGCTTAGATTTTCCTCACCCTTCGACTTCGGGGCAAATTGGCAGCTCACTCTGAACGATATTTCGAATAATAAGGTCGACATTTCCCTCTTTTTCCCGGCGCTCGGGTCGTTCTTCCTTCAGATGCCCGTTCATCAGAATAAATTCCCGTTCGTCACATGGTCGTATCATAAGTTTGCAACCGTCGCCGACTCGGTGAGGTATATCTACCACGCAAAAACGGTCGGAGCCTTTGCCTTCGGACTGCCGCTCGCTTCCCTGCTCGCGCCGACGGCGGTCGACTTCGGGAAGGATAAGGTCAAAGCGGCGACATTCATCACCGTGCCGCTTCTTTCGGTGCTTGTAGCGTTCCTTGATTATTGCCTCGCGGGAGTGAACTTCCGGTACACGCTCGACTTTCTGCCGATGCTTTCGGTGATCTCGGCGGCGATCTGCCTCGGACTGCAAAAAGAGGCGACGGGAAAGCCCAAGAGAGCCTTCGCCGTCGCCTGCCTGCTCCTCTTCGGAGCGTCGGTCATTATGTGCCTCGGAGTAATGTCGGGCAAATGATGACCCTCAGTGATTGAAAAGGAAATATTCGAAAACAGTCAGAATTATCAGAAACCCGAAATTCACCGCCGAGAAAAGCGCAATATACTTCTCTGCCTTACCCGGGTTATGTGAGGTGTACTCGCGGAAGGTGATAAGGCTCGCGAGCGAGGCAATAAGCGTTCCCGCGCCGCCGATATTGACCCCGACGAGAAGCTCGCGGTAATTTTCCGTAAACTGCGAGAGAAGTACCGCCGACGGGACATTGCTGATACACTGACACGAAAGCACGCTGAAAATGAGCGTGCTTTTTTCGAGCAGACCCGAAAAAAGGCTTCTGACAGCCTCTATCCGCCCCATATTTCCGGCGAAAATGAAGAATGACACGAAGGTGAAAAGCAGCGCATAATCGACCTTCGCCAGCGCCCGACGGTCAAGGAAAAGAAGCGCGACCGGTATCACGATAAGCCCGAGCCAATAAGGCACCACGCGGAAAACTATCACTATCGAGAATGAAAAAAGCAGAAGATATATGACGGTGCGCGCGATCGGGAGCTTTTTTGCCTCGCGGTCCTCGAGCTTCAGCTTTACGGGCTTCACGAATACAAAGCAGCACACGGCGATCATGGCGATCGAAAGAATGAATGGCGGGAACATGATCGACATAAACTCACCGACGGGGATCGAAAAATGACTGTAAAGGTAGAGATTCTGCGGATTTCCGAAGGGAGTGAGCATACCGCCGAGATTCGCGGCAATGTTCTGCATAATGAAGGTAAACGCCATATACCCGCGGTTGCCGGTCGATTCAAGGACAAAGAAACCGAGCGGCAAAAAGGTCAGGAGAGCCATATCGTTGGCTATCAGCATCGAACCGATGAAGGTTATACACACGAGCGCAATAACCGCTGCACGAAGATTCCCCGTGCATAAGACGATCTTCCGGGCGACGAAGGTAAAGAAGCCTATACCCCGGAGCGCGCATACAACGGCGAGCGTGCAGAAAAGGCAGGTCAGCGTCCGGAAATCGAAATACCCGAGATAGGCAGCGTCCGGAGGCACAATGAACGAGGTCACGACCGCCGCAACGATCGCAATGCATAGGACGGTATTCTTTTTTATGAAGCTTAGGACAGCGGCAACGGCGTGCGGCATGCGCCCGTGCGCCGGTTTTTTCACAGTAGAAGCATTCATTCCCTGAATATTCCTCCGAATATCGAATAAAAAACAACAGGCGTTATTGTAGCACAAACCCCGAACAGAGTCAATATATAGTGAAGAAAAAATGCACATTCGGAAAAGGCCGAAACGAAAAGCCCGCCCCCGCGAGGAATCCTCGCGGGGGCGGGGGTGTTGAATCAAGCTATATTGTCAAACCTATTATTTTGAAAGTGTAGCCGAGGCGATAAGGTTGCCGTTAGTATCAAAGCACGACACACTTATTATCTGAGCATCCTTGGCTTCACCGCCAAGATTTGCATTAGTAAAATCGGGCAGGTAATAATATTCAGTACCGTTGAGAGTATAAACGGTATATGCATAATTACCTTCACCGTATGTCTTAGCGGTTGCACTGCTATTGGCATCGACCCATGCCTTGTCAACAAATGCAAGCTTCTTGAGAGTCGTTGTCTTTGTTCCGTTATTGAACGACGACTTATCAAGCTTTTCCTTTACATTCTGTACCAGAGTGCCGCCTTCATTCCAAATGGAATACAGTCCGACAGACACTTCGTAATACGCAACATTGGTGTTTTCGGATGCAGTTACAGTAAATGTTCCGTCCGCATTGAGTACAAGTTTGAGATTTGCATCGTTAGGCCCCTGAACAAATCCGGTTCCCATCGGCTCTGCTATGTTGCTCTCTGTTAACTTAACGCCGTTAAGGATAACGCTGTTAGCCTTGAAGCTATTATCGTTGGAATCGTTTTTAATACCTGTGGCAATATACGAATTCCAATAATAACCTTCGGTCAGTGTAGACTGAATAATACCCTTGTTTTCGCAATTGTTAACATTGACCGTAACTTTTCCCTCATTTGCCGAATTGTTTCCAAGGAACATAGCTGCCTTACCCGATACAAAGGTACCACTATAAGTACAATTTGTATAATTCAGAACTGTTGTCGCACCCTCTCTGTAAGCATATCCGGTAAATACCGAATTATAGCTATTCTTGGTTCCGTCGGAAGTAAAATCAACAGTACAGTCACAATCAATATATGTCAGCGTGGCTTGATTTGCCATAGGTGTGGCGTAAATAACATATACGCCTTGATTGCCACCGGTAGTATTTATTTTGCCGAACAAATCCACATTATTAAAAGTTGTGGTTGCGGCATAATATGCCATGGTTTTTTCTACAAATGCTTTCAAATTTTTAATTTCGGAAGACTGAACATAGTAAAACAAATGCGACTTATCTGTGATTGTAACCGTGTGGTTTGCACCGTCAAGTTCCGAATGGGTCAATTTGAATATAACATGGTTTCCGCCTTCGGCAGTGAAGTTTTTGGAAGCTTCAACATCGGCAATCAGCTTGTAATACAGTTTATTGTCGGCAGTACCCTGCATTATGTTCTTGAAATGCTCGTTTGTCGAAATCAGATACGGGCTATCTTCCGTTCCGAGACCGCCGGCGAATTTGTCCATATTCGCAATGGTCGTTTCATCGGTAATAACGCTGTCGTTGCTTGCATTGAGCTTATTGTCACCGCCCGCCTTTTCAAGAGCAGTCTTGACATCGGCGGGAACAACAACGGCAACGGTGGGAGCCGCGGTGTTATCAACGGCGACAGTTGCATTTCCCTTTGAAACATCATCGGCAGTTGCGGTGACCTTTACAGCCGAAGCCTTCGAGCCGGATTCCATGACTACACGACCGTTCGCAAGGGAGATATTGCCCTGAACATCGCCGAACTCATGGTAGGATTTCGGAGCTACCGCAGTGATAACGACGCTGCCGACCTTGTCAAAGTGCTTCACGCTGTCCTTGACGGCATCTATCGTAAGAACGGTATCGTAGGAATTTGTACGGATAATGACGCTGTTACCGGCGGTACCCTTGTAGGTCAGCGCGGTAATAGCGGTATTGCTGCCCGCGTCGAAACCGACGGTAAGTTCTTTGTCAAATGCTTTATCGCTGTTCCAATAGATCGAGAAGGTCTGTTCTGCGGGTGCTTCGGTGTAGATCTTCCAGAGCTTGTAGGTCTCGTTGGATTCGATCGCGCCGTTCTTGAGAGAAGTCTCGGGGATGTACTCGGGAGTCTTGGTGTTCGTGTCATAGTAGCAGAAAACATCGTTCTTGCTGTCCCAGAGGATCTCCTTATTTGTCGCGCTCGCATTGATCTTTCCGACATCGTAGCCGAACTCGGCTGCGGCATCGAGAGCGTCAGTCATGGTCTTATG
>CAKXXW010000017.1 GCA_934378145.1 uncultured Eubacteriales bacterium
CGAGTTGGCAGAGGCTCAACGTGAGCACAAGAAAGGATTGAAAAGTTCAAATTTATTCATTCTTTCTCCGCCACAAATGAATAATCCGAACACCATTGTATTCGTGAAAGTGGATTATTGGGGTGTTTGGGTTGTCAACAAAATATCGGGCAGGAACTAAAATGTTTCTGCCCGATATTCTTTTTCTGTATTATTCTGTGGGCATTGAGAGCGCATCGTGGGATACGCGAAATTCGAGGAGATCAATCAAATAAGACGGGCAATTACTTTTACCGCCTTCCCAGTTTTCAATAGATCTGACGGGGATATCGTCAATAGAATTGCAAAAAATATTTTCATTTTCTCGTGTTTATCTCTACTGAAAAAGTAAATTTTTATTGTTAATATACAGTATGTTTGTTTAAGAAAAGTACTGTATAACCTTCTCGCCTCCCCCTGACATCCATTCTCCTCGAAAACTATGTCAACCGTTTTTTATCGAATTTACAGTTTGTTCATAAAAATGGGACGGTTTGGGACACTTTGGTACACTTTGGGACAGTTTGGTACATTGCGTACTCCGCAAAAGTGTGATATAGTTATAATGACCTGTTTTAGGCAGGTACGAAAAAAGTGAATAGAGGCATCGGGTAGGACCCGGTGCCTTTTTTCATGCCCGAAAGGAGGAGCGGCGATCGTATATGGCAAAACTGACAATGTCGGATCGCAAAAGGATCATTGCAGAGTACAGTACCGGCGAATATACAAAAACCGCCCTTGCAAAAAAATATGGTTGTTCGCCACAGGCTATTGCAGATGTCATCAAACGCGATCCCGACTACTTACAAAAACTTGAGGAAAGAAAAAAAGAGGTTGAGAAAGATTTGTCCGACCGGGTAATGGCTGGCCTTGGCGCGCAGACTTCGGACCTCCTTGATGTAAGCCGAAGGGCTGTCAAAAGATTGCAGGAAGCAATGGATACCGCAAGTGTAAGAGATGCCGCCGGAGCGCTAAAGATAGCCTATGATGCTTTAATGAGTACGCTCGATCGACATGATGCCGCGAGGATTGCCGTACATGGAGAGCCGGTTCAACTGCATATCACCGTCGCGGATTGTTCCGGGAGTGGTGCCGAACATGGTACTGATCAGAACGGCGAGGTACACGGTTAATGTACGCTTCTTTCACATTTCCAATCCAGTACGCACCATTACTTGATCCTGCGGTGCATGAGATTGTAGAGCCGTCTGGGCGTTGTTCGGCAAAAACAACATCCAACAGTGCACTCGGCATCACTTTAATGATGCAGGACGGGCGCAATAACGGATGGTACTGCCGGGCGGAAAGTGGAGACATACGATCGACTGTCTTTGCAGACATGATCAGCACCATACAGATGATGGGGCTTGAGCGCTTCTTCTCGTGGAAAATGTCCCCGTTTGAAATCAAATGTATGCTTACTGGTGCAGTATGTTATTTCAGTGGCATCAATGGCAAAACCGACGATGATCTGACCTCGACAAAGGGCTTTACACCACGTGGTAAAACGCTCGGATTCTGCATACTGGACGAAGCGGACGGCATCAAGCATTACAATCACATTACTGCCTGGCAGTCAACTGCAGCACGTTTTTTGCTACCAGAAGCAAAGGTAATTTATGCGTACAATCCTCCGATCACGAGAAGTCACTGGGCACATCGTTTCTTCGGCGACAAGATCAAAAACGGCGCCACACGAATATACGCTACCTGGGAAGACATCCGAGGACTACTCTCCGATCGTGTCGTTTCGGACATCCTAAAGTTCAAACGAGACGATCCTGAATACTACAAGTTTTGGTATCTCGGCGAAACTGTGGATATCCGCGGGCTTGTGTATCCTCAATTTTCCCGGCAAAAGCACGTCATCAACATCTTTGATTATCTGCGGTCGCACCCTATGGATGCGGTCGCAGAACTCATTCTCGGGCTGGACGAAGGAACTGTCAATGACAGCACGTGTGTAACGGCGCTCGCAGTCATGCGCTCCGGCATAGCAATCGTGCTCGACTGCCTGGAGATCGACCCGCTCAAAATCGGGCAACAGTCGCCGGCGCAAGTCAGCAGGCAGTTATCCGCTTTTGTTGCATCGTTGCTGTCTCGCTTTCCGTTTATCCGAATGATTCGTAGGCGCTGGATCTTTGAGTGTGCAGAAGGTGGGCAAATGCTCCGATTGCAGTTCACACATGATTCCGGCGAAGAAACATATCTCGTACGGCAAAAAAGTATTATGGGGGATGTAAAACGCGTCCGATCCATGCTTTCAGAAGGAATTCTCTTCTTTCATACTGCTGAAAACACAAACACAATTCAGTTGATAGAGGACATCGAAAACTATGTGTTCGACGAAAAGAACGGCGGCATCAAGAAACAGCAACGAGATGACACAATCGATTCGCTCGAATACGCGACAAAACTGTACTACAATGAGCCGGTATAAGCCGGCGGAAAGGTAAAAAGCATGAATGCTATGCCAACAACGGCACTCACGAATGCGCCGAGCCGTAAAATTTTCGCCCCGATGTTCCGCGCGCGCTGGCAGAATATGCAGAACATTGTCACAGACAGCGTGATTGTCTCGCTGGTTCCTGCACAGTATGCGACGTACTACTCCGCCTACATCGTACAATGGCTCCAATGGGCGCGCGGATTTGTGCCGCAACTCCACAGGCAGGATTTCTTCTCAACGGGTGTGGGAACAATGATCTGCGATCTTTTCGCAAAAGAGTGTATGTCCGGCGGGTATCGGCTGGAATCCGAAGATGCCGAAACAAAATCGTTTGCGGAAAACTGGTGCAAGGACGATCTCAATAATGTGCTGAACAAAATGTTCTGGCTCGCAAATGCCGGGGGAAATGCAATCCTCGTACTGACGCCGGTTGACGGTGCATTATATCCTGCTGTTTATCCTGTTGATCGCGCCTTTTTCGTTGTCGGACGCACAGGAGCCATCACGGATATTATGATTCTGAACCGCTTCGTCGCCGGAGAACTGTCCTATTACGCAAAAGAGATTCGCACGATTCGAAACGGAAAACCTTACTGGCGCGTCGAACTGTCCGATGGAACGATAGCAACATCTCCGGCATGGGGCAATGTTCCACTCGAGCGAATGCCGGAAGCAGTTGTCACACAATGGAAATATTGCTACGGTGATATCTTGCCAGGTGTGTGGTATGAGATGCCCGAACGGATGAGGAACATTGGCTGTTATAACGTAAAAAACAAAGCGGTGGCATCCGCTATCATGGATATGCCCGGATATAGTGACAGCACTCTTCATACCGCCCTTGACATTCTCTATTCGATTGACTACAACTACACGCAAGCACAGGTAGATCAGTACCTTGGTCGCGGTCGTGTGCTTGTGCCTAAGCAATTCGATAGACCGTCCCGGATTACATTGGCGAGCGGTGAAGTTATCACAATGTGCGACGGTCGCACTTTTCAAGAAGCACTCGAAACCGTGCCGGAAAAACTTGAAGATACATTTTTCACCCAAGTCGGAGACGGTAGTGTTGAGGGAAAAGACAGTGCGCCAACCTTTATTCAGCCGGGGCTCCGAGGAGATGAAAGAAAACTTATCCGTGACGGTGATCTTGAATTTCTCGCGGCAAAAGTGGGGCTTTCCGCGTCCTCGCTCGCATCTCATCTTGCCGGTGGAGGATCTGCAAAGACGGATGATGAGATCAACGCCGAGCAATCCACGACGGAAAAGAGTGTCGGAAACAAACGTCAGCTTGCCGCCCGGGCGATTAATGCTATGTTGAACGATGTCGCATATTTCTATGGGCTTCCCGGAAAGATTGAAATTCAATGGGGGCGGTCTACCGGTAACAGCGCACGCGAAAACACGGAATTGATGAGTGATTACCAAGCACACACCCTGTCTCTTTTGGATTACATAAAGATGCGCTATCCCGATTTGACCGAAGAAGCCGCAAAACAACGCGCAGAAGATGCGGAAGCCTACTGGAAACAAAAAGAGGAGGTGCCTTACAATGATTCCGATTACTTCAAGAGCAGCGAAGAGGAATCCGCTGAACCGTCAGACTATTGCAACGGAAACGGCAGAGGCACGGATACGGAGGGCGGTATATGAGGGTTACCTTACGACGCGTCCGAGAACCGCCTTGAATCAAACCATTCGCCGGATCATTTCCGATTGCATTCGTGATATTACCATTACGGATCTGCAGAGAGCGGCGGAAGAAAGCCTGTGGCGGTTCTATCACCGGCAATACGCAATTCTGTCTATGCAGATAAACGGTGAACGGCTGTTGTTTCTATGGGCGCTCCTGCGTCTCCGCGACGGTTCAAGCGCGCTTGTGCCCAAGACTTATACGGTACAAATGGCGAAAAGGTATGTGATCTATCGCGGATATGACGAAGCGAAACTGTACGGCACTCCCATGAAGCTATATGCCAAGGACTACGCTGATAAAGTGATGAAACCGATCGTTGACCGTTTATGTGAGGATTACGCACGCGATCCGGGCGACATATCTGGAAGAAACTCACTTCGCAATCGAGCTGAAATGGAAGCCAGGTACGACGATCACCTTCAACAAATATCCGACTTGCGAAATACCGGAACACGCCTTGTGATTGCGTCCAGCCACGTGGATTGTTCGGAACGATGTCGCCCCTGGCAGGGGCGTGTTTATTCGCTAGACGGGACATCCGGCACAACGGACGACGGGCGCAGATATATACCACTTGAAAATGCGACGGATGTCTATTACACAACCCGTGCAGGAAAGACCTACAAGAACGGTCTGCTTGGGTTTAATTGCCGTCATTACCTTATAGCATACGAATCCGGCTATCATCAGCCAATTGCAGCACCTGCGGTTGAGCGACGCGAGTACGCAATTACACAGCGGCAACGAGCCATGGAACGCCACGTGCGAGATTGGACGACCAGAGCCCTATATGCAAAGGGGGTTGATCCGAACACCTACAAATACGCCAAGGAGAAAGCCAAGGCATGGAATGATGCCTACATTGCTTTTTCCAAAAGGAACGGAAGGGCTTACTACCCGAGCCGCACAAAAATTTTATAAAGGAAGCAGAGCGCTAATCCCTGCTTTTTTTATACCCAAACGACCCGAAGGAGGGATACAAAATGTTTTTTAAAAAAAGAAAAAAGGAGGAACAGGCCATGGCAACCGAAGAAAAAAAGAAGTTCGAGGAAACCAAAAAACCGCTTGCTGAGGAAGAGGAGATTACCGACGAGGAGGAAAAGGAAGCTGAACCCGAAACAGACAAACAGATCGGGGACGAAGGAAATTCCGAACCCGACGCCGCCTCGGATGGTGACGAAGAAGTCGGCGAAGACGAAGAAAGCGACGATGGCGACGAAGAGGAGCACAAAGGCGGCATCGACCCGGAGTATATCGCTAATATCGTTCGTGAAGTCGTCCGTGAAGAGGTCAAGTCAGCGGTCGAACAAGCGATTTCCGATCTGAAATCCCGCGAACCAAAGCCCGCAGAAGCGGACGAGCAGAGCCGTCTTAACAAAGCGGCATCCATTTTCAACAACTAAATCAAAAAAGCAAAAACATAAAAGGAGACAAAAACAATGGCAAAAGTTATTTCCACTTATGGCGTAGGCACAAAATTCGTGACCTCCGCACTCATGGGTCTCGGTGCAACCGAGCAGGCACCCAACGGCAGATTCGCGATTGACGGCTCCCTCGTCAACGTCGAGATGTCCCGTGTCATCGCGGAAGCAATCTATATCAAGGAGATTTTCCGAGATGGGCAGTCCGTATCTGGCAGATACACAACGGATCTTGCCAAAGGAGGCGCCGTGCGCGTACCGCTCGCAACGCCCTTCCCCTTCACTTCCCGCACCATCTCCTTTGGCGGTCGCGCCGGCACTCCCGGAAACGCCGGTGTCATCAACTCGAATGCGCCGATGATGACCGCCGATGACGAATTTCTGGTGTACTTAAACCAGGTCAACGACCAGCCGATTCTGTTCCCGGACATGAAGAAAGAGCTCATGCCGCTCGACACCGTTGCGCGGAAAATCAATTCCTACGCGGACCGTGTCACAATGGACAGAAGCGCGTCCACCCTCGCTGAAATCATCGGTTATGCGTATTTCCGTGCCATGAACGATGGTGAAAACCTCGTGAATCACGGTGATCTCACCGAAAAAAACGCATATGCAACGCTCATCGCCAAACTCAACGGCAAAATGGACGACGGCGACCAAGTAACAGGTGCATTTACCTTCCCGACCGAAGGCAGAACGATCATCGGGCGTTCGGAATTCATCAACAACATCTTCAACCTCAACTCCGGGCTGGTTGTCCTTGGCGGCGATCTGGCACAGGAGATGCTCAAGAATTACGACCTGGATGCTGCCATGTCCGAGCGTGATTATGTCGGGGCAAACTACAGAGGCAACTCCGGCAACTTCAACTTTGTCATGGCGAATTCCGTGATCTGGTCGCTTGCGGAAATGTACCTCGGGCTCCCTGCGGGTGCGCTGAACAATGTCGATGCTATCGCGGTATCGTTCGATGCAACCGCTATGGCACGTGGCGTTGACCTCGGTGTCAAAGTCATTGATGCGCAGCCCACCCGCGGCGCTCTCGCGCAGCCTCTCAATATGTGGGGACATGAAGCATTCCGTAAGTCGTTTGTCATCGGCGACAGCACGCTGACCACGACCTACCTCAATACGACGCTCGGGCTTTCCGATTCTACGCGTCTGCGTCCGATTGCTCCGTTCATGAAGTACGACGCGCAGGGCGTGGCAGATCCTATCGCTGAACCCGTGTACGATCAGAACGGCGTTGTCAACGGGTACAAGCCCAAGGCATTCGTCATCAAGCCGAACGCCGACAACATTCAGTCCGGCATTCCGCGCGTGTACTCTTTGACGTCGGACACGCCTTCCGGCGCGGTGGCTTCCGGCACAAAAGTGAAACTCTCCACGCCGACCGCCGACGCGAAGATCTACTACACGACCGACGGCACCGATCCGACGACCGCATCCACGGCTTACACCTCTGCGGGCATCACCATTTCCGCCGCAACCGACATCAAGGCAATCGCGGTGAAGCAGGGGTCCATTCCCTCGCCGATTCTCGCGCTTTCCTACACTATTCAGGCATAACCAAAAGGAGGGGAGACGGCTTTCGTCTCCTCTCCGATTTTACGGCTTTTACAGATTTTCGGGGGTGCAATTCCACCGGGAGCCAAAAGACAGGAGGAAAAATACAATGGCAGATGTGATGCGATATCCATACAGTGATGATCTCATGCGTTTTGATGAAGAATCGAGACAGTATGTGATAACAGAAGAAGGTTTGCGGAGAAACGGTTGCGAACTCCGCGCTAACCTTGCAGATACGGTAACGACAAGTGCCGATCTTATCATCGACGCATTCCTACACGGCGTATCGGAGGTGATCTACGCCTATATCCATGATTTCAATGTCGACAATGAAATTCAGGATGCTGTTATCTCCACCGTACCGGGTATGAGGAATGTCATTTACCGCGCTCTGTGCGCTCAGGGCAAATATACCTATCTGAACGGTGCCCTTGAATACAGCGCAAAAAAGGAAGAACAGGAGATGGCAGTGTCCCCGGTGGCAAAAGCAATTTTGAAGAATTCCGGGATTCTTTATACAGGGAACCTGTGCAGATGGTGAGGTGATGAAAATGCCGATGAAAGACATCCGTGCTCTGCTCCAAAAACGCGCAGAGCAAACGCTGACAGGGACCTACTACGAGGAGCAACCGCGGAGCCCGGCAGACGGCGGGGTGACATTCCAGTACGAGTATGTCAACCCGTCTTCGTGGACGTTCCGGAGACTATTCGGAAACGTGGTCGGAAACCAGTTCTCCATCACGGCAATCAAGACGGTTTCCCCGCTTGCCTGGCGTGTATCCTCCTATGTGGTAACGCAGGACGGGAGGCTCTACACCGTCTTACAGGTGGAGCGTGACATCGCCGGTGCCGGCAAGCAGGCGCAGCGTCTGTTCTGCGATCCAGCAGGCGTCAGCTACGTCCTGCGGCTTGCGGAGGTGGAAAACCCATGGGGGATCAACTGACAGAAAAACGGGCACACAGGCTTGCAAACAAGTGCATGGAGATCTTCCGACAATTCTGCCCGGTCGATACGGGTAACCTGGCGTATAACGCCGTCCGACTGGATTTCGGAGACGGGTATTTCCGCATCTATGTGGACGAGGACATTGCGTACTATATGCCCTACACCAACGAGCCGTGGATTTCCCCGAAGTGGCACGGGCGCAAAAACCCGAACGTCTATTGGTTTGATGCCGCAGTCGAAGCCTGTATGGCGATGCTCGCAGAAGAACTGAAAGGCGTTATACGCAAAGAAGACCATCCGACCGAAGACATGATACGCCGCGATTTGGAAAACCTCTCCGATAGAATTACCTACGCGAATTACACCCCGGAGGACCTTGACGAAAACTCGCTCGCGCTCTCGCAGCGCGGATCACTGGCTACCTACGAGCCGTAAAAACACAAAAGGAGACGAAAACATGATTACCTTTGAAGAACTCGCGACCCGCATATTTGACGGGCTCGAGGACGCTCTCGACGAGATGGGAGGCATCACGGTCGGAAATGACACATGGCGCTTCGCTATGCTCCCCGATACGGGGAAATTTACGCCGTCCGTGCGCACCGACAACGGGGTCACCCGTTTTATCGACATCAACGCGCAGTGCGTAAACAGTGACATCGACACCCCCAAGGGGGGCATTGTGTCCGCAGACATCGACCTGGCTCTTGATCTGCGGGTGCCTATCCTCAAAAAGACGGACGCAAACGGAAATGAGCTCATCGTGCAACAGGTGAGGAACGTCCTGGATGCCTACTTTGCAGAGAACAAGTCCGGCACGATAACGGGCAAGGACGGCATGACCTATGTTTACGGAGCCTCTTACGGCTTCTCAACGACCGGCATCCGGGATATCGTCCCCGGTCTCGGCGACAGCATCGGATTTCATGTCTCGGCGGAATTTTCCCTGCTCCAAAACGGTGCCGCAGCAGAGTTGTTTTCGCTTAAAATCGACGGATACGACATCCCGTTTGCCTTGCTCGGGTTTGCGCGTACCGCAGACCCAGAGCCGGGGCTGCAAGCCGTGAGCGGCAACTTTGACCAGACGGGCACTGCCGCATGGTCAGGAGCGACCGCCTGCGTATCCTCCGGCACCACTTTTGCCATCAATGTATCCATGCCGTGGATCCTCATGCAGAGCGGTGCCGCCGGGGAGTCTCCTCTCAACCGGTTCTTGCCGGTGTACGCATTTCTGTTCGGGCTCGAACAAAACATGATCTATCATTATGTGCAGATCTCGGCGCCGGACGGAAACGGAAAAGTGCTCACCTTCGATTACAAAATGATTTTCACGGAACAGAAAGGACAGGTAGAGCCGCAGAGACCGTCCTCCCTGACGTTCTCCATGCAGGAAGCGGATGTATCGTCCGGGCAATACACGCTCGCCCCGCAGAAAGGAGAATAAGCCATGGCAAATTACAGTCTTACCGTCTATTACGAGGGCAGCGGCGGAAACGGTGGCAAACAGTCTGCCGGCGCCCCCGCGGGTAGAGAAAAAAAGAGCCGCAGGAAATCACAGTCAGAGAAAAACCTGACGCAGGCGAAAAAACTGCTCGGTGCCGCCGCCATGGTCGGATACGCCAAGGAAGCACTCGCGACCTATTACAATTACCGCGTCAACACCACCAATATCCGCTACGGCTCGCAAGCACTGGAAGACCGCTATCGGATGTGGCAGAACAATATCACAAGGAGCGTCAATGCCGGTATCGGTCTTGTTGCAGGAATTGTCACCGGGAATCCCGTGCTGGCAATCGGATCTGTTGCAGGATCCGCGATCTCCGCGGGGGTCGAGTATGTCCAGCGATCCAATCAACTGCGACTGGAAAGATCCGTCGAAAATGTGTCCATCGGGCTTGCGAACATCCGTTCGGGGGTCGGGAGCGGGCGCTTCGGAAATGAGGTATAAACGATATGAACGATATACAGTACAAAAACGCCTTTTGGCTCGCGATGAAAACCGGTACCGATGCCAACGGAGCCCCGATCTGGGAGGACATTCCGGACGCTATGATGCCGTTCGGCGGCGCGAACTACCTGGATGAACGGCTGGACGATGCCTACATAAGCCTCAAGCGATCGGAAACCGCCTTTTTCAAGCCGACAACCGAAATACGGGTGGAGATCGAGCAAATCCCGGGCAACGGAACGCCGTGGATCCCGACATATCTCTATTTTGTCGTCGCCTCCGACGATGCCGAGCTTTGCCCCATGAATTACGGCGGGAGCAAGAAATTCTGGCGGCACGAGTTGTACCTGATCGAGATCACAAAACTGCTGGAAGGTATCGTTGCCGAGGCGGCGACCTACACGAACACCTCCGGCACCGCTTACTCGGAAAGCGACTGGATCGTGGCTTGACGACGCCTAGCAAAAGTATTAAAATAAGAAAGGATTTATACCATGGCAAAATACACAGAGCCGGTCGAAGAACAGGATGAAGGAAAGTCTCCCGCAAAATACCGTCTACCGTTTGCGTTATGCAAGCAGTATGGCATAAAAATCGAGGAGTGGTGGACACCGCGCGACGCTTGGAATGCCCTTCAGGGACACGGTGTAAAAGCCGATGACGAATACGCGAAACGACGTCTGAAAGAAAAGCGGGAAAAGTCCAAGGAACGGGCAAAGCAGAAGCGTCAGGAAAAGAAAGAGCGCCGAAACCAAGCCAAAGACCCGGAACATGCTCCCGATTACCAATACCAGCACCAAAACGGCAAAATAGCCGGAGTTTCCAAGGGCACTCCTATGTCATTTAAGGAAGCGGACGGAGGCGCCCCGAATCCGTACTACGGAAAACCCGGACTTTTCGGATACGGGACGAACTGTCAAACTTGTGTCCCCGTTTTCTTTGCCAGACTGGAAGGGTATGATGTGCGCGCACTTCCGAACAACGGAAATGGCTATATACACGACCTTGAAAGAGATGTGACCCTTGCATATATCGATAAAAGCACCGGCAAACCTCCCAAAGCAACCAATTCCCCGCGCGGGATAAACCGTGCGGCATGGCTTCGCAAAACATTGGAAGAGGGCAAGACCTATTCAATGTCCTTCGCATGGAAAGGTGACAGCGGTGCCGGTCATGTCATTACCGTTACAAAGCAGAACGGACAAGTGGTCGGATACGATCCGCAAAGCGGCAAACAAATTAAGAACATCGGTAACTATCTGAACGATACAACAGGAAGCGTTTCTCTCATTGATTTTTCAAAGGTGGAACTCAACCCGGAATACGCAGATTACATAATGAAAGGGGCATCAAGAAATGAAAAGCATTGACATTGCACGCGAATTTGCCAAAGAAGCCGGTTATGACGGAGCCAAACCCGCCGGGACTTACAAAGGGAGCGAAGCGTTTTACCCTACTTTTTCCGGGGCAGGCACCCATTATGTAGGCGCTCCGCTTGTCATTTTCGTTCAAAGCGGAGAAGCTCGGCTTTCTGACGAAGAAGAGGCTTTTGATTTCTTGCACAAGTCCATTCGCGGCAAGTATGACGATACATCGACAGAGGATTAAACGAAGGCTCGCATTTCCTTGACAATTCCCGACAAAAAGGTATAATAAAAAAGGACTTGCCGCAAGGCAAGACCCGAGGAACACCACAACGGTGGCGGTTGCTCCTTTCTCGTTTGATGAAAGGAACAATATTTCTTTGCTCCTTTCAAATTCACTTGAAAGGAGTGGTGCCTATGAGACTTCATTTGCACCGGGCTTTCGGAGATGGTTACATACGAAGCGTTATTCGCTTTCGCTATGATCATCATTTCTCTTGTAACGCTGTTCGTCAGCATCTACAAGAAATAAAGCAAAAAAAGAAATAACCGCCTGCTGTCCAAGGAAGCGGTTATTTCTTAATCGCAACTAGGAGCAACCGTCGCCGGTGTTCCTTCGTTACTATCATAGCACCCGGATCCGAAAATGTCAACACCCAAAACCGAATAGAAAGCACCACCCCACGGGGGCGGTGCTTTTTTCATGCCTGTTTTCGGTGTCAGATGCGCAGTTCTGCGCGGATTGCCTTTTGCAGAGTTGCCGAATTTCAATCCACGCTCCCCACACGGGGAGCGACACAAAACAAACCTAGAAGGTCCTTATGGCTCTTATTCGTGCTCCCTAGACATACGCTCGAGTTCTTCTTGCAGGCGCTGGCGTTTCTTCTCCTGCCGCTCTGCCCTGCGGGCTTCCCGCCGCGCACGGTAGTCCTCTGTGGCTACTTTAAGCGGCGTGCGGAAATAGAGAACTATACAATAGCACGTCGATGTTACAACAGCCAACTCCAAAAAGGAGATAAAAACGACGTTTTTAATGCGAGCTCCGAGGATGTCATTGTACCACTTTTCACCATAAGTAATGCGATTGAGCACAATTTTTCTTATCGCATCCGCCTCATTTTTCAAGAGAATAACGGTTACGATAACAGATCCTAGACAGAACAAAACACATACAAATAGAAATATTTTTTTTACCATTCCTACCTCACAATAAAAAACAAATTTAAGGGAGAAACAACATGAAATACGCACAACTTATTTGCAGAGCATGGAATCAAAACCGCAGCACGGGGAAAAAAGGGGAACCTGCTGATGCACAGTTTACAAGTTCAATGTTCCCGACGTACTTACCCAGTCAAAAGCTGATTTTGTTTCCCACATTCTCGGAACTTGTGACCAGCGGAAACAAGAAGTTCGAAAGTTCCACCGAAACCGCCGAAAATCCAAGATTCTATAATGGAGCCCACAATGCCGTCTATCCGCCCGATCCAACATGGCACACAGAAAGCGCGCTTTTCTCTTTCACGATTGTAAACGAGGGTACAGGGAAAGAAATTCCCATAACGGATTTCAAAGCCACAATGGAAGTCAATGCCTCCTACAAAGCGACCTACCATTTTGTCTACACGAAAGAGCCGGACAGCGAAACACTGTATTACACCGAATACTCCTACTCTTTCGCCGCCGTGGAGAACAAGCTGCCGATGAAGCCGTGGACGATCCTGTCCGTGGTGGAGCGAATTCTCGACCTGGCGCACCCGATCTACTCGGAGGGGGTGAACTCGACGGAGGCGCACCCGCAGTACATCGTCGATCCGGATCAGAGAGACTGGCTCGAATACGCCGATGACGAGAAGAAAGTCCTGCGGCTGGCGCCGGAGTTCACGATGACGCGTTGCACGCTCCGCGAGCAGTTGAAGATCGTCGGGTCGTATATCCATGCAGAGCCGCGCCTGATCCATAAAACCGTGGACGGGAAGGACAGGTACTGCATCCATTTCGACCCCTACGGCGAGACCGTCCAATCGCCCGCGAAAGCATACCCGTATGTGTACTGCAAGCGCACACAGCACATCAACCAGTATTGCACGTCCATCGACAGTATGACCGACAACATGGTCAACTCGGCGAAGAATGGGCGCGGCACTGTGGTGAACCCCTGGCGCGGCGGAGGGATTTCCACAAGGTGCGCATCGGAGCACGTTCGGGTCACGGACACGAACGGATTTGCCCCGACGAACTTCCCTGTTCAGCGCATCTCCCGCGTCCTTGCGGGCGCATGGAACCGCGACGAGAACAAGTGGGCTGTCGGGATGCTCGACATCACCTCATACGTTGTGGAGGCGACCGCGTACAACGCGAACCTCTCCTCGTATGGCGGTGTGTACCCCTATTCCAAATCGTACGCGATTTATTATACCATGGGGCAGAAAAATTTGCAAGGTCTGTTCTTCCGCGAGCCGACCGCGAGCCAGGTCTCCATGAAATGCTGGGCGATCGTGAACATTCTCGCCGCCGTCTCGGACTGGGATGCCGACAATCTGCAAAAGGTAATGGAGAAGCACCCGTGCGATTTCGTCTTTCAGATCGACTATGATCCGATCTATTCCTCGCACATCGCGCACGGGAAGCAGGATATTGATCCGTCCGCCGTGGATTACGCGCGGATCAGCAACCAGGCGGAGAACCTGATCGAGGTCTCCTACTACGGGGAAAACCTCAAGGGGATTGCCGCGCGCATGGGCGAGGTGGACGAGATACGCACCGGCTTTTTGCAGAAGTTCGACGACCTGCCGAAAGTCGGACAGATGATCGACGATATGGCGATCTCCTCCGTTTCCTTTGAGGTGCGACCGAACGGCATCAAATACACGATGTCACTGACCAAGAACTTCAACCGTATTTCTCAGTTTATCGGCGTCAACTCCCACAAGCGGCTTTATGAGGTCTCCGAGCGGCAGGCATACGAGCGGCATATTCTCCTCCGGGAATACGGGGTGTTTAAGATCGGTAACAAATTTGCAGGCACACAAGGGGTGTTCGGGAATCAGTCGATATACGACGTCGTCCAGGCATTCGTCCCGAACGAGACGACGAATGCAGCGCGTCGTCAAGCCGACCATGTCTTTGCACGGCTTTTGAGCAAGGACAAGCAGGAAGCCTATCAACTTGTGCAACTCCCAGTCGTTGCATCTCCGATGGGGAATGTCGCATCGTACTCCTGGCGGTACGCGGACAACTACTCGGCGGGTCCGGAGGTGGATGTCCGTAGCGAGGGAGCCTACCAGAAGGAAGTTCCCTACTGCGACTATTATGGACGTGGCTGGTGGTATGACTTCGCCGTCCAGCAGTATAAAGGCGAAAACCCGGATGACCTGAATATATACCATGCGACGGACGGCGTGAAGTGCTGGCAATCCTGGGACAATGCAAAAAGCGGTGCACTCATCAGCACAGACAACTGCGGGAGCCTCCTGCTCCGCAAGGACAGCCGCGAGGCTCTGTCTTTTACGGCGCAACTGGAATTCAAGAGCGCAACGCGCGGGCTCATCATCGGCTCCGGGTTGGCGCAAAGGCTCCCCAGCATTGCCGGTCTTGGTTCCGGCAGGGCAAGAATCTATTTCCTGCCGAACCCAATCAACAAGTTCGAGGTTCGGAAATTGATGGACAGCAATGTTCCGTCCATTAAAGTCACTGTAAACGCCTATTTCGGTTACGCGATGATCTCTACCCCGGAATCCATCCCAGTCGCCGCTGCCGGCTATAAGGCATGGGTCATCGCGGTACCGCCGAAAAAAGGCGATAGCGTGACCTACCAGAACGACGACGGCACCACCTACACCGATGTCAACATAGATGGCGGAGAGGTGCTCCTCGCCAGAAACATGAATATCACCGGCGGCGCAAACTTCCCGTCAATTTATTTCACGCTCGTGAAAGATATTTTTCAATAACAAAGGAGGTACAACATGACAAACAAACGCGCACACAAAACACACTACGGAAAGGAGACACAGACACAATGATTTTCATTTTGAACCGGGAGGGGACGGTCACCGAGACCGTCACTTCCCCCGTCTACCAAGGCTCGAACACGAACGAGGTGGTCGTCCTCGCTCCGTTTGCACCGAACAACACCGTCACGGTTGGTTTTACCCTTCCGAACGGTCTGATCGTACAGCCGAAACTGGCAGAGAACGACAAAGGCACCGTGATGACGTCCCTGCCTGTCCGGGATCTCCTGCTCAAAGTGGGAGAGACCACCGAAACCATGAGCGCATGGTATTGCAAGATCAACCGGGACATCACGCGCTACTCCGGCACGCTCACGCTCCAGTTTTTCATCTACGACGCCGCGGGAGACATTCTCGCATCGTCCTCGACCACTGTCCCGGTGCAAAAAGGGGTACCCGTCCTCGACGGCACGACATTTGATGCCTCTACCGCGGCACAGTTACAGAAGGCACTGGATGGGGTCTATGCGATGATCAGTTCTCTCAATGAGGAGCTTCGGACGGTAAAAGAGACCACCGACCTGAACGGAGAAATGATATCCACTCTGCAAAACGATGTCTCGCAAAACACCACAGCGATTACCAATATTGAAGCGCAAGTCAAAGAAGCCGATGCCAGCATTACTAACTTGGAAAGCCGTATTTCCGCAAACGAACAAAATATCGATGGGTTGCTGGGCACGACCTCCGAACTGTCACAGGCGGTGTCGGGGTTGGACGGTGACACCAAGCAGTTGAAAAGTGAGATTGATGCACTTGACGCGCGTATGTACAATGTCGAGGATGCCGTGGTTTCTATTGAGGAGCGCGTCACAGGGGACGAAAACAGTATTACCGGTCTCGAAGCGCGTATGGATAATGCAGAGGGCAACATCCACGACCTAAAATCGTCCGTCTCTCTTATCTGGACCATCCTCGAAAACACCGTCATCACTGTCACGACCGTGGAGGACACCTACAACACGCGCGTGACCGCGGGCGGGCTCCCCGTGGTGGATGACGCCCCCGCAACAGTGCACGCCATCAAGGGTGCGACGGCTCCGACCGTCAATCTGGTCGATGAAACGCTGCTGTTGCCCTGGACGATCCCGACGGATACAACCGCTTTTACGGGAAAAACCATTCCGTTCAAAATCAAAGCGGGGACATATACCGTCAGCAACAAACTGAACGGTACGGTCGATACACCGAACGTTCTGGCAATTGTCCTGATGGACAGTTCATTGAACGAGATCGTCTCCTGCAATTCGGCATCCTTGAATAGTATCAATACCTCGGCGACCTTTACCGTGACGCAGGAGCAGGCGGAGCAGATCACACAGTTGTACTTTTTCTTCAATAAGGAAACCACTTCTGCGTTGCTCGGTCTGACGGTTGAATATTTCATGCTGAATGCGGGGTCAACCGCACTGCCGCACGAGGCGTATTACGCCGGCCTGAAAAGCGCGACCTTTGCAGGGATCACTTCAACGGGGCGCAACCTTTTGGAGCCCTCGGCAGACAGGACGGACACCGTGGAGGGCGTGACCTATCAGACCACGCAAGCCACGGGAGAGGTGCATATCACGGGCACACCGACCGCGCGGAACGGTGCACAGGTGTTCAACGACATACACCTGCCGGGGGGCGGGTGCACGCTGTATCTGCCGCACGCACAGAGCGGCACGTCGTGGTACGTGAGAAACAGTACCCGTGAGGTGGCGAGTCTGGATGCCGACACGACCCATCGCTCGGTGTACTTCGGGGCGGATGCCGACGAGGTGTATTCCGTGTACGTGTACGTGGAAACGACGGTCGGGACGATCGACTACACCGAAACGCCGATGCTCCTTCCGGGCCGGGTGACGGAGAACTTCCCCGCCTTTGAGACCTACCACGCGGACACATCGTTCGCGCTCGCGACACCCGTTACGCTCGGCAAGTGGGATCACATTGACGTCGATGCACAGAAGATGATCGTCGGCACCGCCACGCTGACGCAGGAGACCCCCCTCACCGATGAGCAACTCGCAAAGTACACCGACTATGTGCTTTCCGCGGACGGTAAAACGATTGCATACGAGAGCACAGCGACAACCCAAACGGCGGTGACGTTGCCGAAGACCTATAAGGCGTGGCGCGGCGGATGCGAGTACGTCAGGAAAGACACCGCCCGCGGACAAAATCCGGACAATGTAAAAATCACCGTCAATCAAGACTATTATGAGGAGGTCAGTAACGCATGAAGATCCTGAAACGTAAATCACTCACAATCAAAGACACCGAAGGGCTTAACGGTCTCGCCGTCAGGTCCGAGGCCCTCCGCACCCTGCGTGCTCCACTGCTCGATGCCTTTGACATTTACAAGAGCAATGTCTATTACGGCATCATCACCGAAACGGACGAGCAGCATGATGAGGTCATTGCATGGTATCACGACCTGTGCGACCTCAAAGAAAGTGCCCTCGCCGCACCCCCGGCTGGCATCCGGAAATACATGAAAGGAGGGAAAAACGCATGACCCGCACCATTGACCTCACCCACTGCCCCGTCGCCCGTGCCGGCCTTGACGGTGCCGTGGTACTGCCAGACACACTCAACATTGTTTTCGCGTCCGAGTACGCCCTGCCGGAACTGCTCATCGTCGCACGGAACGGCAATATAATCGAAAAAACAAAAACCACGGACGGCACCTACACCGTCCCCGCTTCCCTGCTCTTTGCCGGCGCGATCGAAATCACCGTTTCCCTCATCAGCCGCGGCGAGGTCGTCAAGCGATGGAGCGTCGAGCCGATCCTCATCAAAGAAATCGACGGTGACTTTACCGCCTACGCCGCATTCGAGGAGATGCAGGCGCAGATTGCCGAACTCTTCCGCCGCACCGAAATCACACTCTAAAACAAAATCAAACATACAAAGGAGAAACTAAAATGAAAACCATTCTGAAAACCATGATGCTCGTCCTCACACTTACCGCCGTTTTTCTTGCCTGTACGCTTTTTGCATTCGCGGACGAGGTAACGGAACCCCCCGCGGGCGAAACCGCCACAGGCGAAGAAAACACGCCCTCCGAGGGCGTATCGGATGTGGGGGCAACGTCCGAAACCGAGAACTTTGTTTTTACCGACTATTTCAAAGACAAAATCCTGCCGCTCCTCACAAACGCGACCGTCCTGTCGCTCATCACGGCGGCGCTGACGCTCCTTGCGCAGCGCGGACGGAAAGGTTTGCAGCTTGAAAACTCCGAGCTCCGCGGTGCCTACAACAAGCAGCTGCAGATCGTTGAGACCGTAAGAGAGCAGCTCCCCGCGATACTGGACGATTTCACCGAAAAAATGCGGGCAGAACTGAAAGCAACGGTCATTGATGAATTGAAACTGGATCCGCAGGCATACGCCACGCTCGCGTCCGCACTGGAGATCGTGAGTGCCAAGATCGACGCGATCACCCGCGGCGCACTTGTTGCCTGGGGGAATTCTCCGGCAGCGCGTGAGGCTCTCGACGCGAACGCAACGCAGAGCGCACTCGTGGAGGCGCAGACCAGGTGCAAGCAGTACGAGGACTATATCCGCGAAATGAAGGGCGCCGAGGCAGAGGAGATCATCGCCGGTGTCCGGGAGGCGTGACATGACCAACCTCGGGAAATCGTACATCTACCGTCTGTTCTCCTGGTGCGCGTATGTGATACCGCTCGCGGTGCTGTTTGTTGTCAACCGTAACGCCTACATAGCCCCCGAGAGCGCCATCGGCTTTTTCGGCATCGTTATCATCGCCCTGGCGGTGATCGCGTTCAAGGATACCGTTATCAATACCTTTAAGAAGTCGCCCCTAATGACTCTTTCCATCATCCTGCTCGTCGTGGGCATGATGATGGAGAGCATCGCCGGGCAGCTCTCCCTGATCGCTACAGCGTCGCTCGTCGGGTCCTGTCTGCATCTCATCGTGGACAAGGTCGCGGACGTGTATCACGACCGGGCATATCGGATCGTAGACGGCGTCAAGACACGCAACCGGGAGCCGGCGCTCCCCGACCGGGAAGCCTGGCGGGAAGCCTATGGGATCCATGTTGTGAAAAAAATTGAGCCGACTGACGGCGAGGAGGAAACGAAATGATGACAGACAAGTTTGCCAATATCCCGAAGACCGAAGAAGGTCTTGTGGACACAAAAGCCCTGACAAAATCCGCGGTATCGCTTTTGCCGACGGTGCTGATGACACTCATCATTGTGGCGACGTCATTCGTTTCGACGCTGATACAACTCAACTTTTCATTTAAAGACGTGATCTGGCGCCAGGTCGTTGTCATGATTGCCCTGCGGATCCTCTTGCAAGTGTCCTCGAAATACGTCTCCGGCGATGCCCGCGTCCGCCGCGGAATGGTGCGGGATCCGATCACTACGAACAAAGCAAAATACGAGGCTCTGTCTGACAAGCTGGATGCTAAAGATTTCTTTGCATGGGTAGACGAATACAACCTCCGCTTGAAACGCCAATCGTATGAGGATCACATGGCATACCGAATCACCCGCCTGCGGGATAAAATCTCCCGCGTGAAGTATCGCTCGATGCGCCGCGGAAAGGTCAGCAAACGTCTGTGTGATATGGAGGCGGAACTTGCCGAACTGGAAGAACAGGCTTCCCCCGCCTACATCGATGAAAACCTCATGCGCCTGCGCGTTAGAATCAAACCCATTCGGGCGTCTGACTTTTTCTCCGATGGTAAAGACGGCTATAACGCACATATCTACGCCGTCAATCCACGGAAAGATTTATCCGGGCGTATCGCACGCGGCATTCCCTTTACGCTCTTCCTGTCGCTGCTCCTGGCTCTCATCAGCGGATCGTACATGACGGGGAAACTCAATTTGATGAGTGCACTTGCCGACCTCCTGTCCATCGGAATCAACCTGTATATGGGTGCCTTTGTCGCAGGAGACAGCACCCTTGCCGTCGTCAACGGATCGTATGTCAACCGGCAGACGATCCTCCGGCTATACTTCTCCGAGAGAGCCGCAGAAACGGCACAAATCGCATAAAATGAGCCGCCGGGTGTTCCCCCGGCGGCTTTTCTTCTCTGTCAATCCGGCATTGCCATGACGCTGGTGAGGATATTATGCCGCAGTCGGTACGCCGTCGTGCGGGATATGTGGAGTTTCCTCACGGTCTCCTTGATAGAGGAGCCGTTGATGTACACCTCGATACAATACGCCTCCTCATCCCCGCCGATCGAATGTGCGATGGCGGTCACGAAGCGATGCTTTTCGGAGACGGTTTCTTTCAATTCGTCGATTTCCCGCAGGAGTTCCCCCTTGCGGTCAAGCGCGGCATCGAGGCTTGTCTCCGCGGCTCTGCCGCCCCCGGGCATACCGTCATAACGTGGAGAACGGGGAGAGCATACACTCTCCTCAAACTCCAGGAACACCGCCACGGCACGATCAAGCGACTTTTTCGCGAGCTGGTATTCCCAAAGCCTTTGTGTGTTCATTCGGTTTTGCCTCCTATCATCTTTGTCGTTGCCAGCCGATAGAATTTCGTACTGACCTCGAATCCGTAACTGTTCCGTCCTCTCCCGTATTGTTGAACTTAGGGAGCTTGTCCCGGTAAAGAACAAGCGCATACTCTGTGGCGCCGCAAACCCTCATGTTTGCTTTCAACGCCTGTGCAGAGTAATTTTTGCAGAAAACAAGCGGTATGTAATGCTGATATCCGTGCTTCTTGGCAATCTCAATAATCAGGGGCATCTGTTCAAAGGAGCAGAACATGATCATACAGGCGGCTTTTCTGCGCTCCTTTGGTTCCGGCTTCAATAGTTTCGCACAGAAGTGGAAGTATTCGTTCAGATTGAAATCGCCGTCACCGTTGAAAAAAGACGCCTTGGCGAGTCTGCTTTCTCCGTTCTTGTTGCTGCCACCCTCATACCACATCGGATTGCTTCCATATGCGTTTTTCCCGATGTTGTACGGTATGTCTGCGATAACCAGTTGCGCCCGCGGGATACCGTATCGTTTGTAGTTCTGGAAGTTGTCATGGATTAACACAGTTTTTACTTCTCTCATTGCAGTTCCTCCACATAGCACCACGACTGCGGGGGGCGGGTAAGCGGTTTTCTGCGATATACCCCGCACCATCTCCTGTATCCGTTCACATCGTCGCTGTCGAAAAGATAGTGCTCGCAACTCGCACAGCGTTTTTCGTCTACCATGCAAAAAGACGCAAACTCGCTCAACTCCCGCGGCCTGTCGTAGATTTTGAGGTCGGAGATGTGCCAAGCGTAACAATACTTTCCGTTCGCGTATTCGCGCAATTCCTCTTCCGTCAGGCATGCCATCCCAACAAGTTGCTTTTCGATCTCATGAAGCCCACCGCGTAACAGACGCCACTCGTCTGTGCAAACATTGTAGAGCGGCGTTATGCAATCGCACACAAACTCGCCGATGACCTGTCCGCGCCCCGTGTAAATCACATGACCGTCCTCGTCAACGAAGGTCGGCATATCCGACCGCGCTTTTGTCTCGTATATGTAGCACTTGAACGGTGTCTCAATCTTCGGGCGTGTTCGCCTAACCTCAATCGTTTTCTTGCCGCTTTCGATGAGTTCGCACCACTTCGGTCGGATTGATAACATAACTGCTTTCATTCAAATAAGCCTCCCTACAACAAAATTAGATTCACTCAATAACTTTGTACTCCATTCATATGGGTTACGGAAAATATCGCAAATGTATTCTATTATCTCTTCCATGTATTCATGTCCGTGATTATCCTCCGAAAACCAATTTACCATATATCTGTCCATCAGCATCTTCAAAAACTGCAATTCGTCGGAACTATCATCGGGATAAATAGAAGAAGTGCTTGGTACAACAGCATAAAGCCTCCTAGAATTTCTCCACTGCCATTCAACGCGTACAAGCGTTTCGGTGTATTGAACATCCCAAATGATTATATTTCTCCATACAAGGAGAGGTTCGTCATCATTTCTCATTTCGTTCTCCCTCCATCAACTCGGGGTCGTCGTAAATGTTTCCGATGACCTCAATTTGCTTTAAGTCTTGATAGTGGCCGAAAGGCAACGTCTCTGTCTTTGAATAAACCAACCCGAAATACGCTGTTCCATTTCTCTGTTCAAAAACTACCTCATGAATTGTATCTCCGTACCTTACAATGTCCCCCTCAAAAATCATCTTGCCGTTCTTATCGGTCAAGCCCGTGTACTGCCCGACTGTTTCCATGTCCACTTCGTGCATACCGTCATCCCCAAAAAGCCAGCAGCTCGACTCCCCGTATCTCGTCATCGATCGACTTTCAATCCATTCACCGGTTTCAAGTCGTTTCCCACGGAAAATATAGTCCCTCATTTCTCCTCGCCATCCTCCTCTCCGTCCTTGTAATAGACACCCTCTATTCTGTCAACCAAAAGGGTGAGTTCGTGTCCGCTCGGCATCAAGGCGCGGAACACTCCGTTTTCCGCGTTTTGGAGGTGGATTACTCCGCGAATAAATACCTCATTTCCCTCTCTGTTCTGATAGTGGATTGTCATTGTTTATCCTCCTCATATTTCCAGCAAGCCGTGTCTTTCAACCGAATGTCCGTTGCCTGACTGCCACTGACAATCCACAACTCGCATTTGAAATATCTCCTGCCATGATAGTCACGAATAAGCAGATGCTTACAGGTCTTGCAGGTCTTTCCAGAAACGGTGCCATGTAATTCCTGCATCCGTTTGTACCGCCTCCCGCTGGCGCGGTGCTGTTCTTTCGTTTCGGATTCTCCTCCGAAAATATCAAGTTGTTTGCTCATGTTCACCGTCCATCTTTGCGCCGCATCTTCCACAATACATCAAATTTTCATAAATGACATGATTGCGCGTGTCTTGATAGCCACAACAAGAACATTTTACAAGGTCATCAAACATTCCCCATACCTTCCATTTCCCATGCTTCACTTCCTGCACATCCGCGGTCGCTTGTCCTTCGATAAACGAAACAATCCAATCCGCATTATAAGAATTGAGCAAGGTGTTTTCATTCCCATGCAATTCTTCAAACCGTTTTATTGCGGCATCAGCGTCAATATATCTGCTCATACTGCCTCCGCCTCCTGTCTTTGACATTCTTCCGGGAGATTGGCGCGGACAAGTGCCGCCGGAACCGGTGGTGTGACCGCATTCCCGCATCGGGCGACCTGTTCTTTCTTCGGGTACGGATGACCGTCTGCGTCATGATCAATGATGTAGTCCTCCGGGAACCCCTGCGCGCGGAACAGCTCACGCGGCTGCAGCATCCGCATCCGGATGTCTGTGATGATGTACTGCTCTCCGTGGATGGTGACCAGAGCGAACCGATCTTTTGTTGTAACCGTGTCGAGCGGTTCTTCCACGGACTTGGCGATGCCGCCGGTGGAGAAATACTTGATCAGGAACGCCTGAACCTCGGCGTGGTGTCCTCCGCCGCTCGTGACGGTGGTCAGAGGCTCATCGACAGCTTGACCGTCCTGGTGATTCCGCAGGTGCATGATATGCGCGGTTACAAGGCTGTTGTGATCCCGGGCGGTAACGGTATCAAGCGGGGCATTTGCCGCGCTGCCTGCGCCCGTATATCCTCCTGCGTAGTTCTCCATGACGTGCGCAACGGACAGCGCGTATCGTGGAGAGGTGTCAATCGTCATCAGGGGCTCGTCCGTTTTCTGCCCGCGCACTTCGTCTTTTCCGGTCTCGCTATGATATTGGATAAGCGTCGGGGAAACGAGATAGTTGCGGTTTCCTGTTGTAACGGTAGGGAGGGGTGTCTCGGCGCTCGCGCCGACGTTGTTTGTGTTGTTGCACATGATCGTCGGCATGACCACGCCGCATCCGTTCTTTGCCGTAATAGTTCCGAGCGGCTCATCCGTACTCTGTCCTCTGAAGCCTTCGCCGGAATGGTTGACGGTCACAATGAACGGTTCGGGGTTGTCAATTACGAATTTTTGAATACCTCGCGCGATCCTCCGCATTGTGTTTTCCGCGAGTGGCTTTTCTCGGTCGAAGATGCTTTGTGCGGGTATCGACCAGTCAATACACTCGGCGGCAGTATGGTACGGAAGTTTACGCCCGGACTTCACGGCGGCGCTGTTTTTCGGCGCGTGTGTTGCCTCGGGGAAAACGATCGGACGACCGTCACAACGGGCAATCATGTAAAATCGAGTGCGCGTCGTCGGTGCGCCGTAGTCACAAGATTTAAGGATCCTGTACTCCAGTTTATAGCCAAGCCCGCGGCGGAGCCGGAGCGCATCCTCGGAATCCGGGTCGATTGCCAGAGCATCGCACATCTCTTGGTACGCAGGATGTGTCCCCGGAATCCCCGTTGTCAGTGCAAGGACAAATCCCTTGAAGGTCTCACCGGCACACTCCTTGATAGGTTTGCCGTCATCACCAAGTGGCCCCCATGTCCTGATCTCCGGCACATTCTCAAGCATGATGACCTTCGGGCGCACCTTGTATGCCCACTTGACAGAGACCCAAGCAAGACCGCGAATGTGCTTGTCTACGGGTTTTCCGCCTTTGGCACGGGAGAAGTGCTTGCAATCCGGAGAAAACCATGCCAGCGCGACGGGATTTCCGGCGCACGCCTCCACAGGGTTAACCTCCCATACGTCCTCGCAGTAATGCTTTGTCGCCGGGTGATTTGCCCGGTGCATCGCTATGGCATCCGGGTCGTGGTTGATGGCAATGTCGACGCTTCGCCCGATTGCCATTTCGATGCCGGTGGATGCACCTCCGCCGCCCGCGAAATTATCGACAAACAAGTGTTTCATTCCCCGTCCTCCTCCGTGAGCGGTTTGAGCCCGAGTTTCTTCCCGATCTCTCCGGCAATTTTGTGAAGGATACGACCCTTTACTTTGTCAAGTGCTTCGCAAGAGTTCAACAGGTTTTTCGCGCTTATGCCGCGCTTAATAAATACTCCACTTGCAAAGCTGTCCTGATTTTCGTTTGCGTTTTGCAAAACAGCGACGATTGCCAAAGGCGTGATTTCATCGGTGAGGGTCTCCCCTGTTTCCAGATCCTTGACCGTCACCCGGAATGCCTTGATTGTTGCTTCTGCCATATATCTCTTGTCCTCCTGTTATTGTTCGTTATGATAAGATTTACGGAGTGCCGCTTCCATGAAACTGTCCGTGTCAAAGGACTGCGGTTTCCTGCCTGTCATCTGTGTTTCACGCTTTTGCCGCTCGCTGAATTCCCGCCGTGCCTTTGGCACCTTGGCGATCCATAGGTCCGCCTTTTGCTCCCATGCCGGGAGGCAAGACCAGCCGCGCGCCTCGTTATACCGTAGGAACTCCGTGATCTCTATCGGGTCGGTAACACCGCGCGCCGCGAAGTACGCCCGCACCTCCTCGACACTCGGAGCCTGTGGCTCACCCCCGCGCACGGGCGCGGATAGTGTGTGTGTTATATTTTCACTTTTACTTTTACTTTGCGGTAAAATGTCCGCATTTTTGCTTATAATGTCAACATCATTTCGTAAAATGCTTTCATTTTGTAAAAAACGATAGACCGGGCTATCCGCGCCGAGTTTCTCCATTTCTTCTTTTGAAAGAAGCCACTTGTCGCGGTCGACCTCGATGTTATTTCGTCGTTTCGTTGCTAGATAAAACTGCACCTGCACGCGGTGCGCTGTGATAATTTCGCCAGATGCGCAACGGGACAACAATCCCTGTTCGATACAAAACTCAATCACTGCACGCACAACATCTTCGGTCGGAGCGTATTTACCGTTTACATCATCCGCGATATCATAGATGAAATTCTCGTCCAAAATCGCGTAGTAGCCATTGGTTTCATACATTTTGCAGATGGTTGCAAGGTATATAACAACACCGTTGCAACCATACTGCCGCCGTAGTCTTTTGATTTTTACATCCCGCAGAAAGTCAGAGTCAAAGGCGAAGAAATCCACCTGATACTTCGACCATCCTTTGGGCATAATTTACGCCTCCGTTTCTGTGGTCATTTGACACAAGGGGTTGGATTCCGGTCTCCATTGAACATCTATGTAATCCAATACTCTTGACCACCCAAAATAGTTACCGCTTTCATCCTTACAGCACCGATACATTAGATACTCCCACTCTGCTTTGTTTGATAAATAAAGTCTGTCAAATCGATTTGGACGCTTTTCAAGATGAATACCAAAACCACACATAGAACAACCCGTCCGCTGAGCTTTGGTGGTGTATAGATTACCGTTTTCATCGGTTGCTATCGTTCCGTAGGCTTCCGGAATGATCGTTTCGATTTCGCTTTCCCCGAATTCCCGCCAATGTGCGTGGTAATACGCATCCATTTCAAGAGCCAGGCGCAGAATGTCCTGCCGGTTGAAGATTGCAAACGGCGCACTTCTCTGCGTTCCCTTTGTCCAGTAGTTGCACCCGTTCACCATCAACGCTTTTTCGCGCCTTCCGCCTTCGGAAGCCATAAGCCCAACGAACGGGACACTGTTGTGCTCCTTTGCCCACAGATCACAAGGTCTCTCTTTTAGGTAGTAGCAGCATTTTGCGGAGACTTTGAAATTGGGTGTCCGGTAGTTCACCCCCTCGTTATCGTTTTCGTAGCCGCCGAACTTTTCCAACCACTTCCGGGAAAGTTGCATCCTTGTGTTTTTACGGTTTCCGCCGTATGCCCCGGTTTCTCCCGTAATAATCGCGTGACGTACCGTTGCATTCTTTTCGGTTGGATTTTGTAATAACTCAATTTTCGCGGCGATTTCTTTTGACAAGACGGGAAAACCAAACTCTTGAATAACGGATGCCTTCGTCCACGGTTTACCGTCATCCCGTTTGATAGGACTTACGGAGATAATTCCCAGCGCCTTATGGACGACTTGATTCCCGCGATCTTCAAGATAAGATGCCGATACGCCTGGGCAACGTATCCCGATGGAATGTAAGAAAAGGAATAAGGTGATGCTGTCAAGACCTCCGACTGACACATAGTAGTTCTTATCGTGCTGATCACACATGGATACAAATTCGTGCGCTCTAACCGCCGCATATTTTTTCTTCATCTCGTATGGCAGCCGCTGCTTTGCAATGAACGATGCACGTTTTACATCTGCTCCAATGCGTTTATTTCTCTCAATAATTGATTCTGCCATTTACGCCTCCGTCTGCTCGTCCGGCGTATCGTTTGTGACTTCGCCGGTCTCGTCGTCGATGGTGTAGTCCTCTGCCGGGACCTCGTACATATCCTCCGCGATCTCCGTCTTGATCGTCGCGTCCTGCGCGACGGCGCGGGCAAAATCGCTCTTGAGCGGAGCGTATTTGAGGCATCGCTTCAGCACGGTCTTTTTCGCCATTTCGTCGAAGTTCGTTTTCCACGGAGACGATGAGGAGGCATACGCTTTGCTGTACTTGATCGCGTGCTGACGGACATCCTCGACAGACATGACCTCGAAACCGTAGCCGCCGCTCTTGGTCTGGAACACCGCGTAGTAGAAAACAGGCTCTCCACGGTCTGTCTTTGCCGGAACATGATGCAGGGTCGGAGACAGCCCGAAGGAATACTCGAACTCGTCGTTTGCGTACACCGTGTGTGCCTGGACGATCGTCACCTCGCCGGAGCGGTACGCCAGATCTAGGAGCCCCTTGTAACCGAGTTGGAACTGACATTCCAGGGTGCCGTGGTTTTTGTACGGGATCAGGTACGCCTGCCCGAGCGGCGTATTAGGCTCCATGCCGAGCTGCGCGGCGGTCATCATCGCACCGATGAACGATTTCGGCTTGCACTGCAACAGCGTGCGGTTGTTCGACAGCGCCGTGGTGACCATACGGGTGAAACGCTCCGGCGTAATGACCGAGGGGAGCGCCTTTGCGATCTCCGGCGCCATATCCCGCACATAGTCCAGCATGGGCTTCGGCTTTTTCTCCTGCGACTGTACCGCGCTGTTCTGCGCGGCGGTTGAAATGATGTTCTTTTCCATGGCTTAAATCTCCTTTGTAATGACCCTGAAAGGTCTTGATTGTGATTTGGTGTAGTAGGGTGTTAGGTCCATCCCGGGGTGATCCTTGGCAAACGCCTTGGCGTCAAATCTGCGGCTCTCCTGCGTTTTCCAGGTGACCGTGGTCGTTGTATTCGCTCCGATAAGTACGCCGCGGGGAGCCGTCTCCATGAACGCCTTGATGGCGTTCTCCGCTTCGGTGATCTCTGCCTCAATGCGCTCCTTCTGTTCTTTCAGCTCTGCGCGTGCCGTGAGCTTGTCCGCAACAGCTGTCAGGTCGATTTCTTCTGCCGCGTCGTCGCTCTCCGCGAAAATGGTCTCGATCGTCTCCGCGGTACTCTCGCTTCCGTCCACCGGAGGCGGGGTCTTGGTCTCGACGTACTGCTCCCAGAACTGCGCCGCGAAGGCTTTGAGACTGTCAAATTCCTCCGCACCCACATAAACGGATCCCGCGCACCACTCCGGCACTTCGTCGTCCGGCACCGTCGTTACCTGATAAACCTTGAATTCCCGACCGAGGACCAGCACGGCAAGGTACCACCGCTTGCAGCCGGTCACGGCAAGGTAAGTCACGCATTGGGTGTAGTAGGATGCCGGGAACTCTGCCCCGCGGAACCGTGAGGTGTTGAGAGCCGACGCCGTCTTACATTCAAGCCCGGCGTCCTCGCCGACAATATCCCGGTCGATGTTCGCGTGGAGATGCGGGAAATCGTCGTTCCGCAGGATTGCGTTGACCCGGCGCACCTTTTTCCCGGTGAGCTCCGAGAACCGCTCCGCGACGTATTCCTCGAGGTCGCGCCCCTGCCGCATGGCTTCGTTGTCCGGCTCCTCCGGCGTGAGCCCCGTTTTCTCCGCCCATACGGCGTACGGAGACCGCCACTTGCAGAGCCCGAGCGCCGAGCCGATGTCCGACCCGCCGAGGCTCTTTCGACGTTCTGCGAGCCACTCCTCGCGGGTCCAGTCTTTGATGTAAGTCCTGTGTATCATCTTTTTCTCCTTGAAAGTATTGATTTTTGAATTTGATTGTGCTACCATCAAAGACAAGGTTTCAGTCCACTCACCCATAGGGAGAGAGACGACACCTTGTCTTTTTTGGCTGGGGATTACCGCGCTTTGGTCGGCAGGGGTAATCCCTCTTTTTTTGTGCCCTTTTTCGGGAACATCTCGATGACGATGAACAGACCGCCCATGCCGGCAGAGGGAGAGATTGTCCTGACCGCGCGCTCGTCGTAGGTATGATGCCGGAACTCCCGGTCGAACTCCGCGAGCGTGAACTCCGCCTGCGGGATCATGTGTTCGGTGAGCGAGACCGTCACACGGTCACGCCGTGTGCATCCGATGGTGCGGAGAAACTCAATAACCTGCATGAGCGGCTCCTTTCTTCGTGCCGTAGGTGTCCGAGAACGCCCTGGCAAGGATGATGCAGGTCGAGAGGATCTCATCCTGCTCCCCGCTTGTGAGACCGATGTCCAGCGCCGCCGCGGCGGAGATGCCTTTGAGCGCCTGTCCGAAGAACTTGACCGCTGCCTGCCGGATAAGCTCCGGGGTATGCTTGTCCACGCATCTCTTGTGCGTAGCCTCTGCGGTCGCCTCCGCCATCTTGATGTACTCGTCTTTTGTCATGTCGTGCTCCTTTCAAATGTGATCAATCGATCATCCACAAAATGCTTGTTTGAGATAATGCCGGGCTCGATCAAAGCCTTGTTGACGTAGATGGGATACAGCGTATAGCCGTACGGCCTCGGATACCCGCGGTACTTCACGGCAATACCTCCGGCGGAGTTTGTCCGCACGACGAAGACGGTACCGTCCTCGTACTGCCTGACGCGTATGTACGCCCCCGGTTTCATGCCTCTGCGACCTCCTCTCGTTTATCGGTTTGTTTTGTCTCTTGCTTGTATTTTCGCGTTGCCTCCACCAATGCCCGCGCCAAAAGCTGAATTTGCAAATTTGGGCATTGGGCTACCGTGGGGGGCGCATTTGCAAACTCGATGCGCTGGATCATACCGTCTCCTTAAACCGCGGTGCGAAATTTGCGGCTCTCACTTGATGATCTCATCGACCGTCACGCCGAAGATCTCCGACAGACGCGCCAGCATCCAGATCGGCGGGTTCTTGCGACCGTGCTCGATCATCATGAGAAACTGAGCGGAAACATCAAGTTTGTTCGCCAGTTCCGTTTTCGTCATGCACTGGCCCTCGCGGAGTGCCGTGATCTTCTGTCCGATTGTATTCATGGGTTCCTCCTTTGTTTCTATCTTGACTTTTATCTTTTGGTATGCTATTGTGGGGTTGAACTATCAACCGTGGTTTAATTGTATCTCACTAAAAATGAGATGTCAATGAGATTTCGTCAATTTTTACTCACTTTGAATGAGATTTGTATGATTGCACAAAACGGGTTGCTCATTTTTAGTGAAATTTGGAGTGCTTGTTTATGTTCTGGGAAAACTATTCAAAATTGTGTTCGGAGCGAGGGGAATCCCCCAATTCAATAGCAGCACAACTCGGCTATTCATCTGGTAGTGTTACGGCATGGAAACAGGGACGTGTACCGAAGTATCAGACACTCGAAGTGATCGCAAAACACTTCGGCATATCTGTTGAATCTCTTTTGAAAGAGCAAGAAAAAAAGCCCTCGGAGACCGAGGACTTGGAGGAGATCCGGGTGGCACTATTCGGGGGTGACACGGAAGTCACGCCGGAGATGTGGGAGGAAGTCAAGCGTTTCGCACGTTACGTAGCCGCGCAGAAGAAACAAGAAAAGAAGTGACACCATGACAACAGAACAACTCTATGAGATCATGGATCGGGAGGGCATCGCCCTGTACCGGGCACAACTCCCACATACTAAATCCGTCAGCGTGGCGATCGGTAAGGATTACTATGCCATCGGCGTGGATACGGCCCCGTGGGAGTCGGAGGCCGAGGAGCGGTCACACATTGCACATGAGTTAGGGCATTGCGTTTGCGATGCCTTTTATCGTCCGTATGTATGCGCAGAGAGCCGACAAAAGCAAGAATACAGGGCAGACAAGTGGGCGATCCGTAAGCTCATGCCTTGGCGTAGACTTCACGCCGCCTTGCGTGCCGGAATTGTCGAGCGCTGGGCGCTCGCAGATTATTTCCGCGTCACCGAGGAGTTCGTGCGCCGCGCCCTCGATTTCTACGAACGCGAGGGGAAACTGCCGATTTTGGATGAAAACTGAACAGGCGGGCTGTTCTACGCTGGCAACTTGCAAACAATTTGCCGATAACTTGCAGGAAAGCATTTGGTACGAGGAGAGGCTTAATGAAAAAAGCGGTTATATACGCGCGATATTCTTCCGAGCGTCAAACGGAACAGTCCATCGAAGGTCAGTTGTCCGTCTGCAAAAAGTTCGCCCTAGATAACGACTTTGCGGTCTTGGACGAATACATCGACCGCGCGACGACGGGAACAAATGACAACCGTCTTGCTTTCCAGACAATGATCAGAGACTCTGCACGTCGGGAATGGCAGTACGTCATCGTTTATAAAGGAGATCGTTTCTCCCGTAATCGCATCGAATCTGCTATACATAAGAAGACGTTGCGGGACAATGGCGTGAAACTCGTATCCGCGACGGAAAACATCCCGGATTCTCCGGAGGGTATTATCCTGGAATCGCTTCTTGAAGGCATGGCGGAATACTATTCCGCCGAGTTATCGCAGAAGGTCAAACGTGGACTGAACGAATCTAGAAAGAAAAAACAGTTTACCGGAGGTTTCCTGTTGTACGGCTGGGACCTTGTGGATAAGAAACCGGTCATCAATACTGATGAGGCGTCCGTCGTATTGGAGGTGCACACTGATTACGCCAACGGCAAAACAGCGCGCGACATTGTAAGTGCACTTGCCGGAAAGGGTATCAGGGACAAGCGCGGCAAAGCCTTTAATATGGCGGCGATCTACCGGATGTTGAACCAGCAAAAATACGTCGGGAATGACATCTACCCCGCTATCGTACCAAAAGAAATAAAAGAAAGTGTCAATGCAATTATCGAAAAAAACAAACACGCTCCCTCTCGCAGAAAAAGCATCGGAAACTATCTACTCTCCGGGAAACTCATCTGTGGTGAGTGTGGAGGTCTCATGACAGGAGAAGCTGGGACCAGCAAGACCGGCGCCGTATATCAATACTACAAGTGTTACGAAAAGAAAAAACATACGAAGCCTTGCACAATGCCGTCTATAAAGAAAGACGATATAGAAAACAAAGTCTTTGATGTTTGTTGCGGAGTGCTGAACGCTGGCTTCATCCCGCACATCGTCGATGCCGCATACAAAATACACCAAGAGGAGCTGGAATCAAACATCGCGATCATTAACCTGCAAGCACTTCTCACGGAAAAAGAAAAGGCTATCGGCAATATTATGAAAGCCATTGAACAAGGCATCATCACCTCTACAACAAAGCAGCGACTTACCGAATTGGAGGAAGAAGTCGAGTCAATAAAAAACAAAATAGCCTGTGAAAAATCCAAAGCGGAAGCGGCACTGACAAAAGAGGACTACCATTCATTCCTTTCCAAGTTTATCGGGCAGCAATACCAGAACGATGAATTTAAGCAGGAAGTAATTGATTTGCTGATCCGCCAGGTGGTTGTTTTTAGGGACCGCATCCGCATCACTTTCAACTATTCGCCAGACGACAAAAAAGGCAATCGCAGAGATTATAAGGTCGACATTTCCGAGTTGGCAGAGGCTCAACGTGAGCACAAGAAAGGATTGAAAAGTTCAAATTTATTCATTCTTTCTCCGCCACAAAAAGGCACCCCATTTTCGGGGTGTCTTTTTGTGCCTTGGGGAATTTGGACCCGAGCGACGGAGGCGCGGGGGAGCCGCCGAAATCCTTTCGGTGAACGGATTTCGGCGAGCGACAAGCCGGAAAACCTTGTCCTGCGAACGGGGCGTTTGCCCCTGGGAGCAGGGCTTGGTTGCCGGCGTGGGCGTTGAGAACCCCTCCTTCTCCGCCAACGAAACCCCTAGAAAACTAGGCACTCCGCCTAGTAATCTAGGGGTTTTTTGTATTCTGTGCGTCTCATCGTTTAGCGTATTTTAGCGTATCATATCGCGCATTTGACAGTCAAAAATCAGTCAGATTACTTGAATTTAATAGCAAAATCGTGTACAATAGAAAAAACAATATAGCCGTTATTGTGAGGGCGTTTTATGAGAAAAAGGCTTATTTTGATTATATGTTTATCTCTTTTATCTTGCTTGATAGTTTTTTCGGCGTGTAACAAAGACAAAAATTATCAAACAAAAGTATATGAGTATATTCCCTATTATAAAAGCACCACTTGCAATATATTAAAAGATAAAAACATAGAATTGCACGTTGAAAACAGTGTAAGCAATTCAAAAGACGAAATCAGCGATTTGATAAATTTAATGCAAGACGATTATTCTACACTTACAAGTGTATTCAATTTGGACACGCAAATCAAGTGCTATATTATTGCCGATGAATATATTTTAGGAAACGATAAAGCAGTATATCAAAACGAAGTTTTAATTTGCAATGAAAGTGCTGTAAAAAGTGGCGGTTACAGAAAGGCTTTTGCAGGGGCTTATATTCAATCAACCGAGTATTGGAAACAATACGGAGCATATGCCCACGCCTTTAATTGTGAATACAGCAATGAAGAAATTAAAGAACATTACGCAAACGATAAAGATTTAGAATTAACACTATTTTCGGCTTACTTTATCGACGATTTTAATGATAATACGGATAATGCAATAAAAACGGCGTATTCTTTCAGCGATTTCGTTATAAACACATACGGATACAAAAACTTTATAAATGCAAACTTAACGGATTACAGAACCGAATACCTTTCATTTCTAGGTATAAACCGCAAGTTTAATATACCTTTTGATTTGTCGTGGCTTGACGAAGCGATATACAGTCAGAAATTTTTGTCTTATCCGCTTGTAATCAGTACGGCAAATCGGATTTACAATCTCGATGCGTTTTCTTCCAAACGCGAAACCGCAAGTTTTGATACACCAGAAAGAGTTTTATATCATTTGTCGGCAGGCAATGCAGAATGTGCCAAAATATTGAATTATATAAAAAGTAACGCTCCCGACAGTTACGATTTTGTAAATCAAAGGTATTGCGACAATCTCGAATACTTTGTTTCCGACAGAGAAATTAAAACGTGCAGTGATGTTAATAATCGTAAAATATACTTGCTTAACCCAAGCGAATATGTACACGAAACAATTCACGCCGTTACATTAAAAAGTAACCCCACCGACGAAGCGTGGATAGGCGAAGGCGTAGCGGAGTATTTATCTCGGTATGTTTCCAAACATATTTCTGATATAAATAATCGGTTTTATCTATCATTTACAGATAAAACATTAACAGGTGGCATTGCCGATTTTGTAAACACGGTCAATACACGTTACCGGAATAACGGCGGTAAATTCGACACTTTGTCTGAATTTGATTTTGCTCTGCTCGCTAAATGTATCGGCGAAACCACCTTAAAAGACAACAGTTATAAATCGCGAATTACATTTCCGTATGCAACGAATGCGATATGTAAAATATATTCTTGTACAAGTAAAGGCGGAAATGTTTTAACATATCCCGAGGCTTATGCCTTTACCTATTATTTGATAGAAAAATATGGGTTTAATAACGTCCTAAACTGTTGCATTAACTATAATTTTGACGGCGTTTTCGGCTCAAATTACAATATTGTAATGGACGAGTTTATGAAAAGTATCGCATAATCGAGGTTATAAGGCAGAATATTCGATTTACGTTAC
>CAKXXW010000018.1 GCA_934378145.1 uncultured Eubacteriales bacterium
CTCAAGGGTATGCAAGCATCCCCTTTTCATCCTCGGGCAAAATCCCCCGGAATTTTCCCCCGCGGGGGAAAATTCTGTCCCGATACAAGGGCGAAAACTGTTTAACCTTAAAGTCACGCTCACTTACAGGTCGAACGCACCGTTAAACCGAACGCTCACAGAACAATAAGACCGTACCCACAGCCTTTTTGAAGTTTAGGTCAAGCCTTGCGGGTAAGACCCGCGCCCGACCCTCGCGGATTATTCACCGATGGGTGAGGTCATCACCCGAAAACTTTTTGAAGTTTAGGTCAAGCCTTTTCAAAGGCTTGCGGTTTCCAAAGGCAGAGCCTTTGGTCGCCCTCCGCAGAGGGCGAAAGCCCCTCAACGGCATTTTCTTTTTGCTGATTATTTTTTATCAGGCACTTGTTACGGGTGACGGCTTTACTTTTCGGTGAATAAACCGCGAGGGTGGGAGCGGACTTGTCCGCCTTTTGTGCCTTTTATAGGCAAAAGAAAAAGCGCCATTAAATTTTTGATGGGAAACGGTCTGTAAAAAGACGATGCTTTTAACGAGCCTCCCTCCGGGAGGGAGGTGGATTTCCGACCCGGCGGGGGAGGAAAGACGGAAGGAGCCCGCGACATAAAATTTTTATACAGGCAAACAGACCGTTTTCAATCGTAAATCCTTCATACCGCGCTCTCCTTCAGTCCGCAACGCAGTTGCGGAAATGCTCACCTCCCGGAGGGAGCCTCTTGTCCGCGCAAGCCGGTTCTTCATTTTACAGGTCATTCATTATCAAAAATCGTTTGGCGCTTTTTCTTTTGCCTATAAAAGGCACAAAAGAAAAAGCTAAGCAAAAAGAAAATGCCGTTGAGGAGATTTCGCCCTCTGCGGAGGGCGACCAAAGGCTCTGCCTTTGGATTCCGCAAGCCTTTAAAAAGGCTTGACCTAAATTTTCAAAAAGTTTTCGGGTGACGACCTCACCCTTCGGTAAATAAACCGCGATTATTGGCGGCGGGTCTTACCAGCGGATTACGGCTTTCCCGAAAGGGAATAATTTTATTATGAGAAAATACAGGTACTACTATTTCGACGAACAGAACGACGATTTTGCGAACACGGGAATAAAAAGAAAAGACCTGCCCGAGGGCTACCAATATCTTCCTGACGACCCGCTGTACAAGGTTGCGAAGCCGGCAGTCTACTACGGTGCGATGCCTGTCGCATCGTGGCTGCTTCGCCGCGGGATGAAGGTAAGGCTCATAAACTGCGGCGTGCTTGACCGCAGGAGGGAGATGCAGAAGGGCTTCTTTATCTACGGAAACCACACCTCGTATCTGACCGATGCGCTGACCGCGCCGATCGCCGCCTTTCCGAGGCAATGCTACACCGTCGTCAGCCCCGACGCGCTGAGCGTCGGCGGTATACGGACACTTGTGCGGCTTCTCGGCGCACTCCCGACTCCCTCGGGGCTGAAGGGCTATATAGGCTTCAACCGCGCGATAGAGGAGCTTTACCTCTCCGGCAACGCGATAGCGGTATATCCGGAGGCGCACATCTGGCCGAAATACAACGCCATACGGAGCTTTTCTTCGGCGTCCTTTGCGCCGGTGGTGAAGCTCGGCGCGCCCTGCTACGCGAAAACGACGATATATAAGAAGCTCCCGTCGGGCAGAACGCATCCGATCGTAATCTTTGACGGGCCCTTTTATCCCGACCCGAGCCTGCCGCCCGCGAAGGCGCGTGAGGCTCTGCGCGACCGCATCTACGCGACGATGGTCGTGCGGGTGAACGAGTACGGCTCCTCGCCCGACAGTCGCCGAAAGTATATCAGAGTCGCCTCTCCCGACCTTGTCAGGACAGAGGTAACGAGAAAAAAGTCAAGATAAAAAACAGCGGAGACTTTTTTGCAGTCTCCGCCGTTTTTTTTGCTGATTCAGTTGCCAACGATACCCTTTTTGACCTTGCTCTGCCATTTGAGGCGCGTCTCGGTGTTGAGTATCCGCTTGCGAAGCCTTATCGACTTCGGAGTGACCTCGATCAGCTCGTCGTCGGCAATGAATTCGATAGCCTTTTCGAGCGTCATAATGATCGGAGGCGTGAGTATAAGCTTCTCGTCGGCACCGCTCGAACGGATCGCCGTGAGGTGCTTCTTCTTGCAGGGATTGACGGTTATATCCTCGTTTTTCGGGTTGACACCGACGATCATACCCTCGTAGACGGGCGTCTGAACCCCGATGAAGAGCTGACCGCGGTCCTGCGTGTTGTAAAGGCCGTAGCTCGTCGTCTCTCCGGCTTCGGATGCGATAAGCGAGCCGGTAAAGCGCATCGTGATCTCTCCGCGGAAGGGCGCGTAGCCCTCGAAAATCGTGTTGAGAATGCCCTCACCGTGCGTATCGGTCATAAATTCGGCGCGATAGCCGAAGAGTCCGCGTGAAGGGATCGAATAGATAACGCGCGTGCGGTTGCCTATCGGGTTCATCTCGATAAGGTCGCCCTTTCTCTGCCCGAGCTTCGTGACGACGGCACCGACATATTCGGACGGGACATCTATCGTGACCCTTTCCATAGGCTCGCACTTCACGCCGTCGATCTCCTTGTAAAGCACACGCGGGTTCGAGCAGGTAAGCTCGTAGCCCTCGCGGCGCATCGTCTCGATGAGGATCGAGAGGTGCATCTCTCCGCGTCCCGCGACCTTGAACTCATCGGTCGTCTCGCCGTCGTTTATGCGGAGAGAGACATCCTTGAGAAGCTCGCGGTAGAGCCTTGCGCGGAGCTGGCGGGAGGTGACGAACTTGCCCTCCTTGCCGGCGAAGGGGCTGTCGTTGACCGAGATGGTCATCTCGAGGGTAGGCTCGCTTATCTTGACGAATTCGAGCGGTTCGGGAGTCGCGGGGTCGGTGATCGTGTCGCCGATCGTGATCTCCTCGGCGCCCGAGAAGGCGATTATGTCGCCGACCTTTGCCTCGGTGCAGGGAACTCTTGAAAGTCCGTCGAACTGGTACATCGAGACTATCTTTATTCTCTTATTGGGCTTGTTTTCATGGTAGTTGCAGATCGTCGCGTCCTGATTCTGGCGCATGGTGCCGCGCTCGATCCTTCCGATGCCGATCCGTCCCACATAATCGTTGTAGTCGATCGTCGAGACGAGCATCTGGAGCGGCGCGTCGGGGTCGCCCTCGGGCGCCTTCATGTATTTGAGGATAGTGTCGAACAGAGGCCTGAGGTCCTCGCCCTTCTCGTCGGGCGAGTAGGACGCCGTGCCGTCACGTCCCGAGCAGAAGAGCATAGGGCTGTCGAGCTGTTCGTCGGTCGCGTTGAGGTCCATAAGCAGCTCCAGCACCTCGTCCACGACCTCGTAGGGGCGGGCGTCGGGCTTGTCCACTTTGTTTACGACGACGATGACGCGGTGATTCAGCTCAAGCGCGCGCTGAAGCACGAAGCGCGTCTGCGGCATAGGCCCCTCCGCCGCGTCAACGAGCAGAAGGACTCCGTTCACCATCTTGAGGATACGCTCGACCTCGCCTCCGAAGTCGGCGTGTCCCGGGGTGTCGACGATATTTATTTTCACACCGTTGTAGTGTATGGCAGTGTTCTTCGCAAGGATAGTGATCCCTCTCTCGCGTTCAAGGTCGCCCGAGTCCATAACGCGCTCGGTCGTCGCCTGATTGTCGCGGTAAACTCCGCCCTGTTTCAGCATCTGGTCAACAAGCGTTGTTTTGCCGTGGTCAACATGCGCTATTATCGCAATGTTCCTTAAATCTTCTCTGATCACAAAAATCTCTCCCGTATCAAAAAATTATAACAGCTTATTATATCACACTTTTTGCAAATAATAAATAGTTTCCGACAAATTTTTTTGCCTCAGGCGCGAAAGAACGGGAGACGGGAGACGGGAGACGCGGGAAACTTTCTTCTAAGAAAGTTTCCCGCTCCCTTCAAAGAACTTGAAAAAAAGGTTATGGCAATGTCGCCTTGTCTCGGGCAGAATTTCGCCTCGCAGAGGTGAAATTCTGCCCGAGACAAGACATAACTCCTATACCCCGTCAGCAAGTTCTTTGGGGGCGTGGGGGACTTTCTCGAAAGAAAGTCCCCCGCATCCTTCGTATCCCCGTCGCATCCTCTGTATATTCCGTAATTTTCGTGCAATTGACAAAAGCAAGCCCCCGCCTCCGAATAACCTTCGGAGGCGGGGAATGCTTTTTTGCAGCTGACTGTTATTTCTTTACCGAAAGCTCGACCGTGACGATCACGCCGTCGACATTGTTGCCCGAGATGGTGTAATTGTAGTTTGTCGGGAGGCTCGCCGTGAAGTTCTCACCGGTCGCCTCGACAAAGTAGACAGCGTAAGAGCTTTCGCCTGCCTTGAAGGTCAGCGGTTTTTCGCTCGAAGCTGTCCTTACCTTCGCAAGGTACGCGTCAAAGGTGAGGTTGTTCGCCTGAATATATGTCGCGTGCGCGACGCCGACATAGCGGAGCTGGGTCGAAGGGATAGCCTCATCAGAGCCGTGTCCCGACTTATTGCCGCCTTCGTCGATCACGGGCTCATATTCTACGATAAAGCCGTACTTGCAGGCATTCGTTCTCAGCCATTCGGTGACGACGGCATTGCTCTGGATCGTGGTCTTCTTTCCCGTCGAATCGGAGAGCTTCACATCGACGACGGTACCGAGCTGATGCGGATAGTCGTATTCGAGCGTGGTCGACTTCGGGTCGAGGATGCCGTAGCAGAGGAGCAGATCGGCGCACTGCTTGTCGGTGTAGAGTCCCTCGGCGAGCTTCATAAGGGCGTTTATCGTGGTCTCGGAAAGGTTTATCTTCTCGTCCGTGCGGTCGAATTTGCAGTAAGCCGCACCGCCGATCGCGGTGTAGGTGTTCTTCGACGCCGCCTTGACTGCCGCCTTGAGGGTCGGGTCAATGTTGTAGGTCTTGTTTATGAGGAGAAGGTCGCCCTTCTTTACCTCCGCGGAGGAAAGCGAGGAGGATTCAAACTTCATCTCACCGTTGACCATTTCGACCTTGCCGCCGCCGATGTCGTTATCGGGGAGCTTCGAGTCGTTTACGGCGTAGACTATCTCGGCGATGATCGTGGCGCAGAGCAGAATTCCGACCACCGCCGCTATCGCGAGTATGGCGTAAAGCAGGTACTTTTTCAGCGGCGCGTTGCTCCTGTTGCCGCCCGACGGAGTTTTTTCCGGCTCGGAGCCGAAGCTGCGGGTCCCATTACCGTTATCGTTCATCTTTATCCTCCTTTATCCTTCCGTGATCGCCTCTTCCGGGCGGTCATCAGTCTTCTTTTTTATCTTCCTTTTTGTCTTTTCTGTCGCCGAAGCGCTTGCGGGGAGGCTTTCTCTCGCCCCTGTCTTCGACGGGCTTGTCGGCGGCACCCGGCATGGCATCGCGGATAGAGAAGTCCATCCTGCCCTTCGAGTCAAGGCCGATATACTTTACATTGACGGTATCGCCGATCGAGAGAACATCCTCGACCTTGTCGATCCTGTGGTCGGTAACGCGCGAGATGTGGACCATGCCCTCGCGTCCCGGGGCGTATTCGACGAAGCAGCCGAATTCCTTGATATTCGTGACCTTGCCGGTGTAAATGGCACCGACGACAGGCTCGAATACGATCGCGTCGATCCTTGCCTTCGCGGCGTAGGCATCGTCGCGGTTGACGGCGGCGATATAGATCGAGCCGTCCTCTTCGATGTCGATCTTGGCGTTAGTATCGGCGCAGATCTTCTGAATGACCTCGCCGCCCTTACCGATGACTTCGCGGATCTTCTCGGTCTTGATGTGCATGATGAGCATCTTCGGCGCCCACTCGGAGACATCGGCGCGGGGTGCGGGGATCGCCTTAAGGATAACATCGTCGATTATATGATCGCGTGCGGCATGAGTCTTTGCGAGAGCCTCTTTGATGATCTCGGGGGTAAGACCGTCGATCTTGAGGTCCATCTGGATCGCCGTGATGCCCTTGTGGGTACCGGCAACCTTGAAGTCCATATCGCCGTAGAAGTCCTCGACGCCCTGGATGTCGACCATGGTCATGAAGCTTCCGTCATCCTTCGTGATAAGACCGCAGGATATACCGGCAACGGGAGCCTTGATCGGCACGCCGGCATCCATAAGGGCGAGGGTCGAGCCGCAGACCGATGCCTGCGAGGTCGAGCCGTTCGAGGAGATGACCTCGGAAACAAGTCTGATGGCGTAGGGGAACTCGCTCTCGGGCGGGATGACGGGGAGCAGGGCGCGCTCTGCGAGTGCGCCGTGACCGATCTCGCGTCTGCCGGGGCTGCGGGTAGCCTTAGCCTCACCGACAGAGTAGCCGGGCATATTGTAGTGGTGCATATATCTCTTTGTGTCCTCGTTGTCGATGCCGTCAAGCTCCTGGGCTTCCTTCATCGTGCCGAGGGTCGCGCAGGTGAGGACCTGAGTCTGACCTCTCGTGAACATACCAGAGCCGTGAACGCGGGGAAGGAGTCCGACCTCGGCTGCGAGGGGTCTGATCTCGTCTATCTGTCTGCCGTCGACGCGCTTGTGATCCTCGATGAGCCAGCGGCGGACGATCTTCTTCTGGAGCTTGTACATAAGCTCGGGCATGATGACCTCGATGTCGGGATACTCCTCGGAGAATTTCTCGACGATCGCGTCGGTTATCGGAACGATACGGGCATCGCGGACATTCTTGTCGTCGGTGTCAAGGGCGAACATGAGGTCTTTCTCGCAGAAGGCGAAGACCTTGTCGAACATATCGTGATCCAGCTCGCCGGAGGGATACTCGAACTTCGGCTTGCCTATCTCGTCGACGATGCCGTCGATGAAGCCGAGAAGGTCTTTGATCTCCTCGTGAGCCTTCATAATGGCTTTGAACATCGTATCGTCGTCGACTTCCTTCGCGCCGGCTTCGATCATGACGACCTTTTCCTTCGTCGCAGCGACCGTCAACTCAAGGTCGGATACCTCTCTCTGCGCGGCGGTGGGGTTCACGACGAGCTGCCCGTCGCAAAGACCCATAAACACTCCGCCGATAGGCCCGTTCCACGGAATATCCGAGATCGAAAGGGCTATCGAGGCGCCGATCATCGCAGAGATCTCGGGCGAGCAGTCCTGATCGACCGACATGACGGTAAGGGTCAGGGCGACATCGTTGCGAAGGTCCTTCGGGAAGAGGGGACGGACGGGGCGGTCGATGACGCGGGCGGTAAGGATCGCCTTCTCGGTAGGTTTGCCCTCGCGGCGGAAATAACCTCCGGGGATCTTGCCGGCGGCGTACATTCTCTCCTCAAAGTCGACAGACAGGGGGAGGAAGTCGATGCCCTCGCGGGGCTTCGCCGAGGCGGTGGCGCAGCAAAGCACCGCGGTGTCGCCGTAGCGGACAAGGCAGGATGCGTTCGCGAGCTGAGCCATCTTGCCGGTCTCGATCACGAGGGGTCTGCCGGCGAAGGTGTAGTGAAATGTCTTGTAGTTCTCAAACATTTTCTTTTAACTCCGTAAAAAATATTTTCAAGGCTTCCGACGGAGTTTAGCACTTAACCGGAGGTCGGAAGGGAAGGCAGCCCATGCCGTCCGGCGTTCGGTTAACTGCTAATCCACGCGGGAAGCGTATGAATCATAATAAATAATAATGAAGGGAAGGGAGCGAAAAGCGAGACCGCCCTTCGCTCCCAAGCAATTACTTTCTGATGTTGAGCTTGTCGATGATGGCGCGGTAGCGCTCGATGTCGACCTTCATCAGGTAGCCGAGCAGGCTTCTTCTGTGACCGACCATCTTAAGCAGTCCGCGACGGCTGTGATGATCCTTGTGATTCGCCTTGAGATGCTCGGTGAGGTTGTTGATGCGGTAGGTAAGCAGCGCGATCTGAACCTCGGGGGAGCCGGTATCGCCCTCATGGGTGGCGTACTGGCTGATAATTGCCTGTTTTTCTTCTGCGGTCATGGTTTTTTCACCTTTCATAAAATATTTGGCGTTGGCTCAGGCTGCGGCGGGTGAAATACCGTCTTCGGCATAAGTCCGCGGTCCGTGCCGGCGTCATTCAAAGATAATTATATCACGCTTTTCATCATCTGTAAAGGGTTTTGCGAAATTTTTCTCTTTCGGGGCGGGATAAAATTTCCGTTCCTGTAAATTGTGAACATTGTTACAGAAAAGTTTACAAATAAAGCATTTTTTTTGTCTTGAGCAAATATGATATAATCGGACATAGCATATATATATTTATTATCCAAAACATCCAAAGGAGGACCCCAATGAAGAAAATCATCTCATCGGTGCTTGCATTCGTGATGATCGCGGGACTATTCGCGCTCATACCGCTGCCGGCAGTGGCGGCTGACGCGACGCAAAGCACCACCGAGGTCGGCAAGGTCGAGGCGGGATATACACCCACCGGAACGGCTGTCACGACCGCGGCGGAATTCGCGGCGATGAAAGCGAACGGTAAATATTACCTCAACGCTGACATCACGATCGACGCGTCGTACGCGTCAACATTCACCGGAACCTTTGACGGTAACGGACATACGGTAAATATCTCGGTACCGCTGTTCCTGTCGCTCGGCACCTGCACGATCAAAAACCTCACCATCAATGGAAGCGTCAACGAAGACGCCGAGGCTGCCTGCGCGGGCGCGATCGTGTCCACAGTCAAGTGCAATAAAAAGTATATCATTGTTGAAAATGTTGTCAACAATGCGGCTGTTACCGGCACTTCCTATGCGGGCGGATTTATCGGTCAGGTAATTACCGCCGACGACACCAAAAATGCCGAAAATACCGTTGTGTTCAGAAGATGCGTAAACAGCGGAGCTGTATCCGGCAAGGACTATGTCGGCGGACTGCTCGGTTATATGACATCTTTCAGCCTTGAAATATCGGACTGTGAAAATACTGCGGCGGTTACGGCGACTAAAGGAACGACCGACGCCTATGCCGGCGGTATTGTCGGTTACTTTGGAGACGGAACAGCATATTCAGCTGATAAGAGTGTGAATATCATCAGATGCAAAAACAAGGGCAAGGTCACTTCGGTCCAGCGAGCCGGCGGTATTGTCGGATTTGTCGGCGGATTGCAGGCGTATGTACTTGAGTGCCTTAACGAAAGTGCGATATCCGGAAAAGAATATGTCGGCGGTATGGTAAGTGAAGCGGGAAAAAGTGGCTATCTTTGCAAGTTATCTATTGCATATTGCATCAATACCGGCGATGTAACGCTTACTAACGGAAAAAGCGGTACTTGGAATGCCGGTGGAATGGCGGGATATGTCTTCGGAAGCGGCTCAAACGGAGTTGCTAAAATAGACAGATGCATAAACCTCGGAAAGATCACTTCTACATGGTTTGGATCCCAGTTCCTCGGATACACTAATAATGTAAATACTATTCTCAGTAATTCGATTGCCGCAGGATCTGTAGAAACAACCGATGCAAAACACGCAGTTGTATTCGGCCTTGGCGGCGCAAATAATAGCTTGAAATATAATGTTTCGAATCTTCATTACCTTGAAAATGACGGAACCAAATATTATTCTTACAGCACTAAGACAACAAATCAAGTGACACTCGAGACTTATCTTAAAAACAATGCGGGTAAAATTACTACATTCACCGCAGATGATCTCGCCTCCGGCGAGATCGGTGCTATGTTTAACAAATTTGCCGGCAAAGATCTTCTGTATCAGAACGCAGACGAAAAGGTTCCCACGACAGACAGCACTCACGGCAAATTGGTCGATACGACTCCCGCAAAGACTGCTGTGAAGATCAGCACAGCGGACGAATTTGCGGCAATGGAAGCCGACGGAAATTATGTCCTTGATGCGGATATAACCATTTCTAAGACATACGGGACATTTAACGGTACATTCGACGGCAACGGTCATACCATTAAGACAACAGTTCCGCTCTTCACCAAGCTCAGAGGAGCTACCGTGAAAAACCTTGTCATTGACGGAGAGATAAAGAGTACTGGACACGCCGGCGGTCTTTCAATAAACGGTAGCATGGTCAGGGTAGAGAATGTAATCAACAAAGCAAACATCTCCTCTACTAAAGACAGTGCTTATGTAGGCGGTCTTATTGGGGCGGTCAACGAGGACAGCGGCTATGCCCTTATGCCCGAATATGACTATTTCACCGGATGCGTCAACTACGGAGACCTTGCCGTAAGTGTCGGCAAGCCTCGTGTCGGCGGTCTCGTCGGTAATGCAGCAAGATTCCAGTATTGCGTATATACCGATTGTGTGAACAACGGAAATATTACTGCCGAGGGAACCGGACTTGCGGGTGCCGCCTATGTGGCAGGCATTGCCGGAAGTTCATTCGGCGGAGAATTTATCAACTGCGTCAATAATGGCAATCTTTCAAGCGACGCCCCCAATGCTTTTATGGGTGGTATCCTTGCCAAAGCGTCTCCTTCATCACAGGGAACCGATCAGTCGTCGACTGCTGTCGGATGCGTAAACACCGGCAACCTTACGATTAAATCATCCTCTGAAAGCGGAACGCTCGGCGGTATATTCGGAACCTGTGGAGAAGAACCGAAGGGTACGATGACCCGTGCAATCTACACAACGGAAAAATGCGTGAACCTCGGAATCCTTACAAATAGCGGTTCGCAGACAGGCGCTATGATCGGTTACATCTGGGGCAGCAACAATACGGTCAAATACAGCTACGGAGTTATCAGAAACTGCGTCAACTACGGTAAGCTCGTCGGAACGAAGGACACTAAGGTGACCGATCTCTCGACCGCCCGTGCAACATTTGTCTCGCATTTCATCGGTTATGTCAATGCCAGCAATACCGTTATCGAGAATTCCTACGGTCTCGGCAAACTTGAAAACGCTGTTTCCGAGTACAATGTTGTTTTCGGACTTTCCGGTGATACAGCCACTGCCTATAAGGTGAAAAATGTATTCCTTGCTCCCAACGACGGAACAACAAATTATTCTTATGCATGGAATAAAGACGGCAATGATTTAAGCAGAAACCGTTTGGATCTGTCCTATGCAGAGGACGCAGGAAAAGTCACTGTTCTCACAACAGAAGACCTCGCCGGCGGCAAGGTCACATACACCTGCAACGAGCTTCTCGGCAAGAGATTCTTCTATCAGAACCTCGGAGTCGACGCGGCTCCCACGACTGACAAGACCCACGCACCCGTAAACCTCTACGGTGGCAAGTACTTCAACATCAACGAGGGCGGCGCTTCGGTCAGAGTCGTCGGCGACTCCGCGACCGTCGGCGTAAGATTCAGATCCCTCATCAAAAAGGACATCTTCGACGCCATGAAGGCTGATGTCGCCGAGATCGGCGTTATCATCGCCCCGAAGGCGATCGCAGATGCGGCGGGCGAGATGACCTTTGAGGCTCTTGATGCCTACAAGGCAGCCTCGGGCAAGACGAATGTCTACCTCACCCTCAAGAGATCCGGCGAGTACGCGACATCTTTCAGCGACGAAGAGCTTAGCGACGGCGCATATGCGATCAAAGGCTCGCTCGTCAATGTGAAGAACGCCTCGATGGAATTCACCGCGGTCGGCTATGTGAAGCTCGCCGACGGAACGGTCTTCTACGGCTCGACCGACACCAACAGCGCGAAGGCTGTCGCCACCGATGCTGTTGCCGACACGAAGAGCGCCGCCGAAGCCGAATACATGTACGAAGTCGCCGAAGGCGTCTTCAGCCCCTACACCAAAGAAGCATACGAGAACCTCAAGGCTCTTGCAAATGCGAAATAAACGGAGGTAAGCAATATGAAAAACACCTATGAGATCCCCGAAATCGAAATAATCTCCGTTAATACTTCCGATGTCATCACAGTAAGCCTCGGTCAGGAGCGCGACCCCGTCGCCGACGACCTTGAGTGGGATATTCCCCTTTGATCCGGATGTAAAAACAGACCGCGAGGCGCCCGGAAACGGGCGCCTTGCTTCTTTATTTTATATAAACACCGAATTTTGCCCGAATCCGCACAAAATTTTCCGATAACCCTTGACAAGTCGGGGCATATTCGGTTATAATATAGGCTGTCATTGTGTAAAAGCGGAAATATTATCGGCTTCCGGCAATCAGAAACACCATTTGAGGGAGGTGCAGACATGCTCAGAACTTACCAGCCTAAGAAAAGACAGAGACAGAAAGAACACGGCTTCAGAAAAAGAATGGCTACCGCCGACGGCAGAAATGTTCTCAAGAGAAGACGCGCTAAAGGCAGAAAAAGACTTTCTTACTGATTTATAAGCGTCCGACGGCGAAGATCCGCCGCCCGCGAAGCTGAATTTGCCGACACCCTTGCGATCCAATGCGTCGGGGCGTCGGCTTTTTCGGCAAAATCCAAAGCACAGGCAAACAAAATTTTCAGAAATTTACTCGGAAGCTAACAGATACCGGAATGAAGTACACGACAATTACCGAAAATCACCTGTTCGGCAAGGCATTCTCGAAAGGGAAGCGCTACCGGGGGACCTATGTCGCCGTCTATGTTCTGCCCGATTATACGGCAAAACGCAGGATGCGCGCGAATCCCCGCAAGGAATTTATCAACCGGACGGGCATCTCGGTCTCGAAAAAGCTCGGCGGCGCCGTCACGCGCAGCCGCGTGAGAAGGATAATCAGGGAGGGCTACCGCGCTGCCTGCAGGACTTCTCCGATAAAGACCGGGAACCTCATCGTCTTCGGCGTAAGGAACGCGGCGGTCGGCGCGAAAAGCACCGATATTGCCCGCGAGCTTTCGGTCGCCTTTTCGGCGCTCGGACTGACCCTTCCCGGGACGACGGGCAAGTGATATGAAACATCTCTGTATCTGGCTCATCCGCTTCTACCAACGCTGTATCTCACCATTAAAAGGAGGCCCGTGCTGTCGGTTCACCCCGACATGCTCGGCTTACGCCATAGAGGCGTTTTCGGAATGGGGCTTTTTCGCCGGTCTCGGACTCACGATATGGAGGATCCTTCGCTGCAATCCGTTCTGCCGCGGGGGCTACGATCCCGTACCGATAAACAAAAAGAAACGCGACCGCGAAAACAAAACGGGCAGTGAGACACCGCGTCGGGAATTCTCTGACACGGACAATGACACGGACTCAAAATAAATCGAGAGGATACCGCCGCAGGCGGTAACGGAAAAAATGCTGAATCAGTTACTCAACCCCATCTACAAGGGAATAGGCTTCTTCCTTGCATGGATGGACAGCTGGGCGGGCAACTATCTGCTCGTTCTGCTCATTTTTGCGGTCCTTGTCGAGATCCTCATGCTGCCGCTCGGAATAAAGCAGCAGAAGAACTCGATAAAGCAGGCACGCCTTCGCCCGAAGGAAATGGCTATCCGCAAAAAGTACGCCGGAAGGACCGACGCCGTCACGCAGCAGAAGATGCAGGCGGAGATACAGGAGCTTTACCGCAAGGAAAACTTCAATCAGTTTGCCGGCTGCCTTCCTATGCTCATCCAGCTCCCGATCATCCTGATCCTTTATCAGGTGGTCATTTACCCGCTTGAGTATGTCGTACAGCTCGCGCCCTCGACGATCGAGGGACTCAAAAACATCTTCGCTTCAAGCCTTTCGGGCGCGCAGACGGGGTCTATCAAGCTCGTCTCGCTCGTAACCGACGCTTACGGCAAGTTCGGTATCGACTACTTTGCACAGCGCGGACTCGGAGCCGCGGAGATGGCTGACCTTGAATCTCACATCACACACTTCCCCGACTTCAATGTTCTCGGGATAAACCTCGGCGAGACACCGGGTCTCCGTTGGGAGATCCTGTTGCTCGTTCCTATCCTTACGGGCGTAATTTCTTTCCTGTCAATGAGACTGACGAGAAAGTTCACCTACCAGCCCGCAGTCGCCGGAGACAAGCAGACCGGCTGCTCGAACTGGATGATGGATATCACGATGCCGCTCTTCTCGGCATGGATCGCTTTCAGGGTCCCCGCCGCGATAGGCATCTACTGGATGTTCAAGAGCATCATAAGCACCGTAAAGCAGTTCATCCTGCATAAGGCGATGCCGCTGCCCGTCGTGACCGACGAGGATATAAAGAAAGCCGAAAAGGAGCTTAAGGGCAAGGGCGGAACACCCGCTCCCGAGGAGCGCGACCTTGAGGCGAAGCCCGACGGATACCGCCGGCATCACGAGGAAGACGATGACGACGCGCCTTACCCGACCTTCGTCGGAGCAAAGGGCGGAAGATACGACGACACACCCGGAGAGAGAGACGACGACGAGCCGACCGACGCCGAGAAGGAGCAGAACCTGCTCAAGGACAGACTTGACAGCGCTCCGATAAAGGACGACGGAAAAGAAGAAGAAGAAGAAAAGAAAGACAAAAAGGACAACTGAAACACTTTTGCGCAGTGAACGGACAGCGCGAAAAATACTACTTGTTAGATTTTTGGAGATATAGCTGTGAAAAAGGAAATTACCGTAACGGCAAAGACGGTCGCTGATGCGGTCGCCCGCGCGGTCGAGGAGCTTGGCGCTCCTTCTGCCGACGCGATAGAATATACGGTACTCGAGGAACCGAAGAAGGGAATGATCTTCGGCATCGGTGCCGTCCCCGCAAAAGTCCTTGCGACCTACACTCTCGGCGGAGAGTACATCGCCCTTGAATTCGTGAAGAACCTGCTCGCCGATATGAAGATAGAGGCGGAGGTCACGATGTCCGACGGGGACAACGACGACAAGCTCATCTCGGTCACCGGAGAAGGCGCGAGCGTCCTCATCGGTCATCACGGAGATACGCTCGACTCGCTCCAATACCTTGCGAACCTTGCGGCGAACAGGAAAGAAGAGGGGGAGAAACGCAAATTCGTCCGCGTCACCCTTGATGTGGAGGGCTACCGCTCGAAGCGCGAGGAGGCACTCCGTGCGCTCGCGAGAAAGATGGCTGACAAGGTGCTTCGCTATAAGAAGAGCGTTATGCTTGAGCCTATGACGCCCTACGAGCGCCGAATCATCCACTCGGAGGTCCAGAAGATCGACGGAGTTGCGACCAACTCGATAGGCAGCGACGGAAACCGCAAGGTCGTTATGTACCTCGACGACGGAAGCAAGAAGAAAAACAACGAAGACTGAAAAAAATAAAAGCCGGAGAGAACCCGTTATGAGGATCTCTCCGGTTTTTTCATTTGAGTTTTGTTGCGCCTTTTCAGAGCTTTATATATGCCACGACCGGATGATGGTCGGAGACATAGACCCCGTCGACGGGCGGCTCGATCACGGCGTATGCCTCGTCGGGAAGCGGCTCCGCGTCGGTGAAGATGTAGTCTATCTTGCAGAAATGCTCGGTGTTCCCGAAGCAGTGGAAGGTCACGGGGACGGTCTCGGTCGCCTCTCTCACCTGCCTGCCGCAGTGGGTCAGCGCCTTGAGGTCGGAGATGACATTGCTCTCGGGGCGGGCATTGAAGTCACCCGTGAGGATGAACCTGTCGCCGAATTTCGTTAGATACTGCATTATCGCGGCAATGCCGAGAAGCCTTGCCGTTTCACCCTTGTGGTCAAGGTGCGTGTTGCAGAAGCGCACATACTCGCCGCTGCCGAGCAGACGGAGGTAAACGCAGGTCGTCACGCGCGGACACTTGCTCTGATCCCCGCCGAAGGTCGAGCCGGGGACATCGGGGGTGAAGGAGAGCCAGAAATTATCGACAGAAACGACCGCGAACCTTCCTCTCCTTACCGCGACCGCCGTCGATTCGCCGGTGCAGTCGCTGTCCCTGCCGCAGCCGATGATCGTGTAATCGGCGGCAAGGTTGTCGGTGAGGAAATCGCGCATCATATCGTTGGCTTCCTGAAAGCCGATAAGGTCGGGCATCTCTCTCTTTATCACCTCAAGGATCCGTCCCTCGCGGTTGATGAACTGATTTATCCCGTCCTTCGGCGTGTTTATTCTGAGGTTAAAGGTACATACCTTGATCTTTTCGGACATAAAAGCCTCCTGATTTTTAGTTACTCTTGTTATTATAGCGTAAAAGAGCCTTTTCTTCAAGTCATATGACGAAAAATTTTTAAGTGAGGCTCAAACGCTTGACTTTTCGGGAAAAGGGTTATATAATTTCTATGATTAATGAAATTTTGAAAGGAAGATAATTATGTCACAGAGCAGAGTTGTTGTTTTTTCCTGCGACGCGATGGTCTGGGAGGATATGGAATATCTTCTCAAAAAACCGGCGTTCAGGGAGCTTTTCGAGAAGGGATCGGCTGTCCGCAAGATGCGCACGATCTACCCCTCGGTGACCTATCCCTGCCATACCACGATGATGACGGGATGCTACCCCGGCAAGCACGGACTCACGAACAATTCGGAATTCCACCCGGGTATGCTCAAGGGTGTGCCGTGGAACTGGTTCAACAGCGCGGTGAAGGTCCCCGACATATTCACGGCGGCAAAGAAGGCGGGGCTTACCACGGCGAATGCCTTCTGGCCCGTAACGGCAGGTCACGAATACATCGACTACAACCTTCCCGAATATTGGCCGCAGAGCCCCGAGGACACGAAGTATGAGGCGTTCCGCCGCGGCGGCACCTCGCAGAAATTCTGGGACGAGATAGTCGACAAGCACATCCACGGCTTCAAGATCCGCAGCCATCCGCAGACCGATCAGTTCCTCATCGATGTTTGCTGCGATGTCCTCCGTATGTATAAGCCCCACCTGCTTATGCTCCACACCGGAGATGTCGACCACTACCGCCACAAGTACGGCGTGTTCAACGAGCATGTAACTAAGGGCGTCGAGGACACCGAGAGATGGTTCTACGACCTCATCAATGCGACGAAGGAAGCCGGAACATTTGAGGAGACGAACTTCTTCCTTGTCTCCGACCACGGTCAGATAGACATAGTCCGCAATATGAAGCCGAATGTTATGTTCGCCCGCAACGGACTTATCGAGGTGAACGAGGACGGCAGTCTCAAGGATTGGAAGGCGTACTGCCATTCGACCGGAATGTCGGCGCAGATAAGGCTCAAGGATCCCGAGGACAAGGAAGTATGGCAGAAGACCTACGACCTTCTCAAATTCATGCGCGACGAGGGCATCTACGGCATCGGAGAAGTCCTCACGACAGAGGAAGCGGCGGCAAGGGATCACCTCTACGGCGACTTCTCGTTCGTCATCCACACCGACGGCTATTCGTCCTTCTCGGAGGATTGGAAGAGTCCGATGGTCGCCCCGATGGATCTTTCCGACTACCGCTTCGGAAAGGCGACGCACGGCTATTACCCCGACCTCGGACCTCAGCCGGTATTCTTCGGCTTCGGCCCCGACATTAAGCAGGGAGTCATGCTCGAGCGCCGCGAGACTGTTGACGAGGCGCCGACATATGCGAAGATCCTCGGAGTCGAGATGCCCGGCGTTGACGGTCACGCGATCGACGAGATACTGAAATAAAATCTTTTTTTCGGAGGCAGACAGATCAGTGAAAAAGTTATTACCGGCACTCCTTGCGCTGCTCATATTCCTCGGCTCGCTCACGGGCTGCGCGGGTTGCAGCAAGCCGCCCGAGCTTACGGAGGAGCTGCGCGCGACTCTCACGGGACTCATTGAGTCGTCATTTGAGATAAACGACATTCTCTTCGGTGACGGACTTGTGACGACCTTTGACCAGTCGGGACTGCCCGCTGACTACACCGACGAGATAAAGAGATACGAAAATTATTACAGCGACGAGGAGACGGCAGAGATACTCTATTCGCCCGTCGTGTCGACCTACCGCGACGAAAACGGGAAGGCCGTCAGCCAATATGTCAGCGTTGAGCAGATACGCGAGGCTGCGGCGAAGGTCTACACCGGCGATTATCTTGACAAGATAATGCGCGCGACCTTTGAGGGCGATGTGGTGCTTATAGGAGGAAAGTCCTACAAGGTCCGCGCCCGCTATCGCGAGGACAAGGACGAGGAAGAGGGTACCTGCGTTCTCACAAAGTACAAATACATCGACGGCGCGGGGATGAATTTCATAAAAGACCGCGGCGGTCAGACAAAGTATGACTACTCGACGATGAAGATAGTCGCGCCGAGCAGTGCCACGACCCTTATCGTTGAGATACAGGGCTACTATCAGGATTTTACACTTGACAGCTCTTCCCCCGATGTTGACGATTGGAAAAGCGTCCCCGGGGGATACAGCTGGCACACAGTGAAGCTCTGCTTCACATATTCGGGCGGAGAGTGGAGGCTTGAGGCTCCCACCTACTGACCCGTAAACAAAAAGGAGATTAAGGCTATGGCTAAGACACTTACCGAGAGAACTCTTGTCGTCGCGCACCGCGGCGCATGCGCTTACGCGCCCGAAAACACAATGGAGTCCTTTGCGCTCGCCGTCGAGATGAAGGCCGACGGTATCGAGACGGATGTCCACTTCTCAAAGGACGGTCATATAATGATCCTTCACGACGAGAAGCTCGACAGGACCTCGAACGGGCAGGGACTTGTCACCGACTACACCCTTGAGGAGCTGAAGCACTTCGACCTCGGCTACAAATTCAAGAAGGCGCTCACGGGCGTGAGGATCCCGACCGTTGAGGAGCTTTACGAGCTTATCAAGCCGACCGATATGATGATCAATGTCGAGATAAAGTCGGCGGATCCGCGCATGCCCGCGGCACTTGCCGAAGTAACGAAGAAGTACGGGATGCAGGACAGGCTCATCTATTCGTCCTTCAACCACCTCCAGCTCGTGAGGATGCTTGAGGCTGACCCCGACGCCTTCGTCGCACCTCTCTACGGCTTCAATATGATAAAGCCGTGGGACTACTGCGCGAACATCCCCGCGAAGGCATCGCACCCGAGGTATGACCAGATCTCGCTCTTCCCCGAATATGTTGACGAGTGCCACAAGAGGGGCATCCGCGTGCATCCCTGGACCTGCGACGATCCGGAGGCGATCAAGGCTCTTGCCGAAGCGGGCTGTGACGCGATAATCACGAACACGCCCGATGTGGCGCGCCGCGTTCTCGGCTACGCCGACTGATGGACGATTCGCTTTTCTGCGAATATTCGGTGAAGCCCGGGAAGGGTGACCCGAGGTACAGAAAAAAGAAGGTAAAGTTTATCCTTCTCTATATCGGAGTATTTATCGTTCCGGTGCTGACTGCGCTGCTTATACCGCTGCTGCTGCCATATATCGTGCAGTTTGCGGCGGTAGCGGCGCTTGTCGTGTTTTTCCTTGTTTTCTTCACATGGCGGCGCTGCTTTCCCGAGTACGAATACGAGCTTATGGGGGGGCATCTGAGCTTTTCGGTGATCTATCACGGAAGATCGAGGCGCGAGTACTTCTCGACGAGGCTCGCCGACGCGATCCTTATCGCTCCGCTGAACGATGTCTGGAGCGACAGGCTTCGTGACGAGAAGCCCGAGACAGAGTATATCGGAACCTTTTATCCCGACGGCGAGGGCGTGTATTTTATGCTCTTCCGCGACGAAAACGACCGAAAGTGCGTCTTTTATTTCAACGCCGACGACCGGATAATGAAGATCTTCCGCCGCTCCTGCGGGAGGACTTACCTGCGATAACGGGGGACGCGGGGACACGGGGACACGGGAAACTTTCTTAGAAGAAAGTTTATCCTCACCGCAGGTGAGGAAATGCACCCTTCAAAGAACTTGCTGACGGGTTATAGAGGTAATGTCTTGTCTCGCGGCATTTTGCCTACGGCAAAACTTTGGCGTATTTTTTCCGAGGACTCAAGGGTATGCGAGCATCCCCTTTTCGCCTCGGGCAAAAATCCGCCGGAATTTTCCCCCGTGGGGGGAAAATTCTGCCCGAGACAAGGGCGAAAACCGTTTGACCTTAAGGTGAAGCTCACTTACAGGTCGCACGCACCGTTAAACCGAACGCTCACAGAATGAGAAGTCTTCATTTTCAGCGTTTATCAAGTTTAGGTCAAGCCTTTTTAAAGGCTTGCGGTTTCCAAAGGCAGAGCCTTTGGTCGCCGCCCGCAGGCGGCGAAATCCCCTCAACGGCATTTTCTTTTTGCTTAGCTTTTTCTTTTGTGCCTGCTATAGGCAAAAGAAAAAGCGCCAAACAATTTCCGATGACGAACGACCTGTAAAAAGACAAAACCTTTCCCCAAACCCGTAGGGGAGGATATTATCCTCCCGCCCGGCAGTGCCGGGAGTCGATCCTCGCGGATTATTCACTAAAAAGGTAAGAAAGACTCCACTTCTATCGTAAGATGACCGCCTAAACCGAGGCTTCCTCCGGGAGGAAGCTGGCGCCGAAGGCGACTGAAAGAGCCCGCGGCATGAAGGATTTACGATTGCAAACGGTATATTTGCCTGTGCAACGGTATTATGCCGCTTTTTGTGAGGTCTTCCGGAACATTACCTTTTTGCTCGTTCACCGTTCTGTCTTCGCTCTCTTCGCAACATACCGTACTTCAATTCCGAGCGCTACGCCGCTCCAAAGGAAAATGCCGCGCTTGCGGCGCGGCATTTTCCTTTGAGGTAACGGGAATCAGCAGGTAATTTTCCTTCGGAAAATAACCTGCGGTAGTTGCGGCGAGGTCTTCGGGTCTTCCGGAACATTACTTTTTTGCTCGTTCACCGTTCTGTTTTTGATCTCTTCGCAACATACCATACTTCAATTCCGAGCGCTACGCCGCTCCAAAGGAAAATGCCGCGCTTGCGGCGCGGCATTTTCCTTTGGAGCGGGTAACGGGAATCGAACCCGCATAACCAGCTTGGGAAGCTGGAGTTTTGCCATTAGACTATACCCGCAAAACCTCTGTTATTATAACCCATCTTTGACCTTTTGTCAATACATTATATTCCCAAACATTCGGAAAATATTTTTGCAAAGGAATTTTTTTCATGGAACTCTCAACCTCAACCTGCATCTTTCCGACTCACCGGCAGGGCGGCAGGACCTCTCTCATCGACTCGATAGACATGTGCTACGAGTGCGGCTTCCGTCACATCGACCTCAATTTCTGCTCCGCCTCGAACAAGAAGTCGGGCAGCGAACTTCTCGGCGACGATTGGGAAGCCAAAGTCGACGAGATAGGCAACCACGCCGCGAAGCTCGGTGTGGTCTTCACGCAATCGCACGCGCCCTTTGACTCGAACCTCTACCGCACGGATGTCCCGCCCTTCACCGACGAATTCCGCGAATGGTTTGACGAATCGGTGAAGCGTTCGATAATCGCCTCGGCAAGGCTCGGGGTGAAGTGGGTCGTAACTCACGCGCAGACCGCGACGATCGACGCCGAGATGTCGCGCGACTACAACCTTAAGATCAACCGCGAATTCTACTCGCCCTACCTTGAGCTGGCGAAGAAGGTCGGCACGGGCATCGCCGTCGAGAACATGGCGGAATTCCACCCCGCGAAGACCAAGCGCCGCTTCACCGCGACGGTCGAGGAGCAGATAGCCATAATCGACGATTTCGCGGACCCCGACCTCGGCGGCGCGTGGGATTTCGGTCACGCTCAGCTCGTTTACAAGGATCAGGTCCCCGCTCTCCGCAAACTCGGACACCGCCTGAAGGCGACACATGTGCAGGAAAACTGCGGCAACGACGACGACCACTATGTGCCGTTCGTCCGCGGAACGACTCCGTGGAAGGAGCTTATGCCCCTGCTTAAGGAGATAAACTATCAGGGCGACTTCACCTACGAGATCCACGGGATCATGGGCAAGGTCCCCGACGAGCTTCGCATAGAGCTGGGCAAATTCTGCTACAAGGTCGGACTTTATCTCATCGGGCTTTACGACAAAGCCTGACTCAAATTCTGAAAGGAGAAACTTTTTATGGTAATGAAAGTATCTGAAATACCCTACAAGCGTTACACGATAGAGGAGGGCAGGGCGGCTTTTAGCGTATTCAAGGCATCGGTCGCCGCGGCGAAGTCGGCTGACGAGGTCATCGCCGCGAGGAAGACCTTCCTTGACGAATGGAGGAACTACACGGAGGCAGCGTCGCTCTCTAACTGCCGTTTCACGCTTGACACACGCAGTGAATTTTATCAGGGCGAGGTCGCCTACTACGACGAGAACGGACCCCTTTTCTCGCAACTTATGACCGAATACGGCGATATGATGCTCGCCTCACCCTTCCGTGCGGAGCTTGAAGCCGCTCTCGGCTCGCGCCGCTTTGCCTTCTACGAGCTGGCGAAGAAGACCTTCTCGGAGAAGATAATCGAGGATATGCAGAAGGAGAACGCCGTCTCGACCGAGTACAGCAAGTTCATGTCCGAGCTTGTCTTTGACTTTGACGGGCAGAAGATGCCCCTGTCGGTGCTTCGCGGAAAGCTCGATGATGCCGACCGCGAGACGCGGAGAAGGGCTGCCTTCGCCATAGGCGAAGGGCTTAAGGCTGTTGGACCTCAGCTCGACGACTTCTACGACAGGCTCGTGAAGATCCGCGACACCATGGCGAAGAAGATGGGCTACAAGGACTTCATCGAACTTGGATACTACCGCATGGGGCGCGTCGACTACAACGAAAAGATGGTCGCCGGCTTCCGCGAAAATGTCAGAAAGTACCTCGTTCCCTGCGTTACGAAGCTGAAGAAGGAGATCGCGGACGATCTCGGACTTGACCGTGTGACCTTCTATGACGACGCGGTATATGTGAAGGGCGAGATCCCGCGCCCGATGCTTGACAAGGCGGGGATATTTGACGAGGCGCAGAAGATGTACGACGATATGTCGTCCGACATAGGCGCTTTCATGCGCGAGATGCGCGAGGCCGAGGCATTCGATGTCGATTCGCGCGACGGCAAATGGGGCGGGGGCTACTGCACCTGCTTCCCGAAGGAAAAGCAGCCCTTCATCCTTGCGAATTTCAACGGAGGCTCGGGCGACATAGATGTCATAACCCACGAATTCGGACACGCCTACGCCGCCTACAATGTCTTCCGCTACGGCGACGAAGAGCTTGATGTCGGAGGCATGGAGACCGCCGAATGTCACTCGATGAGCATGGAATTTCTCTGCTGGCCCGGCATGGACCGCTTCTTTGCCGAGCCTGACAAATACAGGTACACGCACCTCTGCTCGGCGCTCTCCTTCATACCCTACGGCGTGATAGTCGACGAGTTCCAGCACATAGCCTACGCACACCCCGAATACACGCCGGAGGAGCGCAAGGCTGCCTACCGCGAGCTTGAGGCGAAGTACCGTCCCTACCTTGACTGGGCGGGGATCCCCTACCTCGAGGAGGGAACGAGATGGCAGTATCAGATGCACATCTTCGAGTCGCCCTTCTATTATATCGATTACTGCCTTGCGCAGACCGTCTCGCTCTGGTTCCTCAAAATGTCGCGTGAAGACTACTGCGGCACGCTCGAAAAGTATGTCGGCTTCTCGAAAAAGGGAGGCACTGAGGCGTTCCCCGCGCTGCTCGCCGGAGTCGGAATACCTTCACCCTTCGCCGACGGGTCGCTTGAAGCCCTCGCCGATGAGTGCGTGAAGATCGCCGACGGTCTCGCTCACTGAAAGACGACGGGAGATACGGGGGATACGAAGGATGCGGGGGACTTTCTTTCGAGAAAGTTTTCCCGCATCTCCCGTATCTCTCGTTTCCCTGCATAAAGGCATTTATTAGCTGGAGGATAATATCCTCCCCTACAAACCATTGGTTCAAGTTCTTTGAAGGGTGTGTTCTTTGAAGGGTGTGGGGAACTTTCTTCCAAGAAAGTTCCCCACACCTTTCGTATCTCCCGTTCGTCTCCCGTTCCCCCGTTCCCTCCCGAAATTTAATCCGGAGGGACGAAAACAGGACAGAATATCATTTGACTTATCGGAGGGAATGTGCTATAATAAAGTAAATATACGCAAATACCTCCCGGGGGATATGATAATGAACGAAAACCGTAAAAACGCAGTAATAATCGGAGCAGGCCCCGCCGGACTTACGGCGGCTTACTGCCTTCTCCGCGACACCGACATCCATCCCGTCATCCTTGAGGAAGAGGATTTTGTCGGCGGCATTTCCCGCACCGTGGAACACAACGGGAACCGCATGGACATCGGCGGCCACCGCTTCTTTACCAAAGATCCGGAGGTCAATGCTCTCTGGAACGAGCTTATGCCGATGCAGGGCGCACCGGCAAAGGACGACATTATCCTCGGCACCGAGAAGGAACTCGCGCCGGGCGGACCCGATCCCGAGAAAGAGGATCGCGTGATGCTCCTTCGCCGCCGTGTGTCAAGGATCTACTATCTCAAGAAATTCTTTGACTACCCGATCTCCTTAAAGCCCGCGACCTTCCGCAACATGGGCTTCAGGCGGACGATGAAAGCCGGATTCGGCTATCTCAAGTCGACCGTGTGCAAGAAAGAGGAGGACTCGCTCCGCAATTTCTACATAAACCGTTTCGGTCAGCCGCTCTACGAGATGTTTTTCGAGGGCTACACCGAGAAGCTCTGGGGCCGCGACCCGAAGGACATCTCCGCCGATTGGGGCGCGCAGAGGGTCAAGGGACTTTCTCTGATGAAAGCCGTATGGAACTTTGTCTCAAAGCCCTTCAAGAAGGCGGGAGGCAAGGTCGAGACCTCTCTTATCGAGCAGTATTCCTACCCGAAGAAGGGACCGGGACAGCTCTATGAGATGATGGCTTCCGAGGTCGAGCGCCTCGGCGGTACTATCATCCGCGGGGCGAAGGTCACGCGCATCCTCACCGAGGGCGACCGTGTGAAAAGCGTCGTCGCTCTGAAGGACGGAAAAGAGGTCACATACAGCGGCGATGAATTCTTCTCGACCATGCCGGTAAAGGACCTTGTCGCCGGAATGGAGGGCGAAAGCGTCCCCGAGGATGTCTCGCGCGTTGCCGCGGGGCTGCCTTACCGCGATTTCATGACGGTCGGGCTCCTTGTCAACAAGCTGAAAATAAAGAACGAGACGCACTTCGCGACGGTCGGAAACATCGTCCCCGACTGCTGGATATATGTTCAGGAGGGCGATGTGAAGCTCGGAAGGCTCCAGATATTCAACAACTGGTCGCCTTATATGGTGAAAGACCTCGAGCATACCGTATGGATAGGGCTTGAATACTTCTGCGACGAGGGCGACGAATATTGGAATATGCCCGACGATGAGTTTATAGCCTTCGCCACGCACGAGCTTGCCTCGATAGGCGTCATCGACGAGTCGGATGTCCTCGATTCGGTGAGGATAAAGGTGAAGAAAGCCTACCCCGCCTACTTTGACACCTATTCGGAATTCGAAACGGTGAAGAATTACCTGTCGGGGATCGAAAACCTCTGGTGCATCGGCCGCAACGGTCAGCATAAGTACAACAATATGGACCATTCGATGCTGACGGCGATGAAGGCGGTCGAATGTGTGAAGAACGGCGTGACCGACAAGCACGATGTGTGGGAGGTCAACACCGAGAAGGAATACCACGAGGAAAAGTCCGCCGGCGGAACGGAGAAAAAAGAAAATGACAAGAGCTGAAAATCCGCCTTCCGAAAGAAGGATAACGGCAGAAAAGGTCTTCGGTATAATAAAGAACGCGGTGCTTCCGATCCTCATACTTCTGCTCGGGGTCGGAACTGTCATCTACTATATCACGGGGCCTGCGGAGGGATATATGACCTCCGACTGCACCGACTCGCTCAATTGGGCTTACGAGACATTCGTTTCGGGAAAGCTCATCGGCGACAATTTCTATTACGCCGCGATCCTGCCCTTCGGCGGGAACCTCATTTTCCTGCCCTATATAGCTCTTTTCGGCTATTCGATGAAGGCGCAGATCCTCGGGCTCTGCACGCTGGCTCTGCTGCTTGCCGCCGCCGCATACTATATGGCGAGGGGCTTCGGACTTTCGCGCATAGCCTCCGCGTCGACGGTGACGCTCGTGCTTCTCATAATGTCCTCGAGCGCAAAGCTGCGCGAGATCATGTGGGAGCATATATTCTACTATAACTTAGGCATACTGTTCTTCTGCGTCGGATTCGGGCTTGCCGTGAGGATATTTTCCGAGGGCGGGATCCTTACCGATGAGAGGAAGACCTCGCGCTGCCTTACCGACTTCGCGGTATTTGTGCCGGTGGCGCTCGTGAGCCTTGTCGTTGCGGCGATAGGCATGAAGACTGTCGTATCCTTCTGCGTTTCGGCGGGTATCATCCTGCTTGCCGCGATCGGATCTGCGGTCTTCTGCACGGTCTTTTCAAAAAAGAAGCCCGAAGGCTCGGCGGAGCTTCTCCGCAGCCGCGGCTTCATCCGTGCGGCGCTGCTGCTCGTCTTCTCGCTCATGGCGGCGACCGACGGACTGCAGACGCTCGTCTGCTTCACCCTTCCCGTGCTGGCGGGAATATTTGCCGAGAGGCTCTTTGACTCGGACACGAAATTCTTCTCGAAGGGCAATCTGCGCATCTTCGCGATGCTCGCACTGATCGGGGCAGCCTCGGTCGCCGGATATATGCTGATCGGCTATGCCTCGGGCGGTGTGACGGCGGGATATGCGAATGCCTACTCGTCATACAGCGCAATGAATACATGGAAGGATAACTTCCTCGGCTTTTTCACGAACTGGCTTAGCCTTCTCGGAGTCTCCGTGAAGGCAAACGACCCGCTCGTGAGCCTTGATTCGATCCTCAATATGATAAGGATCCTCGGCTCTTTCCTGCTTCTTGCCGCACCCGTCGTGATGCTCTTCTTCTATAAGAAGATAAAGAGCCGCGGGATCCGCGCGGCTCTGATAGGTCACTTCGCCGTTTCGGCGTTCATACTCTTCGCCGTGACATTCGGGCGGCTCGGAGGAGCCAACTGGCGCCTCACCCCGATGCTCGGCACCGCTGCGATACTTTCCGCTGTCTCGGCATTCGAGCTGATAAGGCAGAAGGGAATAGCGCAGAGGCTCGGCGCCTGTCTTCTCTCCTGCCTCATCCTCGTATCCGCGGTGTCCTTTTCGGCGATAGCGAAGATGCCCGCCGATTACGGACAGGACAATGTGTGGCACCTCTGCGTCGAGGAGCTTGAAGCCCGCGACCTGAAGTACGGCTACGCGAACTTCTGGTGGGCGGAGTCGATGACCATGTTCTCCGACCGGAAGGTCGAGATCGCAAATATCTACGAGAACTCGCCCACGCCGAAGGCATATAAATATCAGGTCCCGAAGGACTGTTTCGATGATAAGGAAGGCGTCGACCGCTACTTTATCCTTCTGACCGCCGACGAGTATGAGGATACGATGCGCGATTGGATATACGAGCAGCAGGATCAGGGGCTTATTGCCGACGAATTCGTCATCGAGACGGGGGATTACAGCCTTCGCGGTCACAGCGGGAATAAGATATTCGTTTTCGTATTCAATTTCAATCCGGTGAAAGGAAAATAATAAATGAACACAGCAATCAGATATGAAGAAAAAAGCTACGACGCAGTAGTCGTCGGCGGAGGAATGTCGGGACTTTGCGCCGCTGTCGCGGCGGCAAGGCAGGGGATAAAGGTAGCTCTTATCCATGCGCGTCCCGTCCTCGGGGGCAACGCCTCGAGCGAGATAAGGATCCACATCTCGGGAGCCGACCAGTCGCTGAAGCAGCCCGAATACGCCGAGGGCGGACTTCTCTATGAGCTTATGCTCGAGAACAAGAGCTGCAACGACGGCTTCTGCTATTCGATATGGGATATGGTACTCTTTGAGAAGGCAAAGGCGGAGAAGAACCTTGAGGTCTTCTTCAACACGGTCATGTATGACTGCGTGACCGAAGGGAGCAGGATAAAGTCGATCCTCTGCGTGCAGGAGACGACCGAGATGAGATTCCTCATCAGCGCGCCGCTCTTTGTCGACGCGACGGGCAACGGCACCCTCGGCTACTACGCCGGCGCCGAGTACAGACAGGGAAGCGAGGCAAAGTCGGAGTTCGGCGAGCCCCACGCCCCCGAAGTCGCAAACAACAACAGAATGGGCAACACGATCCTGCTCAAGGCGAAGAATGTCGGACATCCGGTGAAGTTCACCCCGCCCGCCTTCGCAAAGCACCTCACCGAGAAACAGCTCGCAAAGAGGATCCACTGCGTCGAGATGAGAGAGAAGATCGACTGCTCCGAATCCCCCGATCCGGAGGAGTACAGAAGGACCTCCATGACAAGCTCCGCTTGCATCGACTACGGATACTGGTGGCTTGAGCTTATGGGCGACGGCGAGGACATAATCCCCGATTACGAGAAGCTGCGCGATGACCTCTATGCCTACGCCTACGGCCTCTGGGATCATATAAAGAACAACGACGAGGGCGTGCATCAGCACCACGCCGAGAACTACGAGCTTGAATGGGTCGGCGCGCTCCCCGGAATGAGAGAGAGCCGCAGGCTCATGGGCGATTACATACTCTCGGAGGCGGACATCCTCGACCATAAGCAGTTTGAGGACGCCGTCTGCTACGGAGGCTGGTGCGTCGACCTTCACGCCGCGCACGGACTGCTCGATTTCGATAAGCTGCCCTCCGACTGCAACTTCTACCGCGGAGTCTACACGATCCCTTACAGGTCGTATTACTCGAAGAATATAGACAACCTCTTCATGGCGGGAAGAGATATAAGCACGACGAAGCTCGGGCTTGCCAGCACGCGTATCATCGGCTGCTGCGCCATCGGAGGTGAGGCTGTCGGTATCGCCGCAGCCCTCTGCCGCCAGTATGACTGCGATCCCCGCGCCCTTGCGCCGCACATAAAGGAGCTTCAGCAGAAGATCCTTGAAAACGACGGCTACATCCCGGGCATTTATAACGAGGATGCCGCCGATCTCGCCCTTCGCGCAAAGATCAGCGCCACCTCGTACCTCCCCGGCGGCGAACCCGAGAAGGTCACGAAGGGCGCTTCGAGGACCCTTGACGGGGACAAGAACGGCTGGCTGACGAAGGCGGGCGAGAGCCTTTCCCTCGACCTTGACGGCGCGCATAAGGTGAATCGCGTGAACCTCACCTTCGAGTCGGATTTCGCCTACCCGATAAGGGTCACGATGGCGCCGAACCGCCAGAAGCAGCAGAGACCCGGCGTCCCCGCGGAGCTTGTGAAGGACGCGAAGGTAACGCTTTACCTTGCCGGTAAAGAGGTCGCGCAGGCGGAGATAAAGAATAACCACCAGCGCCATGTCGTCCTGCCCTTCGCGGATGTCGAAGCCGACAGGGTGACGGTAACGCCTCTGTCGACGAACGGTGCCGACACCGTGCTTATCCACGAGGTCAGAGTTTACTGAAAGAAAGAAAAAACATCCCGCAGCCTTACATGAGGCTGCGGGATGTTTTTTTGCGGCAAAGAGCGTCAGGCGATCGCCGCGCGGAGCTTTGCAAGGTTGTTTTCGAGCGTGTCCGCCTTTGAATAGATGCTCGAGGTGCCGGCAACGAAGATGTTCGCGCCCGCGTCCTTCATAAGCTTGGCATTTTCAAAGCTGACATTGCCGTCACATTCGATGTCGACTCCGGTGAAACCGTTCCTGTCGAGCATTTCGCGGCAACGGGTGATCTTTCCGAGGGTGGAGGTGACGAGCTTCTGACCCGAGAAACCGGGGTTTACCGTCATGATAAGCACGCCGTCGATGTAGGGCATCAGCTCCTCGAGCGCCGTCAGCGGCGTTCCGGGGTTGAGCGCGAGCATCGGCTTCGCCCCTCTCTCGCGGATGAGGTTGAGCGCGCGCTGGATGTGGGTGCAGGATTCGTAATGCACCGATACATAGTCTCCCTCACGCAGCTCGAACCAATCGAGCTTTGCGGTCGGTTCGTCTATCATGAGGTGAAGGTCGAGCGGGATGTCGGTCGCGGCGTGGAGCCTCTTCACAAAGTCTGTGCCGAGGGTGTAGTTCGGCACATAGACGCCGTCCATGATGTCGACATGTAGGTATTCGATGTTGCCTTTTTCGAGCTTTTTCAGCTCGTCGCCGAGATTCATAAAGTCGGCGCACATAAGCGAGGGGGAGATCATTCTTTTCATATTTAAGATTCCTTTCTTCGGAAAATATTTTTCTTTTATCCCTTCTTAGGCACACGGCTCGAATGACAGGTGAGGTAGATTATCTGCCTGCCTTCGGCGAGCCGCTCTGTCATCTCAAGGGCGCGGCAGAGGCGAAGGTCGTCAAGGTCGCAGAAGGGGTCGTCAAGTAGCAAAAAGGGCTTGTCGCCGGTAAATATCGCGTCGGTCAGCGCTATACGGAGGCATACCGCGGCGATCTCGCGCAGACCGCGGCTGTAGCTTTCCCCCGACCTCATCTTTTTGTCCCCGAGCTTCAGCCCGAGCGAGGTATCTATCTCCGACCCGAGGTCAAGTCCGCTCACGCTCCGGAAGCTCTCGGAGAAAGCCTTCTCCATCCCGTCAAGGTACCTGCCGGAGAGGGAGTCCTTCGCTCTTTCAAGGAAGTCCTTCGCTTCCCTCGCATCGGAGAGGTCGCGCTCACGCCCGCTTATTTTTTCGCGGAGCAGGTCTGCCTTTTCGTTGAGGGCGGGAAGCGCCTCCGAATCGGCGTCGGCGCTCCTCACGGCTTCGGTGAGCCTGCCGCGCTCGTGTTCAAGGTAAGAGATCCTTGAAGCGACCGATGCCTTCTCACGGGCAAGTCTTTCGGTGTCGGGCAGGGCGGGGAGGGGAAGCGACATATCTATGCCCTTCTCGGCGGCAAAGGCTTTCGCGGCGTTTTCCTTCTCGGTCGCGTCGCGCTCCGCCGCTCCGAGAGCCGCGATATTCGCGCGGAGACGGTCGAGTCCCGCGCCGTATCCGCCCGAAAGGTCGCACGGACAGCGGACAAAGAAGGTGTCGAGCCTTCCCTTTATCTCATCGGAGGCGGCTCTGCGGCGAGCCTTCTCTTCGGAGTCTCTCTTCTCGTCGGCAAGCAGAGTCTGATATTCCGAAAACGCGCGCCGCACCTCGGCGATCGCCGCATATCTGTCGTCGCCGCGGCGGTAGCCGGGAACGAGCGAGGCAAGCTCGCTGTCGAGCGCCGCGCTTTCGGCGTCAAGAGCCGAGGCCTTTTCGGCAAGGTCACGCTCGGAAGCAAGGTAAACGGCGAGCTTTTTTTCATATTCAGTTGCATCGCGCCTGCTTTTAGACCTCAGAAGGGCAAAAGTAACGGCTCCCGCGCCCGCGCATAACGCGCCGAGCGAGCAGAGCGCGATCCCGAGCGGAAGCAGTATCGGGCACAGAATAATGCCCGCGACGAGCAGCAGGATACCTCCGGCAAGTGCGACGATCCCGCCGGCAATGCTTCGCGCCTTCGGCTTTTCGGGCTTTTCGGACAGGGAAGTGCGGGCGATCTCAAGCCCCATAGCCCTCGCGGAAAGCTCCGCCGCCTTGGCGGAGAGTCTGTCGGCGTTTCCTCCGTCGGGGGAAGTTCCGAACCTTGCGCGAAGAGCGTCGAGCTTTCTTCTGTCGCCCCCGGACATCCCGGCGTTCGCATCGGTCAGCGAATCGAGCCGTGCCGCGGCGTCGGCGGCGAGCCGAAGCTCCCCGTCGGTCGGTATGCCGGACGGGAAGAGAGAGGCGAGCGCCGCTGCCTTCCTTTTTGCGTCCTTTGCGGCGTCGGCGAGCCTTCTGCAGTATTCGGCGTCCTTCGCGGCAAGGCTGTCCGCCTCCGCCTTTTTCAGTGCGGAGTCAAGCTCCCGTGTCCGCGTGCCAAGTGTTTCAAGCTCCGCGGCGACCTCTTCGAGCCTCAGCCGCCCGTCGGTCGCGTCGTCGCTCCTTTTTTCGCACCGTTCGATCTCCTCCATGCATGCGGTAAGCTCTGCCCTCAGATCGGGGATCTCTCCGTGCTTTTGCGCGTTGCAGAGGTTTCTTATGTAGGCTTCAAGGCGAGTCACGGCATTCCCGTAATCGCTCATATCGTCCGAGCTTTCGAGAAGATTCGTGAGCCTTGCGTTTATGTCGGGAGTCATAGAGGTCGTCACCGCGTCCTGCGGCAGGTAGGTACTTTTCGTGAAGGATTCCTCCGACAGCCCGAAAAGCTCCTCGCCGAGGTCCTCGCCGTATTCCCGGCTTTCAAGGCGGGTGTCAAGATCGGTGAGGGCGAAGGTGTCCTCCGCCTGCTTTTTCCCGAAGGTGCGCGTGACGCGGAACCTGCCCTTCGGAGTCTCTATCACGGCGTTTCCGCCGAAGGTGCCTCCCTGCCACGGAAGGTACTTTTTGCGCGTGTTCTCGGAGGCTCTCTTGCGCCCGTCGGGAAGCCCGTAAAAGATCGCCCCGATGAAGGCGGCGAGTGTGGATTTTCCGTATCCGTTCTCCTCGCAGAGGCAGGTCAGCCCGTCCGAAAAATCGAATCCGACCTCGTGCAGGCACCCGAAATTTTCTATATAGCAGGAAATGAGTTTCATGTAAGCTCCTCCCCGCGCAGCGCCCGTATCCCGAAGGTGATTATCCGCCCGCGCGTCTCCTCGTCGGCAACATTCTCGGTCACAAGGCGGATGAATTCGCCCTTCAGCGAGATGTCGTCGGCGTAATCGGAGGCTTCTATCCTCATTTTCGATGAATCGGTAAGCTCAAGGTAAAAGAAATCGGAGGCAAGTCCGTCCGTGATGCTTCGGTAATACTTTTCCCGCCCCGGCTCAAAGCTGCCAGTGATGTTCACCCGCACGATGTTCTTGCGGTCGACGCCCGAGAGCGCCGCCTCTATCGCCTCGCGCTGAAGGGTGAGGCTTACGGCATCCGTCATATCGGCGTCGACAGAGACGACCTGCCTTACCGCCGACGGGATGAAGGTACGCGTGAGCTTTCCGTCCGAAATATCGAGAAGCACGAAGCCCTTCTCGCCGCATTCGTCAAAGCCCCGCCCCTCGGGACAGCCCGCATAGCACCATTCGCCGCGGGCATCGAGCCGCCCAGACGAGAAGCTGTGAAAATGCCCGAGCGCAAGGTAATCTATGCCTTTCCCCGCGAGAGCGGAGAGAGAAAATTCCTGCCTGTCCGCGCCGTGAAGCACGACGATATTGAGCCTTGAGCCGTCAAGCGAAAGGCTGCCTTCATCGGGAGCCTCGGCGCCCGTTATCACCGCCTCGCCGTAGTCAAAGGAGGTCCATTCCTTCCCGAAAAGGCGGAGATTTGCGGGAAGGTCGCAGCCGGTCAGCACGCGCGAGTCGTGGTTGCCGCGAAGGAGGAGAAAGTCGACCTCAGGCGTCGCCTTCACCGTGTCAAGGAAGTAGTTCCGCGCGCGCGCCGAGACATTGCACCGGTCAAAGAGGTCGCCGGCAATTATAACGGCGCGGACGCCTTCGCCCTTCGCCAGCTCCGCGAGCGAGGAAAAGGCGCGGAGAAGCTCCGAGCGCCGCTCGGCAGCCTGCCGCGGGGGCATCCCCGACTCCATCACGGCGTCAAGGTGCAGGTCGGCACAGTGTATGAATTTCAAGGGCGCGTCACCTCCCGATGTATAATGATCATGATAAGATTATATAATATCGGAGCGGATAATTCAAGGGCAAAGAAGGAAAAAAGCGCCCGCAGGCGAAATTTTCCGCGTGAAGAAGGAAAAAATGAGGGCATCGGGCGCAAAAAATAATGTAAAAGGCGAAAAAAAGTGTTGACAAGCCGGAATAAATGTGCTATAATCTTTGAGCATTAAGTTTGGCGGAATAGCTCAGCTGGCTAGAGCAATCGGTTCATACCCGATAGGTCATAGGTTCAAATCCGATTTCCGCTACCAGAGTGCTTTCGCAAAAGTGAAGGCATTCCCCGGCCCGTTGGTCAAGCGGCTAAGACACGGCCCTTTCACGGCTGTAACATGGGTTCGATTCCCGTACGGGTCACCAAAAAAAGGATACGGCGAATGCCGTATCCTTTTTTTGGTGACCCGTCAAAATCAAACGCAAACCATCCGCAGATATATCTGCGGATGGTTATGGGTTCGCATACCCCGCCCGAAGA
>CAKXXW010000019.1 GCA_934378145.1 uncultured Eubacteriales bacterium
CCGAGGATGAAAAGGGGATGCATGTATACCCTTGAGTCCTCGGCAAAAATCCACCAAAGTTTTGCCGTAGGCAAAATGCCCCGAGACAAGACACTACTTCTATAACCCTCAAGCAAGTTCTTTGGGGGGCCGTGGGGGACTTTCTCGAAAGAAAGTCCCCCACATCCTCCGCATCTCCCGTTTCCCCGCGCCCACCGCCGGCGAGGGTTATTTTTATGTTAATAAAATAATATTATATTGAAATTGTCGGGAAGGTGTGGTATAATAAACTTTGAATGTGACTTTCGTCAATTATAATGATAGATAAATGGAGGAAATCTTGAGTACCTCAGTCAAAACAAGATCGGGAGCCTCGATCCCCTGCGTAAGCAAAAGCGAGGCGGAAGCGAAGGGTTACATATCCCGCGCACTTCTGAATCAGCTGCACCTCCTTCCCGGAGGCGAGCCGACCGCCTACACCTACATCGACGATGAGACGGTTATCTTCTATTTCGACCCCGAAAAGGTGTCGGAGGCACCGCCCGAGCTTTGGTACGGTGCGAAAAACGAGCAGATGACCCTTCCGAGCGGCAGCGTCATCGAGAGAATGAGCGTAAAGCGCGCCGCAGGGTACGGCTACTATACGCGCGAGCGCCTCACCGCGATGAACTGCAAGGTCATCGAGGAGCCGGTGGCGTATACCCTCAAAGCCGACAAGACGCCCCTCTTCTTTTATGACAAGAGAACGGCGTCGCGCCTGCCGCTTACCTGCGTCAGATGCGGAAAGAACATAAGGTTCAAGAAAAAGCTCTGCCGCGAATGTTACGAAAAAGACCTTGCCGAGCGCCGCGCCGAGGGAGACGCCTACCGCGCGCAATATTTCGGGATGGAGAGGTCAAGGGTCCTTTTCTTCGACCTTGAGCTGACCGGCTTTTACGACCGCGACGAGATAATCTCGATAAGCATAGTCGACGGTAACGACAAGCTGATAATGAATACCCTTGTAAAGCCCGACCACACGAAAAAATGGAAGAGGACCGAGAAGATCCACGGCATCACACCCGAAATGACCGAGAACTGCCCGACGCTTGCCGAACTGACGCCTCGGATAAAGGAGATCTTCGCAGGCGCCGATAACCTTATCGCCTACGGCGTATCGACCGATTACAGCCATATCAAATTCATCTATCCCGAGGAGGAGCGCGAGGCACTGCACGCGAAGGTGCGCTGCTGCGCGAACGAATTCGTCCGCTACGCGCACGAATGCCATCCCGAGATAGAACACGCCTCGCTCATCGACGCGATGAGCCACTTCGGGATAGAGTGGAGGGGAGTCCCTCACAGCTCGGTCGCCGATACCTTTGCATGCCGCGATGTGTGGGAGAGGCTTTTCCCGCACTACTATAAAGATTGAAAGAAGGAGCCTGTCATGTCACTTTTCGGAATAGGAGATTCGCATAAGCCCGCCGAGGACCTTGAGCTTCTCGTAACGGTATATGACCTGCCTTCACGCGCCGTCGTCGCAAGCATCCTTGAGGATGCCGGCATCCCCTTTATGATAAACGAAAGGGGCGGCTCGGTCTCGGTCGTCACCGGAAATTCGATGCTCGGCACCGACTTTTTCGTGAAGAACACCGACCTTGAGCTTGCGACAAAGATAGTCGAAAGCCTTAACGAAGACGAGCTTCCCGAAGAGGTCGACGGAAAAGAGGCTGGCGGGGAAGAGGACAACGAGTGAAAGAGATAATTCTTTGCAAATACGGCGAGATAGTGCTTAAGGGCGCGAACCGCGCGAGCTTTGAGCAGCTTCTCGTGAAGGATCTGCGTTACAGGGCGGCGCAGTGCGGTAAGTTTACCGTAAGGCGCTCGCAGAGCCTTATCTATATAATTCCGGAGGACGACAGCGCCGACATCGACGCCATGTTCGATGCCGCCTCGCATACCTTCGGAATAATCGCGCTCAGCCGCGCGGCTGCCTGCGAAAAATCGGTGGAGTCGCTCTGCGAAACGGCGAAGAGCTACCTGCCGCGATTCCTTGAAGGGGTGAAGACCTTCAAGGTCGAATCGAAGCGCGCCGACAAGACATTCCCGCTGAAGTCCCCCGAAATATCGGCGGAGGTCGGGGGTGCGATACTTTCCGCCTGCCCGCGCCTTCGCGTCGATGTGAGGAATCCCGATGTCGTCGTGATGGCGGAGGTCAGAGAGGACAGCGCCTATATCCACGCGGGGCAGGTCAAGGGCGCCGGAGGCATTCCGGTCGGCTCGAGCGGAAGCGCCATGCTCCTGCTCTCGGGCGGCATAGACTCACCCGTCGCCGGCTATATGATGGCAAAGCGCGGAGTGAGGCTCGATGCGGTCTACTTTGAATCCTTCCCCTATACGGGCGAGCTGGCACACGAGAAGGTCGAGAACCTCGCGCGGCTCGTCGCACGCTATGCGGGAACGATAAACCTTCACACCGTCTCGCTCACACATATCCAGGAAGAGATCAAGCGCGCGTGCGAGGAGGATTACTTCACCCTTCTTCTCCGCCGCTTTATGATGACGATAGCCGACCGGCTCGCAAAGCAGTATGACTGCCGCGCGCTGATAACCGGCGAAAGCCTCGGACAGGTAGCCTCGCAGACGATGCAGGCGATAGGCGTCACCGATGCCGCCGCGACGATGCCGGTCTTCCGCCCATGCATAGGACTTGACAAGGCGGAGATCATCGAAACGGCAAGGAAGATCGGCACATTCGACACCTCGATACTTCCTTACGAGGACTGCTGCACGGTATTTACACCGCCGCACCCGAAGACGAAACCCGAACTCGCGAAGGTCGAAGCAGAGGAAGCGAAGCTCGACTTTGAGGGACTTGTAGAGGAAGCCCTTGCGACCGATAACCACAGACGAATCAGATGGCAGGAACAAACTCTTTGAAGATTGGAGATTGAAAGATATGAAAAAGTCTTACAGAATGAATATAGCCGGCTGTGAGCGCGAGCTTCCGCTCTGCCCGCTGAACCCCGAGCTTTACATAGGAGCCTTCATTATCGTCGGCGATCCCGAGCTGACCGAAAATTCGGCAAGGGATCTGCTTGCCCGTGTCCCCGATTACGATTACATACTCACCGCCGAGACGAAGGGCATCCCGCTCGCGCACGAGATGGCAAGGCAGAGGGGAGACAAAAAATACTTCGTCGCGAGAAAAAGCCCGAAGCTCTATATGCCGAAGACCCTTGAGGTAACGGTACATTCGATCACGACCGCAAATGAGCAGAAGCTCTACCTTGACAGCGAGGATGCCGATATTATGAGAGGCAAGCGCGTCCTGATCGTCGACGATGTTATTTCGACCGGAGAATCGCTCAAGGCTCTCGAGACTCTCGTCACCGCGGCGGGCGGAAATATCTGCGGCAGAGCCGCGATCCTTGCCGAGGGCGACGCGAGCAGCCGTGACGATATCGTATTCCTTGAAAAACTGCCGCTCTTTGACAAAGACGGCGAGCCTATCAACTGAGAAAAGGAGAAAAGACAAATGGCTGAATTCCTTAGCAACGAAGACAAGAGAAGCTACTACTGCGCCGAGGTGCCCGAGAGCGCCGTCGGCAAAGAAGTATGCGTTATGGGCTGGGTGCAGAGACAGCGCGACCTCGGCTCGCTTATATTCATCGACCTGCGTGACCGCACGGGAATCGTGCAGCTCGCCTTCGATGACAAGACAGACAGAGAGGTGTTCGACAAGGCGTTCGCCTGCCGCGCGGAGTTCGTCGTCTGCGCTCACGGTGAGGTCAGATACCGCGGCGAGGGTGCGGTGAACCCGAACCTTCCGACCGGTAAGATAGAAGTGTATGTGAAGAGCCTCAAGGTGCTGTCTGCGGCGCAGACGCCTCCCTTCGAGGTCAGCGACACAAAGAAGGTCAAGGACGAAACGGCGCTGAAATACCGCTATATCGACCTTCGCCGCGCCGAGCTTCAGAAAAATATCCGTATGCGCCACGAGATAGCAAGGGTCGCACGCGAGTATTACTATGAGAACGGCTTTATGGAGATAGAGACGCCGATGATGATAAAGCCGACCCCCGAGGGCGCACGCGACTATGTCGTACCCTCAAGGCTCCATCACGGCTGTATGTACGCCCTGCCGCAGTCGCCGCAGATATACAAGCAGCTCCTCATGGTCGCCGGATTTGACAGGTATGTGCAGATAGCCCGCTGCTTCCGCGACGAGGACCTTCGCGCCGACCGTCAGCCCGAATTCACGCAGATCGACCTTGAGATGTCCTTTGCGACGCAGGAAGACATAATGGCGATGAACGAGGGCTTCATAAAGAGAGTATTCAAGGAGGTCCTCGGCATCGAGGTCGAGACTCCGATGCGCCGTATGACCTACGCCGAGGCGCAGGAAAAGTACGGCTCGGACAAACCCGACACCCGCTACGGAATGGAGATCGTGGATCTCTCCGACGCCGTGAAGGATTCGGGATTCGCGGTATTTTCCTCGGCACTTGCCGCCGGCGGAAGCGTCCGTGCCATAGTTGCGAAGAACGCCGCGCATATCCTCACGAGAAAAGAGATAGATAAGCTCACCGAACACGCGAAGGGCATCGGAGCGAAGGGGCTTGCATATGTCCGCTGGGTCGATGCCGAGCCTGCCTGCTCCTTTGCAAAGTTTATGAAGCCCGGGGAGCTTCAGGCGATATATGAGCTTGCCGGACTCGAGACGGGAGATGTCATGCTCATCTGCGCCGATAAGGATAAGGTCGTCCTTCCGACTCTCGGCGCGCTCCGCACGATAGTCGCGAGGAAGCTCGACATCATCCCGAAGGACAAGTTCAACTTCCTCTGGATCACCGAATTCCCCTTCTTTGAGTGGAACGAGGAGACAAACCACTGGGATGCCATGCACCATCCCTTCACGATGCCGCTCGAGGAGTGCCTGCCTTACCTTGAATCCGACCCCGGAAAGGTGAGGGCGAAGTGCTACGATATGGTGCTTAACGGCACCGAGCTGCTCTCGGGTTCGATAAGGATCACCGATTGGCAGCTTCAGGAGAAGATGTTCGCGGCTCTCGGACTCACGCCCGAGGAGATCGACGCGAAGTTCGGCTTCCTCGTCGAGGCGTACAAGTACGGCGCGCCCCCGCACGGAGGCTCGGGAATGGGACTTGACAGACTCGCGATGGTCATGTCGGGCGCCGATTCGCTCCGCGACGTGATAGCCTTCCCGAAGGTGCAGAACGCCTCCGAGCTTATGTCAAAATGTCCCGCGCCCGCGGACGAGCAGACCCTTCGCGAGCTCGGCATCGCCGTGACAGACAGGGAAGAAAAACAGTAACTTTTTTACGGAGGAAAAATATTATGAAAAAGCTTCTTTGCGTCCTGCTTGCCGCGATCATGCTCCTCTCGTTTGCCGCCTGCACGGTGAGCGGGGACGGTGACGGCACGACGACGGCTGCAACCACCACGGGAGAACCCGAGGTAAAGGACCCCGGAATCGTCATAGCGACGAAAAACAAGGAGATATTCTTCAAATTCGTCCGCCCCGAAAAATGCGGTCAGATACTTCGCGATGCGGGGACCCTGCTTGTTCAGACAATCGCCGACTTCTCCGGCGGAAAAGCCGATTATTCGGACGACTGGTATCTTGAGGAGACCGAGATAAAGCCCAACGAGATCCTTATCGGCGCCACCAACCGTAAGGAATCGAAGGCGCATACCGAGAAGCTCGGAGCCAACGACTGGTATATCCGCGTCGTCGACGGCAAGATAGTCATAAACGGCGGGAGCGAATCGGCGGTCGCCGTGGCGGTGAAATACTTCATCGCGACCTATATTGAGGGTAAGGACGAGATAAATATCCCGTCGAAGCTCGATAAGCTCTACATTTCTGAGGCGAAGACAGTAGACCTTCTCTCGGTCATCGACAAGGTGAAGGTCATCGGACGCTCGATGAAGACAGAGAGCGGGATCACCTGCGACTGGACGGCTTCGGGCATCGAATTCACCGCCGAGTGCGAGGGCGAGGTCAGCGTCGGCGTGACGGTCACGAAGGCGGCGTCCTCTTACAGCGGCGACTGCTATTTCACGGTCTTTGTCGACGGCGAGAGAAGCCCGCAGAGGCTTGAAGCAAAGGTCGGCGACAACGAGCTTACGCTGGCATCGGGACTGCCGAAGGGCGTGCATACCTTCCGCCTGCTCAAGCAGTCGCACATAGCGCACGCGAACAGCGAGATAAAGAGCATCTCGCTCAACGGAACGGTCGGCGCGCGCCCCGAAGATAAGGCGCTTTACTTTGAGTTTATAGGCGACAGCATCACCTGTGGCTACGGTCTTGCCGGAGAGTATGTCGCGAACAAGGAGACCGAGGCTGCGGGTAACGCCTATTACTGCGACGGTACGAAGACATATGCCTTCCTCGCATCCGAAGCCCTCGGAGCCGACTATTCGATGGTCAGCGTTTCGGGCTGGCTGCTCTCGTGGTCGTCGGGCTTCGGAAACTCTATCCCGCGGACATACTATCCTTATTACAACCAGATCCGCAACAAGACGCAGTACGATTTCAGGGCAAGGATCCCGAACGCCGTCGTGATAAACCTCGGAACGAACGACTACTCGAAGAGCACCGCAGATAAAAATCCCGTGAAGGCGGAGGACTTCAAGAAAGACCTTATGACCTTCGTAGGCGAGATAAGGGAATACTACGGTAAAGCCGATCTGCCCGTCATCTTCATCACGAACGCGATGAACAACGGATTTCAGTCTCAGGTGAACGAAGGCGTTGCCGGGCTTGGCGGCGAGAGCGCCGGAGTCTATGTGCTGAAAACTACGCTTAACCGCGAAGGTATGGGCAACCACCCGAACTGCGCGGCGCAGGAGGCTACGGGCAAGGAGCTTGTCGCGCTCCTGAAGGCAAAAGGGATCGTAAAATAAGAAAGGAAACGCTATGAACAACAGCTTCAGAACAGCAGACGCCGGTGCGGCTCTGCGCAAGAATAAATTTCCGGGCTTCGGAACGCTCGTCGGGCTTTCAAAGAACGGAAAGTACGCCGTCGTCGCCTGCTTTTACACCGGAAAGAGCGACGAAGACAGAAATGTGAAGTTCAACGATTTCGGAGACGAAGTCATGCTCATGCCGCGCATCGCCGGACAGCCGATGGGGGAGAGAGCGCTCGTAAGCTCGCCCGTGAAGAAGTCGGGGCAGAAGGTCTTTGTCAATGACGGAAGCCTTACCGACCTGCTCTGCGAGGCATCCGAGAGCGGCAAATGCTGCGTCGGTGCGCTCTGCGGGCTTGAGGCATCGAAGAAGACCCGCGTCGGCGGAATAGTCTGCCTCGGGGAAAAGTTTTCCTATAAGCTCTTCTGCGTAAAGCCGGCGGACGAGGCGGCGAGCGCCAATAACGCTATGATATTCTCCTTCTCGCCCGTCGCGGGCGTCGGACACCTTGTGACCGAATTCGGGAAGGATAAGAAGCCTTTTTCGGGCGAGCCTGCCCGTGTTACGGTGCTGAACAACTCGGAATCATTCACCGAGAAGCTCTGGAAGAGTCTCGGGGACGACCGCGCGGCACTTGTCGTAAGATATATCTCGCTCTCTTCGGGAAGGGTCACTACCCGTATGAGAGGGCTTGACTGAAAGGAGCAACACGATGATAAGACACATCTGTATGTTTGAATTTCTCGACGAGGCGGGCGGAAGGACGCGCACCGAAAATGTTGAGATCACGAAGAATATGCTCGAGGCTCTGCCGTCGAAGATCGATTGGATAAGAAGCTCGACGGTCAGGGTCAACGAAAATGCAAACGGAGTCAACTGGGATCTCGTACTCATCTCGGACTTCGATTCCTTTGAAGACCTTGAGCGCTACCGCGTCCACCCCGACCATGTTGCGGTCGGCACCTTTATGAAGCCGGTCAGACGCGCGCGCGCCTGCGTGGATTATATATTATAATAATGAAGCGGGGAAGCCTTCGTCAATGTCGGAGGCGTCCCCGCTCGCACCTTCGGGAAAGGGGAAAGATTTATGGCTTATGTAACAACGAAGAAGCTCCTTGACGATGCCTCGTCGCACGGATATGCCGTCGGAGCCTTCAACTGCGAAAACCTTGAGATGGCGATGGCGATCATCGCGGCGGGCGAGGAGCTGAATGCTCCGCTGATAATCCAGACGACGCCGTCGACCGTGAAGTATGCCTCGGTCGGACTGTTCTGCGCGATCGTGCGCGAGCTTGCAGACAAGGCGAAGGTGCCGGTCGCGCTTCACCTTGACCACGGCTCGTCGTATGAGCTTTGCGAAGCGGCGCTTGCGGCGGGATATTCTTCGCTGATGATAGACGGGTCGAAGGAGAGCCTTGAGGACAACATCGCGCTGACAAAGCGCGTCGTGAGCCTTGCCTCGGAGCGCGGGATCCCCGTCGAGGCTGAGCTCGGGACTGTCGGAGGGAAAGAGGATTCCGTGGTGTCCACGGGGACATCCTACACCGATCCCGACGACGCACTGAGGTTCGTCCGCGAGACGGGCTGCTCGTCGCTCGCGGTAGGCATCGGCACGGCGCACGGTATCTATCACGGCACACCGGTGCTTGATACCGGAAGGCTCTCGCTGATAAAGGAAAAGCTCGTCGGTGCGGGACTTGACCTTCCGCTCGTGCTTCACGGCGCATCGGGACTTTCCGACGCGGCGATAACGGACTGCATTTCGCGCGGTATCGCAAAGGTGAACTTTGCCACCGAGCTGAGGCAGGCATATACCGAGGGCGTCAGGGAATACCTTGCATCCGACCCCGACTGCTTCGATCCGAAGAAGTACGGGCGCGTCGCTATGGAAAAGGTAAAGGAAGCCGTTATCTGCCGGATAAAAGTATGCACGGGTCTCGCTTGACAATCGCGGCGGGATAGTATATAATAATCATATCTTATTGAAAAATCGGGAGGAAGCATGAAAGCTGACAAGAAACAAGAGCTTATCGAAGCGGCAAAAGAGATAAGGCTCGGCGCACTCGAGGGTGTCCACGCGGCAAAATCGGGTCATCCGGGCGGCTCGCTGTCGATAGCCGACATAATGTCGTACTTATATTTTTATAAGATGAAGATCGACCCCAAGAACCCTCAGTGGGAGGACAGGGACAGATTCGTCCTGTCGAAGGGTCACACCGCCCCCGCACTTTACGCGGCGCTGGCGCTGAAGGGATATTTCCCGCGTGAAGAGCTTGCAAAGCTCCGTCGTGTCGACAGCTTCCTTCAGGGTCATCCCGATATGAAGCACACCCCGGGCGTCGATATGACGACGGGATCGCTCGGACTCGGCATCTCGGCTGCCTGCGGCATGGCGCTCGCGGGTAAGATAGCCGGCAAGGACTACCGCGTCTACACCGCCATCGGTGACGGCGAGAGCGAAGAGGGACAGGTATGGGAGGCTTGCATGTTCGCCGCCCATTATAAGCTCGACAATTTCTGCCTTATCGTTGACTGGAACGGACTCCAGATCGACGGTCCGGTAGCCGAGGTAATGAATCCTACGCCCTATAAGGAGAAGCTCGAGGCATTCGGCTTCAATGTCGTGTGCGTGAACGGACACGATTTCGACGAGCTTGACGCGGCGTTCACCGCCGCCGAGCAGTGCCACGGCAAGCCCACCGCGATCGTCGCGAAGACCGTGAAGGGCAAGGGCGTGTCGTTTATGGAAAACCAGGTCGGCTGGCACGGATCGGCTCCGAATGACGAGCAGTACGCGCAGGCGGTCGCAGAGCTGAACGGAAAGGCAGGAAACTGAAATGGCTGATAAGATAGCAACGAGAGAAGCATACGGCAACGCGCTTGCCGAATTCGGCGACAAATACGATTTTGTGGTGCTTGACGCCGACCTTGCTGCGGCGACGAAGACCGGGACTTTCAAGAAGAAGTTCCCCGAGAGATTCTTTGACTGCGGAATTGCGGAGGGCAATATGATGACCGTCGCGGCCGGTATCGCTACGACGGGGAAGGTCGTTTTCGCCTCCACCTTTGCGATGTTCGCGGCGGGACGCGCCTTCGAGCAGATAAGGAACAGCATAGGTTATCCTCACCTGAATGTGAAGATCGGCGCGACCCATGCCGGCATCACGGTCGGCGAGGACGGCGCGACTCACCAGTGCCTTGAGGACCTTGCGCTTATGAGAACGATCCCGGGTATGACCGTGGTCAACCCCGCCGACGCGACCGAGGCGAGAGCCGCCGTCGAGTGGGCGATAAACTACAAGGGTCCCGTTTACTTCCGCTTCGGCAGATACGCCGTGCCGGTACTCTTTGACAAGGAGAGCTACAGGTTCGAGCCGGGCAAGGCGGCAACTCTTGCCGAGGGTAAGGATGTGAGCATCCTCGCCACCGGGATCATGGTAGATATGGCTCTGAAGGCAAGGGAGCTGCTTGCCGCCGAAGGCATCAGCGCCGCCGTCGTGAATGTCCATACGATAAAGCCGATCGACCGCGAGGCAGTCGTGAAGGCAGCCGAAACGACCGGTGCCATCGTCACCGCGGAGGAGCATAATGTGATAGGCGGACTCGGAGCCGCCGTTGCCGAGGTCGTCTGCGAGACGAAGCCCGTCCCGGTACTCAGAGTCGGAGTAGAGGACAGCTTCGGCAGATCGGGAACCGTTCCCGCCCTGCTCGAGCTTTACGGCCTCACGCCCGAGAACATCGCCGCGAAGGCAAAAGCCGCCGTCGCGATGAAAAAGTAAGACAGTAAGACAGTAAGGCAGATACAGACAGAAAAAATAATGCGGGGGACTTCCTTTCGGGGAAGTCCCTTTTCTCGTTGCGTGGATACGAAGGATACGACGGGAGACGCGGGGGACTTTCTTTCGAGAAAGTCCCCCACGCCCCCAAAGAACTTGCTTACGGGTTATAGTAGTAAGGGCTTGTCTCGCGGCATTTTGCCTACGGCAAAACTTTGGTGGATTTTTGCCGAGGACTCAAGGGTATGCAAGCATCCCCTCTTCGTCCTCGGGCAAAATCCACCGGAATTTTCCCCCGCGGGGGAAAATCCTGTCCCGAGACAAGGGTAAAAACCGTTTGACCTAAAGGCAAAGTTTTCTGACAGACCACACGCACTATTAAACCGATGCTTACCGAAAGGTGTGGTCATTGCCCTTAGCGTTTTCAAAGTTTAGGTCAAGCCTTTTCAAAGGCTTGCGGAATCCAAAGGCAGCGCCTTTGGGCGCCCTCTGCAGAGGGCGAAATCTCCTTTACCGCGTTTCTTTTTGCTGATTATTTTTTATCAGGCATTTGTTTCGGGTGATGATTTTACCCTTCGGTGAATAATCCGCGAGGGTCGAAAGCGGACTTGTCCGCCTTTGCGCGTCCTGCCTGCAAAGAAAAAGCGCCGTTAAATTTCCGAAGACAAACGCCCTATACGCAGACTCGGAAAATTTGCCGCAGTTGCGGCGAGGTCTTTATATCTGTGTTTGCTCTGTTATTTTTGCTGTTCTCCGATCTTTCTGTCCTCGCTTCGCAACTTGCAGGGTTCGACTGTGATCTCATCTCCACCAAAGGAAAAGGCACGGCTATGCCGTGCCTTTTCCTTTGGTGGAGGCGAGGGGAGTCGAACCCCTGTCCGAAATCATCTCCCCGTGACCTTCTCCGGGCGCATTGCGTCTTTGATTCTCCCCGTCGGAACGCCGGCGCACAGGCGTTTCCTTCGGGCAGCTCTTTTATGCATGGTCGGTTCAAGAGCAACCGCCGACTCACGGTCATCGCTCGGTTACGCCCTTATCTCAGCCGCGATACTCTGAAACAGGACGGGCTGTCCCGCAGGACAGCGTCACTGCCTTACTCAGGCAGCAAGTGCAAACTGATTGTTGTCGTTTGTTTTTTAAGTTGGGCAGTTTACGAGATTACCCGGCTCGGCCCGCTTGTCACGGCTCAACGACCCCGTCGAAACCTTTACGCCCCCGTATCACGAGGGACTTTTTTGTGACTTCAATCAGTATCTGTCCGCCTTGTCGCTCCGTTCGATCTCGCGCACAGACTGCCGTTCGGCTTCCGCTTCGCGTTTATCGTAGAGCTTTTTACCGCGGCAGAGTCCCACAAGCACCTTTATCCTTGACCCCGAGAAGTAGAAGGACAGAGGTATCAGCGAGTACCCCTTGCGGCTGACAAGACTGAAGAGCCGGAGGATCTCGCGCTTATGCATAAGGAGCTTGCGGTCGCGTCTCGGCTCACGGTTGAAAATATTCCCCTTCTCATAGGGGCTTATGTGTACCCCGACGGCAAAAAGTTCACCGTCGCGGATGACGCAGTAGGAGTCCTTAAGGTTGACCTGCCCCTGTCTGATGCTCTTGATCTCGGTACCGAAGAGCGCGATCCCCGCCTCAAATGTCTCGTCGACGAAGTAGTCGTGATATGCTTTTTTGTTCTGCGCGACCGTCTTTTTGGCGGTTTTTTCGGGCATGAAGACTCCCTCCCTTCCTGAAGGTTACACTATTATACTATATTTTCGTGCAGGAATCAAGTCCTTTTTTGTCGCAGGAGTCTCTTTTTTCTCTTTGAAACATTTTTTTGTATTGACAAGACAAAAATGCGATGTTATAATTATCGTTGTGTCAGAATAATTATTTACATAGTCTGTGGAGGAATAGATAATATGTCGGATTTTGCAAAGATATGCAAGATATACGAGCAGATGTCGGACGATGAGCGGCGCGAGACCCTTGTACGCGACAGCGCGGCGATCCTTCCGGCGCTTCATGCTCTCAATGGTGACGGAGTGACCGAGTTCGTCATTTTCGCGATGACCGCCTGCTCGGCGGACGGAAAGCTTGATCCGGAGGAATACCGCCTCTTTACCGATGTTACCGGAATAAGCCTTGATTACGCGGATGCCTGCGAGCTTGTGAAGCTCACCTCGACCCGCGCGAACCGCAACATTGTCGATATAGTCGTCGATACCTTCGGTATGCTTGACGAGAGCCTCAAGGCGAATATGATCTCATTCTGCCTCTGCTTCTGCGCCGCGAACGGTAAGGTCGACGGCAAGGAGAGAAGGTTTATAAAGCGCCTGATAAGCTGAAATTTTCCTTTGCAAATAAAATAATGAAAAAAGTCTTGACATAAAGGCACTATCGGTGTATAATAAACAATGGTGTTTCAAGCACTTGTCCAGAGTGAGGGGAGGGAAACAGGAATTATGGCTGAGATCAAAGTCAGAGAGGGAGAATCCCTTGACAGCGCGCTTCGTCGCTTTAAGAAGCAGACCTCCAGAGACGGTACCCTTGCCGAGCTTCGCAAGAGAGAGCATTACGAAAAACCCAGTGTAAAGCGTAAGAAGAAGTCCGAAGCTGCGAGAAAGCGCAAATACAAATAATCACGATAAAAAGTTGCCTGCGTTCCGTGGGCAATTTTTTATAGAAAATCAGACCGCTTTTCGGTCGGAACGGAGTTACCTATGGAAGAATTCAACAAAGCACTTAAAAATCTTGACCAGGTAGTGAAGATCATTCTTCATATACTTCTCGGCGGGTGGTACGGCGGACTTTACCGTATCTCGCTCGGCGATACGAAGAACATAGTCATGGGCGTAATCTGGATACTTACCGGCGGATTTTTCATTGTCGGGTGGGTCTTTGATCTCATCGCTATAATCAAGAAAGAGGATCTGTCCTTCCTTATCGATTGATACCGAATAAAACAAGCCCGCGGAGTTTTTCCGCGGGCTTGTTTTATATATGAAAAGCACGGTTGACTTTTGTCGGAATATATGGTACACTATTGGCAGAGGTCAATAAAAATATAACCTGACCGAAAAAGGGGGAAAAACAAGATGAAAAAAACAGTCAGACTTATTTCGGCTGTCATTTGTGTTCTGATGCTGGCGGCGCTCTGCGCTTCTTGCGCGGGAGGACAAATGACACGGCTGGGTCAGCTCTATGAAGGCGAATATACGCCGACCGAGGCGGGGGTAAAGAGCGTCGATCGCGTATCCGAGATCAACCTTGCCTTTGAATCGGATTGCGAATGCGGTTTCATCCTCAGCAGAGAGGATGACAGCTATTCGGTATATGATATGGTGACCGGAACGGTCGTCCGCAGCAAGCGCAGCTTTGTCGGTGCCGTTGCACTTACCGCACACGAAAATGACGGTGCGAGATGTTTTGCGATCACCGTTACGGGGACCTCCGGAGCCGAGACGACGCTCTACGATGAGAAGGGCAATGAGATAGCCTCGGCGAAGAACACCTCACCGATCGTAAAGGAAGATCTTATCGCATTCAATAACAGGGTCTACCGCTTTGATACCAACGGTGTCAATGTGCTTGAAGGTGCTAATATCGGCAATTTCAACTGCATTAAAGAAAAACACGGCAGATTTTATTTTGATTTCAATTACGGTAAGTCGAATCTTCAGATCAATGTTTACGACGAGGAGCTTAAGCTTCACGACACGATCCTTACAGACCGCACGGACGACGGAGCGATCTGTGTGCTGAGCAACGGTAATATTCTGCTTCAGAACATCTATCATCTGCCCGACGACGCCGACAAATATACCGTTTTCAGCAACGAAAAAAAGCTGGAAGTAAAAACGCTTCTCTATAATATCGAGGGAAAGAGCGTAAAAGAGCTGACGACCGAATGGCTGCTTGAAGGCAGAAGGTCTTTTGACAGAGGATATGCGGGCATGACGGTCACTGACAAGATCGAAAACATTATCGTTGTAAGCCCGATAAAGGACGGAAGGCTTCAGAACAGGATCCTGCTTGCCGTCGGCAACAACGGCAGTGTGAAATACGACCTTTCGGGCTTTTGCCACAGCGTCGATGCTGCTCTTCCCGTTCCGTGCGGCAAGGACAGATATATAAATTACGATCCCGACAGAAATTCCATGTACCTGTCCGATACGGATGACAATTACCTCGGAGGCCTCGGAACGGTGCTGAATTTCGTGAACGGAATGATAATCTCCGACAGCGGATATATCTTTGATACCGATATGAATGTCCTGTTTGATATGAAAGCCGAGGGATATAACTTTCAGGCGATATGCGGAAAGTACATAATATTTGAGAAGGACGGGAAATATTACAGGTTTGACGGAAGCGGTCTTCTCAGCGCATACAACACCGACGTCGTGAACGTTTTCCGCGACGGCTATTATTACACCTACCCGAAGTCAGTTCTCGGCTCCGGATTTTCGACGATCTGCGACCCGGACGGCAGGCTTATGTACAGCACGGAAGGACAGATCAGAGAGATATACAAGTGGGGAAACAAGGTGCTTATGGGTTGCACCTACGGCACTTCGACGGAATATATCATTATCACACTTAACTGAAAGCATAAAACTCCCCGCCGCGAACGCGGCGGGGTGTTTTATGTTGTTTGTTTATTTTACATCGCAGGAGAAGATATGTACCTTCTCGGAGCCGTGAGTCTCATTGAATCTGACCTCAAGGGTCTTTGCGCTGACACCCTCAAGGCTTATACGGCGGAGCGACAGGTAGTTGTCGCTGTCGGAGAATACCTTCTTTCCGTCGGCGTAGACCTCGAAATCCTTTACGATCGGCGCGGCGACCGTCATGGGTTTGAAGTCCTTGCCGGTGTGAAGCTTCATGGCGAAGACTCTCATCTTCTTGTTGACCGAGACCGACTTGCGCGAGAAATCGGGGTCGAAGAGAACGCGAAGCTCGTGCAGCTCTGTCTCCTTGCCGAAATCGAAGGTGATGCTCCTGCCCTTGTCAAGGCTTACATAGTTTACAGTGCCTGCCTCGTCGGGGCGCTCAAGTCCGTTGAAGAGCAGCTCGCGGTCGGCATCGGAGAGGTTCAGCTTTGCCGCCTTCGACAACTCGGGGATCTCTCTCTTAAAGCCGGGAAGGAAGCAACCGGCGTCCATCAGCTTCGACTGAAGCTCGTCGAGCCTTTCCTCGTACACGCCGTCGGGCGTAAGGTTTTCATTGATGCAGATCGCGGCTGCGGTTCCCATAGCCTGACCGAGGAGCGAGCAGGTCGCCATGACGCGCGTCGAGCTCATCGCGGCGTGGGTCGCGCTTATGTTTCTTCCGGCGAAGAAGAGGTTCTTTATATTGGCGGAATAAAGCGCGCGGTAGGGAATACCGTAGGGCGAGGGCGCGGGATAGAGCTTTGAGGGCGGGTTCTTATCCTTGAAGGAATAGAAGCCGGCGGGGCTGTGATCGTCCATCGGCCAGCCGCCGTAGGCTATCGTGTCCCTGAAATGACCGCCTGCCTCGACGTCGTTCTCGGTGAGGACATACCTTCCGATATAGCGGCGCGATTCGCGCTTGCCGGGAAGGCAACCCACCCATTCGAGGTCCCAGTTGTCGGCTCCGTGATCGCCGTGATTCTTTATGTGGTCCCAGATGCCGTAGGCAATCTTGAGCAGCTCGTCGCGGAGCTTTTCCGTGTCGTGGATCGAGTCGTATTCGCCTCCGAGCTCAAGCCACCAGAGGTTCGTGCCGCAGGTGCCGGGCGAGTGAGGGCGTCCCATGTTGACGACGGTCTTGACCTCGATATCGGTGACGCTTCCGCCCGCGCTGACATAAGCCGAGGCGTTTTTCTTTGCCATGAAGTCGGCGTCCTTTTCTTTGATCCTTATGCCGTCTCCGCCGAAGTCGGAGTCTTTTTCGTATACATACGCCCACTTCGGGGGAATGAACTCGACCTTGTGGTCGGTCTCGACCGCCTGGAGCAGGCAGGACATACCCATCGTCCTGAGGTCGGCCTTATCGTGACCCATAGCCTCGCCGTATTCGCTGTGAGCCTCGCGTCCGACTCTCCAGAGTGCGCCGACTACGGGAGCCAGCACCGAGTCGCCCGAGCAGTCGGCGAAGTATTTCGCGTAGACCGTGTGCCATGTGTAGGTCGTGAGCTGCCATCCGACGACGCGCGTGATCGTTCCCGCACCGTCGGTGTCGGCGTCGCAGACCGAGCAGTTCATGATGACCTCGATATTCTTTTCGGAGGTCACCTTGCCCCACATAACGCCGTCCCAGAGCGAGAACTGAAGAGTCGGGTTGCGGTAGATGTTCTCCTCCTCAAGCTCGGAGATGATGCCCGTCTCGCGGTTGCATTCTCCCTTCGCTCCGCGAACCCACATGCGGATCTCGCTCGAGCAGTTGCCGCCGAACATCGGACGGTCCTGGATGAGGACTACCTTGGCGTCCTCACGCGCCGCCGAGATCGCGGCGCACATGCCCGAGAGACCGCCGCCGATGACACAAAGGTCGCAGTGATGGTCAAGGTGACGCATCGTATCTGTTTTTACTGTAAGCATTTTATGTAACTCCTTTTTTGATTCGCTTATTCGGGATTCACGAAGGTGACCTTCGTGAAAAATTCTGTCTTGTCTCTCATCATAGTGAGCGCACGGTTGCAGTCGGAGAGAGGCACGCGGTGAGTGATGAGGTCGGCATAGTTTATGCTTCCGTCAGCCATGGCGGCGACCGTCGCCGTCCAGTCGTTCGTGACGCGGTTGAAGGAAGAGTTCCATGTACCCGAGATGTTCAGCTCACGGCGAAGGATCTGCGAATACACCTTCTGCGGAACGGTCATATCGCGTCCGGGATTGCCCATAAGCACGAGCCTGCCGTGATTTTTCAGCGACATAACGCAGTTTGCCAGAGCCGGAGAAGCTCCCGTACCCTCAAGTACGCAGTCGGCAAGTCCGTCGCGTTCGCGGTTGTAGACCTCAAAGCCGAACTTCTCGGCAAAGGCTATCTTTTCGTCCGAAATGTCAACGACGCGGACCTTCGCGGCTCCCGCACGGCGCGCCCACTGAGCGGCGATGAGTCCTATCGGACCGGCGCCGAAGATCACGCAGAGATCGCCGAGCTGTACATCAAGGCGACGGATGGCGGCACGACCGACCGATCCGGGTTCGCAGAGAGAGGCGACCACGGGGTCGACGCCCTCGGGAAGCAGGACAAGGTTACGCCTGTCGACGGCTATGTATTCGGCGAATCCGCCGTCGCGGCGGCTGCCGTAGTAATCGTAGTCCGAGCAGTTGACATATTCGCCGACCTCGCACGCGGCGCATTTGCGGCAGGGAAGGAGAGGGAAGACCGCGGCATACTTGCCGTCAAGCTCGCCCTCGGGATCGTAAACTATCTTTCCGGCGAACTCATGCCCGGGGATCGTCGGGAAATGATATGTACCCGACACGAATACGCGGGGGATGTCGCTCCCGCAGATGCCGCAGCCGAGGACCTTTAAGAGTACCTCACCGGGCTTCGGCTCGGGACGCGCGACCTCCTCGTAGCGAAGATCGCCGACGGCGTGAAGCACCGCGGCATGCATTGTTTTTTCCGACACTTGAAAAACCTCCTTGGAAGCCCTCGCGGGCTTCTTTATTTGAAAAAATTATTGATTTCTGATAAGGCACCGCTCTATCTCACAGATATAGAAGGTGTGAAAATCCTCGTCAGGGTAGTTTTTGAGCATCGAAGGGTCGATGAAATTCGCCTTTTTTATCTCGTCGGAGTAGAGCTTCCTGCAAATAAGGGTCAGCCTTGCCGAGTCAAATACAGGCACCCCGTCGACCATGGTGTAGGAGAGTCCGGCTCTTTCGAGCTTGTCGCCGTCTTTGCCGCTCTCCTTTCCGCAGAAGGCGAGAGCCTTGCGGTGTTCCTCCCCGAAGAAGGAGAAGCTGAGCCGCTCGTTTTCCTTTGCCAGCCCGAAGGTATACCTTTGCGGGCGGATAAAGCAGATGCAGACGGGTCGGTTCCAGAGGAAGCCGATCGTTCCCCAGCTTGCCGTCATCGCATTGGCATTTCCGTGCTTTTTGTCGGCAGCACCGATGAGCATCCATTCCTTGCCGATGAGGTCGATGGCGTCCGACGCCTCCGATGGTGTTATTTCTTTGAACATATCCATAAAAAATTACCCCCATATACTATTTTATCACATATAAGCATTTTATTCAAGACCATTCCCGAAAGTTTCACCACCTCAAAAATGTTTCTTTCGGTAAAAATAAAAAGAGGCATACGACCCTGAAAAAGAGCCGTATGCCTCTGCAATTTTGCGTTCCCGCGTCAGCCCTTGAGAAGGTCGGCGAGGGTGATGCCGTTGAAGTATTCGTTTGTGATCCTGTTGAATTCGCGCCACATACCGATAGTCTTGCAATCCGCGTAGCGCTGACAGGGCTCGGCACCGCAGGAAAGGCAGGCGACCGGCGCAAGGTCCCCCTCGGTCAGGCGCAGAATGTCACCCACGCGGCACTCGGAGGGAGCTACGGCGAGGCGGTAGCCTCCGCCCTTGCCGTGGACTGCTTCGACCAGCCCGTTTTTCACGAGGACAGGCATTATCTGCTCCATATATTTGACCGATATGCCTTCCCGCTCCGCGATCTCCTTCATAGGCACATAGGCGCCGGGGGCGCTGTCGCAAAGGTCAAGCAGCACGCGAAGGGCGTACCTGCCCCTTGTCGAGACCATCATATAAGCGTCACCTCAGATATGGCAATGCGGGCAGCAGGTCTCTCCGCACGAAAATTCGCCCGGATCGTAGGCTATGCCTTTTTTGTCGTAGTAGTCCTTCACCGCCGCCTTTATTGCCTCTTCGGCGAGGACAGAGCAGTGCATCTTGTACGCCGGAAGCCCGTCGAGAGCTTCCGCGACAGCCTTGTTCGAGAGCTTCAGCGCCTCCGATACCGGCTTTCCCTTTATCATTTCGGTCGCCATAGAGCTTGACGCGATCGCCGAGCCGCAACCGAAGGTCTCAAACTTGACATCGGTGATTATATCGTTGTCTATCTTGAGGTAGATCCTCATAATATCGCCGCATTTGGCGTTTCCGACCTCGCCGACGCCGTCGGCATTCTCGATAACGCCCACATTTCTCGGATTTTTGAAGTGATCCATTACCTTTTCGCTGTAAAGTGCCATTTTATTTTCTCCTTTCGATCATCAAAGTATATATTCTTTCTTGCCGATCAGCTTGTCCTGCCAGAGCGGCGACATTCCGCGCAGGTAGTCGACGATGCGCGGGATCTCACGAAGCATAACATCTATGTCTTCGTCGGTGTTTTCCTCGCAGATAGAGAGCCTCAGCGAGCCGTGCGCGACCTCGTGAGGTCTGCCTATCGCGAGCAGGACATGGCTCGGGTCGAGCGAGCCGGAGGTGCAGGCAGAGCCGGATGACGCCTCGATCCCCACCTCATCGAGCAGGAGCAGAAGGCTCTCGCCCTCGATACCCTCAAAGCAGAAGCTCACATTTCCCGGCAGACGGTTCACGGGATCGCCGTTGAGCGCCGAGTGAGGTATCTTCGACAGTCCCTCGATAAGCCTGTCGCGGAGAGCCGAGACTTTCGCGGCATTCTTGTCAAGGTTCTCGCAGGCATCGGTCAGCGCCGCAGCCATTCCGGCGATCGCGGGAAGGTTTTCGGTCCCGGCGCGCTTGCCTCTCTCCTGCGCTCCGCCCTCGATAAGGTTCGTGAGCGGTATCCCGCGGCGGCAGTAAAGCACGCCGATGCCCTTCGGGCCGTGGAATTTGTGCGCAGAAAGTGAGAGCATATCAATATTTTCTTCGGCAACATTTATCTTAAGGTGTCCCGCCGCCTGTACCGCGTCGGTGTGGAAGATCACGCCGCGCTCGCGGCATATCCTGCCTATCTCGGCAATCGGAAGGATCGAGCCGATCTCGTTGTTCGCATACATCACGCTGACAAGGCAGGTGTCGTCCCTTATCGCCGATGCGACCTGCTCCGCGCTGATGTTGCCGTAGGAGTGGACATCGAGAAGCTCGACTTCGAAGCCCTGCTTCTCGAGCTTTTCAAGCGTGTGAAGCACCGCGTGATGCTCGAAAGCCGTCGAGATTATATGCTTCTTGCCCTTCTTTGCGCCGATAGCCGCCGCAGAGAGGAGAGCCTGATTGTCGGCTTCGCTCCCGCCAGAGGTGAAGTAGATCTCCTTCGGATTTGCACCTATGCAGGCAGCAACAGCCTCGCGCGCGGCTTCAAGGGCTTCCTTCGCCCGCTGACCGGCGGAATGAAGGCTCGATGGGTTCGCAAAGTTGTCAGCCATATAAGGCATCATCGCCTTGATCGCGCGTCGGCTCATCTTCGTCGTTGCGGCGTTGTCGGCGTATATCATCTTCGTTTCGTTTGTTTCCATAGTATTTACCTACCCTTTCGGTAGGATTATATCACATTCAACCTACCTTGTCAATAGGTAAATGATATTTTTTTGACGAAGAAATCGGATTTTTCGTTTTTGCAGGGGCGATCAAGACGGAGATTTCCTCACCGTAGGTGAGGAAATCTCCCCAAGAACTTGAACAAATGCCTTGTAGGGGAGGATATTATCCTCCCGTTTTTTATTGGTGAAAAAATCTTCACCGAAACGGTAATCATTATTTTTTGGCGGGCGACCAATGGTCGCCCCTACGGTAATTGTATTCATTCTTCTCTTACAGGTCTAAGTTTGCATAAAAGGTTCGCCCTGTCGGTGTACTTTACCTTTAGGTTAAACGGTCAAAGCCCTTGTCTCGGGCAGAATTTCACCTCGCAGAGGTGAAATTCCGGTGGGTTTTTGGGGAAGGTCCGAAAAAAGGCTGCTCGCAGACTTTTGAGGACCTTTCTCAAAAATACACCATAGTTTTGCCGTAGGCAAAATGCCGCGAGACAAGGCATTATTCCTGTAACCCTCTGGCAAGTTCTTTGGGGGCGCGGGGGACTTTCTCGAAAGAAAGTCCCCCGCATCCCTCGTATCCTCCCGTATCTCCCGTCTGCCGAATTATTGACAAAATCCGCGCAAAGTGCTATAATACTGCCGATCTCTGACGGGAAGGAAAAACGTTTATGTCCGCAAATACCGAAAAAGAAAATAAGGGCAATGGCAAAGGCGTCCTTGCGCTGTTTTACCGCCTTTCAAAGCCGATAGAACTCACCGAAGGCAAGCCGTGGCGCGTGATCCTTCGTTACTCTGTGCCGATAATACTTTCTTACCTGCTCCAGCAGTTCTATGTCCTGACCGACGCGGTCATCTGCGGGCAGGTGCTTCCCGCGGGGCAGGTCGCGGGAGTCAGCGACACCTCGGCTCTCACCTTCTTTTTTCTGCAATTCGCCTTCGGATGCACGGCGGGCTTCTCCGTCCTCACGGCAAAATGCGTCGGAGCAGGGGATAAGCAGGGCGTGAGGCGCTCCTTCGCCGCGCAGATATACCTTTCCGTTGTCATTTCGGTGCTTCTGACGATACCGGCGCTCGTGTTTCTGCCGCAGCTTCTCGGCTTTCTCAATGTCACGCCGGCGCACGGAGAGGTCTACGACGCCGCGTATGCCTACTGCTTCGTGATCTTCCTCGGAATACTCGCGCAGATGGGCTATAACTTCATCTGCGGTATCCTTCGCGCGGTCGGGGACTCGGTCACGACTCTTGTCTTCCTCATATTTTCGACGATCCTGAACATAGGGCTTGACATCCTGTTCCTCGTTCCTTTCTCGATGGGACCCACAGGGGCGGCGCTCGCAACGGTGCTGGCGCAGTTTATCAGCATGATCGCCTGCTTTGTCTATACCATGGTGCGCTATCCCGACCTTCGCCTCCGGCGCGAGGACTTCAGGGTCAGCGGCGGCGACCTTCTCTCGCATCTTAAGCAGGGGCTTCCGCTCGGGATACAGTTCTCGATCCTTGCCATAGGCATCATCGTCATGCAGGGCGGAGTCGTCCGCTTCGACATCACCGAGAGCGGCACGATGGTCGCGGGAACGCCCGCGCAGAACGGATACAACTCGGCAAATAAGATAGTTAACTTCCTTATGTCCTTCTATAACGGGCTGGCGTCGGGGATCCTCGGCTTCAATGCGCAGAATTACGGCAGGAAGAATTTTCGCCGCATACGGAAAGGCACGATCCAGTCGCTCATAATTATGTTGATAATGTACGCCTTCTGTCTCACGACGGGAATGCTTCTCTCGATCGGCGGAGCGTATCAGTATATATTCCTCAGCGCCGACAAGGTCTCGCCGACCTCGATAATGTACGGAAACACATACCTTTACATTGACATAAGCCTTTATATAATCCTCGGATTCCTCATAGTCATAAGGAGTGCGGTGCAGGGCATAACAAGGGTCGGATATGTCCTCGCCGCGGGGATCGCCGAGCTTATCTCAAGGGTGCTGATCTGCGCCTTCCTGCCGCCGCTGATAAACGGAGGTCCGACGAACGCCTCGGCATCGCTCGCATCATTCGCGGCGGTCTGCTTCGGAGACCCGGGAGCGTGGATCTTTGCCTCCGCAGTCCTCATAATCCCCGCCGTGAAGTATATCTTCCGTATGAAATACCCCGAGGCAGACGGGTACAACGGGGAATGACGGGAAATACGAAGGATGCGGGAGCTGTGGGGGACTTTCTTTCGAGAAAGTCCCCCACGACCCCCAAAGAACTTGAAAAAGGGTTTGTAGGGGAGGATAATATCCTCCCGGCAGGCGGCGCCTGCACCCAATCCTCGCGGTTTATGCACCGAAGGGTGAATCCTTCACCCGGAGACAATGCTTTGCCAAGGGTAAGAAAGACTTCACTTCTATCGAATGATGATCGCCTAAGCCGAGGCTCCCTCCGGGAGGGAGCTGGATTTCCGACCGTAGGGAGGAAAGACTGAAGGAGCCCGCGGTATATTATTTTTTCACAGGCAAACAGACCGTTCGCCTTCGGAAAGGCAACATATCTTCGGGAGGATGATATCCTCCCCTACGGTTTTGAGGAAAGGCTTCCCCTTTTTACGGGTCGATTACGATCAAAAAGGCGAAAAAAATACGCGGGAGGCTCATGCTTTCGCACAAAGTCTCCCGCGCCCGCGGATGAACTCAACAAACACCCGCGGCATAACCCCTGAAAGGTGGGGTTATCCTATAAATTATTAGCCCTACGGATTTTACGAACCCGAAGTGGTGGATCCTTCGGTTGTAGACGCAAATTTAAGAGCGCCATTTTCTATATCCGCTTTAACAAAAGCACTTGTACCGGTTTCGGTATCAGCGTGTTCTGTATTGTCAGTCTGAGCTGCTATTGCAGTAGAATCAAACTGACCATTTTTTACATGGAAGTAAAAATACTTGCCTGTTGCATATTCGGATTTAATGCAAATATTTTCTTCAACTTTTCCGGTTTCGGCGGTATTGGCAAGATAAAGCTCATAAGCATTCTTTGCCTGCTGCATAGCCTTGGACTGATTAGCCTTATCTACAACTGTCGCGAAGGTCGGGATAAGTACACCGGCGAGGATCGCGATGACCGCGATGACGATGACAAGCTCTACGATCGTAAAGCCCTTTTTGTTAAGTTTCTTCATTCTGGGGGTTCTCCTTTTTCTTTTTTTGAATTTTTGCCGCCCGCGAAAGTCAGGCAAAACTGCGGGATTTCGTGGATTTGGCAAATCTACGAAAAGAATTATAGCACAAAGGGGGGCACTTGTCAATAGGGATTTGAAAAATAATTTGCTTTATTGGGCAAGCTGTGAACAAAATCGTAATTGAAACAAGGAGTCTTTTATACTTCCATATTTGAACCCAGCAATCGACACAAAGTTCTTTGAAGTTTTCGTAGATTTGCCAAATCTACGAAAAAAAGCACCTCTTTTCGGAGGTGCTTTTTCTTGTTTTGGTGCGGGGCTTGCAAAAATCCGGCATATGTGGTATCATTATTATGTATGTTTATCCGGAGGCGTTTTGAGATGGAAGAGCTTAAATACGCGGGCAGGCGCGACGGCGTCGGGACTCTGCCCGTAAGAATAGGAAATATCGAGGTCGGGCGTGACTTCCTGCTTGCGGCGGGACCGTGCAGCGTCGAATCGGAGGAGGAGATCCTCTCGGCGGCGAGGGCTGTCGCGGCGGCAGGGGCAAACTACCTGCGCGGCGGGGTCTTCAAGCCGAGGACATCGCCGTATTCCTTCCGCGGACCCGGACGCGAGGGGCTCGTGCTTATGCGCCGCGCCGCCGACTCGGTCGGTCTGCCCTTCGGGACGGAGGTCCTTGACCCGCGCGACATTGAAATAGCCTCGGAATACGCCGACGCCATCCACATCGGCGCACGGAATATGCAGAACTTTCCGCTTCTTATCGAGGCGGGGCGGCAGAAAAAGCCGGTCATCCTGAAGCGTGGGCTTTGCGCGACGCTCTCGGAATGGCTCCTTGCCGCCGAATATATAATGAATGAAGGGAATATGCAGGTGATCCTTTGCGAGAGAGGCATCCGCGGCGTCGACGAATTCACGCGCAACACGCTCGACCTTGCGGCGGTGCCGATGCTCCGCGAGCTTTCCTGCCTTCCCGTGATAGTCGACCCCTCGCACGGAACGGGGAGGGCATCGCTCGTTGCCCCGATGTCGTTCGCGGCGGTCGCGGCGGGGTGCGACGGACTGATGATAGAGGTCCATCCCGACCCGCCTCATGCCCTCAGCGACAGCGCCCAGCAGCTCACCTTCGGAGAATTTTCCGACCTTGCCGGCAAGGTCCGCCGCGCCGTCGAATTCGGGAGGTCGCTGTGAGTACACTTGCGGACAATCCCTTCTGCCCTATCGCGCTCGGGGGAGGTCTTCTTGAAAGAGCCGGGGAGCTTTCGCGCAGGGTCCTGCCCGATGCCCGCCGCGCCGCGGTGGTGAGCGACACGAATGTTTTTCCGATATACGGGAAGGTTCTCGTTTCATCGCTTTCGGCGGCGGGATTTGAGGTCGCGGTCTTCACTTTTCCGGCGGGGGAAGGCTCGAAGACGCTTGCGACCGCCGAAAATATCATAAAAATGCTTGCAGGCAATGGATTTTCGCGCTCGGATGCCGTTTTTGCGCTCGGAGGAGGAGTCACGGGCGACACCGCGGGCTTTGCGTCGTCGGTCTATATGCGCGGAACAGGACTTGTTCAGCTCCCGACGACGCTTATGGCTGCGGTCGATTCGTCGGTCGGGGGGAAGACGGGCGTCGACCTTGACTGCGGGAAAAATCTTGTCGGGAGCTTTTACCGTCCCGACCTTGTCATCTGCGACACCGACATAACAGCCGCACTTCCCGACGCGATATTTGCGGAGGGAATGGCGGAGGTCATAAAATACGGCGCGATCTGCGACGCGGAGCTGCTTTCGGAGCTTGAAGGACTTGCGCCCTCGCGCCCGTCCGAAAAGGTCATCGGGAGGTGCATTGAGCTGAAGCTCGCCGCCGTTATTGCCGACGAGAGAGATCACGGCGAGCGGAGAAAGCTCAATTTCGGTCACACCCTCGGTCACGCCTACGAGCTTCTGAGCGGCTTTGTCCTGCCGCACGGGTGCGCTGTCGCCGCCGGAATGGTTGCCGAGGCGAGGCTTTCGGAGGCTCTCGGCATATGTGCGCGGGGCTTTTCGGAAAGGATAGAAGGGTTGCTCGGGCGCTACGGGCTGCCGACAGAGGCGCCTTTTTCGCCCGAAGAAACGGTCGGTGCGGCGTCGCTTGACAAGAAGAACCTCGGCGGGAGGATAGGCTTCTCGCTCCCCGACGGCAAGGGCGGCTGGAGCTTTCGGCTGCTTGCGCCCGATGAGCTGCATATACTGCTCACGCGGGAGGAAAGTTTATGAAGATAACCGATTACACGGTCGTGAGCGAGAGAGCGCCGCGCTCCTTCACGGTAGCGCTTGCCGCCGACCTTCATGACCGCGACTGCGACGATGTGCTGGAGGCGCTCGCGGCGGCAAAGCCCGACATCATAGCGATCCCGGGCGACCTTACGGCGCGGCTCGACTGCAGCGAGGGAGAGGCTGCTCCGAACGACCGCGGCACAGCAACTCACAAAAATGCCTTTAAGCTGCTCGCGGGCGCGTCAAAGCTCGCGCCGACCTTCTATTCGCTCGGGAATCACGAGCTTTGCGGGCATTATTACAGGGAAAACAGGCACAGAAAATGCCTTGAGGAGAATCTCCGCGCGATAAGGGAGAGCGGCGCGAGGCTCCTTGACGACAGCTTTGTCGAGTTTGAAGGACTGAGGATCGGGGGGCTTACGAGCGGACTTACGAACGACGACGACCGCCCGAGGCTCGGCTGGCTCGAGGGATTTTGCGCGGGTGAGGGCTTTAAGATGCTCCTCTGCCACCATCCGGAATATTATCCGCTCTACCTTGAAAGGTACAGAATAGACCTTGTTCTCAGCGGTCACGCGCACGGCGGGCAGGTAAGGCTCTTCGGCAGAGGGCTTTTCGCGCCGGGACAGGGGCTTCTGCCGAAATATACTTCGGGCATACACGACGGGCGCTTTGTCATCAGCCGCGGGCTGACGAACACGGCAAAGCCGATACCGCGCCTCTTCAACCCGCCCGAGCTTGTGAGGATAAGAGTGACAAGACCCTGAATGGGGGGATACGGGAGATACGAAAGATGTGGGGAACTTTCTTGGAAGAAAGTTCCCCACACCCTTCAAAGAACTTGAACCAATGGTTTGTAGGGGAGGATATTATCCTCCCGCTAATAATGCCTTTATGCAGGGAAACGAGAGATACGGGAGACACGGGAAACTTTCTTAGAAGAAAGTTTCCCGCACCCTTCAAAGAATTTGCTGAAAGGCTATGGAAGTAGCGACTCGTCTCGCGGCATTTTGCCTGCGGCAAAACTTTGGTGTCTTTTTGAGAAAGCTCCTCAAAAGTCTGCAAGCAGCCTTTTTTCGGATCTTTTCAAAAATCCCCCGAATTTCAGCGCTGTGCGCTGAAATTCAATGCTCGAGACAAGGGCGAAACCCGTTTGACCTAAAGGTGAAGTACGCCGACAGGGCGCACGCGCCGTTAAATCAACGCTTGCCAACAGGACGAACATTTTGCGCAAACCTTATGCAAACTTACGACCTGTAAGATAAGAATGACAACAAATGCACGGTATGGGCGCCCACCGGGCGGGGGCAGGAACCGCCTGCCGGCAAAAATAAAAAAGCACCCGACGGGGTGCTTTTTTAAGTAAGAATCTCTTAGTCCTTTGCAACGAGCATGAAGATACCGCCGAGAAGGCTGACGAACAGAAGAGAAGCTACCTTGAAACCGACAGAAACAGGTTCGCCGTTCTTGGTCTTCTTTGCATAGCTGATCGTCAGAGGCAGGCACCATGCAAGCGGAACGAGAGTCCAGCCGATAGCAACGGTTCCGAGAATCATGAATACGAGAGCGAGAGTCTGCATTGTGGATCTTTTCTTGACCTGAACATTGTTATCCATAACAGATAACCTCCTAAAAAATATGGTATTAACAGTATATCAGCATTTCTGTGATTTGTCAATAGGTTTTAGACAGAAAAATCCGGTAATTTGTAAGTTTTGTGACAGAATGTGACAACTGTATGGAAAGGAGAACACCCGAAAAACACATTGGGGGAGTTCTTCGGGGGGCTTTCGGGAAGGTCGTTTTGCGGTCTCAGTGTGGCAGTGCAGGCTCTTTTTCGCTGTGCGGTATGATCTCGACCGTTCTGCCGCCGAGGTTCTCGTAGATACGGTGGGATATCGAAAGCACCGTGCGGCCCTGTGACGCGCGGCGGAGCGCTTCAAGTACACGCGCCTCGGTCTCGGCGTCAAGGTTCGCGGTTATCTCATCGAGCAGAAGCACCGAAGGATCCGCCGCCGCGGCACGCGCGATCGAGAGGAGCTGCCACTCGCCCTGCGAGAACATTCCGTCGCTGCAGGGAGTGTCATAGCCTTCGGGCAGGAAAAGGATCGCATCCTCTATCCCCGCGAGCCTTGCGGCTTTTTCCGCCATTTCGCGCGTTACGCCCGGATCTCCGAGCGTTATCTGGTCAAGCACGCTTCCCGGCACGCGTGAGAAATGCTGTTCCACGCACCCGATGCAGGCGCGCCGTTCGCTGTCGGTGATGTCCGAGACACTGACGCCGCCGATGGTGATACTGCCTTTTTCGGGCTTATAGAGTCCGAGAAGAAGCCTGAACACCGTGCTTTTACCGGCTCCCGTCCTGCCGACAAGGGTGACCTGTTCGCCCTCTTTCACGGTCATCGAGAAGTCCTGAAGCACTGTCTTTTTTCCGTAGCCGAAGGTTATATCCGAGAGGACCACATCGCCTCTTGCGGCGTTTTCGCGCTCCTTCGGGATGTCGCGCTCGGGCTGATCAAGGAAAGCGTCGATGCGTTTGACGCCCGCCATCGCCGACTGGATCGTCTGTATCTCCATACCGAGGCTCTCTATCGGCGAGAAGATGCGGGATATGTAGTTTATAACGGCGACCGAGGTGCCGACCGACATCCCGAAGAGGGTGAGGATCTCCGCTTTTCCGGAGGCTGACAGGAGCATTACGGCTCCGACCACCGCGGCGTTGAGCAGAAGCACGACGGGGGAGTAGATCGCGTCGTAGAAGTTTGTCTTCTCGACTGCGGCGTAGCTTTCGCCGATTCGCCTGTCATATCGGCGTTCCATATAGCTCTCCATACCGAGCGCGCGGATCGTGCGGATATTGTGAAGAGCCTCGGGTACCTGTCCCGAAACGGCGGCGACGGCGCGGCGGTTCTCGAGCTGAGCGGAGAGCATCTTCTTTTGTATATGCCGCGTAAAGAGCGCGAAGAGCGGAAGGATCAGCAGAAGGATGAGCGCGAGTCCGGTGTTCTTCACCGCGATGACCGCGAATATCGAGATGATGCGGCAGGTGTCGGCGACCATGCTTATGATGCCGGAGGTGAAGAGCGCCTCGACCGTGTCGACATCGCCCGAAAAGCGCGCGGCGACCTCGCCGGGGTTCTGTGCCGCGAGCGTACCCGCCGGCAGCTTCGTGAGCTTCTGCGACATCTCGGAGCGCAGAGCGTGTGTCATTTTCTGTCCGAACAGGACGAGCAGGGTCTCCTGCGCCGAGGACAGGACGCCCTCAAGCGCAAGGCTCCCGAAGTAGAGCAGCGCCGCAGTGAAGGTCAGCGGCAGTCCTTCGGTCAGTCCGTCGATTATTTTTGCGAGCAGCAGCGGGGGAACGAGGGATGCGCCTACCGACGCCGCAACGCAGAGCAGAGTCCCCGCGGTGAGGAGTTTATGAGAGAGCGCCGCCGCTTTTACGGCGGTGAATACGCCCGCATTATGCCTGTTCTTCATCCTGCCTACCTCCTGTCTGACATTCGCAGAGCCTTCTGTATGCCGGCACCGAAGAGATAAGTTCCTCATGCGTGCCGACGAAGGTCTTCCCGTCTTCCATAAATATGACCTTGCTCATCTGCGGGAAGTGATAGAGCCTGTGGGAGATGAGGAAGATCACCTTGTCCTTTGCGTATTCCCGCAGATTGGCGAACACCGTGTCCTCTGTCTTCCGGTCGAGCGCCGAGAAGGGATCGTCAAGGATCATAAGCGGGCGCGGATGTGCGAGAGTCCTTGCGAGGGCGAGCCTTTGCGCCTGCCCACCGGAAAGGCGGGTCCCGCTGCTTCCGATAACTGTCTTTTCTCCGTCCTCCATAGCGATCACCTCGTCCCCGAGCGCCGTAGCGTCAAGGTAAGGCGCCGCGTCGCCCTCACTGCCGCAGAGAACATTGTCGGCGATGTCGTCGGCGAAAAGCTCGGGGTCGTGTCCGAGGTAGCCGACAGTTCCGGCGATCTCACGCTGTGAGAGGGTCGAAAGCTCTCTGTCGCCGAAGCGCACCGAGCCGCCGTAGGGAGCCTCGCAGAGGAAGACGCGCCCGAGCGTCGATTTGCCGCAGGCGACGGGGCCGGTCACTCCGATGATGTCGCCCGGATGTGCCGTGAGAGAAAGTCCCGAGAATATCGGCTCGTCGCCGTAGGTGAAGGAAAGATCGCTGAGCGTCACATCGGCGCTCTGCGGGACCGAAAGCCTGTCAAGCTGTTCGGGAGCCTTCATCAGGGGCTTTATGCGTTTCCACGAGACCTCGGCTTTCTGCACCGAGTTGAAGAGTTTCGCTACCTTCGAGGATTTGACGGTCAGCTTCGTAAAGCAGGAAAGGAAGGTCGTCAGCGCCGCGATGTCCCATGTGTTCCAGCCCGTCCCGAGGATGTTCTTCGCCCCGAACCGGAGGATGAAGAGGACTCCTGCGCCCGACGCCGCAAGGTAGAGAGGGGGAAGCGCCGACTGCCATACATTGCTCTTCACGGCGGTCTTTTCGTAGTTTTGCAGAGCGTCCTCGTAGCGCGCCTCGCGTGCCTTCTCGCACCCGTATGTGCGGTAGGTCACGGCGTTCCCCGCGCGGTCGAGCGTCGCGGCGCTGAGCGCACCGGAGGCTTTCTTGTATGCCGCGCCGGCTTTCTGCACCGGTTTCTTCATCCGCGCGGCGCAGAAGTAGGAGACGGGAACGAAGATCAGGCTGAGCAGCGCGAGCCTCCAATCGTAGATGAAGAGCATAACGGCGTATCCGACGAGAGCCACACCGGTGTCGAAGACCTCGGTGGTGAATTTCCTCATTCCCTCAACGCAGTCATCGACATCCGAGATCGCCTTTGTCATAAGCTCTCCGGCACCCTCCTTTTCGAGAGATGCCCGACTGCGGCGGACGAGGTTTGCGTAAAGGGTCCCCTTCATCCTGCGGTTGATGTTGTTGGCGAAGCGGCGGACATAGAAGCGCTTGACGAACCGCGCCGCCTGCACCGCGAGGGTCACGGCGATGTAGGCGATCACAAGCATCGCCATGGTCTTTGCCGTTTCGTTGCCGCCGAGGATGTCGGCAAGGCACTGCGCGAGCCGCCCCTCGAACCACGGCGACGCGAGCAGTCCGACATTGTAGAGAAGTCCCGAGACCGTCACGAAGGTCAGCGGCAGCCATTCGGCGCGGAAGTATGAGCCGATCCGGTCGGGGATAAGAGCTTTTTTTGCTTTCATATGTATTTGCGCCTCCGCATCACTTTACGAAATGGGGAAATCCGGCGCGGCTCTCGGTCTTCGAGGCGGAATAGAGCCTGTCAAGCAGAGCGGCGAAGGTCGCGGCTTCCTCCTCTGTCAGTGAAGAGAGCAGGTATTCGTAGAAGGACGCCTCGATCTCTGCCTTCGATGATTTGAGAGCTTCCGCCTGCTCGGTGGGGAAGAGGTGCTGACTGCGACGGTCGTTCGGGTCGTCCCGCCTTACAAGGTAGCCCTTGGCTTCAAGGTTTTTTGTCCTTCGCGCGACGGCGGCTTTGTCGGCGTGAAGTATCTCAGCGAGCTTTGCCTGTGTGCATCCGGGATCGTGGCGCAGGGCGTGGATAAGGTCGATCTCTGCACTTCCCACCCCGTCGTCTCGCAGGGAGATCGTGACGAGCTTTTCGGCTTCGCGCGCGATCTTTGTTATTTTTCGTTCGGTAATGTCCATATATGCCTCCGAAGCAGAATTGGTTGTATATACATCGTTGTATATACAACATTATAACACGGGATCCGGAAAAGTCAAGAGGGAAGAGAAGATTTCCCCGAAGAAATCCGTGCAAGGCTTGAATATTTCGCCGTTACCGGAAGGAGTATGTTAGTCAGCCCTCTGCTGAGGTATCTTTAGCAACATGCCGGGGTTCGAATCCTGACCCAAGGCGGAAAAAGCCCGAGGCACCTTACGGCACCTCGGGGATTTTTGGCCCGCCCCGGGGGATTCAGCAGGTAATTTTCCTGCGGAAAATAACCTGCGGCAGTTGCGGCGAGGTGTAAGTGACCTTTCGGGTCATCGTCGGTTTGTTTGTTCGGCTACCTGTTGAAGGTTCCTTCGCAACATGCCGGGGTTCGGATCCTGACCCAAGGCGGAAAAAGCCCGAGGCACCTTGCGGCACCTCGGGGATTTTTGGCCCGCCCTGGGGGATTCGAACCCACGACCAACGGAATCGGAATCCGGTACTCTATCCGGGCTGAGCTAAGGGCGGATCTTTTGTAACGCCTATTATAACACAAAAACTACCCCTTGTAAAGTTCCGAACGCAAAAAAATTGAATAATCGGAGTTTTTTTGCAAATATCTATTGACAAGGGCGGCAGAATCTGTTATAATATCACCCGTTAATGCGGCATCGCCAAGCGGTAAGGCAACGGACTCTGACTCCGTCATTACCTAGGTTCGAATCCTAGTGCCGCAGCCATATAGTGAGGCCAAAAAAGATATCATGGCTTCGAACCCCCGAAATCTCACGATTTCGGGGGTTTTTCTCGCGTTTGCTCGCTTTTTCGCAATTATGAGGTTTGCGGATACAGAGTGCAGAAAAAAAGATATTATTTCAAAAAAACGGCTCCCTACAGGATGTTGAACAGCTTTCGCCTGAGGCGAAAGCGCAGTAACCATTTTTAAGGGCAGAAAGTGCGACCTTTCGCGTAGCGAAAGCTTTTTACGCACATTCTGCCCTTTTTTCGTAATTTTATTTGTTAAATATTTGTGTCTGCCCGAAAGGAGGCTCGTCATCGGTTACATTTATAAAAAAGAAGATTGCGACTGCAGCTATGATCGGAGCGATAGCGAATGACAGATGCAAAGTGACTCTCGGGGTTTCGTAAATCCGCATTCATGTTTAGCACCTGTGTTGACGACTCCGAAAAGTAATGATATAATTTTTTGAAAAGACCTATCCAAATCGATTTTAATGCACTATAAGGGTGTAATCATGATTGCAACAA